>NZ_JBMDKV010000069.1:0-357 GCF_057809895.1 Rhizobium sp. FG113 | reverse complement strand
GCCGGCGCTCGACCCGGCACAGGATCAGATGCTTGACCGCATCGAAGCCGATCGCTCCGAGCTGGATCGCCTGCTTCACCGCTGCATGCAGGTCGGCAAGCTCGAAGCTTTCCAGCAGGCGCAGAACCTGCACGTATTCCCGACGGCCATGCTTGGCCATGCGACCTTCCATTAGCCGGCGCAACGTGGCGAATTCGTCCGGCAGGTCCCAGCCCTGGAGAGGAGCCGCCTGATCCAGGGCATTGATCTTCTGCTCGATCAGCGGCAGATAATGGACTGGATCGAAGACGACGTCCTCCCGCTCCCAGCTTCGCGGATGACGAGCAATGATCTCGCCGCGGCAGCCGATCACAACTT
>NZ_JBMDKV010000068.1:0-575 GCF_057809895.1 Rhizobium sp. FG113 | reverse complement strand
ACGAGGGAGGCGTAGACCGGCGCCGTGAAGGATGGATCGTCGAGCTTGAGCGAGAGGTATTCGGCGCCCGTTTCGCGGGCGGTCCGGCTCCAGCCGGCTCCGAACTCGACACCCGTTGCGGTGACGCGGAAGTCGGGTGCGCGGTCGTTGTCGCGGTCGCAGGGCTTGATGCTGGCCTTAACATGAAGGGTGAGGGTCTTGATGGTGCCGTTGTAAGCGCCGGTTTCGTCGCGGGTGAAGGTGCCGATCTGAGCCATTGTCGTTTCTCCTGAGAGTTGTTCGAAGCCGCCCGATGCGGCCTCGATGGCGGTCGAGAGGCGCCGGATCGGACGACTGCATCTAAAAGACCGCAGCGGCAGCGCAGGACGGCGGTAGCCGAGCTTGTTGGCTCGCGAGGAATGACCGCTTGCGGTCAGGGGAAGAAGGTCGGCGGAGCCGTTGCAGACCAAGGCCGGGCCGGTGCCAGACCAGCCCAAAAGAGAGGCCGTAACGGAGGCTTCATGGCATCACCGGCAGAGAATGACATGAATGACCGGCACCCCCATCAGCACGTTCAGCGCAACCGGTACTGCACC
>NZ_JBMDKV010000067.1:0-787 GCF_057809895.1 Rhizobium sp. FG113 | reverse complement strand
TCGCTTCCGGCCGGCTAGGCCATTCACGACGTCATTGGAACTGGGCTCGGACGTCTCGGACAATCCATAAGGATTGTGCCAAAACACCTGGAAGCCTCCAGATCAATCTTCTCTTCACGATATATGCAGAACAGGCATACGACTTAAAGTCGATGCAAACTTGTATTTCTTCAGAAGACATTGCCATCTAAACCCTCAGGCTCGACACCATCGATTTGGTGGAGCTGAGCGGGATCGAACCGCTGACCCCCTGCTTGCAAAGCAGGTGCTCTCCCAGCTGAGCTACAGCCCCAACCATCGCAACACCTGATGAGCAAACCCATCAGGAGGATCAAGATCGAACAACCCATCATCCTCAAAAAGGAGAATGGTGGGCCTGGGAAGACTTGAACTTCCGACCCCACGCTTATCAAGCGTGTGCTCTAACCAACTGAGCTACAGGCCCGATCTCTACGAACTCGACGTCAGTGACGCTCGCCCATACAGGCCAGAGGCCGTCGCCAGTCGTCTGGCGCCTCTTTTCCAATCCGAAGACTGGCCGGAGGCAGCGATCGAAGATCGCGCTCGCCGTGAGGACATATCCTAATGAAGAAAGAGAAACGTGGACGGCGCAGTTCGCCATACCATCCGAGTGCCGAAGCACTTCCGTGGCGTATTGCGTTTCGATGGTCGCCTGACTGGCGCCATCTATGTTCTAAAAAGCACGGGAAGGTTCATCCCCTAGACAAGTCAAAGACTTGTCGGAGGGCGTCTTACCGGTTCCACAGCTTCCTTAGAAAGGAGGTGA
>NZ_JBMDKV010000066.1:0-891 GCF_057809895.1 Rhizobium sp. FG113 | reverse complement strand
CCATACCATGCCCGAAGCGCTGCGGCCTCTTCCTCGGTAAGCTCTGCCAGGCTGTGAGCGGGGCCGTTCCTGACAACTATGCGCATGAATTTTGCGAACCAGGAGGATGCAGACCTTCCTCCGGCCCTGCGGTCCGAGCAGCTCCGCTTGCATGGGCGGATCGTGCCGGTGTACGAAGCGTAACGGGGTTGTGAAATGCCCAATTTGAACTATGGACAACAATTGGTTTACGCTTGGACGGTGTAGTTTTTGGTCGATATCGGGTGACGGATGAGCACAAGAGTTTCAAGGAGAGTTCCAATGCGCCATCGGAGTGCGCCCTCCCATTACCTTGGCGGCATGTTTGTCTGTCGCCGCGTAAGTCCGATCGGGGCTGGGGGTGGCGACCAATGCCCCGTCTGAAACGCCAGCCCCCGGTGGAGGCCGTGGACATTTCGACGATCGACACGTTGTCGTTCCAGGAGAGGCTTGCTATCGGTCTCGAACGATTGAAGGCCGAGCGCAAATTGACGAATAGGGAGCTTGCTGAGCAGCTCGGCGTACACGAAGCATACATATCGCAGGTGACGCGTGCCATGCGAGACGTCAAGCTATCGACACTCGACAAGATGCAGCGCGAGTGGAATGTCGTCATCGAGGATTTGCTCAGGATCACTGAAGCCGACCTCCATCGGATAGCGGTTTGGAAAGCCCGTCGAAAGAAACAGAGAGGTGCCGCGACCGACTCGTGATGCGGTGGTCGCCCCAGCTGTGGCAGGAGAAGCCCTAGTGGTTCAGGTTAAACCAGAACCTTTCTTTCACCCCGTTGTCGTTCGGAATATCGAAATAGTAGGGATCCGCGCGGCGAGGGCGCGGAGTGGCAATCTGCTGGATGCAGCTTTCGCCATCCCG
>NZ_JBMDKV010000065.1:0-952 GCF_057809895.1 Rhizobium sp. FG113 | reverse complement strand
GGCGTCACGACACGAAAGTGGCGAATCTGTCCGACTTTTAAGAACGTATCCGGAACTCAGGTTGGTTTAACCGTGGATGTCGTTGCTTTTTCGGCCTTGAGAGCTTCGTAGAGGGCGGTTTTCCCGATTTTCACGCGGGCCGCGGCTTCCCGGACGTTCAAACCGGCCGCCAGATGCTGGCGGGCTTTGGCAAGTTTGTCCGGGGTTACGACGACTTGTCGGCCACCGCGTCGGCCGCGTTCCTCTGCGGCCTGCAGACCGGCACGTGTTCGTTCCCGGATCAGATCGCGCTCGAACTGTGCCAGCGCGCCGAACAGGTGGAAGACCAGGCGACCGCCGGATGTCGTGGTGTCGATGTTTTCGGTGATGGATCGGAAGCCGACGCCTTTGGCCTCCAGTTCGGTGATGATCTCGATGAGGTGCTTCATCGACCGGCCGAGGCGGTCGAGCTTCCAGACTGTGAGCGTGTCGCCGTCGCGAACGTAGCGGATCGCCTCAGCCAACCCGGGGCGGTCAGTCTTCACGCCGGATGCCTTATCCTCGAACAGCCTTTCACAACCTGCTTTGCGCAAAGCGTCGAGTTGCAGGGCGGTGTCCTGCTCGCCGGTGGAGACCCTTGCATAGCCGATAGAGGTCATGAGACGTGGTTTGTCCGTTTTTCCGTTGAATTCGGACATTGTCCGATTTGCCGTTTCATGACAAGGTTTGCGGACAAGAACTGTGGATGCCGCGAAACGTTCGTTTGTCGGACACGCATTTTCCGTTTCGCTGCACTCTCCGCGGCGAAACGGGAAGATCAGTGAATGGCGCGAAGAGCATTACTGAGCGAGGCATGGTGGCAACAGGCGACGATCATCCCGGATAACGAAAGGGAGATCGCCAAACATTATACGCTGGATCGATCGGATCTCGACCTGATCATGCGACAGAACAAGGCCGCGAGCAGACTGGG
>NZ_JBMDKV010000064.1:0-957 GCF_057809895.1 Rhizobium sp. FG113 | reverse complement strand
TGGCGATGTTGCCCGGGCTGTTATCCTTGCGGTTGCGTGCCGCGTCTTCGCGGAACGACACGTCCAGCTGCCAGTGCAGACTGTTCTCGATAGCCCAGTGGGCGCGTACGGTCGCCAGCAGGACCTCCGGTGTCGGCACCCAGGACAGCGCGAAGTACCTCGTTTCCGAGGTTGTGCCCTCGGCTGTTTTTCGGGTGGCCTCGACCCGTCCAAAAGCCTTCAGGCCCGGGAATTCATGATGCTCTGCCAGAGCCTTGCTCGAAACGACGGTCGCCTTTCGGGTTTCCGTCCGGCCGTGGCCGATATCCTCGGAAAGCGCGCTTGGGTGCGCGTCTGGCTCGGCCCCGAAGCTGGCCCGGGCATCGGACAGGAGCGAGTCCTGGTTGGCCTTGAGCGCCAGGCACCAGTCGCCACCACCCGCGTTAATCGCAGCAACCGTACGGCGATTGCAGTGCAGGGCATCGGCGGTCACCACCTTCCCCTTGAGCGCGATCAGGCCAAGCGCTTCGATGGCGGCCTCCAGTTCCGTACCCCGATCGGCCGGCACGCTGGCCAGCGTCAGGCGCAGCCGCGCCGCATAGGCCGAGACCATCATCCGCGTCCGGCCGCTCTCTCCCGCATCGCGGGCCCCGCGCAGGGCCTTGCCGTCAACGGCGATCACGTCGCCATCACGAAGGAGGGCCGCGACATCGGCCAGCACGCGCCCGAAAGCCGCATCGAGCGCCTTGGGATCGATCATCCGGAACACGGCCGAGAAGGTGTCATGCGACGGAACCGCGTGCTTGAGCTTGAGGAAACCCCTGAAAACGCTTTCCTTTGCGCGCCCGAAGGCCGCCATCTCGGCGCAGGAGGTCGCGCCGCAAAGGACCGACACAAAGGCGATGACCAGCAGCTCACCCAAGTCATGTCGCGTGTTCTCGGCGCGGGGATCGGGGACATCTTCGAAGGCGGACAGGA
>NZ_JBMDKV010000063.1:0-978 GCF_057809895.1 Rhizobium sp. FG113 | reverse complement strand
ATGACAGTCAGATTTGGTCTTCTCGGCGCCGGTCGTATCGGCAAGGTTCACGCCAAGGCAGTCAGCGGCGATGCCAATGCAAGGCTCGTGGCCGTCGCCGACGCCTTTCCCGAGGCCGCCAACGCCATCGCATCCGCTTACGGCTGCGAAGTCCGCACCATCGAGGCGATCGAAGCCGCGAGCGACATCGACGCCGTCGTCATCTGCACGCCGACCGACACGCATGCCGACCTGATCGAGCGCTTCGCCCGATCAGGCAAGGCGATCTTCTGCGAGAAGCCGGTCGATCTCTCCGTCGAGCGCGTCAAGGCCTGCATCAAGATCGTGGACGAGACCAAGGGCAAGCTGATGGTCGGCTTCAACCGCCGCTTCGACCCGCACTTCATGGCCGTGCGCAGCGCGATCGACGACGGCCGCATCGGCGACGTCGAGATGGTGACGATCACTTCGCGCGATCCCGGCGCCCCGCCGGTCGACTATATCAAGCGCTCCGGCGGCATCTTCCGCGATATGACGATCCACGATTTCGACATGGCCCGCTTCCTGCTCGGCGAAGAGCCGGTCGCCGTCACCGCAACGGCCGCCGTCCTCGTCGACAAGGCGATCGGTGAGGCCGGCGATTACGACAGCGTTTCCGTCATCCTGCAGACCAAGTCCGGCAAGCAGGCGATCATCTCCAACTCGCGCCGCGCCACCTATGGCTACGACCAGCGCATCGAGGTGCACGGCTCCAAGGGCATGGTCTCAGCCGAAAACCAGCGCGCCGTCTCGATCGAAGTCGCCAATGGCGAAGGCTACACCCGCCCGCCGCTGCACGACTTCTTCATGACCCGCTACACCGAAGCCTATGCCAACGAGATCGCAAGCTTCATCGCCGCCATCGAAAAGGGCGCCAAGATCTCCCCCTCGGGCGCCGATGGCCTCGCCGCCCTCGTGCTCGCCGACGCGGCCGTCCAGTCCGTCAAGGAAGGCAAGCTG
>NZ_JBMDKV010000062.1:0-1053 GCF_057809895.1 Rhizobium sp. FG113 | reverse complement strand
TAAAGCGTGTCGCATCTATTCAGCCTCATATCCTGCTGCCTTGAAGAAGTTTCGGCATTCGGTGACGGAGAAGAGTGTGATGATGTCGCCGAGCGCTTTGGTTATTGTATCGAAGCTTCGAGCGGCCCGCTTTCGCAGGAGTGACTTGAGTTTCGAGAATGCCATTTCGATAGGGTTCAGGTCCGGCGAATAGGGCGGCAGGAAGAGAAGCCTTGCGCCTTTTGTCTTGAGCAACTGTTCTGCCCTTTCGCTTTTGTGGAAGCCGACATTGTCGAGGATGACGACGTCGCCGGGCGATAGTGTCGGCATAAGTTGTGTCTCGATCCAGGTTTCGAAGATGCGACTGTTCATTGGAGCATCGACGATCCATGGTGCGGTCAGGCCATGGCAGCGCAGACCGGCAATGAAGGTCTGCGTCTTCCATTTCCCGAAGGGAGCATAGGCGGCAAAGCGACTGCCTTTGGCAGACCACCCGGTGCGTTTTGTCAGGCGCGTGTTAGTCGACGTCTCATCGATAAAGATGAGCCGCGACAAGGCCTTGTTGAAGAACCGCTTTCGGCGGTTGATCCAAAGGTCACGAGCCTTGGCGATCTCCGGCCTGCGCTGCTCGCTTGCCTTGAGACTTTTTTTTATTGCTTAGTCCGAGCCGGTGCAAAAACCGCCCGACCGTAGCGCGATGGATTTCAATGCCGCGCTCCGCGAGTGCAACGCACAGCTCATCCAAAGTCGTTTCGCCATGCGCGGACATCCGCTCGCGAACCCAATCAGCATGACCCATAAGCTTCGCGCCACCAGGCGGGTGGCCCTGCTTGGCGGCGGCGAGAGAACCGGATGACCGATGCAGGATCATCATGTTATTGACGAACCGAGGCGAAACCCGGAAATGCCGAGCGGCTTCACGGTTGCTATGCCCTTCATTTACAAACGCAACGACACGCTCACGCAACTCCATCGGATGCGGCTTGCCCATGGTGTGGCTCCTTCCATGGGCAAAAAGAATCACGGATCAACTGATTTGGAAATCCCGAATCTGGTTTGGCGCGACACGCTTTA
>NZ_JBMDKV010000061.1:0-1204 GCF_057809895.1 Rhizobium sp. FG113 | reverse complement strand
TGAGAGCGGCGGTGCAAAAGTCGGCCACGGTAGCGGCGGCATAATGCTGCCGCGGGCGGAGTAAAATCCGGCCACCTATTTCCTTTCTGCATTGAATGCAGGAGGGCCAGGGGATCTACACCGTGGAATTGTATCTGAGGGTTCGGCTGGCTGTTTCGGAAGGGATGACGAAGCGCCAGGCAGCTAAGCATTTCAACATATCGCGCGACAGCGTGGCCAAGATGGTGGCCTATTCGACGCCGCCCGGCTATCAGCGACGTTTGCCGATCCGGCGTCCGAAGCTGGATGCGTTTGTGTCGACGATCGAGCATTGGCTCGATGAAGACCTGAAGGTGCCGCGCAAGCAACGGCATACTGCCAAGCGTGTGTTCGACCGCCTGCGTGACGAGTGTGGGTTCGTCGGCGGCTACACGATCATCAAGGATTATATGCGCGAGCGTGATCAGCGCCGTCAGGAGGTGTTCGTGCCGCTGTCGCATCCACCCGGCCATGCGCAGGCAGACTTCGGTGAGGCGACGGTGGTGATCGGCGACGTCGAGCAGAAGGCGCGCTTTTTCGTGCTCGATCTGCCACATAGCGACGGCTGCTACGTGCGGGCCTATCCGGCGGCCGTGGCCGAGGCCTGGGTCGATGGCCACATCCATGCATTTACGTTTTTCGGGGCCGTGCCGCAGTCGATCGTCTATGACAACGACCGTTGCCTGGTCGCAAAAATCCTGCCCGACGGCACCCGCAAGCGCGCAGCACTGTTCAGCGGCTTCCTGTCCCACTACCTGATCCGGGATCGCTACGGCCGTCCCGGGAAAGGTAACGATAAAGGGAATGTCGAGGGTCTTGTCGGTTATGCCCGGCGCAACTTCATGGTGCCGATCCCGCAGTTTCCGACATGGGATGCGTTCAATACCTTTCTGGAAGAGCAATGCCGCAAGCGGCAGAACGACAAGCTGCGCGGCGAGAGCGAGACGATTGGCGAACGGTTGCAGCGAGATCTTGCCGCCATGCGTCCCTTGCCGGCGTCGCCTTTCGATGCCTGCGATCAGGCGAGTACAACGGTGACGGCCCAGTCTCTGGTGCGCTACAAGACCAACGACTATTCCGTGCCGGTCGCCTACGGTCATCAGGACGTCTGGGTCAGAGGCTATGTCGACAAAGTTGTGATCGGCTGCCGCGGCGAGATCATTGCTCGTCATCCGCGAAGCTGGGA
>NZ_JBMDKV010000060.1:0-1222 GCF_057809895.1 Rhizobium sp. FG113 | reverse complement strand
TGAATAGCCCCGAGTTTCGTAGACACCCTCGGGTTACGTTTTCTGCTGCCTTTCGAACTCGACGGGCGACAGCATCCCGTTTCTGACATGCTTGCGCTTCGGGTTGTAGAACATCTCGATGTAATCGAACACGTCCTGCCTTGCTTCGTCTCTTGAGCGATAGACCTTTCGGCGTATTCGCTCCCGCTTCAACAGATTGAAGAAGCTCTCAGCCACGGCATTGTCATGGCAGTTGCCCCGTCGGCTCATCGAGTGAACCAGATTGTGGTGCTTGAGGAACGCTGCCCAGTCCATGCTGGTGAATTGTGATCCCTGATCCGAATGCACCAGAACCTTTTCCTTTGGTTTCCGCCTCCAGACAGCCATCAGCAACGCCTGCAGCACGACATCTGTTGTCTGACGGTTCTGCATCGACCAGCCGATGACACGGCGAGAATAGAGATCGATCACCACCGCGAGATAGGCGAAGCCTTCGCTGGTCCGGATGTAGGTGATGTCAGTGACCCACGCCTTGTCCGGAGCAGCAACGTCGAATTGCCGAGCCAGCGTGTTGTCGATGACAATGGATGGCCTGCCGCCGTAAACTCCGGGACGTCGCTTGTAGCCGATCTGAGCCTTTATCCCGGCAATCCGCGTCAGACGCGCAACCCGGTTGGGGCAGCATGTCTCGCCGTGATCGAGCAGGTCGTCATGAAGCTTGCGATACCCGTAGACCCTGCCACTCTCTTCCCAGGCCGTCTGGAGCAGATCGATCTGGCGCTTGTCCTCACAGGCACGCTTGCTCAAGGGTATCCGGAGCCAAGCGTAAAAGCCGCTGGGGTGGATGCGCAACAGGCGGCACATCGTCCGCACCGAAAATCGCTGCTGATGCTGTGCAATGAACGCGTACTTCACTTTGCATCCCTGGCGAAATACGCGGTCGCTTTTTTTAATATGTCGCGCTCCTCGGTGACACGCGCCAATTCCTTTTTAAGCTGCCTGATCTCGTCGGCCTGGTCGCTGCCCTGGTTGCCAGACACGGAGGAGAACTTCTTCTTCCACTCATAGAGTGAGTGCGGGCTCACACCCAGCCGCTGCGAAACCTCCGCAACCGGATAGCCCCGTTCCGTGATCTGACGCACCGCGTCCCGCTTAAACTCTTCGCTGAAATTCGATTTGCTCATGATGCTCTTCTTGCCTCAAAATTAGGAAAGAAGGTGTCTACAAATCTCGGGGCTATTCA
>NZ_JBMDKV010000006.1:0-269507 GCF_057809895.1 Rhizobium sp. FG113 | reverse complement strand
TCATGTCCAAATGAGGTCAGTAGCCGCGCCCAATGATGGGAACCACCACAGGCCTCGATCGCGACCGAAGTTGGCGGGCAGGTCGTGAAGAAGTCGATCATCTCCTTGCGTCGCATTTTCTTACGCAAGACCGGCTTTTCTTCACCGTTCACGCCGTGCAGCTGGAAGACATGCTTTGACGTATCCATGCCAATACGAATAATCTTGTCCATGGGCGGCCCCTTCGATTGAGATCTCAACAGCTCATTCTGGCACATTTCGATGCCGTTCAGGGGCCGTCCACTCCATCATCAAGACAAGGCGGCCTCGATCGCGAAGCCGCTATCCGGGTGCGGATGACGCTGGAAGGCGCGATGGTCGCGCATGGCCGCCTTCGTCGGCGGCTACGGTGACAAAACGGAGCTTCGTCGGCGTAGGCTGAGGTCAGATCGACTTCAATTGCACCCGCTGTTCGAGCTTGGCGGCGTTTTCCTTCCGTTCGCTGTAGCGGTCACTCAGGTAAGACGAGGTGTCGCGGGTCAGCAGAGTGATCTTCACCAATTCCTCGCATACGTCGACAACGCGGTCGTAGTAGGACGACGGCTTCATCCGACCTTCCGCGTCGAACTCCTGATATGCCTTGGCCACCGAAGACTGGTTGGGGATCGTGATCATCCGCATCCAGCGGCCGAGGATGCGGAGCTGGCCGACGGCGTTGAACGACTGCGAGCCGCCCGAGACCTGCATAACGGCCAACGTCTTGCCCTGCGTCGGTCGCACCGAGCCAACCGAAAGCGGGATCCAGTCGATCTGTGACTTGATGACGCCAGTCATCGCTCCATGGCGCTCGGGGCTGACCCATATCTGCCCTCGGACCACTCGGACAGTTCCCGAAGTTCCTGAACCTTGGGATGGCTGGCAGGTGCTTCATCGGGCAGGGGGAGACCCTTGGGATCGAAGACCCGGACCTCGCATCCCAAGGTTTCAAGAAGGCGTCGCGCCTCATGGGCCAGGAACCTGCTGTAAGAGACCTCACGCAGTGATCCATAGAGAATAAGGATGCGCGGCTTATGAACGGAGAACTGCGGACGGAGCGCATCAAGGTCGGGGTGGCGCAGATGCTGCTCTTCTAGGGCTGGGAATGGTTCAGACAATGCGCTTTCCCTTCTCGTCGAGCACCTTCTCGCCATCTTCCTTGGAGAAGGCGCCTTTGTGGGTGTCCGGCAAGATATCGAGAACGGCCTCGGACGGACGGCTCAACCGGGTGCCCAGTGGCGTGATGACGAACGGACGGTTGATCAAGATCGGATCCTTGGCCATCGCGTCGAGCAACTGGTCGTCGGTGAGCGCGGGATCGCCAAGCCCGAGTTCCTCGTAGGGCGTTCCGTTCTCTCGGATCGCTTCGTGCACCGTCAGGCCTGCATCGGCAATCATCTTCACCAACTCGGCCCGCGATGGCGGCGTCTTGAGGTACTCGATGACGTCCGGCTCAATGCCAGCGTTGCGGATCAACTCGAGCGTGTTGCGCGACGTGCCGCAGGCGGGGTTGTGGTAGATGGTGACGTCCATGGTCAGTTCCTTTCGGTAACGGCGTTTCGTGAGACCGCGGGCGCGGCCTCGTACCAGCGCTTGGAACGGTTCACGATCCAGACGACGGACAGCATGACCGGAACTTCGATGAGCACGCCGACAACCGTCGCCAGCGCCGCGCCCGACTGGAAGCCGAACAGGCTGATCGCCGCGGCCACGGCCAGCTCGAAGAAGTTGCTGGCACCGATCAGCGCCGACGGCCCGGCGACGCGGTGCTTCTCGCCCGACAGTCGGTTGAGCAAATATGCAAGCCCGGAGTTGAAGTAGACCTGGATCAAGATCGGAACGGCGAGGAGGCCGATGACGACCGGCTGAGCGATGATCTGCTCGCCCTGGAAGCCGAACAGAAGGACGAGGGTGGCGAGCAGCGCGACGAGCGACAGCGGCTGTAGTCTCGTCAGCAGCGTCTCGAGGGATCGTGTCGTGCCGTCCGCAGTCAGGCGCCTGCGGACGATCTGGGAGATTGCGACCGGGATCAGGATGTAGAGGACCACCGAGATCGTTAGCGTGTCCCATGGGACAGTGATCGCCGAGAGGCCCAGGAGCAGGCCTACAATGGGGGCGAATGCGACGATCATGATCGTATCGTTGAGCGCGACCTGCGACAGCGTGAAATGCGGCTCTCCCTTGGTGAGATTGGACCAGACGAAGACCATCGCTGTGCATGGTGCGGCCGCCAGGATGATCAAGCCCGCGATATAGGAATCGATCTGGTCTGCGGGTAGCAGAGGCCGGAAGAGCCAGCCTATAAACAGCCAGCCGAGGAGCGCCATCGAGAATGGTTTCACCGCCCAATTCACGAAGAGCGTCACGGCGATGCCGCGCCAGTATCCGCCGACCTTCGCCAGCGAGCCGAAGTCGATCTTCAGCAGCATGGGGATGACCATCAGCCAGATTAGCACGGCGACCGGAATGTTCACCTTGGCGACCTCGGCGGTACCGATGCCGTGGAAGACGCCAGGCATCACATGGCCAAGCGCGATGCCGACGACGATGCAGAGGAAGACCCAGATGGTCAGATAGCGTTCGAAGGTGGACATATCAGTCGGCCTTTGCGAATTTGACGAAAGCACCTTCGAACGAGCCGATCTGCCGTACATGCTGTTCCAGTGCAAGGCGGTCGATGGAGCCCAGCGGCAGGTTGACGAAGGCTATGATACGGTTCTTCAGGAAGCGGGCCGCCTGCGCGAAGGCGCGCTGGATCTCGATCTCCGTGCCGACGACCGCTGCGGGATCTTCGACGCCCCAGTGCGCTGTCATGGAATGGCCGATCCAAACGGGGCAGGCCTCGCCCGCCGCGCTGTCGCAGACAGTGAAGATAAATTTCATCTCGGGAGCGCCCGCCTCGGCGAAGACTTCCCAGCTTTTCGACGAGAAGCCCGTCGACGGATAGCCCAGGACCTCCAGTTCCCGGAGCGCATCCGGGTTTACTTCGCCCTTCGGCTGGCTGCCCGCCGAGAATGCCTTGAAGCGTCCGCCGCCGTCCTTGTTCAAGATGGATTTGGCGAGGACGGAGCGTGCGGAATTGCCCGTGCAGAGGAACAGCACGTTGTACATCTTGTCGGTCATGGTCTTCGTCCGTTTTAGGTCGGTGGCCGGTTGAGTTTCATGATCGTCGCGGACGCCGGGCAGAGGCCGGATAGCTGTCGGGCGGAAAGAATTCGTTCCGGCACGTTGTCGCGCGTCAGGGTTTCGAATCCTAGCGCCTTGAAGAACGTCGAGGCGGTTGTCGTCGCGAGATGGATCCCTGCTTCCGATGGCGCCCGCGCAATCATCGCCAAGACAAGGTTGCGCCCATATCCGCGCATTCTGAATTCCGGCATGATCACCATGGATCTGAGAAGGACGTCTGGCCCGCATTCTTCCAGCCCCGAGTAGCCGATCAGTACGCCGTCAGGATCACGGCACTCGAAATACTGCCGTCCCGGATCGTGGAGGTCGTCAGCCGGAAGTCCAGCGGCAGCCAGCGCCGTACTGAGGTCGGTTTCGGACGTAATCTGCCGCAGCCTTAGTTAACGCATGTCCCCGGTCCTTCCTGCGTGCAGCATAATGTCAGATCGGCAATCAGTGGCGCGCAAAGCTCGGCGTTCCCGCCGCAGCAGTCCTTAAGGAGGAACAGAGTGAGGGCGCGAAAGCCTTCGAGATCTGCCCGGTAGATAATGGAACGGCCCTGTCTCTCGCTCTTCACAATTCCAGCTCGCGACAGGGTCGCAAGATGTGCAGACATCGTGTTCTGCGGCACGTCCATTATGCGTGCAAGTTCACCAGCAGGGATGCCCGCCGGCTCGGATTTAACAAGCAGTCGGAAGGTTTCGAGCCTTGTCGTCTGTGCGAGGGCGGCCAGCGCAGCAATAGCGTTCTTTGAGTCCATGTATCCAGAATAATGGATATATGGCGTTGGTCAAGCTATCCAGTCGGGTTTTTCTCGGCACTCAAGCAGTTACAGCCCCCAAACTCCGGTAGAAAGTGTAGCCCGCGACGATGAAGATCAGCGCCGCGAAAAGACGGTTGACTATGCTCTTATAGGCGCTCAACCGCGTCGCGAGCATCATGCCGCAGACGCCGCCTGCGATGCCTCCACCGATGAACTCGACGGCGAGCCACCAGTCCACCAACCCGGACGCCGCATAGTTTAGCGCAGTCGCAAGCCCGAAGGTGCCGACGGAAAGGAGCGAGGTGCCGATCGCGTTGATCATCGGCATGCCGGTCGCAAGCATTAGACCCGGGACGATCAGGAAGCCCCCGCCGATCCCGAAGAAGCCTGACGCCGTGCCGGCGGTCAAAGCCACCGCTGCGGTGACAAGACACATTCTAAGATCGATCGGCCGGTTTTCGACGGACGTCGGCTTCCTCGGCTTGAGCATCATGGCGCCGACCATGACCATCAGAACGCCGATTAGGAAGATCAGCCGGTCTCCGTCCATCGCTTTGCCGAGGCTGGAGCCGGCAAATGCGCCGAGCACGCCGAGCGCGGAGAAGACAGCTGCGCAGCGCCACGATACATGGCCTTTAATGGCGTGGCTCGCGAAACTGGCAAAGGCGTTCACTGAGACTGCCAGCGCGCCGGTTCCGATCGCGATATGAGGCTGTGAGACGCCGACGACATAGAGGAGGAGCGGGGTCGCCAGGATCGAGCCCCCGCCGCCGAGAAGGCCGAGCATGAAGCCGACGATCGCGCCGGACCCAACGGCTGCAAGTACGGAAGCGCTCATGTCCTTCTGCTCCAGACCCGGTCGTAAAGTGTCATGCCAACCAGCATGGCGACGACGAACAGCACGGTCTGGGGAATGCCGACCGATAGGGAAGCGACCGCCGGGCCGGGACAGAAGCCGCCGATCCCCCAGCCCAGGCCGAACAGGGCAGAGCCGATAACCAGCGGCCCGTCGATCTTCCGGTTCGTCGGCACATGAAAGCCGTCGTCGAAGGCGGGATGGCGAATCCTCGTCATCATCTGCACGCCGATGAAGGCGACGGCGACGGCGCCGCCGAGGACGAAGGCAAGACTTGGATCCCAGTCACCGAAGATGTCGAGGAAGCCCTGGACTCGAACCGGATTGAGCATGCCTGAAAGTGACAGGCCGAAACCGAAGACGATGCCGGACAAGAGGGCCGCGCCAAACTGATAGATGTTCCTGCTCATAATCCCAGAGCTCGTAGAGCGGTGACCGCGACCACGCCGGCCGACAGGAATATAGCGACCGCCACCATTGATCTCGGCGAAAGTCGGGCAAGCCCAAGCACGCCGTGTCCGCTGGTGCAGCCCGATCCCATCCGTGAACCGAAACCGACAAGCAGGCCGGCGACGATGATCAGCGGCAATGTCGCGGTAATCTCGAGCGTCGGCCATTTACCGAATGTCAGCAGATAGGCCAGCGGGCCGAGCAGCAGGCCGAGTACGAAGGCAAGGTTGGTCGTGAGGCCGACGCCCTGGGTCAAGCGCCCGACGATACCGCTGATGCCGGCGATCCGCCCGTTCAGAAGCAGCAGCATCGCGGCGGAGGCGCCGATAAGCATGCCGCCGGCCAGAGACTGGAGATAAGTGCTCATGTCTCTTCCTTTACACAGAAGATGTCATAGAGGGCGCCGACGAGCTGAGCCGCCTTCACCTCCTTCAGGCGGTAGAAGATTTGCTTTCCCTCGCGTCGTGTTTCGACAATCCCGGCGTTTCGCAGCACCGTCAGATGCTGGGAAAGATGCGGCTGATGGATATCGAGCTTTTCTTCGAACTCGCTGACGGAGAACTCACCGTCGACGAGCGTGCACACGATCATCAGACGCGCCTGGTGCGACAACGTCTTCAGGAGATTGGCAACCTCTCCAGCCCGGCCGGCCATCTCTTCGGGGGAGAGACCTTTGTCCGCTTCAGGTTTGGAAACTGTCCTCATTCCCAGGCTGCTCCCTGCAGAGCGTCGAGTGGAAACTTCAGGTAGCGCTTTCCATTGGCCTCCGGCTCAGGAAGGCGTCCGCCCCGGATGTTCACCTGCAGGGCATGCAGAATGAGCTTCGGCATCGGCAGCGTCTTGTCACGCTTCGTGCGGAGCGCCACGAATTGCTCTTCGGTCACGCCGGCGAGATGCTCGTTGGCCTTCTTTTGCTCGGCTACAGTACTTTCCCAGCGCGGAGCACGACCGTTCGGCTGGTAGTCGTGCCCGGTGAAGATGCGGGTGTCGTCCGGGAGGGCAAGAATATCCTGGATCGACTTCCAAAGGATTCGGGCGTCGCCGCCGGGGAAGTCGGCGCGCGCCGTGCCGCTGTCGGGCATGAACATGGAGTCGTGCACGAAAGCTGCGTCACCGATCACGTAGGTGATCGAGGCCAGCGTATGTCCTGGCGAGAATATAACCTTGGCGTCGATGGAGCCGACCTTGAATGTCTCGCCGTGTGCGAAGAGTTGGTCCCATTGCGAGCCGTCGGTGGCCAGCTCAGGCCAGTTGTAGATGCCTTTCCACAGCGTTTGGACATCGACGACGCGTTCACCGATCGCGGTTCTGGCGCCCGTCTTCTCCTTTAGATACTGAGCCGCGGAGAAATGGTCGGCATGCGGATGTGTGTCGAGGATCCACTCGACGGTCAGGCCTTCATCGCGAACAAAGTCAAGGATCGCGTCAGCATTAATGGTCGCAGTAGATCCTGCCTTCTCGTCGAAGTCGAGAACCGGGTCGACGATCGCGCAGTTGCCCGTCGATGGATCGGAAACGACATATTGGACGCTCCAGGTGCGCTCGTCGAAGAAGCCCTTCACACGGGGACGACGCGCGGCATGTTGCTTGAGCCAGGCGGCGGCGGTGCTGGTGTCGAAGCCATGGGCGCGCCCGAACTCAACGACATCTTCGGCAATCATCCGGCCGTCGAGAGCCTCACCGATTAGATGGAGGCTGAGGGACCTCGTGCCCGACTTGCAATGAGCGAACACCGGGCCTTCGGACGCATCGACTGCCTTTTGAAAGGCCCGGACGTCGGCTTCGGTAATCGTACCGAGCGTGACGGGGACATAAGCGTAGGACAGGCCGCAACGCTCGGCCTCCTGGCTTTCGAGGACCGTGCCAGGCTGGGCGGCGTCTTCGTCGTCGGGACGGTTGTTGATAAGTGTCGCAAATCTCTGTTCACGCAGTGACCTGATGTCGTCGATGGTCGGCTGCGGCGAGACGGAGAGCTTCTCGGAAATCTTGATGACAGACATGACTGGTTCCGTGGTTAAATACATTATATATTATACTATAATGTATAATGAATGGCTTCAAGTGTGCACGATGACCAGAATGTCGCAGAAGATGAGGGGGCGTAGCTCGATGTATGCCGCGGGTCTGGCGCTGTAAGTTTGGGAACGACACTCCAATGATGAAGCGGGTTACTCCTTCGAGAACCAAACTAATTCCGTCAGATTGCGCACCATCAGGCGCCGGGCCCGCGGTCTTCCTTGTTTCCGACGGGCGGCTCGCATTTACTCTGGTTCACACCTTCAACATGCGTCGAAACCTTTATGGTTTGGGGGCGTGACGAGATTAATGCGCGGGGCTACCGCGATAGGAATATCGGCGTTCTGCCATCCTCGATCATATTGCGTGTGACACCGCCGAACAGGGTCTGCTGCCAGCGTGGATGATTGTACGCGCCCATGACGATCAGATCCGCATTAACGTCGATTGCGTGCTGCAGGATGACCTCATCGGACCTTCTGCCGCCGCTGGCCAGCCGGTCCACCTGGACATTGACACCGTGGCGGGCGAGGAATCCTCCAATATCTGCTCCGGGGTCTTCACCATTTATCCGTTCACTGGATACCGGGTCGACCATCGTGACGTAGACGCATTCCGCCGCCTTCAGAAAATCGAGTCCCTGGCGCGCGGCGCGCGATGCCTCATCACTCGAGTCCCATGCCAATAGCACCGCCTTCATCGTCGACCGAAGAGTTTTGGAGCCCCGATTTATGAGGACGGGCGTCGGCGAATGAAAAAGTGCTCCGCCGATGATCCGCTTCCTGAGATCCTCGTCGCTCGCCGCTTGACGGCCGATGAGAACGACGTCGGCATACAAAGCCCGCTCTGCTATGTCTTCCTGCGCCCAGGCAAACTCGGTGTAGATTTCCTGAACCTCGTATGACAACTCACTTCGCGAGAGAATCTCTCGAACCTCGTTTGTCCTTTCAGACAGTTCGTCGATTTCGCGTTGTTGGACGTCGAGCCACGTGATGGAGGTTGCCCCATAGGAGCCATCCATCGGAGCAGCGCCCATGCAGATGACCACGGCGCTGAGATGAGCACCAGCGTCGCGGGCAAACTCGATCGCGGCTTGAAGATCTTCCTTGTAGCTCCTGGAATTCAGGACACTCAACGTCGTGCAAATAGACATGTCGGCCACCTCCTGATCTGATGGTCACATGATAGGGTTGTTCGCACAGCTGTCCTTGATCTGCGTCAACCACCCATCATCGGGTGGGCTGGGTTTGCGAAATTCTGAGATTGAGCGAGATCAAAGCTCCGACCTTCCATGCGTGGCAGAGTTATCCTCGTTAAGCGCGATCAGGAGGAGATCCCAATGGATGCATTTAAAGTGAGGTCTCAGCTGGAGACGTTGAAGCGAGATCTCGTTCGTCGGCTTGAAGCGATTGGCGACGACCTATCCACACCCCTCGATAAAGACAGCGACGAGCGGTCCATCCAGGTCGAAAACGATGAAGTCCTTGCCGCAATGGGACAAGAAGGAGCTGCGCAACTCGGCGCCATAAATGCAGCCCTCGACCGGCTTGCGCATGGAACCTATGGTGACTGTGTTCGATGCCATGCACGTATCGACGAACGCCGGCTTTCAGCAATTCCATATGCTCCGCTCTGTGCCGATTGCGCACGATCCAACGAATGATGGGCACGCTAATCGCGTGAATTTCAATGTTTGTCGCAACGAATGCCAATACCGCGAGGCATGCGGCCGGTGGCAACATGGTGTTTCGCTTGTTGCGCCTGTTGCCACGGGCGGCCTTGCTCGCGTTGCTATCGGCGACATTCATCACGGCCGCCCTGATCTTTTACACCGCAGGGCTCTCTACCGCGTATGTCGCAGCTTTGGTCGCCGTCATTAGTGTCGTTCTTGCATTTCTTTGTGCAGAAGTCGTCGGCAAGGTCAGACAGGGAGACTTTGGGCTCGACTTGATTGCTGCCCTTGCGATGACATCGTCGCTGTGGTTCGGAGAGTATCTGGCCGGCGCGATCGTTGGCCTTATGTACTCAGGCGGGCAGTTTCTCGAAGCATATGCGCATCGACGAGCCGACGCGGGGATGTCGGCGTTACTCGCGCAGGTCCCGCGCACGACGCTCCGGTTTTCGGGGAGCAGCGTCGAGGAGGTCGAGGTTGGCGTCGTTGCCGTGGGCGACAGGCTACTGATCAGAAAAGGCGATCTGGTGCCAGCTGACGGCGTGCTGATTTCGTCGACCGCTTCCATCGACCAGGCGGTTCTGACAGGAGAGCCGTTTCCGATAACACTGGCGGAAGGTGCGACCGTTGCGAGCGGCGGAACAAACGTCGGAGACGTGATCGAAATACGTGTTGTCAATCGCGCCGAAGATAGCACCTATGCCGGGATTGTCCGACTGGTTGGGGCCTCGAAACAATCCAAGGCAAAGCTCATGCGCCTAGCCGATCGCTTTTCGATCTGGTTTCTTCTCGTCACTGTCGCGATCGCAGCGATGGCTGCAATAGTCTCCGGTGATCTGTCACGCGTCGTCGCAGTCCTGGTGGTCGCAACTCCATGTCCACTGATCCTTGCCGTGCCGGTCGCCTTGGCGGCTGGAACGTCCAATGCCGCCAAATTGGGCGTTCTTGTAAAAGGAGCAGGGCCGCTGGAGGCCCTCGCTCAGGTTTCTGTCGCCGTCTTCGACAAGACCGGAACCCTGACGACCGGAAAGCCCAGGGTCAGCGCGATCCATGGTCCAGAAACAGAGGAAAGGATACTTCGTCTCGCCGCTTCGTTGGACCAGGTATCGGGTCACGTGGCGGGCCGAGCGCTTGTCGATGAGGCCCGACGGCGCGGGATGCTGCTGACGACTCCGTCCGAAGTGACGGAGAACGCGGGCGCAGGGATCTCTGGGACTGTGGAGGGTTTACGCGTTAGCGTCGGAAAGGCAGGATATTTCGAGGGTAACGCGCCGGCGAGCGTGCAAAACATGAAGAATGCGATGATTGCCAACGTTTCATTCAACGGGGTGTACGCAGGAACGATTGCTTTTCAGGACACTCTGCGACCAGACGCCATGACATTGTTTGCGCAGTTGCGGGAATTGGGCTTCTCGCGTTTGGTCCTTGCATCGGGGGACGCTTTGCCGGCGGCAAGCGCTGTTGCGCGCTCGTTGAGTATGGATGACGTCAAAGCCGAGCTCACACCAGCGGACAAGGTAGATGTCATCGAAAACGAGCGACGCGGCGGAGCGGTACTTATGCTGGGAGATGGTGTGAATGATGCGCCGGCGCTAGCAGCGGCCGACGTGGGCTTGGCGGTCGGTGTGACGAATCTCGCCGCAGCGGCGGAGGCAGCTGACGTGGTTCTCATCAGGGACGATCTGTCCAAGGTCTCTTTGGCAATCAGGATCGCCCGTCGGTCGCGTAGCATAGCCTTGCAGAGCGTCTATGTTGGTATCGGCCTTTCGATTGTTGCGATGGGATTTGCCGCTGTCGGCCTTCTCCCGCCGGTAGCCGGCGCCTTGCTACAAGAGGTGATCGATGTGGCCGTCATCATGAATGCGCTGCGTGCTCTAACCTAATGCGCCATCAGGACGGGTAAATCACAGCCGCCGAGAAGTTCTCTGGTTACGCCGCCAAGAATGAACTCTCGAAGCCTGGAATGACCAAAGCCGCCGGCCACAAGTAAATCGGCATTGCGCTCGAGTGCCGCGGACTGAATGGCGAGTGCCGCGGACTGCTCACCGGCACGAATTGCAATATCGTCGACCTTGAGCCCGGTGCGAGCCAGGGTTGATAAGAACAACGCACGGGTTTTCTCATCGATCTCTTTATCGTCGGTAACCGTGATGACCTGCACAGTGCTCGCGCGGTCGAAAAACAGACGGGCGCCTGCTATCGCGCGCGCTGCAGTGACACTGCCATCCCACGCAATGGCAATGTTATCGACACGTCCACATACACGTGAGGTGGGGCATAGTATGATCGGTCGCCCGCTGTCGAACAGAAGCGCTTCCGACCGAGAACGTGTGACATCGCACGCTTCCAAGATTGAGAGATCCTGCGTTCGAGCGATCTGGGCAAAGGCGTCACAGACGAATGGCTCCAATGCTCTGAAGTCATGAACGTTCAATGCGACGCCCGCTTTGAGGGCAACCTCACCAATGTGATCCCGAAGCGATTTCCCGCAGTCGTGACTGTAGCGCTCGGCTTGCGCCCTAAGAAGATCCACATCGACGGCTGTTGGGAACGATTGACGAACACTCGATATCTTAACCTGCGGGATGCTTGCCAACAGATCGGCGTTACACTGCAAAGCCAGATCCACTGCGTTGTCAGCTATGGTGAAGGAGCTTGGATCGGGATAGGTCGATAATGGGAGATGGAACTGCGGCTTCATTCTGGCCTCCTGGAGTTGAACGGTCCTCATGATGCATGCAGCGTTGAGAGTTCGCATTGCGCTTCATCAAAGCCGGCTCGCAACAAAAGTCTTATGATCCTGCCATCTCAAACTCGGAGGGCACGGCCATGACGATCAAGCTGACGGAGATCAACCCCGGTGAGTGCTACCGCATTCTTGAGAGTGAGCGCTTTGGTCATCTCGCATGCTGCAAGGATGGCCAACCCTACGTGGCGGCGATCTATTTCGCTTTCTCGGGCGGCATCGCCTACAGCTTCACCATGCCCGGGAAGAAGCTCGACTGGATGCGGGAAAACGACAAAGTCTGCCTTCACATTGAGCAGCGTTCGAGCGCCGGCGGGTGGACGAGTGTCGTCGTCGAAGGTAGGTTCGAGGAGTTTCCTGACACCGACGAGCGACGAGGCGAGAGGCTGCACGCATGGTCTCTCCTCCAAAAGCATTCGGACTGGTGGGAAATAGGCTCGATGAAGCCTCACGAGCTTCCATTGTCCGATTGTTCTCCTCATGTGTTCTACGGCATTGTCGTAACGGCCGTGTCGGGACGCAGCGCGGTCAAAACGGAATGACGATCGCGGATTAAGCCAACGCGTCGCGCAACTCCGCTCTTGAGCACCGCTTCACCGGTCACACGATCGACGGTGTCGTCGCCAGGCATGGAGTGGTTGACGTAGATCACTTTTTCGAACTCCATCAAGCTGCCTTTTCAGTTCAAGCTGTCCTTCCAGATCGCCCGCACTACTCGCGCTGGTCGTGAGGGACGGCAACCGCCTTTTCGTGGCCGCCGACATGCAAACCCAGCAGCAGCCGAGAAGACAATTTACTGTCTGCTGAAATCCAGGGGGTGCTCTCCTGTTTGATGAAGATCAACGACGGAATTCTGCTGCGCTGGCACGATCATCGTGTCGCTAACCTGAAGGAGGTTGTTATGAACGACTTATATCTCAGACAAACGATTATCGATGAACTCGAATTCGAACCGAGCATCGATGCGGCTGATATCGGCGTCGCCACAGACAATGGGATCGTCACTTTGACCGGACATGTGCGCACGTACGCGGAAAAGGAAGCTGCGGAAAGGGTGGTCCGGCGCGTCAAAGGCGTCCGCGGCATTGCAGCCGAGATTGAGGTGCGAATTTTCGGAGCCAAGGAGACTGACGACGACGATATCGCACGCCGTGCTGTGAAGATGCTCGACTGGAATGTCTCCGTGCCGAAGGATTCAGTGCAAGTGCGCGTTCTCAAGGGTTGGGTGACGCTGCGCGGCGAAGTCGAATGGCAATATCAGAAAAACGCGGCCTATGATGCGGTACGCGACCTGGCCGGCGTTGTCGGTGTTTCCAACCTCGTCGAGCTTAAACCTCGTATCACCGCCATCGATATCAAAAAGCGGATCGAGAATGCGTTTCAACGCGATGCGGCGTTGGAAGCCGATGCGATCAAGATCGACGTGAAAGATAGGAAAGTCACGCTTTCGGGCAAGGTCAGGACTTGGTCCGAGCGGCAGGCTGCCGAGCGCGCAGCTTGGTCGGCGCCGGGCATCGCCACCCTCGATGACCGGCTAACAGTTGGCTGAAACCAGATCGCTTTGGGGAAAGGTGGCAACGCTGCCCTTCCCCAGGTGAAGGTGGCGAGACTATGAAGGAAGTGGGTCTTATCCTTTCCGACATAGGCGCGTGCAAGCCCGGCGCACCCAGGTATCATTCGTGCTTATCGAGCAACAGCCGAAGCCGCAGCGACATTTCCGATGCCGTATAGGGCTTCTTCAACCATTCCGCGCCGGCTTCGATCTCTCTTTCGGCAGCGTATGGCTCCGAGAAACCCGACGTGAGGAGAATCTTTACCCTCGGCCAACGCTGTCGAACCTTGCGCGCGAGTTCATCACCGTTCATACCCGGCATAGCAACGTCGGAGAACAATAGCGCCACGGTATGTCCTTCCTCCATTACCTTGAACGCGTCGTACCCGTTCGCGGCTTCGATGACATTGTAACCAAGCGCCTGTAAACGGCTGACCGTCACCCTGCGAACCCTGGCGTCGTCCTCAACTACCAAAATGGTCTCGGTGCCACCTGGGGGCATGGTCTCGGCGTCCTCGTCAATCTCCGGATTTGGGTCCTTTTCAGCGTCTGCGTGTGGGAGAAAGAGGCGCACGGTCGTGCCTTTGCCAGGTTCGCTGTAAAGCTGCAGATGTCCGGCCGATTGCTTCGCAAATCCGTAGACCATACTCAGTCCGAGTCCGGTTCCCGAACCTGTCGGCTTGGTCGTAAAAAACGGTTCGAAAGCCCGTTCCATCACCTCTGAAGACATGCCGGTGCCCGTGTCTGTAACGGATATCAGAACGTATCGACCGGCCCGGATGGCCGGGTACATTCCAGCGTAGTCCGAGTCGATCTCGACACCGGATACCTCCACTGTCAGGCGACCACCGTTCGGCATCGCGTCCCTGGCATTTATAGAGAGGTTGAGAAGTGCGCTCTGGAGTTGCGCCTTGTCGGCAAGGGCACTCAAACGGCGGCCCGGAACAATTGTCCTCAATTCTACGGAGTCGCCGAGCGTTCGCTGGACGAGGTCGGAAAACTCTCCGAGCAATGCGCCGACGTCGAGCACGGTCGGTGCAAGAGCCTGACGTCTTCCAAACGCTAGAAGCTGTGAGGTCAATCTAGCGCCATCGTCGGACGCCGATTGCGCTTCCCGCAAAAGGGACAACTGCCCCGGTTCAGATAGGCGGGTTTCAAGCATCTCGAGATTACCGCTGATGACAGCCAGCAAATTGTTGAAGTCATGTGCTAGCCCTCCGGTCAACTGCCCGACCGCTTCCATCTTCTGCGCCTGCCGCAACTCAGCTTCGATACGATGACGGCTGGTCAGGTCCCTGACGAAACCCGTGAAAATGCGCTTGTCACCAGCGACGGCCTCGCCGACGGACAGTTCCATTGGAAATGTAGACCGGTCCTTTTTGAGGCCGACGACCACCCGCCCGTAGCCGATGATCCGTCGGCGTCCAGTCCGAAGGTATGAATTCAGGTATCCGTCATGCGCCTCCCTGTCCGGGGTAGGCATTAGTATCGAGACATTTTGCCCGACAGCCTCGTGGTCGCTATAGCCGAACAGCTTTTCTGCCGCGGCGCTGAAAGAGGCGATGCGACCTTTATCGTCGATTACGATCATCGCATCGGGCACGGTAGCCAAGATCGACTGAAGGTGTGCCTGTCGCTCACGCAACTCATCCTCAACCTGCCGCATGAAGGTGACATCGTTGTTGGACTGGACGATTAGCGTTTGCGGATCACCAGGGTCGAGACCCGTCCACCGGGACACGATCGCCAGCCTGACGCCATCACTACGCCTGTGGTCCACTTGTCCGGTCCAGAACCCATTTTTTCGCACTTCACTGCGAAGCTCCTCCAGGTCCATCGGGAACTGCGTGTCCAGAAGATCGTGGACGACGTTGCCGAGGGCCTCCGCCGCAGACCAACCGTAGAGCCGCTCGCAACCCGAAGTCCAACGCTGGATCACGCCGTCGTAACCGTGGATGATCAGATTAGCGCCGTCGAACATGCGAATAATCCTTTCGAGGTCAGTCTCATTGGCAGCGTGTTCCAGCATAACGTGCTCCTGCCTCTTCGTCCTCGAAAGCGTTCGGCTCCTCATCGGCGCTGCGAGCCAGCGCCACCCGGCTTGCAACCTTGAACTGATGCTTCTCCACTGGCAAGAGAACGCCTTTGGCAACGAGCTTGGTTAAGGTCCTCGACACGGTCTCGATCGTCATGCCCAGATAATCGGCGATATCGGCGCGGACCATCGGCAAATTGAGCATTCGGCCGTCCCGGCCGCCGTGCCGCTCCAGCCGGTGCAACAGAAAAGTGCAAAGGCGCTGCTCGGCGTTCTTATGCGACAGAAGAAGCATGTGGTCCTGCGCGGCCGATATTTCGTCGCGGAGATGCGACAGTAGCTGTAGTCGGAAATCCGGCACCAGTTGCAGTTCTTCCTCGAGTGTGCGCTTGTTTATTCGCGTGAATGCCACTTCGTCGATGGCCTCGCCTGAAAACATGTAACGGTTGCTAAAAGACAAGCCGACCAGATCGCCGGCACCAAGGAAACCGTTAATGAGCCTGCGGCCATCGGGAAGAAACCGGCAGATGCGGACGTTTCCGGTCACGATGCGAAACACATGGCGAGCAGCATCGCCTTCGAAGAAAATCGAGGCACCCGTTTGCGCGGTCTCGATAGGTTGTCTCAGAAAGAGCGGCGCGAAGTCGATTGCTGCATTTATGCGTGGCTGTTCGAGTGAATGGATGTTTGACACCACTTGCATATGACAGTCCCTCCGCCGTTGTCTGGGGACGAGTTGAGCATCGCTTGGTGACACCGGAATGCGAGAGGCGTAATAATTGATGCGATCATGTGACAGTCTGTAACAACCGAAGAATGCTGGGATGACGGGTGAGACGACCAGGCGGACTCGCATACTTGTCGTGGACGACGATCCTCGCGTCCAGAGGATGCTTGCGCAGTACCTTGGCGAGGAGGGGTTCGACGTCGACGTCGCGGGCAGCAGCGCGCAGATGAACGCCAAAATGAAGGCCGCGAGGTTCGATGCTATCCTGCTAGACCTTGTCTTGCCGGGCGATACTGATGGAATTCAGCTTGCAAGGAGAATCCGTGCGGAGTCAGACGTTCCGATCATAATGCTGTCCGGACGCGACGAGGTCATGGACCGTGTTGTCGGTCTGGAGGTCGGCGCCGATGATTATATTGGCAAGCCGTTCCATCTTCGCGAGGTGCTCGCTCGTGTGCGAACAGTCCTGCGCAGACGGACCGTTTCCGAAGAACTAGCACCCGCGGAAGTCGAGATTTTGCGCTTTGCAGGCTGGCAGCTTGATGTGCAACGAAGGACCGTCACTGACCCTGCCGGTAACGAAGTGGCGCTATCGACAGGGGAGTTTGATATGTTGCACGTGTTCGCCACACATGCAGGGCGCGTCATGACGCGTGACATGCTGATGGATTTGACGCACAAGCGCAGTCGAGACAGCTTCGATCGTACGATCGACGCGCTGATCGTCCGGCTCCGTCGCAAAATCGAGGCGGATCCGGCGAACCCCCGCCTGATCAAGTCAGTCCGCGGCGTAGGCTATCTCTTCACAGCAAGGCTGGAGACGGTTTGTGGTCGACCCTGACCATCAGACCATGATCCCACCGACGAAATCTCTCGTCGTTTTCCATCTCCGCGAAATCGCTTGGAAACCGGGCCCAGATCCGCATGAAAGCGCATCCGGAAGATCTTCTTCTCAGTGCGGTGAAAAGCAGGTCTGTGATGGTCATGTCGTCGATCACGCTTGCTGCTATGAAGAGGGGAATATCCATCAATCGACCGGCGATCGGATGCGCCCCGATCCGGTAAGCGGCAAGCCCGCGCACATAACCGGCAGAATCCTTCAACGAGACGAGCGTCCACCGATCGGCATTAGCCACCAGCCGCGCCCAATCATCGGCAGCAAAGCGCGGGGCCGCCGCCTGGATCAGACCGAAGGTGACTAACGCATCGTCCGCGTGAAACAGACGGACGCAATATCCCGTTGTCATTGCGGCGTTCCTCCTCGACTAGGAGGAAATGTTCGCATGGTTCGACGGTCGGGGCTTTGTTCCAGGTCAATCCGCGTTCCGAGGACGCTCAAATCACAAAAGCCAGGGCGATTGACGGCGATCAAAGACCGAGAACGCAATCGGCTGTTCTATGTGAACGTCACCGCCTTTGAACGACGGAATTCTTGAGAGAAGGAGAATGACAATGGCAGAATCTGCAACGAAACTATCCCCAAAGACAGAGGCGAGGCCGGCCGCGGCAGTTGACCGCTGGTGGCCCTTGGACAGCCTCCGGTCCGAGATCGACCGCGTGTTCAACGACTTTGGCAGTCCGTCGATCTTCGACCGGGCCTTCAGCAGGATGCCTGCCGCGTTCTCGCGTGGTATGCTCGCCGTCGATCTCGCAGAATCCGAAAAAGCCTTTGAGTTGTCGGCGGAACTTCCGGGTGTTGATGCCAAGGATCTTGACGTCACGCTCGCCGACGGTGTGCTTACCATCAAGGGTGAGAAGAACGAGACCAAGGAAGAGCGGGAAAAGGATTATCACCTTTCCGAACGGCGCTACGGGTCGTTCCACAGAAGCCTGGAATTGCCGCGCGGCGTGGACAGCGAGAAAATCGAGGCGAATTTCTCCAAAGGTATTCTCAAGATAACACTGCCAAAGACGCCCGAACGGCAGAAAAACGACAAAAAGATCGCCGTCAAAGTGACTTGACGGTCAACACTCCGCTGCGCCGAATGGGTGGCGTACGGTGAGAGCGGAGAGAGGGAGGGGGTGACCCCTCCCTCATTTTTAGCTGATGGAGATGTGGTTCTCGACGGTGGCGACGCCTGGAACAGACCAGGCCGTCCTTTCGGCGACGCTGCGTTCGTGCCAGGCGCGCACGCCGCCTTCGAGAACGACCTTGTCGTCTTGAACCTTCACCGAGATGCCGCCAGCATCGACTTCGGCACTCCGTTTAAGTGCGTCCTCGATCCGACGGCGGACGTCCGGCACCGTTGGGCACGGTCGGATCGTCAGCAGATTTATGACGCCGACTAGGCCGCCGAGCTTCCTGACGGCACGTTCGGCGGCCGTCCTCTGGAACTGCCAACGCACTTCCCCAGACAAGGTCACCCAGCCGTTCTGCACCTTCACGTGCACCACGCCCTCTGGAAGCGCGGTATTCCAGGCGATGATGTCGATCGCCCGCGAGGCGATTTGGTCGTCCGCATGCTGCTTCTGATCCACAAATCGGACCTCGATCTCCGAGGCGAACGCACGAACCCCTTTAACCCGCGCAGCTACATCTTCTGCGGTTAGTTTTTCAGCGTAGGTAGCGACGTGCCCCGCAAGTGTCGCAATGCCTGTGTCGACCGCAACTCCTATATGGGCGGCGTCGATGCTCGGCTCGAACGCAAGCGCCTCAAGTATATCCTGTTGAATGGAATGGTCGTTCATATCTTCCTCCTTGGTTTCCGCGGCCCATCGCGCCACGGCATCTGAGGGTGCGCCCGTCGCATCCCATCGGCATTGCGCTCGATCAATTGCTGTTCGAGCGTCGGCTAGTCATGCGCTCGGGGGCAGCAACATCAGGAGCGCCGCGACGCTCATGATCAAGACCGCGATCCAGCCGACAAAGGCGTAGGCCGCACTGATGCGATACCTGCCCATCGTCTCGGAACGCCGCGCCACGATCAGGATCACTGCCATAAGCGGTACCGCAAGCACGCCGTTCAATATCGCGCTCCAGAATAAAGCCGTCATCGGCGATATCGGGGAGTATTGTGTACCTAATCCCAACAGGACGCTGACTGCGATCACCGTATAGAGGCCGCTGGCGTCCCGCGCTTTTCTTTCAAGACCGAAACGCCAGCCAAACGCTTCAGCAACCGCATATCCCACGGAACCGGCGAGAACGGGGACACCGATCATACCGACGCCGAGAATGCCGAGTGCGAAAATTAGAGATGCAAAATGCCCAGCAAGCGGCCGAAGAGCACTGGCGGCCTGTGCCGCCGTTTCGATCCGGTTGATGCCCGCAGGGTATAGTGTGGTCGCAGTCGCCAGGATAATAAAGAAAGCCGTCAAATTGGAGTAAAGCATGCCGCTCCAGGTATCCCAGCCAATCCGTCGGAGGTCCGAAGGAGCGGAACCGGAGTACCCAAGGAGGGGGCCGCGACCTTCCATATCCTCGACCTCCTCCGAAGCCTGCAAGAAGAGATAGGGACTGATCGTGGTTCCGAACACGCCAACAACCACCGCCGCGTAGGCGGAATTGAATGTGATGTGCGGCCAGAACGTTCTTTTGACAACCTCGATCCAATCGACGTGAACCGTGAACAACACCGCAGCGTAGGCGAGGAGTGAGATCGTCAGCCATTTCAGAAATCCAACATATCGATAGTATGGAACGAAAACCTGAAGCATCAGCGTTCCAATTACGAATAAAGTGGTCATTAAATGCCGATCGACACCTGTCACTAGCTCGGCTACCTCTCCCATGGCGGCGACATCCGCGGCGATGTTGAGCGTATTGGCGACCACGAGAGCGGTAACGACGCCGACCAAAACCGGCGCTGGAAATGCCTCCTTGATGTTGGCAGAAAGACCCTTGCCGGTCACTCGTCCAATGCGAGCGCAGGGCGCCTGAACAACAGCCATCAATGGGAAGCTTGCAGGCATGGCCCAGAGCATATTGAGGCCGAACTGCGCGCCGGCCTGAGAATAGGTGGCAATGCCGCTCGGGTCGTCGTCGGCAACCCCGGTGATTAAACCCGGTCCGACGCGTGCGAGCGGATGCTCGCTGAAGCGACCGAGCATACGCCGCCAGCTCGGAGCCCGGACTGTCTGTTTCGCGGCATCGGTCATCGTCGGGTCCCTCGCACTACGCCTGGGTTTGTTTTGTCTTGGTCAACACGCGTTATCTTCCTTCGCCCAGCGATTACGCTTTAGTATCGCTGCTTCGACACATTGATTTTCTGAGATGAGCTCGCTGCGAAGACGTCGTTGATTGCGCGACACATAAGGTCACGTGAAGCGCTCGCATGTCTTTGACCGGGATCAAGGCGTTGTCCGAAGCTCCGCGCTAGGGTCATGGATAGACAGAGGAGTTGTCATGGCCAATCCGACCCTTCACTTTCACGGCGCCGCGGGTTCCGTTACCGGATCGTGCTTCCTGCTGACGACGGATGCCGCTCGAATATTGATCGACTGTGGGATGTTCCAGGGATCGAAATCCGAAAAGGAATTGAACTACAACCCTTTCCCGTTTGATGTCGAAAAGATCGACGCAGTGCTGCTCACGCATGCACACATTGATCACTCTGGATTGCTCCCGAAGCTATCCAAGGCGGGCTTTAGCGGTCCAGTCTTTGCGACCGCGGCGACGATCGATCTCTGTGAGATTATGCTGCAGGATTCAGGACATATCCAAGAGACCGAGGTTCGTCAGCTCAACAGGCGGAACCGCAGACGCGCGCGCGAACCGGTCGAGCCAATTTACACGGCCGACGACGCTCGGAGCATGCTGCCGCAGTTCATAGCCGTTCAGTACGACGACTGGCGCGAGACCGCCGGCGGCGTCCGATTCCGGTATTGGAATGCCGGGCATCTATTGGGGTCGGCATCGATCGAACTCGAGGTGGTCGGGTCTGCGGGGCCAATCAGCTTGCTGTTTTCCGGCGATATTGGCTCAACGAACAAGCTTTTCGAGCAAGGTCCCAAGAGCCCGAGTGGCGTTGATTATCTGATTTGCGAAAGCACGTATGGCGACCGTGAGCGAGAGGACTTCGCCATGAAGGGGCGACGCGATCGGCTCAGGGACGTCGTTGTAGCAGCCAACAAACCCAACGGCGTACTTTTGATCCCCTCATTCGCAGTCGAGCGAACCCAGGAAGTATTGACTGATCTCGTCGCTTTGATGGATGAGAAAGGAATTCCGCGGTGCCCGATTATGATCGATTCACCGCTTGCCTCAAAGGCGACCGAAGCCTTCAAGAGGCACATAAGCGCTCTGGCAAACGGGCCTGCACTTCTCCGCGCGCTAAATTCAGCCAACGTCCGCTTCACCGAAACTCCCGAGCAGTCGAAGGCTCTTGATCTCGTCAAAGGCTTCCACATCATCATAGCAGCGAGTGGAATGTGCGAAGCCGGCCGTATCCGACACCGCCTAAAAAACTGGCTCTGGCGCCAAGATTGTACAGTCCTCTTTGTCGGCTTTCAGGCAGCCGGCACTCTCGGCCGCATCCTTCAGGACGGCGCAAAGGATGTGCGCATTCAGGGGGAGGAAATCCGGGTGTCCGCGAGAATGGAGACGCTTGACGCATATAGCGGCCACGCTGACGCCAGCGAACTTGATGAGTGGGTTGCGGAACGGTTGCCCGTCCGAAAGGGAATATTCCTCGTTCATGGAGAGGCGGCCGCGCGAGAGGCTATGACCTCCCGGATCTCCCGACATGCGGGGACGAGCATCCTACTCCCTTCGCTTGACGATGGTTACGAACTAACCAGGATGGGTGCGATTGTAATCGAGAAATCGACAAGACCTCGAATTCAGCCTGCATTGCCTGGCCACCCAGACTGGAACAATGACTATCAGAGTTTTGTTCTGGACCTATCGGACCGCCTGAAATTCATCGCCGATGAAAAGCGCCGCGCCATCTTGCTGCGCAGCCTCCGGCGCGCCTTAGACACTAACGCTCCGACCGCGGGTGAAGACGGGAGGCACACCGATGCTGATCATGGATCGTGACTGCAAGCGCGGGGGCGAACGCTTCGCGATACCCACGCAAGGGGAGATACAAGGTAAGCTTGTCGTTCTCGAGGTGGTAGCCATCACCTGCCTCAAAAGCCTTATCACTTCCAAAAGTGCGGCAGAGATCGCAAGGCTTGAGGAAGAGATAATCTTAACGATGAAAGAGCAGTGCGCGCCATACGGTCTGTCGCCGGAAGACGAGATCGCTGTCGATCAATATGCCCGAGAGTTCTTCGATGCGGCGGAAAAAGCCGCTGTGGAGCCGTTGCACGCGTCTGTCCCAAGAGCCACGCACCATGGATAACGTTGCGCTGACCTTTAATGCGGGCTCGTCCAGCCTCAAGCTTGGGGTATTCAAGGTGGAAGACCACCAGGCAGTACGCGTAGGCGGCGGCTTGGTGGCCCTTGGTGAGGAACCGCGGTTTGCGTACGAGGTCCTGGATCATAAAACCATCGTTGCGTTGCCAGGGCACACTGAGATCGACGCCCGCCTTGTGTCTTTGGTCGTCGACCTGATTTTGGCGAAGAAGCGCGCTCCGGCAATGGTCGGCCATCGCGTGGTTCACGGTGGGCTGGAGTTCGATAGCCCGGCCATCATCCGACCCGACATCCTGTCCAGGATTGAAGGCCTTACGGCTCTCGCGCCGATTCATCTTCCTCCGGCTCTCGCAATTATCCACGCCTTCGAGGAAATCTATCCTGACACGCAACAGACAGCATCGTTCGACACTGCGTTTCATTCGTCGCAGAGCAATCTAGCCTCGCGTTTCGCTATTCCTGGAGATCTGCATGACACAGGCGTCCGTCGATATGGGTTCCATGGCCTCTCGTACAAATATATCTCGGGCGCCCTGAAAAGGCTTGACCCGGATCTTGCGGCCGGCCGCGTCGTCTGCGCTCATCTTGGTAGCGGAGCCAGTCTTTGCGGCATGGTCGATGGCGTCAGCATAGACAGTAGCATGGGCTTTTCGGCGCTAGACGGCATACCGATGGCGACGCGGCCGGGAGCTCTCGATCCAGGAGTGATCCTCCACCTTCTTCGCAACAATTTTCACGATCCCGACCAGTTGGAAGATTTTCTCTATCACCGCTGCGGCCTGCTTGGTGTCTCAGGCAGAAGTGGCGACGTGCGCGTCTTGCTGGGAGATTTTCACCCTGCCTCAAGGCAGGCTCTGGACCTTTTCTGTTTCCGGATTGCGGGTGAGATTGGCAGGCTGGCCGTCTCGTTGGGCGGCGTAGACGCAATCGTTTTCACCGCTGGTATCGGCGAACATCAGCCCGAAATCCGCAAAGGCGTCACGCAACATCTGAGCTTGTTTGGGGTCGCCCTTAGCGAAGCCGCCAACAAGGCGAACGCGACGGTGATCAGTGCGAGGGAGAGCGAAGTCGCGGTGCTCGTCATCCCAACTGACGAGGAACAGGTGATTGCTGACGAAATGGTCGCCTTGATCAACCGTCATAAGGATATGAGGAGCTGACATGGCAGAACGTTCAAATCCTGAACTCACGGACGACGAAATTGAACTGATCGACCGTTATTGGCGCGCCGCCAACTATCTCTCGGTTGGCCAGATCTACCTGATGGACAATCCCCTGTTGCGTGAGCCGCTTCTGCCGGAGCACATCAAGCCACGTCTTCTCGGCCATTGGGGCACGACGCCCGGGCTCAATTTCATCTACGCGCATCTCAACCGCATGATCAAAACGCGTGACCGAGATGTTCTCTACGTCTGTGGTCCGGGTCATGGCGGGCCGGGGATGGTCGCAAATACCTATCTCGAAGGAACCTACAGCGAGATCTACCCTGAAATCCCGGAGGATGCCGACGGTATGCGCATACTCTTCCGACAGTTCTCATTTCCTGGCGGGATTCCAAGTCACGTCGCGCCGGAAACGCCCGGCTCCATTCACGAGGGCGGTGAACTCGGCTACGCGCTTGTCCATGCCTTTGGTGCCGCGTTTGATAATCCCGATCTCTTAGTGGCCTGCGTGGTGGGCGATGGAGAGGCAGAGACGGGAGCACTGGCAGCAGCTTGGCACTCAACGAAGTTTCTCAATCCAGCACGCGACGGCGCGGTTCTGCCGATCCTTCACCTCAATGGCTACAAGATCGCCAATCCGACCATCTTGTCGCGGATGAACGACGATGATCTTCGTAGCCTGTTCAGGGGATATGGCTACGAGCCAATCTTCGTCGAAGGACACGAGCCCACGGACATGCACCGACAAATGGCGGCTGCGTTCGACCGGACATTTGACATTATCGAATCCCTGCAAAGAGCGGCGAGAGGTTCCTCCGCGCCGACCAGCATGCCCAGGTGGCCGATGATCGTGCTTCGCAGTCCGAAGGGTTGGACCGGACCCAAGGAAGTCGACGGAAAGAAGGTCGAGGGCTTCTGGCGCGCTCATCAAGTGCCGGTTTCAAATTGCAGAGGCGATGAGGGACACCGGAGGATCCTCGAGGATTGGATGCTCAGTTATCAGCCTGACGATCTGTTTGATGCCGGTGGGCGCCTCAAGCCCGAACTCAAGGCGTTGGCGCCAGTTGGTGATAGACGCATGGGGGCGACGCCGTATGCAAACGGCGGCCGGATGCGACAAGAACTCATGCTTCCGGACATCCACGACCACGCAGTCCAGGTTGGCGACCGTGGTGCTCCGCAGGTGCAGTCGACGGAAATCCTGGGGCGCTATCTGCGTGACATCGTGAAACTGAATGCCAACGCGAATAACTTCCGGATCTTCGGTCCGGACGAGACCGAATCCAATCGACTGGGTGCGGTGTTTGAAGCGACCGACCGTGTCTGGATGCAGGGGATAGAGGACTTTGACGTCAATCTGGCATCCGACGGCAGGGTTATGGAGGTCCTAAGCGAGCATCTTTGCCAAGGCTGGCTGGAAGGCTACCTGCTTACCGGCCGGCATGGTCTTTTCTCCTGCTACGAAGCGTTCATCCACATCGTTGACTCGATGTTCAACCAACACGCCAAGTGGCTCAAAGTATCGCGAGGGATCGCCTGGCGCGAGCCGATATCATCGCTGAACTATCTTCTCACGTCGCATGTCTGGCGGCAGGACCACAACGGTTTCTCCCACCAGGACCCAGGCTTCATCGATCTGGTCGCCAACAAGAAGGCCGACATCGTCCGTATCTATCTCCCGCCGGACGCCAACACGCTTCTTTGGGTCGGCGATCATTGCCTGAAAACCTATGACCGCATCAACGTAATCGTTGCGGGAAAGCATCCGGAACCACAATTTCTAAGTATGGAGGAGGCGGCGAGCCACTGTGAGGCAGGCATCGGCGTCTGGGAGTGGGCGAGTTTTGAAGACGATACAATTGCGCCGGACGTTGTCATGGCCTGTGCAGGCGACGTGCCGACGATGGAGACTCTCGCGGCCGTCATGTTGTTGCACGAGGCAATACCGCACCTGAAGGTCAGAACCGTGAACGTCGTCGACCTACTTGCTCTGCAGGACCCCGGGCAGCACCCTCACGGTCTCTCCGATCAGTGTTTCGACACCATCTTCACATCCGACAAACCGGTCATCTTCGCCTATCACGGCTATCCTTATCTGATACATCGACTGACGTATCGCCGCTCGAACCATCGAAATTTCCATGTACGAGGCTTTGTTGAGGAAGGTACGACGACAACGCCGTTCGACATGGCTGTATTGAACGAACTGGACAGGTTCCATTTGGCCCTTGAGGCCATCGCGCGCGTGCCTGGCCTTGCTGAGAAACACCCTGACACAGTCGCTGATTTGCACGAAAGGCTCATCAAGCACCGGGCTCACGTTCGCGAATACGGGGAGGACATGCCCGAGATACTGGGCTGGCGTTGGAGCAGGGAGAATCGACGCGAGTTAGGGTCTGCGATTGGTCAAATAGATTAAGGCGGGTAACAACTTGGCCGATCAGCCGGGCCTCATCCGATACAAGGTATCCGCTTCGTTCAGGATCGCGTCAGTGTGTCTGTTTATCCACTCTTTGCCCGATCAACCCAGGAGGAAGGGAAGAGACATGACATCTGGTAAAAAGGCAATTTTCGCGGTCTTGCTCGGCTGTCTAGCAAGTCCTGCTTGGGCCGCGACAACAGTTAAAGTGGTGGAAAGCGGCGAAGGCGGCGGTCCAATGACTGTCACGCTCGATCAGTCGACAATCAAAGCAGGCGATATCAAAATTGAAGTGCATAACGACGCGATTGGCGAAGAGCATGAAATGGTGCTCGTCAAGCTAAAGTCGGCTGACCAAAAGATCCCCGTCGTGGCGGGAAAGCACCGGATCGACGAAAAGAAATTGAAGAGCCTTGGCGAGGTCTCCGAACTCAAGCCGGGCGCGGATGGGCAGCTGGAAACAAAGCTTGTCCCCGGATCATATCTCTTGCTCTGCAATATCAAAGGACACTACGAAGCCGGAATGCATACGGTTCTTACAGTTATTGAGTAACGAAACCCGCGACATCGTTGATGTCGAGCTCGTGCTTGACATCAACATCCAGGAGACGCGCAATCATGCATAACACGGCCAGCAGCCCGATATCCTATTCCGTGCCACAACGTGTACTGCACTGGCTTACAGCGCTGCTCGTATTTTTCAATTTACTGTTTCCCGACGGTATGAATGAATGGCACCGAAGCTTTAAGCGCACGGGATCAGCTACAGCGCAGCAGGTGGCATCCGCTAATGTTCATGCCTATGTTGGTGTGGCCATTCTTCTATTGGTCTGTCTTCGTCTGGCGCTCCGGCTTATGCAGGGGGCTCCTGCGTCTCCACCTGCGGAACCGGCCATCATCGCAGTGGCAGGAAACTAGCACATGCTGTTCTCTATTGTCTTTTGATTGCCCTACCTGTGACTGGGATAGCGGCCTACTACCTGGGTTACGACGGCCTCGGAGAAATCCACGCGGAGATACTCAAGGCAGCTCTGTGGGCTTTTTCTTGCGGCGCATGTGCTCGGCGCTCTCGTGCATCATTTCTATTGGAAAACCAACGTTCTTCGTCGAATGTCATGGTGAATGCTGATCCAGCCTACTTACTCTCGTGCGAACTGCTGTGATTTTAATGCACCAATTTGATCCAGCGCAATGTCGAGCGGCTATCGGGTGGTAGCCTCGGATGGCTGAACCGGCTTAGGGCAGGGCAGCACACCGAACGTGAGGTGCGCCGATGACATCCACGACTCTCATTAGATACGAGTGCGTCCCCGGACCGGACGGTCTTTTTAGTGTTGTCGATTTAGACAGCGGTCTGCCCGCAGACGTTGGCGCGACGGCGATCCTGCTCACTCACAAGGAAGCTCGGCAACTCATCAAGAGCTTGAGATTGCCGCATGAGAAAATGCATTCCACGTCATGTTGGACGGAGCGTATGAGGCCGACCGCCCAAGCGACAGCAGACAGAGTCGTGGCCTCGGCCCGCTCGCTCGTCCATCCATAATCTCTGCGGGTGTGCAACCCCTAGACCCGAAGTCGGCGAGCAACTGCAAAGCTGATGCGGAGACCGCTCAATTTGCAAGGTCAATCAAGGAGCACAGATATGATACCGCTCAAGAGGCTGATTGCAATTTCGATAACGGCAACGCTCGCCCTTTCGGGAGCAAGCTCGGGCCATGCACAGTCGAGACCGCCATCTGCTGAGAAGGCGCAGTCCAGTTCACACAGCGATATGATGCCAGGCACCGAATTAGGCGCTTCCGAAACGATGGGGCAGGGCATGATGGCGCCGACGATAATGGAAATATCGTCTTGCGGGGCGACTGGGCCGATGATGCAGCTCATGTTCGCGATTGGCGATACGAATGGCGACGGTGGGCTTTCATTCGAAGAGGTAACCGCAATTCATAAGCGCATCTTCGAGCAGGTTGATCAAAACAATGATCATAAAGTCACCTTGCAGGAAATGCAGGCGTTTTGGCGACGATAGGATTGGCTGCCTGTTAGCGGCCAAGCAAGCGTTTCGCTTCATTTGATCCGCGTCAAAGCGTGTCAGCAGAACCTCGCTTCTAATAACCGATATAGCGAAGGAGACGTGACATGTTGGCCAAGGACATTATGACGAGCCCTGTGACGACGATTAATGAAACGGCTACCGTTAGGCAGGCGGTCAATCTGATCAACGAAACCAGAATTGGCGCGCTTCCTGTCGTCGATGATAGCGGCCGGCTGACGGGAATAGTAACGGAGGGAGATCTGTTACGCCGGATTGCTTCGTCATGGATGCGGCATACCGTCCCGCATTCGCGCGATCGAGAAGACGCGCTTGCGGATTACATCAAAGCTCGAAGCTGGCGGATCCACGACGTTATGAGCTCACCCGTTGTTAGCGCGACGCCAACCGCAACCATCGCCCAGCTTGCCGAACTTCTCCAGGCCCACAACATCAAGCATCTCCCCGTGGTGGAGAGGGGTCTGATCGAGGGAATTATCAGCCGATGTGACCTCATGCGGACGCTTGTCGACAGTCCCGTTGACTGCGCCGCGGCGGGAGATGATGCACTCGTCGTCGCTGTGCGCAGCCGACTTGAAACTGAACTGGAAATTTCGCCAACTATGGTCACGGCGACCGTTTCCGATGGAAAGGTGACCTTATGCGGCGTGCTTGAGAGCCAGCGCGAGCGCGATGCCGCTCGGGTTGCTGCCGAAAGTGTCAGAGGAGTAACAGTCGTGGTGAACAACATCTCCGTTGCTTATCATATGTTCAGTCGTCCGAAGCCTTGACGGTCAGATTGGCTCATACCGAAGGGCGGTTGGGATGCTCAAATCGATTGCAGATATCATCATTTCCCGGGCATTCCTCATCGTTTTGGTCCTGATGGTGGTAGCTGTCATGGGCGTGTTGCTTGTTCGCGCGCCGAGCAGCAACGAAAGTCGATCTGTTGTCGAGCACTATCTGGGAGCACCGTGAGCTGCCATGGATGCAACGTACCCACCAATGCAGCTGATTCAACGTCTGTTGCCGAGCGGCGTGAAACTCCGCACGACAAGCCCGCTACCGGATGGGCTTTTTGGCTTCGTCTGGGCCACCGGAAGGGCTCATCAGGTAGCTGTCGCAGCGCTCTCGTTTATTCTCTTTCTCATCGGTGCAGTTCCACTGGAGCTGCAACGCCGGATTGTGAATGCGGCGACTGAGGGCGCCGCCTATGAATCCTTGCTCATTCTCGTCTCAGTTTATCTGGCAGTGGTGGTTTTTGAAGGGGGAACAAAATTCTTCCTCAATCTCTATCGCGGCTGGCTTGGCGAAGTAGCGACCTTGTGGCTCCGCACGCTAGTGCTTAGCAAAGCCGAAACGCCGCCTGCTGAAACGATGCTGGAAGGTGTCGAGCTATCTATCGTCCTTGCAGAGGCGGAGCCGGTTGGAAGCTTTGTGGGTACCAGCATCTCGGAGCCGTTGCTGCAAATCGGCATACTAACGACGATTGGCGGGTATCTCATCTATCTACAGCCTCTGATGATGCTGGCAGTTGCCGCGACCTTCGCGCCTCAGTTGTTGTTCGTGCCCCTTCTTCAAGCGGTCATTAATCGGAGAGTAGAAAGCAAGATTGCAATAATGCGCGAGGTTAGCGAAGACATGGTTCACTCGATAGAAGGGCAGGACGAGAGCGATCCCCAATCCTTCCGCATCATGGCTGTCTTTACAGCGAACATGGGCATCTTCCGCTTTAAGTACGCTATGAATTTTCTCATGAATCTGATGGCGCAGCTTGGCTACGTCGGCATTTTCGTTCTTGGCGGTTACTATGTCGTGACCGGAAAAACCGAGATTGGCACGGTCGTGGCATTCGTTTCTGGCTTGGCAAAGATCGTAGATCCCTGGGGGGCAATCGTCGACTGGTATCGGGATCTAAGGGTAACACAGGTCAAGTATCGACTTATTCGCGACGCTGCCATCGGAGCACGAAGCAAAGTTTAGGGGATGACCTCAGGGCGCGATGTTCCGAGGAATTCCCCTTATGCCCATTGGGGCCAAGCGGCGTCGGTGGCAATGACGGTGCATCTTGTGCAACTAGCGCAGACTCCGCTTGCGCCGTCAATTGCTTTAGAAATTGATGATGCTGCTATCGAGCCGGCGAACTGAGCGGGCGGGATTCTAACCCATGTGATTTTGGAGAATGGCTTTGACGCCTTGACGCCGTCCCTTTGGCTTGAAATCGACCAGTAGCGATTTCAACTCAAGCTCGCGGACCCTCCGAGCGGCCTCATCCGGCGCCACCCAGGCAAGCTGGCGTTGCCCTTTCTCCTTAAATGCATCCTTCTGCGTGGTAACCTCGATCTGAAAGAGATCGACGATCGTTGGAACTACATTCCCGTCCTCCAGAAACTTGAGGTATGTGTATCGACCGACTGCGGTCTTATGGACAGTCCCTTTGACGCCAGCTTCCTCCCACGCCTCGATTGCTGCCGCTTCGTGGGGCTTCTTCTTTTTCATCGGCCAGCCTTTCGGTACGATCCACCGACCAGTGTCCCGGGAAGAGATAACGAGCACTTCGATTTTTGAAGTCGCCCCTAAGTAGCGAAAGCAGACTGCGCCATATTGCTGCCGAAACGCACCTGAGAAGAGCTTCTCGGGTTCGCCGGCGAGCTGCTCCAAAAGGGACGGTCGCTTTTTCGTGATATTGTTACTCTGCTTCTTTCCCGGCATGTGGATCACCCATGGATCACTGGATGATAGTGGTCTGAGATAGCGAGACATAGCGCGGGCTTCGCTCGTGGCACGCATAAGAGTCGAAATCCACAGGATTGGCGGGTGCAATCAATAATCTTGGGTCGCGTTGTGAAAAAAAGGGGGTGCAAGACATGTTAGGCGGTTTAGCATGCTTCGAACACAGGCGCGCCTACCCACCGATTTTGCTCATGGCAAATCCTTACGACGCAAGCAGGTCCGCGTGCAAAGCTGACTTGTTTTCAATTCCTTAGGTTTCCGAGGCTCGGGTCAGCGGTTCGGATCCCATCAAGATACTAATGAAACCCCGAAGTCGGAGGATTGACAATTTCCATATATCCAATAATCTGGATATATGGAAATTAATAGCGCGATAACGGCCCTTGGGGCCTTGGCCCAGAACACCCGCCTTGAGACGTTCCGTCTACTCGTCCGCCACGAGCCGGAAGGCATTCCGGCAGGCGAACTCGCCCGGCTCCTCGATGTCCCGCAGAACACTATGTCGGCGCATCTAGCGACGCTGTCCCGTGCAGGGTTGGTCAAGAGCGAGCGCCAGAGCCGATCGATCATCTACCGTGCCGACCTCGACGGCCTGCGCGACCTGACCTTGTTTCTACTCAAAGACTGCTGCGGCGGCTCGACGGAGCTTTGCGCGCCGCTCATCGCAGCACTGACGCCATGCTGCGCCCCGGGGGCGAGGCCATGCTGAGCGTGATCGCGTTGCACGAAGTGGCCGGTAGCGACGCTCGTCTCCGTGAGGCGCTCCGTGCCGCAGATCTCCCGACCGATGACATTGAAGACGACGGCCGCGCTTTCTTTGAAGCAGCCTCAGGCGACGGCCAAACGATCGGATATGCCGGCCTTGAACGCTGCGCCGGCGATTATCTGCCGCGGTCTGTTGTCGTTCTGCCGGCTCATCGGGGTCATGGGGTCGGCCGAGCCATCGTCGAGGCAACGCTACGAGACGTCGATGGCGATGTGTTCCTCGCTACGACGAGCGCAGCGCGGTTCTTTTCGAGCATCGGGTTTTCAGAGGTGTCGCGGACCGAAGTGCCTCCCGCGGTGCTCGCGACCCGACAGCTCTCATCCATCTGCCCATCGTCGGCGACCATCATGATGCTCATCAGGCCGCCGACCTAACACGGACCACGACCATGACTGATAAGACGTATAACGTGCTTTTCCTCTGCACGGGCAATTCCGCTCGCTCAATTCTTGCCGAGTCCATCCTCAACAAGGAGGGTGGCGGCCGGTTCAAGGCATACTCCGCCGGCAGCCAGCCTAAGGGCGACGTCAATCCGTACGCCCTAAGGGAATTGGAGACACTGGGTTATCCATCGACGGGTTTCTCGTCGAAGAGTTGGGACGTGTTTGCCGCATCTGGCGCGCCGGACATGGATTTCATCTTCACGGTTTGCGACAGCGCCGCGGGCGAGGCCTGTCCCGTCTGGATCGGCCATCCGATGACAGCCCACTGGGGCGTCGAGGATCCTGCCGCCGTCTCCGGCCTGGATATCGACAAGCAGCGTGCCTTCGCGCAGGCGGCCCGCTTCCTCAAGAACCGGATCCTTGCATTCCTGAACCTGCCGCTGGCGTCCATCGATCGGCTGGCGCTGGAGACCAAGCTCCGCCAGATCGGCGCAATGGACGGTTCGACCTCGCCACAGGGAAAGTCGGCCTGATGTCCACCTTCGAACGATACCTGACCATCTGGGTCTTCCTCTGCATCGCCGTAGGCGTTGCCCTCGGCCACCTGATGCCCGGCGTCTTCCAGGTCATCGGCGCCGCCGAGATTGCCAAAGTCAACATCCCGGTTGCGGTCTTGATCTGGCTGATGATCATTCCGATGCTGCTGAAGATTGATTTCCGGTCGTTGGCGCAGGTTGGCTCCTACTGGCGGGGGATCGGCGTCACGTTGATCATCAACTGGGCCATCAAGCCATTCTCGATCGCGTTGTTGGGATGGCTGTTCGTCGGCTGGCTGTTTCGGCCCTATCTGCCGGCAGACCAGATCGACTCCTATATCGCTGGCTTTATCATTCTTGCCGCCGCACCCTGCACGGCCATGGTCTTCGTCTGGTCGAACCTGACGCGGGGTGAGCCGCTGTTCACGCTCTCGCAGGTGGCCTTGAACGACGCGATCATGGTCGTCGCTTTTGCGCCGATCGTCGGCATGCTACTCGGCCTATCGGCCATCACCGTGCCGTGGGCGACGCTTGCCCTGTCGGTCGCGCTATATATCGTCGTGCCGGTCATCATCGCGCAGGTGCTGCGGAGCTACCTGACGGCCGACGGCACGACGGGTGCGCTCGACCGCTTGCTTGCGAAGCTGCAACCGATGTCGCTCGTCGCGCTTCTTGCCACGCTCGTGCTTCTCTTCGCCTTCCAGGGCGAGCAGATCATCGCCCAGCCGGCTGTCATCGCCTTGCTGGCCGTGCCTATCCTCATCCAGGTCTATCTGAACTCCGGGCTGGCCTATCTCTTGAACCGCATAGCTGGCGAGCGCCATTGCGTCGCCGGGCCGTCAGCGCTCATCGGTGCCAGCAACTTCTTCGAACTTGCGGTTGCCGCCGCGATCAGCCTGTTCGGTTTTCAGTCGGGCGCCGCACTCGCCACAGTCGTCGGCGTCCTGATCGAGGTGCCCGTGATGCTGTCGGTCGTCTGGATCGTGAACCGGTCGAAGGATTGGTACGAGGCATCACCCGCAGTTTCCCGCAACACCATCATTGAAAGACCCTGACCATGGACGCCACCATCTACCACAACCCTGCTTGCGGCACGTCTCGCAACACGCTGGCGCTGATCCGCGCCGCCGGGATTGAACCCACCGTCATCGAATACCTGCAGAACCCGCCATCGCGCGAGCTGCTTTCGACGATGATCGCAGATGCCGGACTGACGGTTCGAGAAGCGATCCGCGAGAAGGGCACGCCCTATGCTGAACTTGGGCTCGACAATCCGGACCTCTCCGACGATCAGTTGCTGGACGCGATGATCGCGACCCCGATCCTGATCAACCGACCATTCGTCGTCACGCCGCTTGGCACCAGACTTGCCCGCCCTTCGGAGGTCGTTCTCGACATTCTGCCGGTCGATGCCTTCAAAGGACCGTTCACCAAAGAAGACAGCGAACAGGTCTTCGACCAGGAAGGACAGCGCATTGTTTGAGACATTTCCCGCTTTGCATGACGGCCATCTTCAGCCGATCGCGCCAGAATCGCTGCGGCCAGCGTTCTCCACCCACAAGCCAAGGATCCTGATCCTCTATGGATCGCTTCGGGAGGTGTCGTATAGCCGCCTCCTAGCCTTCGAAGTCCGTCGCCTGCTCGAATGCCTCGGATGCGAGGTGCGGATATTCGATCCGGCTGGATTGCCGCTCCCGGACGAGGCACCCGTCAGCCATCCCAAGGTTCAGGAACTGCGCGACCTCACGCAATGGTCGGAAGGCCAGGTCTGGATCAGCCCCGAGCGCCACGGCGCGATGACAGGAATCATGAAGGCGCAGATCGACTGGATCCCGCTGTCGCTCGGCTCCGTCCGCCCCACCCAGGGCAAGACGCTGGCGGTGATGGAGGTTTCCGGTGGCAGCCAGTCCTTCAACGCCGTGAACCAGTTGCGCATCCTTGGTCGCTGGATGCGGATGATCACCATCCCCAATCAGAGCAGCGTGGCGAAGGCGTTTCAGGAATTCGATGCCGATGGCCGGATGAAGCCGTCATCCTACTATGATCGCGTCGTCGATGTCTGCGAGGAACTGGTGAAGTTCACCATCCTCACGCGCGACGCCTCGTCCTGCCTCACGGACCGGTATAGCGAGCGGAAGGAAGAGGCGGCCGAGCTGGAGAAGCGGGTTTCGCTGAAGTCGATCTGACGGATCAGACCGTCGCGGTGGCAGGCTGCCGGCAGGACGCTGCCACCGCAACGAATGCCGCGATGCTGATCGCCCCGAGGCATGCGTTTGCGACGAGGGCGAAGCTCAGCCCGAGATTCTCCATGGCCGCCGCAAACACGAAGGGCGCGCCGGCGCCGACCGCTAGACGGGCGGCAGCCATCTTGCCGGTGATCGCACCATATCCGTCTGATCCGAACAGATATAGCGGCAGGCTTCCCTGCGCGATGCTGTTGATGCCGGAACCGAGCCCCAGGCATATGGCGAAGGCGACCGCACCCGGCAGCCAGTTGCCTGTCATCAGCAGGATCAGGACGCCACAGACGATGAGCACGGCCGAGAGCACGGCGAGTGCGGGCGGCGACAGGTTTCTCCCAAAAACCATGTTGATCAGACGGCTCAGGACCTGAGCAGGGCCGAACAGCGAGCCGATCACAACGGCTGCGGTGCCCAACCCGATCGATCCCAGCATCGGCACCATATGGGCAAGGATCGCGGCGAGCGTGAAGCCGAGAAGCGCGAAGGCAAAGGAGACGACCACCATCGAGCGGCGCCGGGCGTGCGGCGGGATCGCGCCGATGACTGTCTCGCGCGGTCGGGCCGTCGCGTCCCCTACCTTTTGTCCGAGGCTTCGGATCCAGAAGTGCAGCGGCATGCAGAGGAACAGGTTCAGCGCCGCAAAGACGAGGTAGATCTCCCGCCAGGACAGATAGCCGGTGAGCGCCGCCGAGATCGGCCAGAAGATCGTCGAGGCAAAGCCGCCGATCAATGTCAGATAGGTGATGCTGCGGGAGGCTGTGCGCGGATCGCTCTCAACCAATGCCGCAAATGCCGCCTGATACTGCACCATGCCGGACGACACCTCGAGCAGGATGATACCGATCGCGAAGACTGCGACCGAGGGCGACCAGGCGCATAGGGCGAGCGTCAGTGCAGCAAGGGCCGAGCCGATGGTCATGATCGTCGCCGCGCCGATCCGGTCCATCTGCTTGCCGATATAGGTGGCCGATAAGCCGCCGATAAACAGGGATACGGAGAACACGCCGAACACTTCCGCCAGCGACAAGCCGAGATCCGCCGCCATGCCGGGCGCCAGGATGCTGAAGCTGTAATAGAGCGTGCCGTAACCGATGATCTGCGTCAGGCCGAGAGCCGAGACAAGCCTAGCCGAGATTTTCGAACTAGGCAACGACGTCACCCTTGTCGGCCGGGATGCAGCAGTCATCGGCACGCTCGACGTTCTCCCTGATCGCCGGGTGACCTGCGCAGCAGTCTTCCATCAGGAACTTGACGAGATCGGCAAGCGCGTCATAGCCGGCGCTGTAGATGATTGAGCGGGATTCCCGTCGCTGGGAGATCAATCCCGACCGCTCCAGCTCCTTCAGATGGAACGAGACATTCGTGGCGGAAACGCCCATGCGCTCAGCGATCACGCCTGCGGCCAATCCTTCAGGCCCGGCCACGACCAGCGCTCGGACGATGGCAAGGCGCGTCTCCTGAGAGAGCGCCGCAAATGAGGAAAGGGCTTGACGTTCGTTCATACTTCAACAATCCTTGAACTATTGGATAGAGGGATAGCGCACATGAACGCGATCGACAAGACCGTTTCGACTGACATCAGTCTCGGCCACCTCCTCGATGTGCTCGCGGTGGCGCCCGATGCCCCGCTGGTCTTCAATTACGGGGGCAGTTCGGTCCGACCTGGCTACCACGTCACCGAGGTGAAGGCGGGGCGGTTTTCGGCGCTCGACTGCGGGGCCAATCCGGAAGCCTGGTCGGAGATCTTCGTCCAATTGTGGGATATCGACGAAGATGGTCGGACACACATGCCGGCCGGCAAGTTCGCAGCGATCATCCGCAAAGTTTCCGAGCATGTCCGGCTCGAGCCAACGGCAAAGTTGACGTTCGAGGTTAGCGACGGGGAGCGGCCGATGGCCCTCTACTGCGCGGCCGCGCCGAGGCTCGTCGCCGGCACCTTCGAGGTTTGCCTCTCTGCACGGCCAGCGAGCTGCAAGCCGAGAGATCGGTGGCTGGCAGAGGAACACGCAAAGCCCTCCTGCTGCGCACCGACAACCGGAGAATCAAGGTGCTGCACGTAACTATGCTCGTTGAGTGATGACGTGATCTTCTTGCTGATCCGCAGCGGATTAAGCTGCTAAGTTTTACCGGATTTCACTCGTTACAATAATGGGTCGATGGTTCGATCCCGCTCGAATCAGGGTGTTTGGTCTAACGATTGGAGTCTCAAGAAGTCGAGAAACGCGCGCATGCCCGTACCAAGATGGCGGTGCCGCGGATAGTACAGGCAAAGGCCGGGGTAGGGTGGCGTCCAGTCGACCAGCACCTGCCGCAGTTTTCCGTCGGCAAGAGCGTCGGCCGCCATCCACCGCGTCACGTAAGCAAGACCGGCGCCGTCCAGCGCCGCGGCCAGAAGAAGTCTGGACTGATCGACGACGAGATTGCCGGTGGTCGCCATGACGACATTCTCGCCGCGGCGCTGGAACTCCCATCGATAGATCGAGCCACCCGCCATACGCAGTTGCACGCATTGGTGAAGCGCGAGGTTTGAAGGACTCTCGAGTGGCGGAGCATCCTTCAGATAGCAGGGCGACCCTACTACGATGTGCTGCTGATCCGGACCGATCGGGATCGCGACCATCTCGTCGGGGACGAGTTCAGCCGCCCGGACGCCACAGTCGAACCCTCCTTCGGCGATGTCGACCAACCTCCCCTCGGACCGGATTTCAAAGCGCATCGTGGGCTGAAGCTTCATAAAGCGGGTCAGCAGCGGCATCAGCACCTGCTCGGCGGCATTGGCGTCGCAGTTGACCCGCACGAGCCCGGAGAACGATGTAGTCTGTTCGCGCAGCTCCTCGACTGCCAGTCCTATCTCTCCGATCGCGGGCATGAGGCGTTGCGCAAGTCTCCGCCCCGGCTCCGTCAGCGAAACATTTCTGGTGGACCTGTGAAAGAGCTTCACCTTGAGACGCCGCTCCAGTCCGGCGACCGCGTGGCTCAGTGCCGACGGCGTCTGGCCGAGCGTTCTTGAGGCGGCACGAAACCCTCCGTACTCGGCAACGGCAAGGAAAGCCGCAAGCTCGCCCGGCGGAAGCGAACTCACTGTTCGAATTATCTCATCATTGTGTGTAGCGTCTGCCATCTAGTTCACGAATGCCACGCGTTTATCTTCCGGGCAAGTCGAATGTCTGAAGGAGTACGACCATGACTTCATCCATCCCATTTGGGTTTTCATCGACCGCCTCCGACGTTCTGGAAGGTGTCGACCTTACCGGGCAGAATATCATCGTGACCGGAGGTGCTGCGGGTATCGGGCTGGAGACAAGCCGCGCTCTAGCCGCCGCAGGCGCGGCCGTGACGATTGCGGCCCGCCGTCCGAACGAGGCTGAGAGAGCTGTCACCGAGATGAGGCAGGCCATGCCCGCCGCTCGGCTGTTCGTTCGTCGCCTTGATCTCTCCGATCTTTCTTCCGTTAGGGAATTTACGGAAAGCTGGGACGAACCCCTGCACGTCCTCGTCAACAACGCCGGTGTCATGGCCATTCCGGAACTGCAGAGGACCTCTGAAGGTCGGGAGATGCAGTTCGCCACCAACTATCTAGGTCACTTCGCGCTTGCGCTCGGCCTACGGAAGCATCTGGCCAGCGCGAACGGCGCCCGCGTCGTTTCCATCGCGTCGACGGGCAACCTGTTTGCGCCCGTGTTCTGGGACGATCCCGACTTCCGCTTCATTCCATACGATCCGCTGCTCGCCTATGGGCAATCGAAGACGGCCTGCATTCTGATGGCCGTGGGGATTACGAACAATTGGGCCGGCGACGGCATCACGTCGAACGCTTGCAACCCCGGAGCGATCGCAACCGGCCTTCAGAAGCACACCGGCGGTCTTCGGACGCCCGAGCATCTGCGCAAGACGACAGAGCAGGGGGCGTCAACGTCGGTGCTGCTCGCGGGCTCGCCGCTTGTGGAGGGAATTTCCGGCAGATATTTCGACGACTGCCAGGAGGCTCCTCTCGTCGACGAGCGTGGAGCCGGGCCGTTCAGGGGAGTGGCACGATACGCAGTCGACCCGGAGAACGCTTTTCGTCTCTGGGGGATGGCGACGCGGATAGTCTCATCGCCGCTGTAGTTGGCGCAACCTGCAGAACCTTTGCGCGGTTCGGCAGGCTACTTCCTTCCCGAGTGTTGTGGGCCTGATCAAGCCTTTGCGGCCACTGGAAGACGGAACGGTGCACCAAGCCGATTGAAGGCGTTCATCGCAGCGATGGTGATCGTCAGATCGACCAGATCCTTCGGTTCGAAAGCTGCAGCGGCAGCGGCATAAGCCTCGTCCGACGCATGGGTCTGGCTGACGTTGGTCACTTCCTCTGCCCAGGCGAGAGCGGCGCGTTCCTGGTCGTTGAACAGGTGAGGCACCTCGTGCCACACCGGAACCAGCGTGATCTTGTCGACGGACATCGTCTTGCGCAGATCGCGGCTATGCATGTCGATGCAGTGGGCGCAGCCGTTGATCTGCGACACGCGCAGGAAAACGAGGTGGACTAGCTCGGCCGGCAGGTTTGTCTTGGCGGTGACATAGTGGTGAACACCGAAGAGCGCCTTGGCACCCTCGGGGGCGACTTCGGACCAATTCATTCGGGACATCTTGTTTTCCTTTCTTGAGGACGCGGCTTTCCATTCGCCGGAGAAGCCGTCGTCGGGTGATCTGTGGTTTAGCGAATGGTTTTCGGAGGGACGCTCTACGGCTTGCGCGGCGTCGTCAGGACGATGTCGTCGGTATCGACGACGAAGACGGCGAGCAGCTTCGCCGGTTCGATCTTGCTGGCATTGGCGCTGACGTCGTGGCGGTCTCCCGGCAGCTCGGTGAAGTTCTGGCCGGCGGTAAAGGTCTTCGTCTCGCCACCGTTCACGGCGCTCTGGATCGCTCCCTCAAGGACCGTGGCGTAGATCAGCGCGGACTTCGCATGCGTGTGGGCGGAGCTCTAGCCGCCGGGGCCATACTCGACGAGGACGCCCTTGACGCTCTTGCCGGGAACGTCGGGCAGGGGATGCTCGTAGACGAGGGTCACCTTGGCATCCTTCGTGTCGTATGCGAGGCCGGACTTTTTCACGTCATGAGCGGACGCGGTGGCAAGGAACGCCGCGAGTGCCGCAGCCGCATAGAGAATGGTCTTCATGATCGTGCGCTCCTCTCAAGCCTTCAGCCATTCAGCGATGGTGATCCGGCCCTTAATGCACTCTTCGCCAGGAACCAGTGAGCCTTTGGCGACAGGGGCGCCGAAGTAGTCGACTGCGGCGTCTGCGGTCACCTTCCTGCCGTCACCCTTCGCAGCGAGATACGCCCGGACAAAGGATTCGAACGATGCGCGCTCGGGTCCCGCAAGATCGATGGTTCCATTCTTCGGTTCGCCGAGCGCGGCTTCCACCAGAGCGGCGGCGACGTCGCTGGCCGCGATCGGCTGGAAGTCGATTTCCGGCACCTTCACCGCGCCGTCGGCTGCATAGGCGCCGGTCAGGGTTTCGATAAACTCGTGGAACTGCGTTGCTCGGACGATGGTATAGGCCTGGCCCGAGGTCGCGACGGCCTCTTCCTGCGCCACCTTGCCGGCCATGTAAGGATTGGCCCCAAGCTGGTCGGCATTGACGATCGAGAGGGCGACGTGATGGCGCACGCCCGCGGCCTGTTCGGCGCTCGTCAAGTTCCGGCTGGACGTCTCGAAGAAGTCGGTGATGACGTCCTTGTCGAACGACATCATGTTCGAAACGTCGATGACGGCGTCGGCGCCCGCGAGGGCGGCTTCCAGTCCTTCTCTCGTGTAGGCATTGATGCCGTTGCGGGAGCTTGCGGCGACCGCTTCATGGCCGGCATCCTGCAGCAGCTCGACTGCCTTCGAGCCGATCAGGCCCGTCCCGCCGATGACGACGACCTTCTTTAACTTGGTCATGGTGCTTTCTCCTATGACGAGGCGCGATTACCCGTCTTGCGTTCGTGGAGTTCGAGAAAGGCGCATCCGCGAGCGGCGATGCCGCCGTCGTCGTCTGCGCCGAGGTCCGCCAGAAGGCCCGCGACGGACACCTTGGCGAGTTCCGCGCGATAGGCCTTCTCGGCCTTCAGCATCGCGGCGTTGATCTGGCAGGGCTTGGTGAAGTAGCGCTGCGGAAGAGGGTTCGGTCCACGCTGGCGGATCTCTGCGCATCGGAACGCGGGCGCTGGACCCTCGACCGCGAGGACGATGTCGAGAAGGCTGATGTCCTTCGGCGCCCTGGCCAGACGGTAGCCGCCCTTCGGGCCCGGCGTCGTCGCGACGATCCCGGCGCCGGAAAGCGACTGCAGGTGCTTCAAGAGGTAGCTCGTCGAAACGCCGTGCAATTCCGCCAGGGCGGCCGCCGAAAGCACGCCGTCCTCAGACAAGCCGGCCAGGAACGCCACGCAATGGATGGCCTGTTCTACGCCTTCGCTCAGTTTCATGTTGCATCTCCTAATCGTGGATATAAAATGTCTATGATTTAGATCGGTGTCAATACGGGATCGAAATGACTGCTGGAAAATCGGAATATGAGATCAGAAAACGGAGTTTCGGGCGGACGGTGCCTGACCATAGTCGGCAAGCTCACAACGAGCTGAAACACATTGCAGGAGCAACAATGACGACCAAACTACAACTCTCGTCGACGCCAGAGGGCATCGTCCCCGCACTTCTCGCCCACCTCAATTCGCTGGACGTCGAGACCATGCTCGGCTTCTACGACGCCGAAGGGATGATCGTCGATGCTTCCGGAATGCCGCATGTCGGCAGAGAAGCCATCGGCAAGGAGCTCGCGAAGTACTTCAGCCTCGGCCTGCAGATGTCGATCACCCAGCGCCACCTGTTCGTCGCCGGCGACGTTGCGTCTCTTATCCTCGACTGGTCGTATGTCGGAACGGCAAGGGATGGTACCGAGATCAACATGGTCGCGACAGCCACCGATATCGCGCGGAGGGGATCGGACGGCCTCTGGCGCTACCTGATCGATAATCCGTTCGGCTCGATGCAGAGGAACCCAGCCTGATGGCGGACGCCGCGGAAACATCGGTTACGGCGACAGCGCTCGCGTTCCGCGGCGTCGTCACCACCGGCGTCTACTGCCGGACAAGCTGCGTTTCTCGTCCTCCTCGACCGGAGAACATGCGCCGGTTCGCTTGCGTTTTGGAGGCGGAGGCTGCGGGCTTTCGTCCGTGCCGTAGATGCCGCCCAGACAACGACGAGTTCGCACGAAGAAACAGCGATCTCGTCGCGGAGGCCTGTAGACTGATTGATGCCGGAGACAGTTCGCCTTCGGTGTCCGCCCTCGCACACGCTCTCGGGATCAGCGAGGGACACTTCCACCGGATTTTCCGAAAACACATGGGGATGACTCCGCGCGCATATATTCAGGAAAGGCGCGCAGAGCTTTTGCGGGATGGACTGAAGCCGGGCAAATCGATCACGTCGACATTCTACGAAGCGGGATACGGCTCAAGCGGACGCTTTTATGCCGTCTCGAACAAGGCGCTCGGCATGGTCCCGGCCGACTACAGGGCAGGTGGGCGCCGGGAAAGAATCAGGTTTGCCATCGGCCAGACCTCCCTGGGCTCGATCCTCGTCGCGTCGAGCGACAATGGCGTCGTCGCGATACTGCTCGGCGACGATCCGGCCGCTCTTCTTATCGATCTGCAGGAGCGGTTTTCGAGAGCCATTCTAGTCGGAGGCGACAACGACTACGAGCAGATCGTTGCTCGGGTCGTCGGAATTGTGGAGGCGCCGCAGGTGGGACTCGACCTTCCGCTTGATCTGCGAGGGACCGCTTTTCAACGGAGGGTCTGGCTTGCACTTCGAGAAGTCCCGCCCGGCCAGACGGTGAGCTACGAGGAGCTTGCCCGAAGGATCGGGAGCGGGAAGCGAGGCAAGGCCGTCGCCAGCGCCTGCGCCAGCAATCCTCTTGCCGTCGCAATCCCTTGCCATCGCGTAACAAAGACCGACGGCTCCTTCTTCCGTTACACTTGGGTCTGGAACGCAAGGGTGAACTTTTGAACAGGGAAGAAGCTGCGGCTAGGTTGGAGAGGTGAGCGAGGGGGCACCTGACATATTTAAAACCGCGTCAAAGCCGCTGAACTTGTGCGTTTCCTTGAAATGCCAGCACGTGAAATTGGCAAACCTGTCGCGCTTTTCTGCCGACTTGAAGCTTCGCATCGGTCCAACAGAGCAGCAGACGCCGAGAATGTCGCATGCAATCACTGTTCGCCTTACTCAAGTTCGGCCACATCGCGTTAGATATCAGCGTGATGAAGGATTTGGAAATGTGCAGGTCGCTGGTTCGTATCCGCTCAAGGCGACCGTTTGTTAGAGCGTGGAACTATCGCGACGAGCGAAATTTCCCTTCTGCTAAACCAGAAGACAACCACACCGAGGAGTCGCCTATTTTTTCGTCGTGCTTAATTTTCAAGCTTGACACAGTAAGCAAGCGTGACATTGTAAAGCGGTTTAGTAAAGCGCTTTACAAGACGATGGCGATTAAGCTGTCACGGGAAAATGATGTCTGGCAATCGAGCTACAAGCCTGAAGGACGTTGCTGAAGCCGCCGGCGTGTCGGTCACGACAGTGTCGCGGCTTTTGAATGGTTCGCTTCAGCTTCCTCTCGACACCAAGGAGCGCATCGAGAAGGCAATAAGGGATCTTCGGTACCAGCCTAACCCGCATGCTCGCCGTCTGAGTCGCGGTCGTTCGGAGACGATCGGGCTTGTGGTGCCTGATATCGCCAATCCATTTTTCGCGACGTTCGTAGCTGCCGTAGAGCAAGAGGCGGATAGGCGCGGCCTTGCCCTGTCGCTGCACGTAACGTTGAACCGTCCCGGCCGCGAGGTCTCATACGTGACAGCGCTTGCGCGCAACCATGTCGATGGCCTTATATTCGTGACCAATCACCCGGACGACGGAGAGCTGGGTGCGTTGATCAACCAGACCGGCAAGGTGGTTATCGTCGACGAAGATGTGCCGAGCGCCATGGTGCCAAAGCTTTTTTGCGACAACGAGGAGGGCGGTTATCTTGCTGGCCGGCATCTTGCGGACCACGGGCATCGACGCGTGGTCTATATCGGCGGCCCGAAAGACATGATCAGTACCCGCCGCCGCTCCTCGGGCTTGGAGCGGGCACTTATGGAGCGGGGGGGGGCGTTCGAAGTGACCCGCTACGAAGGCAGCTTCACGGTGGAATTCGGTCGGCAAGCTGCACACCGGTTTATCGATGAGGGCAAGCAGGCAACGGGAATCTTCGCCAGTTCGGACGAAATAGCGATTGGCTTGATCGAGGTGCTGCTTGCCGAGGGCGTCTCCATTCCCGGCGAGGTCTCGGTGATCGGCTTCGATGACGTGAGCCCCTTGCATCTTTTCGCACCGCCGCTCACCGCCATCCGCCAGCCCGTTCGGGCGCTTGGCGAGCGGGCGCTGGCGCTGCTTCTCGAAACAAACTGGCAGGAGCCGGAGAGCTTGCACTCCGAGGAACTGCTGCCTGTCGAAATCGTCGTGCGGAACTCCGTTGCACCGCCGGCGAAAAATAAAAAGCAACGAAGATGAACCTAACCAGAGGAACTAGACATGAGTATTCTGACACGCAGGACGTTTACGACTGCACTCGCAACCACCGTCCTTGCCGGCATCTCGTTCGGAAGTGCATTTGCCGCTGAGAAGACCTTTGCGCTTGTCCAGATCAACCAGCAGGCGCTGTTCTTCAACCAGATGAACGAAGGCGCGCAGAAGGCGGCCGATGCCGCTGGCGCCAAGCTGGTGATCTTCAACGCGAACAACGATCCGGCCGCGCAGAACAGCGCGATCGAGACCTATATCCAGCAGAAGGTCGATGGCCTTGCGGTCGTTGCCATCGACGTCAACGGCATCATGCCGGCCGTGCAGCAGGCCGCTGCGGCGGGCATCCCGGTCGTCGCCATCGATGCGATCCTTCCAGAGGGGCCGCAGAAGGCGCAGATCGGTGTAGACAACGCCAAGGCCGGCGCCGACATGGGCAAGTTCTTCCTCGATTACGTGAAGAGCGACATGGGCGGCAAGGTGAAGTATGGCGTTGTCGGCGCGTTGAATTCCTTCATCCAGAACGTCCGCCAGGAAGGCTTCGAAAAGACCGTCAAGGGTGCCGAGGGTGTAACTATCGCCGACGTTGTCGATGGCCAGAATATCCAGGACAACGCACTTGCCGCCGCTGAAAACCTGATCACTGGCAACCCCGACATGACCGCCGTCTACGCCACCGGCGAACCGGCTTTGATGGGCGCCATTGCCGCTGTCGAAAGCCAGGGCAAGCAGTCTTCCGTCAAGGTCTTCGGTTGGGATCTGACGGCGCAGGCGATCGCCGGGATCGACGCGGGCTATGTCACCGCCGTCATCCAGCAGGATCCGTCCGCCATGGGTGCGGCCGCCGTTGATGCCCTGAAGAAGGTGTCGGACGGCGGAACCGTCGAGAAGACGATCTCGGTGCCGATCACCATTGTCACCAAGGCGAACGTCGAACCCTACCGGGCTGTTTTCAAATGATGTCTGACCGACAGCACCCAACCGCTGTCGCAGGAGCCGGGGGCGGAGAGATCCTCCCCCGGCAGTCCGGCGAAAGCGGCATTCGCCAGCCCCGCATTTCATTGAAGGGCATCCGCAAGAATTTCGGCTCGCATCAGGCGCTGCGCGGCGTCGATCTCGACATCTATCCCGGCGAATGCCTGGGACTGGTTGGTGATAACGCAGCCGGCAAGTCAACGCTGACCAAGGTCATCTCCGGCACCTATATCCCGGATGACGGCACGATCGCCGTCGATGGTGAGGCTGTTCGCTTCGGCGGACCGGCCGATGCGCGCGACCGCAATATCGAAATGGTGTTCCAGGATCTCAGCCTGTGTGACCATGTCGACGTGGTCGGCAATCTGTTTCTCGGCCGGGAACTGACAAAGGGGCCGTTCCTCGACAGGCCTCGCATGCTGACCGAGGCCCGCGCAATGCTCGATGCGCTCGAAATCCGCATTCCGCGTCTTGGCGCCAAGGTGGAAAAACTGTCGGGCGGCCAGCGGCAGGCGATCGCGATTGCGCGTGCCGCGTCCTTCAATCCGAAGGTGCTGATCATGGATGAGCCGACATCCGCTCTCGCCGTTGCGGAAGTCGAGGCCGTGCTCAACCTGATCAACCGGGTCAAGGCCAAGGGCGTCTCGGTTATCCTGATCACCCACCGCCTGCAGGATCTCTTCCGCGTCTGCGATCGCATTGCCGTCATGTATGAAGGCACCAAGGTTGCCGAGCGCGATATTGCCAAGACCGACCTGCAAGACCTCGTGCAGCTTATCGTCGGAGGGCAGAAGCATTGAGCGCCTATACCGAACGTTCCGCCGGATCGCCGGTCGCAGACTTCCTTTCCGAGCACGCGCAGGTGTTGTCCATCACTGCGTTCTTCCTCGCCTGCCTCGTGTTCTTCTCCGCCACCACCGACACGTTCTTGACGCTCGGCAATATCCTAAACGTCGTGCGCCAGGCGGCTCCCATCTTGGTCGTTGCGGTGGCGATGACGCTCGTCATCATCACCGGCGGAATCGACCTTTCGGTCGGTTCGCAGGTGGCGCTGGTCAATGCGGTAGCCGCGATCATCATGGCCATGGGCTATCCATGGCCGACAGTCGTGATCAGCATGATCGCCTTCGGCGCGCTGATGGGCATTGCCCAAGGCTGGTTCGTGGCCTATCAGCGCATCCCGGCCTTCATCGTCACGCTCGCGGGCCTCTCCATTCTGCGTGGTTTCGCGCTGTGGCTGACGCAGGGTTATTCTATCCCCATCAAGGATGCGCCCGGCTTCTTCTGGCTCGGCCGGGGAGAATTCCTCGGACTTCCGGTGCCGGCGCTGATCGCCGTGCTGGTGGCCGTGATCGGCTACGTTGTCATCGCCTACACGAAGTACGGCCGGCAGGTCGTGGCCGTCGGCTCCAATCTCGAGGCCGCCCGCCGTGTCGGCATGCCGGCGAAATGGATCGTGGCCTCGGTCTACATGGTGTCGGGCATTGCCTGCGCATTGGCTGGTCTTCTGATTGCCGCCCGCCTGGGCTCCGGCTCGTCGAACGCAGCCGTCGGCTTTGAACTGCAGGTCATCGCGGCCGTGGTGCTCGGCGGCACGTCACTGATGGGCGGCCGCGGCAGCATTCTCGGAACCGTTCTTGGAACACTGACCATCGCCGTCATCGGCAACGGGTTGATCCTGCTGCACATCTCGCCCTTCTTCACACAGATCGTGACGGGCGCGATCATCCTTGTGGCAATCTGGCTCAACACCAAGATCTTCACCACCAACTTCCGCTTCGGCGGAAAGAAGAAGTGAGGGCGATATGAGCGAACTCTCGCAAGCCCATGTACGCTCGGGCAAGGTGATGACGGTGGCGGGAGCTATTCCCGCTTCCTCTCTCGGCATCACGCTGATGCACGAGCATATCCTTAACGACTGCCGCTGCTGGTGGCACGCGCCGAAAACGCCGGAGCGCCAGTATCTTGCCGACAGCTTCGTCTGCATGGAGATCCTCAGCGAACTGCATCAGGATCCCTTCGTCAATAAACACAATATCACACTGGATGATGAGCCGTTGGCCGTCATCGAGCTTAAGGACTTTGCATCACACGGAGGCCATACGGTCGTCGAGCCGACCTGCCAGGGTATCGGCCGCGATCCCCTAGCGCTAAAGCGCATATCGCAGCGTTCGGGCCTCAACATCATCATGGGGGCCGGCTATTATCTGGGGTCGTCGCATCCGGCCAAGGTCGCCGGAATGACGATCGACCAAATCGCCGACGAGATCGTTCAGGAAGCGACTGTCGGTGTCGATGGGACTGATATCAAGGTCGGATTGATCGGTGAGATCGGCGTATCCTCGGATTTCACGGATCAGGAGGAGAAGTCGTTGCGCGCAGCGGCCCGGGCGCAGGCGCGCACCGGCCTTCCGCTGATGGTGCATCTGCCGGGGTGGTTCAGGCTCGGGCACAAGGTGCTCGACATCGCCGCTGAGGAGGGGGCGGAGCTTCGCCATACCGTGCTCTGCCACATGAACCCGTCGCACGACGATATCGCCTATCAGGGCGAACTCGCCTCGCGCGGCGCTTTCCTGGAATATGACATGATCGGCATGGATTTCTTCTACGCCGATCAGCAGGTCCAGTGCCCGAGCGACGAGGAAGCGGCGCGTGCCATCGTCAAGCTGGTGGAGCAGGGGCACATCGACCGCATCCTGCTCTCCCACGACGTCTTCCTGAAGATGATGCTGACGCGCTATGGCGGCAATGGATATGCCTACATACTCAAGCATTTTCTGCCACGGCTGAAGCGTCACGGGCTGACGGATCAACAGCTCGACATTCTCATGCGCGACAATCCGAGATCGGTATTCGAGGCCAAGGCCTGATCGCCAAATGACTATAGAAATGGAAAGACCATGACCAAGAAAGTCCTCCTCGTCGGCGAGAGCTGGGTCAGCTCCGCCACCCACTACAAAGGCTTCGACCAGTTCGGCAGCGTCACCTTCCATCTCGGCGCCGAGCCGCTGGTGAAAGCGCTCGAAGGCAGCGAGTACCAGCTGACCTACATGCCGGCCCACGAGGCTGTCGAGAAATTTCCCTTCGATATGGAGGGGCTCGACACATACGACGTGATCATCCTGTCGGATATCGGTGCCAATTCGCTGTTGTTACCGCCCGCCGTATGGCTGCATTCCAAGACCGTGCCGAACCGACTGAAGCTGATTAAGGCCTGGGTCGAAAAAGGCGGCGGCCTGTTGATGGTCGGTGGCTATTTCTCGTTCCAGGGCATCGACGGCAAGGCGCGCTGGCGCCGCACGGCCGTCGAGGATGTACTGCCCGTCACTTGCTTGCCTTATGACGACCGCGTCGAGATTCCAGAGGGCACCGGAGCCGTCATCATTAAGGCGAACCATCCGACGGTTGCCGGCATGGACGGTGAATGGCCGGTGCTGCTCGGTGTCAACGAGGTAGAGGTGCGCGATCGTCCCGATGTCGAAGTGATCGCCCGCCTGCCGGATGATCAGGGTGGCCATCCGCTGCTCGTCACGGGTACGTTCGGTAGGGGACGAAGCGCGGCCTGGACGTCCGATATCGGGCCGCACTGGCTATCGCCCGCTTTCTGCGAATGGGAAGGCTACGGCCGTCTTTGGAAGAACATTCTCGGCTGGCTGAGCGACAATCGCTGAGGCGTCGATGGCATCCGGCGCGCTTCAGCGCGCCAGGATCGCCCGAAGTTCCTCGCTGGTCGGGAAAGCCGAACGGGTGCCGCGGCGGCTGACGGTCAGAGCGGAGGCGGATGCGGCATGGCCGATGGCGCGGGTGTCGAGTTTGACGCCGCGCAAAGCGGCTGACGCCAGCGCCACGGCCATGAAAGTGTCGCCGGCGCCTGTGGTGTCGATCGCCCTGGTGGCTATGGCCGGGATGGTGGCAATCGCCGCCGAACGGCTTGCCAGCAGCGCTCCGTCGCTGCCAAGCGTCAGAACAACGTGGCGGACCCCTGACTGCAGCAGCTTTTCGGTCGCTGCTGTGTCGGACGAACCGGTGAGGCTTTCCGCCTCGCCTCGGTTCAGGAAGGCGATGTCGACCAGCGGCCAGAAGTCGCCGAAATAGGGCCTTAGAGGCGAGGGGTTAAAGGCTGTGACGAGGCCACGGCGGCGGGCTTCCTGAAGCAGGCCGAGCGTGGTTGCCGCGTTCAGATTGCCCTGCAGGACCATGAGGTCGCCGGCAGCGGCGGTGTCGAGCGCGGCGATGGCTTCTTCCGGCGTCAGCGAGCCGGCTGAATCGGTGGTGGTGACGATGGCGTTTTCGCCATCGGGCGTGGTGAAAATGATGGAGAAGTCGCTGGAACGTCCGGCAAGCGCGATCAGCTTGGCCTCAACCGGTTCCGGCGCCATTTGATTGCGAATGGTCTGGGCGCGGAAATCCTCGCCCACGGCCGCGACGAGGGTGGTGGGGAGGCCGGTGCGCGCCATGACCACCGCCTGGTTCGCACCCTTGCCGCCAAGGTCGCGCGTTTCTTCGCGGCCGAGGATCGAAGCTCCGGCTTCCGGCATTGTTGACACGGATATGGTTTCGTCGACAGCGACGTTACCGATGACATGAGCACGAACATTGGCAGGCATGGCTGGCCTTCGAAAGGAAATGAAAATGCAGACGATTTCGGATAATAATTCAAGCGCCATAAGGGAAATATTCGGCACTGACAAGGCACTGATCGGGATGATCCATTGCTCGCCCTTTCCCGGCGCCCCTCGCTATCGAGGCACGAGTGTCGACGCGATCTACGACGTGGCGATGCGCGATGCGGAGGCGCTGGTTGAAGGCGGGCTGCACGGTCTGATCATTGAGAACCATGGCGATATTCCCTTCTCCAAGCCCGACGATATCGGCCCCGAGACATCCGCCTTCATGTCTGTTGTCACCGACCGGATCGGTCGCGCCACGGGCATTCCGATGGGCATCAACGTGCTTGCCAACGCGCCGATTCCGGCGTTTGCCATCGCCATGGCTGGCGGCGCCAAGTTCATTCGCGTCAACCAGTGGGCCAACGCCTATGTCGCCAACGAAGGCTTCATGGAAGGCCGTGCGGCCGAGGCGATGCGCTATCGTTCGGCCCTGCGTGCCGAGCACATCAAGGTCTTCGCAGACAGCCATGTGAAGCATGGCGCGCATGCGATCACCGCCGACCGGACGATCGAGGAACTGACCCGCGATCTCGCCTTCTTCGACGCCGACGTGGTGATTGCCACCGGCCAGCGCACCGGCAATTCTGCGACCGTGGAAGAGATCGATACCATCGGTGCGGCGACCCACCTGCCGCTGCTCGTCGGTTCCGGCGTTACCAAGGACAACATCGTCGAAATCCTGAAGCGCACCAACGGCGTCATCGTCGCCTCATCGCTGAAGGAAGGCGGCGTCTGGTGGAATCCAGTGGAACTCGCCCGCGTCAAAGCCTTCGTCGAAGCGGCGCGTCCGGGTCTGGAGGCCTGATATGAGCGAGACCCTCTCCGAGCAAATCCTGCGTGAAAATGCCGCCGTCCTAGATGCGATGGTCAACCATCGCTTCGTAGAGGACATCAAGGCCAACCGACTTTCGAAGGAGGTTTTCGAGCGCTACCTCGTGTTCGAGGGCGCCTTCGTGGATACCGCAATTTCGATCTTCGCCTTTGCCGCCGCCAAGGCAGAGACGATCGTCCAGAAGCGGTGGCTGATCGGCGTTCTGGATGCGCTGGCCAACCAACAGATCGCCTATTTCGAAAAGACCTTTGCCGAGCGCGGCATCGATCCTGCGGCCTATAACACGGCGATGCCCGAAGTGGCGGCGTTCCGCGACGGTATGCTGACGATCTGCCGCGATGGCGGCTACCTTGATACCGTCGCGGCGATGTTCGCCGCCGAGTGGATGTACTGGACGTGGTCGAAGGAGGCTGCCCGTTGCACGATGAGCGATCCGCTGCTCAAGGCGTGGGTGGACCTGCACGCGCACGAAGACTTCGCCGCCCAAGCGCTGTGGCTGAAGGCGGAGCTCGATATGGCCGGCGAGGGCATGAGCACGGTGAAGCGGTCTCGCCTCAGTGCCATCTTCGGCCGCGCGCAGGCACTGGAAATCGCCTTCCACGACGCTCCCTATCTCTGAGGTAATCCATCCCATGCTCGATATCGACGGCGATCGTCTCAATGCCCGGCTCGCAGCTTTTGCCGCCATCGGCGGAACGGCTAATGGCGGCGTCAATCGGCAAGCGTTGACGGAAGGCGACCGTCGCGCGCGGCGGCTTCTGGGCGAGCTTGCGCAGGCGAGGGGGTTCCTCGTTTTCCAGGACCCGATGGCAAACCTTTTCATTCGGCGCAAAGGCCGGGACGACACGGCGGCGCCTGTTGTCATCGGCAGTCACCTCGACAGCCAGCCGGCCGGCGGCCGGTTCGACGGCGCGTTGGGGACGCTGTCCGCCTTCGAAGTGCTGGAGAGCCTGGAAGATGCCGGCATCGAGACGGAACGCCCCGTTGTTGTGGTCTCATGGACCAACGAGGAGGGGTGCCGCTTCGCGCCGGGTTGCATGGGCTCCATGGCCTTTTCTGCCGGCGAGATCCCCGCCGCCTGGCAGGGCAAGGTCGCCACCGATGGCGCCAGTTTTGCCGAGGAGTTGGCGTTGACGATCGCGAGCTTGCCGGAGGCCGAGATGCGTCCGCTCGGTTTTTCGGTTCACGCCTATATCGAAGTCCATATCGAGCAGGGGCCTTCGCTCGAGGCAAACGAAATTCCGATCGGCGTGGTCAAGGGCATTCAGGGCACGCGTTGGCTGGATGTGGCGGTCACGGGCCAGACGGCGCATGCCGGTACGACGGGATTGTCCTATCGCCGTGACCCGCTGCGGGCGCTGACTGACGCCTTGTCGAGCCTATACGAGACGGTGATGCCTGATGATCCGGACGCAAGATTCACAGTCGGACGCATTTCGGCCGGACCGGGTTCGGTCAACGCGATCCCGGATCGGGCCCGCTGCACAATCGACATGCGCCATCCAGAACAATCGCGGCTGGATGATATCGAATGGCTTGTGACCTCGTGCATCACCGAGGAGGCGAGGCGGCAGCGCTGCAACGCCGAAATCACGCGATCCTTCGATATGGCACCCTGTATTTTTTCAGATGCGCTGCAGCAGGCGATCGAGCGGGCCGCCGCCGCGCGCAAGGTCAAAAGCGCGGCGATGCTGTCAGGGGCTTTCCATGACGCGTTGTTCGTCAATCGCGTCGCACCGGCCGCTATGATTTTCGTTCCGTGCCGCGATGGGCTCAGTCATAACGAAGCCGAATATGTCGAGCCCGCGCATGCCGGCATCGGCTGCGAAGTGCTGGCACAGGCGACGCTTGAGATTGCCGGCGAGAGCGAAAGCGGACAGCCGTAAATCTGGATTGAAATATTTTCAATTCGGACAATTCGAAGGGAATATTTCCAATTATTCGTCCAATTGCCGGTATTTAGGCAGGGCTTTCGATAGATATTGGAATATCGTTTCTTTGACGATCGCCAAACTCGCCCATACGCTTGAAGCGCTTCAATTGGCAGGAAAACAATGAAAAAAGGCCGTCCCACTATTACGGATGTTGCGCGCTCCGCCGGAGTTTCGGTCGGCACCGTGTCCAATTTCCTCAACGGGACGGTGCCGGTCAAAGCGGAGACCGCCGACAAAATTCAGGCAACTATTCAGAAGCTTGCCTATCGCCCAAGCGTGTTTGCGCGGTCGCTGCCGATGATGTCGGCGCGCAAGGTCAAGGCGGCGGAGGGCAATCCTCGCCTGCTCGTCGTCGGCCATATCTGCGTCGATTATCTCTGCCGCGTGCAGGTCCTGCCGCACCGTGACGACCGCGTCGCCGCAAGCCATATCGACAAGGCGCTCGGCGGCCCGGCTGCCAACCTTGCCGTCGCTGCCGCGGCCGTCGGCACGCCTTACGGGCTTCAGGTCGATCTTGCGACGGCCGTTGGCGACGATGCCGACAGCGAGTGGGCGATGGCCGAACTGATGGCGCATGGCGTCAACGTGCTGCCAATCCGTCGGCCGGGCAAGAACCGCCTGCCGCGCGCCATGGTCATCATCGAGGCCAATGGCAGCCGCACGATCATTCACGAGACCTTCGAGCTCAGCGAGATCGATCTTACCGCCAACATGGATATTACCCCCGGCCGGGTTCGCTCCTGCGTCCATATCGAGGGCTTCCACTACGAACGCATGATGCCGTCTATCGCCCGGTTCCACGAGGCAGGCTGGAATGTCAGCCTTCACACTGCCGGCTTGCCGGAGGGGTCGCGCAATCCGGAGGCCTTCGAGCACATGATCGGCCAGGTCGACCTGACCTTCATCAATGACGATACGCTGCGCGAGATCTACGCCATCCGCACGCCGCTTGCTTCGATGATCGAGGAAGCAGCGCGCACCATCGCTCGGGTAAAGCGGCGCGGCGACGTCGTGTTGACCCTCGGCGAATTCGGCGCCGTGGTTTTCCGCAAGATCGGTGGCCCGCCAATTGAGGTGCCGGCGCTGCCGGTGAGCCGGATCGATGCGACCGGCGCGGGCGATGCTTTCGCCGGAATTTTCCTCAGCCTCTGGCTGCACGGACGGCCGCTGGTCGATGCCGCGCGCCACGCCGCCGTCGGCGCCAGCCTGACGACGACGGCCGAAGGCGCGCAGGGTCGTACGGCGAGCGCCGGGGAACTCGAGGCACTGCTGTCGGCCGTAGAGGCCAAGGCTGGATAATTTTCGAAACGACATGACTGAAAAGACAAGGAGATGGACATGGTAACGAAGGTTTTGCTGGTTGGGGAGAGCTGGGTCAGCTCGGCGACCCATTACAAGGGGTTCGACCAGTTCGGCAGCGTGACCTTCCATCTGGGCGCCGAACCGCTGGTCGCCGCCCTTCAGGGCGACGAGTTCGAGATTACCTACCTGACGGCGCATGATTGCGTCGAGAAATTCCCCTTCACGCTGGAGGGGCTGTCGGAATACCAGGTTATCCTCCTGTCCGATATCGGCGCCAACTCGCTGCTCCTGCCGCCGGCCGTATGGCTGCACGGCAAGCCCGTTCCCAATCGGCTGAAGCTCATCCGCGAATGGACGAAGGCCGGTGGCGGCCTCGTCATGGCTGGCGGCTACTTCTCCTTCCAGGGCATTGATGGCAAGGCGCGCTGGCGCCGCACGCCGGTCGAGGAAGCGCTGCCCGTCACCTGCTTGCCCTACGACGACCGTCTGGAGATACCTGAGGGCTTCAAGGCCGTCGTCGCCGGCGTTGCAACCCATCCGATCCTCGAAGGCGTCGAAGGCGAATGGCCGCTGCTCCTTGGCGCCAACGAGGTTGTCGTCAAGGACGGCAATGGCATCGAGGTTCTGGCCACTCTGCCCGAGGAAGAAGGCGGTCATCCGCTTCTCGTCACCGGTAGCTATGGCAAGGGTCGCACCGTCGCCTGGACGTCGGATATCGGTCCGCACTGGGTTCCGAACGAGTTCGTTGCCTGGCCCGGCTACGCGACGATCTGGAAGAACATCTTGCGCTGGGCGAGCCAGGCCAAGTGATCAGCCGCGAAGGACAAGCACCATGAATGTTCCATTTCTGCGCGCGACCGGGATCACCAAACGCTTCGGCGCGCTCACCGCGCTAAGGGGCGTTGATCTCGAGATCAACGGCGGCGAGGTTCTGGCCCTGCTCGGCGACAACGGAGCTGGCAAGTCCACCTTCATCAAGATCCTGGCCGGCGCTCATCCGCAGAGCGATGGCGACTTGCTGGTCGAAGGCGAGCCCGTCCATTTCTCCTCGCCCAAGGACGCGGCAAGCTCCGGCATCGCGACGATTTTCCAGGAGCTCGCGCTGTCGGAAAACCTGTCGATCTCGGAAAACGTCTTTCTAGGGCGAGAGCTCAAGCGCTCGGTTCTCGGGGTTCCGTTCCTGCGGCGCAAGGCGATGCGCGAGCGGGTCGATGGCCTGCTGCACGAGCTGGACGCCCACATCTCCGACCCGCAGGCGCCTGTCGGCAGTCTCTCGGGCGGGCAGCGCCAGGCCGTTGCGATCTGCCGGGCGCTCAACCTCAACGCCAAGCTCGTCATCATGGACGAACCGACGGCCGCACTTGCCGTTGCCGAGACCCGCAAGGTGCTGCAGCTCACCCGCAAGCTTGCAGAACGCGGCTGCGCGGTCGTGTTGATCAGCCACAACATTGCCGATGTCTTCGAGGTCGCCGACCGCATGGTCGTCTTCCGCCGCGGCCGAAAGGTCGCCGAGCGGCGGAAGGAAGAGACCAACCCCGAAGAAATCGTCTCCCTCATCACAGGCGCTCATCCCGACGTGCGGGCGCTTGAACAAAACAACCAATAAAGCGCGTCAAACCGTTCCAGAGAGGATCCCATGTTTCCGAAGTTCAAAACAGTTCTCGCCGTATCCGCACTGACGCTCGCGCTTGCTTCCTCCGCTTTTGCGCAGGACAAGCCGAAGGTGGCCTTTGTGCCGCAGCTGATCGGCATTCCCTATTTCAACGCCATGGAAGCCGGTGGCAAGCGCGCGGCGCAAGAACTCGGCGTCGATTTCATCTATTCGGGCCCGGTCGATACCAATCCGGTCGACCAGCTGCAGATCGTCCAGAACCTTATCGACCAAGGCGTCAGCGCCGTCTCCGTCAGCGTGCTCGACGCTTCCGCCATTGCCCCGGTCGTCGAAGCCGCCAAGGCGAAGGGCGTTAAGCTCTTCACCAGCGACAGCGATGCCCCCGACAGCGGCCGCGCTGTCTATGTCGCGCAGGCGACCGACGAAGGCCTCGGCAATTCGATCATTGACGAAATGGTCAAGCGCGTCGGCGAGGACGCCAAGATCGGGATCGTTTCGGGCGAGGCGACGGCGTCCAACCTCAACGCCTGGATCGACTTCATGCAGAAGCGGGCGAAGGAAAAGTATCCAAAGCTGACGTTGCTCGAACCGCAGTTCGCTGGCGGCACCGCCCAGCGCGCCGCGCAGATATCAGGCGACCTGATGACCGCGAACCCCGATATCAAGGGCATCATCGCGGTTGCCTCCTCGACTTGCCCGGGTGTGGCCCAGGCGATCGAGACGGCAGGCAAGATCGGCTCCGTCATCGGTACCGGCTATTGCAGCCCGAACACGGCCCGCGCCTATATCAAGAGCGGCTCCTTCGGCTTCTCGGTCCTGTGGGATCCGGCACAGCTTGGCTACCTGACGGTCTGGGCCGGAAAGCAGCTGATCGACGGCAAGCCTTTCGCGGCTGAAAACACCGTTCCGGGCTTCACCTCGCCGGTCACCTACAATGCCGACAGCGGCATCCTGCTGCTCGGCCCTCCGGCCGCCTTTACCGCCGAAAACGTCGACAAGTTCGACTTCTAAGGCCAGGTAAAATCCGTGATGCGACAGTCAAGTCCACGTCTTCTCGCCATTGGCGGACGTGAATGGGCGCTGCTTGGCGCCGCCATTCTCGCTTCGATCGTATTTTCTGTCGCGTCACCATATTTCGCGACGGCAGGCAATGCGGCGACCATCGCCCGCAACAGCACGGAGTTGATTCTGGCCGGTCTCGGCATGACCCTGCTGCTGGCGATGGGCAGCATCGACGTTTCGATCGGCATCCTCATGGGGCTTGCCGCCATCGCCGTCGCCCATGGCCTGCTGGCGTCGGTGGCACCGGTGCTTGGCCTTTTGATCGGCCCGGCGGCCGGTGCGGTTCTCGGTCTGGTGACGGCGCTCGTCGTCGTTCTTGGCCGGGTGCCGGCGATCGTCGGCACGCTCGGTCTCCTCGGCGTCTATCGCATGGGGATCTTCGCGCTGCTTGGCGGGCAATGGCTTTCGGGCCTGCCCGTCGGGCTGACTCAACTCCTGTCCAGCACCATTTTCGGCCTGCCGCTATCGGTTATCGTCATCGCGCTCGCCTATCTCGTCGTCTGGCTCGCGCTTCGCCACACGCCCTACGGACCGCATCTGCTGTCGATCGGCAATGCTGAGGAGAAGGCGCGGCTTTCGGGCGTGCCGGTGGCCAAGGTCAGGATCGCGACCTTCGTCATCAGCGGTACGCTGACCGGATTGGCCGCGAGCTTCTACGTGGCGAATTATCGCAACGTAGAAATGGCGATCGGCAGCACGCTGGCGCTCGATGCCATCGCCGCAGTGGTCCTTGGCGGCACCAGCATCATGGGCGGCCGCTGCAGCCTTCTCGGCACGGCGCTCGGCGTCATCCTGCTCCGCATCCTGCAGAACGGCCTGCTTCTGATCGGCGTACCGTCGCTCTGGCAGCCAGTTGTCACGGGCGTGCTTCTGATCGGCGTGCTCGCGTTCGAGATGCCGGCCTCGCGCATCGGTGAATTCAAGGCGAAGTGGATGTCGTGATGAGAAACCTTCTAAAGCTCTTGGGCTCCAACCGCATCCTCGTGCTGCTCGCCCTGTTGTGGATTGTCGTCATCCTGCTCTTCGCGGCCCTTCGACCGACCATGTTCAGTGCGTCGACGGTCACGACCGTGCTGCAATTCTCGACGATTCTGGCGCTGGTCTCGCTCGGGCAGTGCCTCGTCATCCTGGCCGGCGGCGCCGGTATCGATCTGTCGGTCGGCGGCACCATGTCGCTGTCGGTGGTGCTCGCCATGCTCGCCGTCAAGGCCGGCCTGCAGCCGAGCCTGCTGCCGCTCGCCTGTGTCTTTGCCGGGCTGCTGCTGGGGCTCTTCAATGGCCTGCTGGTGACCCGGTTGAAGATCCTGCCGTTGATCGCGACACTCGGCACGCTCTTCATCTATTCCGGCCTTGCGCTGGCATTGACCGGTGGTGCGGCGCAGTCCGGCGTGCCGGGTTGGCTGCTACCGTGGGGCCGTGGCGCGGTGCTTTCCCTGCCGATGCCCTTCGTGACCCTTGTCGTGCCGGTCTTCGCCGTTGCCGCCGTGCTGCTTCTCTGCAGCGCCTGGGGGCGGTGGCTGTTCGCTATGGGTTTCAACGAGCGCTCGGCGCGGCTGGTCGGTATTCCGGTCGATCGCGCCCGGCTTCTTGTCTACGGCCTGAGCGGCCTTCTTGCCGGTGTGGCGGGGCTAGTGTCTCTTGCCTGGCTCGGAAGCGGCAGGCCCAATATCGGGCAGAACCTGGAGCTTGAATCGTTGACGGCTGTCATGCTCGGCGGTGTCGCCATCACGGGCGGCGTCGGTGGGGTGGGCGGCGTCATCGCCGCCGTGATCCTGCTCGTCACGTTGAAGACCGGGCTTCTGCAACTCAACGTCAACACCGTATGGCAGGTCGGCATCGTCGGTGCACTGCTGATCGCCGTCCTCCTCATCGAACGCCTTTCAAAACGCTGGAGTTAAGCATGCCATCCTTAGAAGAACAGATTGCCGAACGCGTCGAGGCGGCGCAGGACCGGATCGTAGGGACGTTGAGCGACCTCGTGTCCTTCCCGTCAATCGTCAAGTCGAACCCGAAGGAAGCCGGCCCCGGCGAGCGTGACTGCCAGCTCTATCTGCAGAAGCGGCTGGAAGCACTCGGCTTCACCACCGACCTCTGGGATCCGGATGGTCCAGCACTTTATGCCAAGTACGAGGGTCGCCCTGGCGCCAACAAGGGCCGCACCTTCGAGGGGCGCCCTAATCTCGGCGGCACGCTGAAGGGCACCGGCGAGGGCCGCTCGATCATGCTGACCGGCCATATCGACGTGGTTCCGCCGGGAGCGGTCGAGCACTGGACGACCGACCCATTCGTGCCGGTGCTGAAGGACGGTTTTCTGCATGGCCGCGGCACGGTCGACATGAAGGGTGGCGTCGCCTGCATGCTGATGGCGGTCGAAATCCTCAAGGAGATGGGCGTCGAACTGAAGGGCGATGTCGTTTTCACCACCGTTGTCGACGAGGAGATCGGCGGCATGGGCTCGCTCGCCATGGTCGACCGCGGCTTCAAGGCTGATGCCGGCATCATGACGGAGCCGACCGCGAACCGCATCGCACCACTCTGCCACGGCATCCTCTGGGGCAGGATCATCATCGATGGGATCGGCGGCCACGCGGAGCTGACGCCGAACTCTTGGTATACGAGCGGCCCGGTCGATGCGGTGCAACTCTGCCGCCAGATGCTTGATGGTATCGATATCCTCAACCGGCGCTGGATGTTCGATCCGCAGAAGAACCATCCGCTGATGGACCTGCCGAACCAGATCATCGTTACCCAGATGACCGCCGGGGAGCATCCGTCCTCGATGGCCGGCCGTGCTGAAATCATCATCGACGCGCAATATCTGCCGAGCGAAAAGGACGAGTTTGCGCTCGGCGGTAATGTTAAGCGCGAGATCGAAGAGCACGTTCGAAACGTCTGCCAGGCAGATCCCTATCTGCGAGAGCATCCTGCCCGCGTCCAGTGGATTCTCGACGCCGATTGCGCCGAAATCCCGGCAGATAGTCCCTTCGTGTCCGTCTTCCAGCAGGCAGCGGAGACGGCCGGCCTGTCGCCGGCATTGTCGGGATTCGGCGCTCATAGCGATATCGGCCTGCCGACCGGACTCGGCAACACGCCGACCGTCAATTTCGGTCCGGGCGATCCTGCGCAAGCGCATCAGCCTAACGAGCGGGTCTCCGTGCGTGATTTGATCGACTGCACAAAGGCCATTGCGCTTGCCGTGCAGAAATGGTGTGGCTGAGAGAAGGTCCCGACGATCACCGATCGCTTTCTGTTAGGAGGCGATCGGTAGCCTAAAGCCGACTGCCAGCAAAATCAAAAAGTGAGCTCGGTTGGCCGTAACGAAAAGCGAGAGTTTTCTTCGTTCGAGGCGAGACCCAGAACATCGGCGTGTACGCTATATAATTGCATTACCTTCGCGGATCGATGGTTCGCGTCCCTTTAAGAACTGCAAATTCTTGATTTCTTCGTCATTGCGACGTCGGCGGTCGGCCTCTTTTGGAGGGCGATTTCCCTAACAACGATTCAGAGCCTTCTGGGGCTTTGCCGGAGTTTCCGCTGGCTGTTTCCCTCAACAGCTTTACAGCGTTTTGTGAATTCTAGGCCGGCCGTTGTCGAAACTCATTCTGCCATTCTTCCAGCCGGCGGTCGGACGGGCGATCTCGCGTATTGCGTCGATCGAGCTTGGCGTATCCAGAAGGACGAAGATCGGGTCGTCACCAACGGAAATGCCATATGGCGCGTCAAGTTGCCGAGCGGCTGGATGCTCGATCATTTCGAATGCCGATGCAATGTCCTCATCCCGCGAGAGCTGTGCGATGTTGGCGTAGAGATTGCCCATACGCGCCAACGATGCATCGCCGTGCTTGTGCCGTCAGGTGCTCAATGAGGAAGGGCTAAATATAGCTGCCGCGACCGTGGTGCTGTACCGTTCTCGGCTGGCGTTGTAAGGAATTTGAATTGCATAAAAACGATGTTCCGGAAGAAGGTGAATACTTAACGCGGAAATTGGATCAATCTGTCAGCACGTACAGATCAATCTCCTTGTGTCTGTTCCGGACACAAGTCGACCCGAAGTATTTGAGCCTGGCAGCGTTGCCGGCTGCGGCTGCTGTTTCGCCGCTCAGAAGACAGCTTGTACCGTACTCTTTGTTCAGCGCTTCGAGCCTCTGCGCGATGTTCACGGTGTCGCCGTAGAGAGTATAGGATAGCCTCTCGTCGCTCCCCACCGTACCAGCGGCAACTGGCCCGCTTGCGACGCCGATGCGCAGGCCGAGTTTATGGCCGCCGAATTCTCGCTCATCCGCGAGTGTGAGGATATCACGTGCCGAGAGAATTGCCCGCTCCGCATGGTTCTCGACAGGAAGTGGCGCGTTGAAGGACGCGACGAAGGCATCTCCCATATAGTTTACAACCAAGCCGCCATTTCTGGCGATCACCGCCCCCGTGGCCGAAAACAGCTCATTCAAGACGGAAATTAGCGCCTCCGGAGGTAGTCTTTCTGCAATCGAGGTAAAGCCTTTCACGTCGACGAACAGCAGGGTGGCGTCGCGCATCTGTGGTCGCAGATAGCCCTCGTTCAACGCGAGTTCCTGGACAACATGGGAGGGAACATACTTTCCGAAAATCCGCTGCATGCTTCGGCGGCCGCTCTCCGCGACAGCTCTCGCTGCTGCGACATGCCTTGCTCGATGAACCGCCAGCGCTGCGATTCCGGTGACCGCGCCGATTATGAGAATCTCTTGTAGCCGGGAGGCTATGCCTAGGAACCTAGGGCTGAGGACAATAGAATAGAAGGCATCCCTGTTGGGGGCAACAGGAAGGTCTTCATAGCTCAGAAAGTCCGGGATGTTGGAAATTATCCAGGCGATCGACGCTACGAGGCCGGCAACTGACCAGGCGCCTGTCCATATCACAAGACGCGGTGACAAGGTCAGCACCGAGGCGATTATCACGATATAGTAGAAGTGAACCCTGCTCGTCAGGAAGACCAAGTTCTGCGGGACATTGTCACCGCTGCTCAGTGGCGCGAACGATATCACGATAGAGATGATCACTGCATCCATTGCGAAGAACGCGAAGCGAGCTGGTATCTCACTTTTGGTGCCCACCGCCGCCAGTGGGGCGAGGCCGATGGCGGCAAATACGACGAACAAGCCAGCGATCCAAAGATTGTTCGGAAAGTAGTAACCCCAGAGTGCAGCCCCCGCCATCATCATCGCGGCCGCCGTTCGACCGTACACGGCAAGCTTGAATCCTCTCCGTTCGGCCGAGGCGAGGGCACTGTCGATAGGCCCGTCCAGATTTGAGGTTGCAATCTCCAAGTCTGTCTCCGAGGCGATAAGAGGATCAGCCCTAGTTTGCTAACGTACTACGGGAAAGGAGGACCTCAAACCTATGTCGTGCACGCCAAGGCGTCGTCGGGAAGGAGCTCGCGGTCGGGTCGCCGCGAGCCTCCTGGTCGTCGGTTACGACTTAGCGGGTGCTTCGACGTCCGAAAACGCTTGAACGACATCTGGGAGTCTTGCCCCCTTGATTTCAATGGCGGTTACCGCTGAATTCAGTTCGGCGATCTCCGTTGCCGAGAAAGAAATACTTGGGGCTCCAATGTTCTCGAGCATGTGGGCCATCTGCGTGGTGCCGGGGATTGGTACAATCCAAGGTTTTTGAGCGAGCAACCATGCCAAGGCGACCTGACCAAGTCTCGCTTGCTTGCGTTCTGCCCACGTCTTGAGAAGTTCGACGAGCGCCAGATTGTTTGGCAGGTTGTCCGGCGCGAAGCGTCCTTCGACGCCACGGATGTCACCACTAGCGAATGTAGTCCGGGCGTCGATTGCACCATTGAGGAATCCAACGCCCAACGGGCTCCACGGCACGAACCCGACGCCAAGTTCTTCGCAGACGGGAATCGCTTTCTTTTCCGGGCCACGCCATAGCATTGAGTATTCGCACTGTACCGCCGTCAGAGGAACGGCCGCATGCGCGCGACGCATGGTATTCAGGCCCATTTCCGAAAGGCCCCAGTGCAATACCTTCCCTTGGTCCATAAGGTCTTTCACCGCACCGGCGACATCTTCGATCGGAACCTGAGGATCGACGCGATGTTGGTACAGAAGATCGATGCGGTCTGTTCGAAGTCGCTTCAGCATGGCATCGACGGCTACTTTGATGTGATCTGGGCGGCTATTCAATCCGGGTTTGCGCTCACCGGTCTCCGGGTCAATATTCCAGCCAAACTTGGTGGCGATCACGACCTGATTGCGGAACGGTTCGACGCCTTCACCAAGAATTCGTTCGACCTCGAGCGGACCGTAGGCTTCGGCCGCATCGTAGAATGTCAGGCCCTGGTCAAAAGCAGTGCGGATGATGTTATGCATCTCCGCGCGGGTTGGGATCGTCTGTTGATAAGTGCGGCTCATGTTCTGAACCCCGAGTCCTATGCTCGATACCTCCAGCGAACCGAGTTTGCGTCGGCCAATCGCTGCCGCCGGCGTCGCAACGGGCGATGCGGTTGTAGCCGATGATTGAGCCAACGCGGTGCCGACCTGTGATGCCGCTGCGAGGCCGCCGGCTGCGAGCAATAGCCCTCGACGGTTGAGAGTTCCCGACTTCTCTGTCATCTGCTTCCCTTTCGTTGTCCGTGATGTTGATGTATTTCCGCGGTTCATCGTGACGCTTCCCAGAAACTGGCGGCATCGTCGATCCAGCCTTCGGCGCTCGTTCCGACGCCGGCTCCGAATCCATGAGCTATCGATGGGTATTTCCGATATTGGAATGGAGTGCCGTGCCGCCGGAGCGCATCCACCCGTCTCTCCATCGAGGAGGGAGGCGCGATATCATCGTCCGAGCCAACGACGACGAACGTCGGCGGCTCTACTTCGGCAACGTCGGAATGGGCCGTATACGCCATGACAACGGTCGCCGGCTTGGGGAGTTCGCCACTGCCATAGCGTGCAGTTCCGTGGGAACCGATCGCTGCCGCCATGCGTGCGCCCGCCGAGCTGCCCCAAAGCGAGTAACCGGCTGTAGTCACCTCAAGCTCGGCGCTTCTCTCAAATACAAAGGAGATCGCCGCTGCCAGATCCTGTGTCGCGACCACACCTCCCTGACCGACCCGGTACTTTAGCACGAACGCGTTGTAGCCATGGCGATTGATATCCACGGCGTATGGGAATCCCTCATGGACGGAGCCCACGTACGCAAAGCCCCCGCCGGGCGCGACCAGTGCGAAAGGCGCACCTGGGTTGCCTCGGAAGAAGAGCAGACCGGTATTTCTCTTGCTAGGATCGGCCGATTTTTCTGCATCCGAGTAGATGTCGTAGAGCACCTGCCTTCCGTCGGCGAGATCGTTGATGATCCGGTTTAGTCCTGCGACGACAGTGGGGACGTCGACGTTGCTATGGTACGGAAGCAAGTCCCCTATATCGTGAAGCTTGATTGCCTCGTCGTAGTGTCGATCGTCCCACGGCAGGATGATACGAGCAAATTCGGAAAGGGCCGGGTGGCGCAGGATATCACCGATCGTGCTGTCGGCGGACAATTCGCTCCGATCTTCGGTGGCCCGAAGTTCAATTTGTAGCGGCGCGGCGTCCGCTCTTGCTGCGCCGGGATCGAGTAGTATCGGAAGCGACGCAAGTATGGCGGTCTTGAGATAGTTCATTGCTGACTAACCCCTTGATGCGGACGATTATGTTCGGGTTGATGCGCTGGTATCTCGATCGTCGTGCGCCCTACGACGACGGCGAACCATCACCAGGGCGTAGTGCGTGATCGCGGCGTACAGACCAACGATCGACCCGTAGTTCACAAAAAAGCCCAGCGTGGACTCGTTGAAGTCCCACATGTCCAGTGTGTAGGTAAGCATGAGCTTTTGCCCAAAGCCCATTTCCAGGGAGCTGCGGATGCCCCAGACGACGACAACCAGGGTTACAATTCGGAGCGCGCTCGAACGAAGGGCGTTGGGCGTGACGATGTGCAAGGCTCCTCGGCAGATGTTCATCACAACCATCCAACGCGTGCCGAGGTGCACTGCCAGGATCATGAGCAACCAGTAGGCAGCAAACATGTGGATCTCGCGCACAGCGAATGCCCCGCTCAACGCGAAGTATGGGAACAGATCGCGGGAGATCAAAATGCTGGTTATCAACATGATTGCCATCGCCACAGCAAGGCAGGCAATCGTAACAATGTTCAACACCCGTGCGGCGTCCCAGACGTTTCTCCGCACGCCTGCGTACCATCGTCGGTTAAAGACGTTATGGACTATGACGAGCCCGAATAGGGTCGTGCCAAACGCTTCGTGCGACAAGTTCCCAAGCCACCAGTAGGCGAGACACAGGACGACAAGCGCGACAGCGACGAAGTCAAGCAAGAGGCGGATCGACAACGTCATCTCAGTCGAACTCGAACCGTCGGATGTCGTTGAAGGTGTAAAGGAACTCCCGGTCGGCGCGTGAACTGTGGCAGGCTTGGCATCGAGCCGTGTTCTCTGCTGTGTTGATCGTGCCGTCGGGCTTGTACCACTGGAATTGCCAGTCGCCGGTGCGGCGGTTCTCGTCGTAGTCGGCACCCCATCCGGAGCCCTTCTCCATGATGAAGTAGCGGTAAACTTTTCCATCACGGCAATCCACCAGAGCGAAATGGGTGCCGTCTGGGACCGGCTTTCCCGCTTTGACTGCCTCGATCGCTTCGCGGGTCGTCATGATGTGCTCTGTAACCTCGCCGCGCGTGACCGTAGTGTAGTGGACCAGCTTGCTGATGTCGGGCATCGTCGCCCGTGTCGGCTCGGCGTCAACCTGCCACCCGATCAGGGAGACGGTACATGCAAAGGCGGCGAGGACGGGCAGTCTGCTAAAACGACGGCGCATCATGGCTGACCTTTCGCTTCTCGAGAGGGGTATTGATCACTACTGACCTGCTCCATCCAATCCACCGACTTTCCGTCGACCGCCTCGGAAAAGGCAATGTGTGTCATGCCGTTGTCGGGAGAGGCTCCATGCCAATGCTTCACGCCCGGTGGGATCCACACCGTATCTCCCGATCGGATCGTCTGGATCGGCTCACCCCATGTCTGAACAAGGCCGACGCCGCTCGTGACAATTAGGGTTTGGCCGAGCGGATGGCTATGCCAGGCAGTTCGAGCGCTTGGTTCGAATATTACGGTCGCGCCGCCGATTGTCGCGGGCGCCGTTGCCTTGAAGCTGTCTTCGACTCTCACTGAACCGACGAACTTGTCCGGGGCACCGATCGAGGCAGGTTGAGAGCCGGCCGGGGTGACCGTGATCGCGCCCGCCAGCGCTGGCGATGATGATGCGATCGCAGCCGCCGTCAATGCGGATGCGACGATGGATCTAGTGTCGCTCATTCCGCGAAGACCTCCTTGGCGATTGCAACGGACGACACTGCGCTTGGCCAACCGGAATAGAACGCCATATGGGTGATGGTTTCGACGATCTCTTCCTTTGTGAGCCCATTCTGCAAGCCAAGGCGGATGTGCGAGCGGAGTTGGTCCGGACGGTTCAGAGCGATCAGTGCGGTGATGGTCACAAGGCTCCGATCGCGTTTTGACAGTTCTGGCCGCTCCCAGATGTCCTTGTAGAGAACGTCGTCCGTCAGGTCCGCCAGTTTGGGAGCGGTCTCGCCCATCAGTTGTTGCGCTCTCGATGTCACAGGGTTGGCCTTAGCTTCGCTATTTGACTGGGCACAGACGGCGCCAGGAAGCGCCGCCACGACGATGCCGATCGTGAGAACTGAATTGAGAAGAAAACGCGTCTTCATGGCGGTGCCTCAAACTAGAGTGCGGCCGAAGAACGGCGTCAATTTTTCCAATGCCGCATCGACGTACTCGGGAACCCAATAGGTCTCGATGTGCTTGGCGCCGTCGATTTTGACGAGTTCCTTGTCCTTGGTGCCCGTGGCCTTGGGGAAGGCGTCTTCAGCCATGTAGAGGGTGTCCGCGTCGCTGCCTGCGATCATCAGAAGCGGTACGTCGATAAGGCCGATTTCATCGGTTGCGTCCCAGCGCATCAGATCCATCAAGCTGCTCATGGTGTACTTGAAGGTCGAGCCGGGATGCGCGTTCGTGCGCCAGTAATAGTGATAGCCCTGACGATAGAGGTCGAAGGGCAGCGCATCGATCTGTGCGTCCGTCAGATTGGCGTCGCCGGCGTAGAGGACTTCGCCTCCAGCGGCTTCCTGTGCACGGGCCGCCGAGGCTTGCTGAAGCCGCTTCTGGATCGTGTCCATCTGCGAATCCTGGAAGCCGTTGCGCCGGACGCGACCGGAATTGAACATGCTCAACGTTGCGATCGCCTTGAAGCGTTTGTCGGTCTTAGCCGCGGCCAGCGAATAGCCGCCACCGCCGCAGATGCCGAAAAGGCCTAGGCGAGCGGTATCGACACCAGGGAAACTGCTGATGAAATCCGCCATCCCATGGATGTCCTCGATGCGATACTGAGGCTTGTCGGTGCTGCGCGGCGCTCCGCCGCTTCCGCCTTGATAGGCGGCGTCGGCGGTTATCGTGATGAAGCCGCGCTCCGCAAGTCGCTGCGCATAGAGACCAGTTGTCTGCTCCTTCACGCCACCGTTAGGGTGGGCAAGCACGATCGTCGGATATTTCTTGCTGGGCTCGTAGTTGTCCGGTGTATAGACATTGGCGACGATATCGAGGCCGTTGAGCTTGTAGTTGGTAGGGTGGATGTTCACTTTGCCGGGCTCGTTCTTAGTGATCGCGCCGTCGTATACCAATGTGAACGGGTTCTGCTTGTAGTCGGCTGCGACAGCTTTTTTCGTTGTCATTGCTGGAACTCCTATGATGGCACCTGAGATGATCAGCGCGGTCGCGCTCAGAAACTCGCGTCGTCTGCTGTCGATGACTTCCGTCATGCCGGCTCCTAACGTTCGGTGTGCGATAATGTCGAATAAAATATAGCTGCTCGCAGCACGGGCGATTAGACGGCTTGTGCCGCTAGAGCCTATTAGTTCTCCTTCTTAATAACGTTGACTTGATAAGCTGTGATGGAATAAAATCTCGCGACATTCCGCCGGATGACCGAGAAGGCGGTGAGGTGCTGTCACAAGAAATCCTTCGTCATTTCGACCATCGTCGCTCTGAAACCCATTTGGTCGAATAGAGCTTGAGCGCCCTTGTTCTTGTGAGCGGTCGACAGGACAATCCGCGGAGCGCCTTTTTCTGCCAGCATCGTGACGGCTTGTTCGAGCAACCGTCTGCCGACACCTTCTCTCCGCCGCTGCGGATCAACGAAGATGTCGTGAAGAATTCCCGCTGGACCTCTGAGAGCCATGTAGTCGGCGCCCTCGAGCGCACCGTAGGCATAACCGATGATGGAATTCCGATCCTCCGCTACGAGGACGACGACATCCTCGCGCACGATCTGGCTCGCGAGCCACGAAGCGTATTTGTCTGGGGTGGTTGGCCCGGCGGGGATGAACCGGGCTGGATCCCACTTGTTGTGAAGCGACATCAGCGCGGCGCCGTAGGATCCGAGGACTGTGGCATCGGCTCGTACTGCGGGTCTTATAATGATCGATTCAAGGTGCTGGTCGGACATGTTGATACCGCGAGATAGGTCCTGCAGGCCCCGTGATGGTCTTCGAGCCTTCATAACGTATTCGCCGGGGTATCGTTCGAAATTTCGTGCGCATGCAGACGTGACGCCGGACGACGCGACGAGCGTCGTTCGTCGCGGCAACCACGGGCGTCTCGATCTATCAGTCCAGCTTCTTTTCTGCCAGGAACTTGGAGATCTGGTCGGCGATCTCGACGTTGTTGAGGTCTGACATCAGGAAGTGCGTGCCGCCCTTGATGCCAAAGTCAGGCAAGTGAATGAGCGTGGCGTCGCCGCCGTGCTTGTTCACCGCATCGACCCAAAGCTTCGCCATCGCGAGCCGCACACGCCAGTTGTCCTGGCCGCGTTCGGCCGTCGGATCGGTCGGGAAATTGTCACCGTAGTAGATGACGATGGGCAGCTTGGTCAGCTTCTCGAAATCGGCGACGGGCACCGCTTCGCCCTTGAGGGTACCGGCGGCGCTCGGCATGTCGGCTGGAACCTCGCCTTCCCGGAAGATGAAACCGCTTCCTGGCTCAAGTGCGACGATGGCCTTCACGTTCGGATTCTTGATCGCCGTCAGCCAGCCGGGGCCGCCAGCCTGCGAATGGGTGAACAGGATCCCCGGACCGGTCTTGTCGAACAACGCGGACATGGCGTCCGAGATCACGTTGGCATCGAAAGGTCCGGTGTTGGGCGTCACGGAGCGGAAGAACTGATCAAGTGCCGCAGGGTCGCGGGAGAACTGGACGTTTCCGAAGTAGTTCGGCCACTTGCCGATACGGAACTGATCGAAGAAAAGCTGGTCGTATGGTGTCGGCTCGATCGTCGTCGCGACGGTGCTGTTGCCTGCGCGGCCGCGGCGCGGCTGGTCGACGAGGTAGACCGGGTAACCGCGGCGAAGGAAGATGTTCTGGAAGCCTTCGCGCCCATCGGGCGTCGTCTCCCAGCTTCGGGCCGACTGGAAGGCGCCGTGGAGCATCACGATCGGCAGGGGCTTGGGGTTCGGCGGGATTTGATAGGACACATAGGCATGATCGCCATGCAGGTTTGCCCTGCTGCCGTGGGAGCGTTGTTGTCGAAGGTTCCAGGCGTGCTCGACACGGTGCCGCCAATGGCGAAGCTTCCTTGCTCCTGAATTGTCAGCGGCTCCTGCTTCGAAGCGACCTGGGCGCCGGCTGCCCCCGATGAGAGTAGCAGCACGGAAAGCGAGACAGCGGATAGTGCTCTGGCAAACATGTTCGGTACCTGCCTTCTAACATTGGACTGGCAAGAGATTACCGGAGCACCATTCAGATGATTAGGGATGCATTTCCGATTGAGGGTATTAGCCCTCCTTATCAATTTTACCTTCTCAAGCTCTGTACCTAAGCGCGTCTACGACGAGCTGGAATGCGGGGGAAGCGTGGCGACGGTTCGGATAGTAAAGGTGATATCCGGGAAACGGTGCGCACCAGTCTTCGAGAACACGGATCAAAGTGCCCTTGGCGAGATCCTGGGCCACCAGATCGTCTGGCATGTAGGCAAGGCCAAGACCGCGCCGGACAGCGTCGAGACGCATCGCGATGTTGTTGAACACCATTTGTCCTTCGACGCGGACGTTCAGTTCATGGCCGTCCTTCTCGAATTCCCACTGCAGGATATTGCCATGCGTCGGCATGCGTATCTGAATGCAGTTGTGGGCCGTGAGATCCTGGGGGACTTCCGGCCACGGGTGCTGGCGGAAATAGGACGGAGCGCCGACCACAGCCATGCGCATCTCTGGTCCGATCTTGATCGCGATCATGTCCTTGGCAAGTTGCTCACCGAGCCGGACGCCCGCATCGTAGCGCTCCGCAACGATATCGGTCAGGCCGTAGTCAACGGTGATCTCGACATTGACGTCCGGATTGTCGGGCAGGAACTTGTCGAGCGCGGGCGCGAGAACCGAGATTGCAGCGTGCTCTCCCGCCGTGATCCTGACCGTTCCTGCTGGCTTGTCACGCATCTCGGTGAGGGCAGCAAGCTCCGCCTGTATCTCCTCGAAGCGCGGCCCAGCCGTCTGGAGGAGACGCTCGCCCGCCGCCGTTGGAGACACGCGGCGGGTCGTCCGTGTCAGAAGGCGGAGGCCCAGCCGCTCTTCCAGTCCCCGGACGGTCTGGCTAAGCGCCGACTGCGACACCCCGAGCTTCACCGCGGCCCGCGTAAAACTCTCTTCGCGGGCGACCGTCACGAAGGCGAGCAGATCATTGAAGTTTTCATGCGGCATTCATTAGGCTTCCTAATAGCTTCATCCCGATTACTGCCCCTAATCGCCATGGTGAGCAAGAGCTATCTTTCCGTCATCGCAACGCAGCTTGCCGCGGAGGACGGCCAAGCAAGCAAGTCAATGGGACTGCAATGTCTGACGCAAACACAGCCACCTCGCCATCGAACAAGACAGCGATCCTTGCGATCATCCTCATCAGCTACGTGATGATCGTGCTCGACATCTCGGTGGTCCTGACGGGCCTGCCGAAGATCCACAACGAACTCGGCTTCACGGACGCCGGCCTTGCCTGGGTGCAGAGCGCCTACACGCTGACCTTCGGTGGCTTCCTTCTCCTCGGCGCACGTGCCGGGGACATACTCGGCCGCCGTCGGATGTTCGTGGTCGGCATGACGATCTTCACCGTCGCCTCCGTTGCCATCGGAGCCTCGCAAACGTCGGCGTGGATGCTGTCGTGGCGTGCCGTCCAGGGACTGGGATCCGCGATCCTCGCGCCAACGACGCTCGCCCTCCTGCAGACCACGTTCGACGAAGGCGAAGAGCGTGTCCGGGCCGTTTCGCTTTATAGCGCCGCAGCGGGCGTATCCGCGACAGTGGGTCTCGTCGTTGGCGGACTTCTGGCCGACTGGCTCTCCTGGCGCGTCGGTTTCCTGATCAATCTCCCGATTGGCGTTGCCACAGTTATCGCTGCCCGCAGCTACATCCGTGAGACAAATAAACGGCCGGGAGCGTTCGATCTGCCAGGCGCAGTGGCCTCGACGCTTGGGATGGCCGCTTTCGTCTACGGATTCATCCGCTCCGCACAGGCCGGATGGGACGTCGTAACGCTCGCAACGCTGGTCGCCGCATTCATTATGCTTGGAGCATTCGTGTTGATCGAGCGTGGTGCGAAGCAGCCGATCCTGCCGCTTCGCCTGTTCTCTGACATCGAGCGCTCGGGCGCCTATGGTGCCCGCATGCTCTACATCAGTGCCATGGTCGGCTTCTTCTTCTTCACGACGCTGTATCTGCAGCAGGTCGCTGGTCTGCGCCCAGCACTGGCGGGCCTTGCCTTCGTCCCCGCCACGATGCTGCATGTCCCGGTCGCGGTTATCGTACCACGCCTCATCAGTCGCTTCGGCCGCAGTGCTGTCCTTATCGTGGGGATGCTGATCGGCATCGTCGCCATGGCATGGCTCAGCCGTGCGGGAGTAGTTTCCAACTACTGGACAGCGGTGGCGCTACCGATGGTTTTGATCGGCATCAGCCAGGGCCTGACACTGAGTCCATTGACATCATCAGGCGTCGCACGGGTTGATCGTGCGGATGCGGGAGCAGCATCCGGCGCGGTGAACGTCGCCCACCAGATCGGCAGCTCGGTTGGTCTCGGCGTTCTCATCGCCATTGGTGCCATCGGATCAAATGGCCTCAGCGGAGCCGAACTGACGGCGTATCGTGTTTCCCACGCGTTCGACGCAGGAACCGTCATGCTGATTGCGACACTGGTGATCTCGCTTCTGACCATCGTTCCTGCCGCTCGGCGGCAGTCTCAGTCCCAGGAAGACGTCGCGCCGACCGAATGCGCGGCCTGATCAAGGAAAATGACCATGAAGAAACGAACTATCGGAACGCTTGAGGTATCGACGCTGGGCCTCGGATGCATGGGTCTGAGCCACGGCTATGGAGCGGCGACCGACACGAAGGATGCCGTTGCGCTCATTCGGGCGGCGCATGACCACGGCGTGACCTTCTTCGACACAGCACAGGTCTACGGCCCGTTCACAAACGAGGACGTCGTCGGAGAAGCTCTCCAGCCGATCCGGGACAAGGTCGTGATCGCCACCAAATTCGGGTTCGAACTCCCGAGCCCGGATGGCGGCCAGCATATGAACAGCAAGCCCGCCTACATCCGCCAGTCCGTCGAGGGATCGCTGAAGCGGTTGCGAACGGATGTGATCGATCTTCTATACCAGCACCGCGTTGATCCGAACGTGCCGATCGAGGACGTCGCCGGAACGGTCAAAGACCTGATCGCGGAGGGCAAGGTCAAGCACTTCGGCTTGTCTGAAGCTGGCGCTCAGACGATCCGCAAGGCTCACGCTGTGCAGCCGGTGACCGCGCTCCAGAGCGAGTACTCGCTGTTCTGGCGCGAGCCTGAGAAGGAGATCATCTCAACGCTCGAGGAACTCGGTATTGGGTTCGTGCCATTCAGCCCACTCGGCAAAGGATTCCTGACGGGCAAGATCGACGAAACGGCGACCTTTGGTCCCGGCGATTTCCGCAGCGTGGTTCCGCGCTTCCAGGCAGAGAACCTCAAGGCGAACCAGGCGCTCGTTGTAGCTCTGACCCAGATCGCAGAATCCAAGGGCGTCACGCCAGCCCAGATCGCGCTCGCATGGCTGTTGGCGCAGAAGGAATGGATCGTGCCGATCCCCGGCACCACCAAGCTGCACCGCCTGGAAGAAAACCTCGGCGCAGCCTCGGTCGAACTCACCGCCGGCGATGCTTCCGAAATCGCCGACGCCCTCGCGAAGATCGACATCGTCGGCGACAGATACCCCGCGCACCTTCAGGCACGCGTTGGAAAATAAGGCTGGCGCGCGCGCTTTAGTCCATACAAAGGATGTGAGAATGACCACCACGGTACCCACCGTCACCCTGAACAACGGGCTCCAGATGCCAATCCTGGGATTCGGCGTCTTTCAGGTTCCCGATCCCGCCGAGTGCGAGCTCAGTGTTCGGGATGCGATCGACGTCGGCTACCGCCTGCTCGATACCGCGACCTCTTACGGCAACGAAGAGGCTGTGGGCAATGCCATCCGCAACCACGGCATTGATCGAAAAGAGCTGTTCGTTACCACCAAGCTCTGGATCGAGGATGCGAGTTACGAGGGGGCCAAGGCCGCTTTCGAGCGTTCGCTGAACAAGCTGCAGTTCGACTATCTCGATCTCTGGCTCATTCATCAGCCCTACGGCGACGTCTACGGCGCCTGGCGCGCCATGGAGGAGTTGTACGAGGCCGGCCGCATCCGTGCGATTGGGGTCAGCAACTTCTATCCCGACCGGCTGGTGGACTTCGCTCTACACAACAAGGTCGTCCCCGCAGTCAATCGGATCGAGATTCATCCATTCCATCAACAGGACGACGCACAAAAGATCCTTCAGGAATACGGTGTGCAGCCCGAGGCGTGGGGTCCATTCGCGGAAGGGAAGAACGGCCTGTTTGCGAACGAGCTTCTGCAGTCGATCGGGACGAAGCACGGGAAGAGCGTTGCACAGGTCGTGCTTCGCTGGCTGATCCAGCGCAACATCGTCGCGATCCCGAAGTCCGTGCGGAAAGAACGCATGGCCGAGAACTTCTCGGTCTTCGACTTCGAACTCGACGGCGACGATGTCGCCTTGATTAGCGCGCTCGACCAGAAGACCTCCAGTTTCTTCGATCATCGCGATCCGGAGAAGGTGAAATGGCTCGGCACCCGCAAGCTTTAAGTTAGGGTCGGGGTATCGGCATATCGACCCCCGTTTCGATTTCAAAGCCCTACGCCGTCGAGGGAGGTCGACACGACCTCCATCACTCGACGCGGGGATCCGACGGCGGTCCGTCCATCGTCCCGGACGAAATCGGGCGGGACCTTACGGCCTGTCGAGTGTCTACAGCGTTCGATGGGGGGACCGTGATGCTGGTTTTCGTCTTCGTGATCGGAACTACAACGATCGTTCGAAAAAGCGTGCTGACGAAGAGCGTCAGATCGCCAAACCCGTCGCCGATGCGGCGTAAGTACGGAGCAATTTGATGACAACCTGGCTTATTACCGGATGTTCAACAGGTCTCGGACGAGCTTTGGCGCTTGCCGCGCTAAAGAACGGCGACAACGTCGTCGTCACCGCTAGGGACCCTTCAACCGTCGCAGACATCGTCGCTGCCTACCCATCGACGGCAGTCGCCGCCGGCCTCGATGTTACCGACCCGGTCGAGGTCGACAACGCAGTCGCACTTGCACAGACACATTTCGGCGCGATCGACGTTCTCGTGAACAACGCGGGCTATGGGTATCGCTCCGCAGTGGAGGAAGGAGACGAGGCCGAGGTGGCAGCTCTCTTCGACACAAACTTCTTCGGCACGGTGTCCATGATCAAGGCCGTCCTTCCGGGCATGCGTGCGCGTCGGAGTGGTGTCATCTTCAATGTGTCATCGATCGCCGCGCGCAGAGCGATGCCCGGTTCCGCTTACTACTCTGCGACAAAATTTGCGATGGAAGGCATGTCCGATGCATTGAAGCGCGAGGTCGAGCCGCTCGGCATTCGTGTCATGGTCGTCGAGCCGGGACCGTTCCGAACGGATTTCGCAGGGCGGTCGCTCAAAGGCGCGACACAGGCTATCGCAGACTATGAAGGCACTGTCGGTCCTCGTCGCAAAGTGAATGACAAGACGAGTGGGACCCAAAAGGGCGATCCCGAACGGGCAGCCTGCGTGCTCGTCGACATCCTCAAACGCCCCAAGCTTCCGCTGCGACTGCTGCTTGGCAGCGAAGCGGTGAGCATGGTGCGGGACGAGCTCGCGACCCAGATCAAGGAACTCGAGGATTGGGCCGAGCTCGGCAACAGCACGGACTTTCCGCAGGTTTCTTAGGCAAGAGGCGATGAAATGAAAATGCAGGATCTAAACGGCAAAGTTGCCGTAATCACAGGCGCATCGAGTGGCATTGGGGAGGCAGCCGCAAGGCTCCTCGTTTCGGAGGGCGTTCGGGTCGTACTCGTTGGCCGAAGAGCAGACAAGATCGAGGCCCTGGCTGAAGAACTCGGTCAAGAAACCGTTGCCGCGGTCGCCGACGTCTCGGACAGGGATCAAGTCGCAAGTCTGTTCGATCGAGTGCGCAATCAGTTCGGTGGTCTCGATCTCCTTTTCAATAATGCCGGGCTTGGCGTGTACGGTGCTTTTATGGACAGCACTCCGGAAGACTGGGACCAGATGTTCCAGACGAATGTGATCGGCATGCTGAATTGCACCCAACAGGCACTACCGCTGATGAAAAACCGCCCCGGCGCCATGATTGCGTCCGTATCCAGCACCGGTGGTCGCTACGGCGTCGAGGGATGGTCGGTCTACTGTGCGACCAAGTACGCTGTTGTTGGATTCCACGAAACACTGCGCAAGGAGGTCGGGGCTGAAGGAATTCGCGTGACCGTCATCGAGCCGGGCGCCGTGTGGACTGAGTTCGGGCACAATGTGGCTGCTGAAGCGTTGCACCAACGACGATCGGTCCTCGACGCGTTGACCCCTGACGACGTCGCACAGTCGCTCGTTTACGCCTTTGCCCAACATCCACGCGTGCTGGTGCAAGAGATCCTAGTGCGGCCGGTCAAACAGACTGCCCCCTAGGGTAAACCAAGCTTCCACTTGCCCCCAGAATGGAGAAGAAAATGAAAACCCGCAAACTTGGAGATCTTGAGGTCTCCGCTCTTGGTCTTGGCTGCATGAGCATGAGCTCGGCGTATGGGCCGCCCGCTGACAAGCAGGAAATGATCGCCTTGATGCGCTTCGCACATGAGCGAGGCGTCACGCTGTTCGACACCGCTGAGGCTTATGGTCCCTTCGTGAACGAGGAGCTGGTTGGCGAGGCACTTGCGCCCATTCGTGACAGCGTCGTAATCGCTACCAAGTTCGGTTTCGATATCGATCTTGAAACTGGCGAACGTTACGGCGGTACAAACAGCCGTCCCGAACACATCAAGGCTGTGGCGGAAGCCAGCCTTAAACGCCTGAAGACTGATCGAATCGATCTGTTCTATCAGCATCGCGTCGATCCCAATGTTCCCATCGAGGACGTGGCTGGTGCATTGAAGGACCTGATCACGGAGGGCAAGGTGAAGCACTTTGGTCTGTCCGAAGCCGGTGTAAGCACGATCCGCCGCGCACACGCGGTGCAAAAGGTGACCGCTGTCCAGAGCGAGTACTCGATGTTCTGGCGTGGTCCGGAAACGGAACTTCTGCCCGTGCTCGATGAACTTGAGATTGGCTTCGTGCCATTCAGCCCGCTGGGTGCAGGCTTCCTGACAGGAAAGATCGACGAAAACACAAAGTTCGACGCAACGGACTTTCGCAACCATGTGCCACGTTTTTCGCCAGAGGCTCGCAAGGCGAATTTCGTCCTCGTCGAAGCCGTCAAGGCGATCGCCGACGGCAAGGGCGTGACGCCCGCTCAAGTGGCTCTTGCCTGGCTTCTTTGCCAAAAGCCGTTCATCGTTCCAATCCCTGGTACGACGAAGAAGCATCGTTTGGAAGAGAACCTCGGCGGCACTGAGATTGAACTTTCCGGCGCTGATCTCAGGTCGATTGGTGACGTTCTCGCAACGGTCGAGGTTCAGGGTGACCGGCTTCCAGAAGCGTTGATGAAGATGACGGGTCTCTAGGAGGATTGGCGGCTTCCCCGCGCCAAGCTGGGAGGCCGCCTGGATGCTATGGACGAGTTCAGCTTCGAAGCGATTGGTACGAGTTGGCAGATCGACACCGAGGGGGTGATCGATGCCACTTTGCGGACCCGCCTCCTCGATCGAGTTGAAGCCTTCGACCGGACCTACTCGCGCTTCCGGAAGGATTCGATTGTCGCCAAGATGTCTGCTGCTGCTCATGGTGGTAGTTTTGTGTTTCCTGACGAGGCGGAGCAGTTATTCGATCTCTACGACATGCTCTATCGGGCGTCAGTCGGCGCGGTCGATCCGCTGGTTGGCAGAGATATGGAATTGCTTGGATACGATCGGACGTATTCGCTCCAAGTCGATACGATCGGGATTGCGCGTCATTCTCAAGAGCGCCCGAGTTGGATGAGGGACGTCGATCGATCGGGCGCCGATCTTCGAACAGCGCGCTCGCTCGTGCTCGACGTGGGGGCTGTCGGGAAGGGGTTCCTGGTCGACATTCTCTCGGAACTCCTGCGAGAAGATGGGCATCGATCCTATGTTGTCGACGGAAGCGGCGACATTCGCCATGCGGGGCCCGAACCGCTTGTCGTGGGGCTGGAGCATCCGATTGATCCGAACCTGGTCATCGGAACGGCTCGCATCGCGAACCAAGCACTATGTGCGTCCAGTACGAGCCGGCGGGCGTGGGGTGACGGTCTTCACCACATACTAGACGCCAGGACTGGTGTGCCAGTTCGCGATGTCATCGCGACATGGGTTGTCGCGGAAGACGCTGCCGTTGCGGATGGCTTGGCCACGGCACTGTTCGTCGCCGAGCCCACACGGTTGGCGGCCCGTTTCGACTTCCAGTTTGTCAGGATGTTTGCTGATGGACGAGCTGACGTGTCAGCGGGATTTGCTGGCGAGATATTCACATCATGAAAGGGAGTGGCCGATGAAACTGTACTCGATCACGAGATTGCTCGGTGTGCTGCCGGTGGCAACGCTTCTCCAGACCTTGCCTTTAAACGAGTCCTTCGCCGCGGAGACGGGGCAACCTTTGACGGACGAGGTTCAAAGGAATCGATACGTCGATGGTACCTTTACCGCGACTGGAAAATACGGCGGCCAACCGTCTTTCTTGACGGTGACCGTGACACTTAAAGACGACATCATCACGAGTGTGAAGGTTGGCACGCATGCGTACGTGCCTCGATCGCTGGAGCTGCAGCGGGCGTTTGCGGCCGCAGTGCCTCAGGTCGTCGTCGGAAGGCGCATCGACCAAGTGAAGGTCGGCAAGCTTGCGGGATCGAGCGGAACGCCCGTCGGTTTCAACAACGCAATAACACAGATCAAAAAGCAGGCCGCGCGCCCCTAATCGGTACGCTAGGTCGCGTTCGAAATGGAAGGAAGAACCGCATGACGAAGAAGCTAAGATTGCTCGCTGTTGGCGGCACGGGAAGCGTCGGGATGGGCGTCGTTGAAGAGGCGCGGGAACACGGATACGACGTTCGAGTGTTAGCACGTAGGCCTGCCGACCAGAGATTCACTCGCGACGTCGAGGTGGTCGCGGGCGACCTTAGTCGTCGAGACACCTTGGTTGCCGCTGTCCGTGACATCGACGCCATCGTCTTCACACATGGCACCTACGGCAGCCTGACTGCGGCTGAAGCAATCGATTTTGGAGGCGTTCGCAACATTCTCGATGCAATTGCAGGACGGTCCGTACGCATCGCCTTGATGTCTACGATCGGGGTTACAGATCGAAAGGGCGCACATGATTGGAAGCGCCGGGCTGAGCGGTTGGTTCGCGCGAGCGGTCATCCCTACACGATCGTCCGTCCTGGCTGGTTCGATTACAACGCCGCAGATCAGCTAAAGCTGGTCATGCTCCAGGGCGACAAACGCCAATCGGGAACCCCGCGCGACGGTGTCGTTTCGAGAGCGCAACTTGCCGAAGTGCTCGTTCACAGTCTCTGCTCTCCCTACGCCGTCAACAAGACCGTCGAATTGGTCGCCGAGCGGGGGCAACGAACGACTGACATCGATCGCCTCTTTTCGGCTTGCGCCAGCGATGTTCCCGGACGGCCCGATGGCGTCCTGGATGCGGCGAACATGCCGGAGGAGGTCGAAACTGCATGACGGCGGAACGCGGCAGTTCTTTCTCTATTCCGGAGTTTCGTGCGGGGTCCACTGCCGCCTCTGGAGGAGTGGCATTTGCGCATGATGCGGCCGGGTCGCTCTTCGTACCGTGGAAGGCGTTGTCGACCGATGACCCCGCTCTTGTTTTGAACTTTGCCGTCGAATCCTTTCTCGGCGGCAGTCCTGTTGCTCTCGCGACGCTTGTAGAAGTGCGTGGCGGATCTGCACGCGCCATCGGATCGCAGATGGCGATCCGGAGCGATGGGGGCTGGTGCGGTTTCGTTTCAGGCGGTTGCACCGAGGCGGTGGTCGCTGCCGAGGCGCTCACGGCAATTACGGAAGGCCGCGACAGATTTTTGCTCCTAGGGCAAGGATCGGCGATCTTCGACGTCCAACTGCCTTGTGGCGGCGGTATTACGATAGCCATTCACGTCCTCACGTCGGTAGATCCGCTTCAGGTGATATTGCGCAATCTTCGATATCGTCGCCGATCGGCTCTCGTTTACGATCCCACCGCCCAGAGGCTCCAAGAAGCCGATTGGAGAGGTGCGTCTGAATGGTGCGGCGAGCGCTTCGTGCATTCCTATCTGCCCCGGCCGAAAATCCTTGTCTCCGGACGGTCGATCGAGGCCGAGGTGACGTTAGCTGTCGCCCAGCAGGCAGGCTTCGACAGCATCGGCGTCGATCCGAGCGGAGCCGCAAAAAACTTCAACGACATTTCGACGAAGATACTGCGGTTGTCCTGCTTCATCATGATCTCGATGTCGAGTTGCCGAACTGCTCTCCGCGCTCAAGGGACGACCTTTCTATATCGGCGCACTCGGTAGCGCGCGAACACACGCGAACCGGACTCGGCGCCTCCTTGGCCTGGGAATTTCACCAAGCGACGTTGCAAGGATAAAGGCGCCTATAGGCGTTTTTCCCAAGGCTCGGGATGCAGGATCGCTTGCGCTTTCCATCCTTGCAGACGTTGCCGAGCACCGGACCAAACTCGTCACTTCGATTCCAGCGCGGGAAAACGACATTCCCGTTGCAGCCAACGTTCAGGAAGCAAGGCAACGCCCATGAAGATTATCGTGAATGAACAAGCCTTCGAGGTCGCCTCCGAGGGTGACACTCCGCTGCTGTGGGTCCTTCGCGACGAACTCGGCCTAACGGGAACCAAGTACGGATGTGGACTGGCTCAATGCGGCGCCTGTTCAGTTTTTATCGACGGAAAGCTTGTTCGGTCCTGCGTCACTCCCTTGGATAGCGTGGTAGCGCGATCAGTCAACACGATTGAATCGATCGAGAGCGACCCGATTGGCAAGCGGGTCGTTGAAGCATGGGTCGCCCACCAGGTTCCGCAGTGCGGATACTGTCAGTCGGGACAAGTCCTCGCGGCCACCGCGCTTTTGACGAGTAGCACCCGCCCGACGGAAGATGAGATTGCCACCGCTATGGTCAATCTGTGCAGGTGCGGAACCTACAACTTCATCAAGGCTGCCATTCACGATATCGCCGGTACTGCAGGAGAGACGCTATGAGCCGTATTCTAAGCGAAGCTGATTTTCAAACACCCCAACCCGTTAATATCTCTCGGAGAAGTTTTTTGTTTGGTGCGGCGGGCGGCGCTCTCGTCCTCGGCATCGGACTTCCTTTGTCCGCTGCCCGCGCTCAGGAGTCACAAAAGCTGGCACCGGGCACACGGGTTCCAGCATTTCTGGAAATCAGACCCGACAACACGGCTCGGCTCATGAGCCCCTTTGTGGAGGGGGGCCAAGGTATCTTCACCGCGATGGCGCAAATTGTGGGCGAGGAACTGGATCTGGCGCCGGAGTCATTCGTCGTTGAGAGCGCGCCGGCCGGGCCGGACTATCTCGTGATGGGCGGGAAGATGCGCCTGACCGGGGGAAGCCAATCTGTCCGCTCAAGCTATGATACAATGCGTAAATTGGGTGCCTTGGCCCGCCAAATGCTGATTCAGGCAGCCTCGAAGCGTTGGGATGTCTCCGAAGCTGACTTGACGAGCGAGCCGGGGCAGGTGTTTCACGGGGCGACTGGACGACGAGTTTCTTATGGCGAGATCGCTGAGTACGTTCTCGCGCTTCCGGTGCCGCCAGTCGATAGCGTCAAACTTCGCGACCCAAGTCAGTTTCGCTGGATCGGCAAGCCAGTGTCTCGCGTCGACGTGCTGGAAAAGTCTACGGGCAGGGCAGTATACGCCATCGACTGCAAGGTCGATGGGATGCTGCATGCAGCGGTTCAACACGCACCGCGCCTTGGAATGTCCATCGCCTCCATCAGGAACGAGCAGTCCGTAAGAACCATGAGAGGGGTTCATTCGGTACATCAGCTTCCTGGCGCGGTGGCGGTGGTGGCCGAGCGCTGGTGGGATGCAAGGATGGCAGTTGAAGCGTTGCAGGTTGAATGGAACGAGGCCGGACAGGAACCGATCATCGCGGGTATCCATGTAATGCCGCGCGACTTTTCGACTGCCGAGTTCAGCGAAAAACTGGCGAAAGAACCGGGACCAGGTAAGGACGCTGAAAAGGAAGGCGACGTCGGCGGTGCGTTTGATCGCGCAAAGACGATCGTATCTGCAACCTACCACAGCCAGTACGTCCACCATGCTCAGCTCGAGCCGCCCTCCACGCTGGCAAGGTTTAACGACGATGGCTCTTTGGACGTCTGGCTTCCAAACCAGGCGCCAGAGCAATTTCGGGCTGACATTGCCAAGACCACAGGCTTAGACGCCTCGAAGATAAATATCCATAGCCCCTTGCTAGGTGGTTTCTTTGGTCGGCACTTTCTCTATCGCGCCGCCAATCCTTATCCGCAGGCGATCCAGCTTGCGAAGGAGACCGGTCGGCCGATCAAGCTGATCTGGAGCCGTGAAGAAGAGTTTTTGCGCGACCCTCTCCGGCCGATGGCCGCAGTTCGCTTCAAGGGCGGGCTAGATGAGGACGGTATGCCGATAGCCCTTGAGGCGGTCAGCATTTGCGAAGGACCGCGCGAGGGTATCGGAGGTCATAGCGACGAGAAGATGGATCCCACCGCAGTGGAGGGGCTTACCGGCAAGTCATATGCGATCCCGAACCGGCGAATAGCGCAGGTCTACGTCCCCAATCCGACCATGCTGGCTTTCTGGCGATCGGTTGGGAATTCGATGAACGACTTCCTCTACGAGACATTCCTGGACGAACTTGCCGACAAGGGCGGCAAGGACCCCTTTGAAATGCGAATGAAGCTTCTGAAGGACAATCCGCGGTTACAGACTCTTCTGGCAGCCGCAGGGGAGTTATCAGGAGGGTGGAAGCGCGGGCCGTTCGTGGCCGCAGACGGAAGTCGTCGCGCACGGGGTATAGCGATGGCCTCGCCATTCGGCAGCTTCACCGCAGCGATCGCCGAGGTGTCGATCAGCGATGGTCAGGTCAAGGTCCACGACGTTTGGGAGGCGATCGATCCCGGAGTTGTCGTCAATCCTGCGATTGTGGAAGCGCAGATCAATTCTGCAACTGCGTTGGGCGTGTCGCAGGTCCTCATTGAGGAGGCCGTTTACGAGCATGGCATGCCGGTCGCCCGAAACTATGATCTCTATCCCATCCTGCCGCCGGGTCGGATGCCGCGCGTTCATGTCCGGATTATCGAAAGCGGCGAGAAGATGGGTGGGATCGGCGAGCCGGGATTGCCGGCGGTTTCGCCCGCTGTCGCGAATGCAGTTTCCACCCTCACTGGACAACGCTTCCGGAGCATGCCCCTGTCTCGCTACACGTTCAACACATAGAGTTGCCAGAGAGAGGGTGGTCAGGACGAGTCCTTGGCGTCAACTCCGGCAGCGCATTGATAAGGTCTACTAATAGCCCCTATTAATTCGAGCCGACTAAACTTTCTGAAGCCTGAGGTTCATTGTCTTCGCGACAAGCTGTCGCACACCGCGTTCGTATTCTGACAGAGCGCCCTGACGTGACGGGAGCGGACTTTGGTATCGCGCCGCTCCCCTCCATAAACTCTCAAAGGGATGACGAGATGGATCTCCAGATCAACAAAAAACAATACAAGGTAGATTCGTCTGCTGACACTCCGCTGCTTTGGGTCATACGCGATGAGCTTGGCCTAACCGGAACGAAATACGGCTGCGGCTTGGCTCAATGTGGTGCTTGCTCGGTGCTGATTGACGGCCAGATCGTACGGTCCTGCGTGACACCGGTTGAAAGTGCCGTTGGTCGCCAGATCACGACAATCGAAGCGATCGAGGAAGACCCGATTGGCAAGCAGATCGTCGCCAAATGGGTCGAACATCAAGTTCCCCAATGTGGTTACTGCCAATCCGGGCAGGTGATGGCCGCCACCGCATTGCTCAAGGAAAACCCCAAACCGACCTACGAGGACGTCGCTGCTGCGATGGTCAATCTCTGTCGCTGCGGCACATACAATTTCATCAACGCCGCAATCAGGGACGTTGCTGGTCTGAAAGAGGACGCAGCATGAACGACCTCCCGAAAATCACCAACCTCTCGCGGCGCGGATTTCTGGGAGCCGTCGGAGGCTTTACGCTGACGGTGGCACTTCGTCCCGAGCCAGCCGCGGCACAAGCAGCCATCACGCCGGAGTCAGCCGCGGTGGCACCTCCGGGTGCTCCGTTCAATCCGTTTACTGCACTCCTGCAGATTCGTCCTGATAGCTCCGCCTTCCTGCAAGTCCCGGTGACGGAAGGGGGCCAGGGAATCTTCACGGGTCTTGCACAGGTCGTAGGCGAAGAGCTTGATCTCGATCCGGCGCGCTTCTTGGTTCAGGTTGCTGTTCCTGGTCCCGAGATCAAGGCGCTAGGATCGCGGCTCAGTACCGGCGGCAGCAGCTCCATGTGGCGAAACTTCCTTCCAATGCGGCGAATGGGTGCCACGAGCAGGGCGATGCTGATGCAAGCCGCCGCCTTGCGCCTCGACGTCGATGTCGAAACGCTGTCGACTGGCGGCGGGAAGGTTATCCATGTCCCTTCCGGCCGCAGCTTTGATTACGGTGATCTAGCAGCAGAAGCCGCCGCACTTCCAATTCCTACCGACGTTCCACTGCGCTCCGACGATAGTTTCCGCTGGATTGGAAAATCAGTTCCGCGGATCGATATGCACGATAAATCCACGGGCAGGGTGGTCTACAACATCGACAAGACCGTCGAGGGTATGCTTCAGGCAGCCGTAAAGCATGCTCCGCGCCTCGGCATGCAGCCTCGACATTTGTTGAACGAGAGTGCGGTCCGGGCGATGGCCGGCGTTCATTCCGTGCATATGCTGCCGGGATGCGTTGCCGTCGTCGCGGATCGTTGGTGGCATGCGCGTCGTGCCGTCGAGTCGCTCGTCGTAGAATGGAAAGAGGCGGAAAGCGACACGCCACGTCCAATGCCCGCTGATTTCTCAACGGAGAAGTTGAGAGACGACATGCTCAACGCACCCGGTCCCGGCTTTGTAGCGGAGACGGCGGGAGATGCGGCTGCGGCTTTGTCCTCGGCGTCTAAAACCCTTGAGGCAGTCTATGACGCGCCATTCCTTGCACATGCGCAGTTGGAGCCACCTTCGGCGATTGCTTCGTGGAATGAGGCAGACGGGTCTCTCGAACTATGGTTGTCAAACCAGGCGCAATTGTTGTTTCAGGAGGCTGCGGCGAAGGTTGCCGGGATAGAGCCAGAGAAGGTCACACTGCATTCACCTATGCTCGGTGGCTTCTTCGGACGCTACTTCTTTTACGATGAGAGCAACCCATATCCTCAGGCAATCCTGCTGTCCAAGGCAGTCGGTCGTCCGGTGAAAGTGATCTGGACCCGCGAGGAGGAATTTTTGCGTGACGCGTTCAGGCCGGCCGCGCTTGTACGCTTCAAGGCCGGGCTGGACGTAGCGGGAATGCCGGTCGCCCTCCATTCAGAATCGGTTTCCGACGGACTTTACGCACGAATGTATGGCGCGTCCTACGATAAGTTCGATCCAACAGTGGTCGAGGGCATTGCCAAGAAAGTCTACAACTTTCCGAACCGCAGCATTTCGCACGTCATGCATCGGTATCCTCCGATGATCGGTGCGTGGCGATCGGTTGGCCACTCCTTCAATGACTTCTTCATGGAGAGCTTCACCGACGAGATGGCTGACGCAGGGGGTATAGATCCCTTCGAGTTGCGCCGACGGCTTGTTGCGCACAGTCCGCGGCATGCTGCTCTGCTCGAGGCGGTCGGAGACTTGTCGGGGGGGTGGCGCCGCGGGCCGTTCACGGCTGACGACGGTAGCCAGCGGGCTCGTGGCGTTGCGATGGCTTCGCCATTCGGCACGGAGATGGCGACGATCGCCGAGGTCTCCATCGTTGAAGAAAGCGTCAAGGTCCACGATATCTGGGTGGCGATCGATCCCGGCCGTGTGATCAACCCGGCCATTGTCGAAGCGCAGATGAATTCTGCTGTCGCCTTGGGTCTTTCTTCGGCGCTCCTCGAGGAGGTCGTTTACGAAAACGGCGAGCCACGAGCACGCAATTACGATCTTTATCCGATCCTCCCCCCGAACCGCATGCCGCGAGTGCACGTACGCATAGTCGAGAGCAACGCCCCCATGACCGGGGTGGGAGAGCCGGGCGTGCCCGGTGTGCCGCCGGCGGTCGTCAATGCGGTCGCAGCGCTCACTGGGCGCCGCGTTCGTCGCCTGCCGTTGTCGCGCTCTAGCTTCGGCTGGAAAGCATAGCTCGGCGCCGTGGGCTTCTGATCATCATTCACATTGAGACCGCGCCTGCTGATCACTCGACCGGTCAGCAGGCCGGGCATTTTCCAATAAGGCGGATTTCCCGTTGAGAAAAATTGTCATCATCGTCGCATTCCTCATCGTCATTGTTGCGGCGGTACTAGCGTGGTTCGTGTCACGTCTGCCTTCGTCGCCGTTTGACACCGTCGCGGACGCCGTCGCGCCTTCGGAAGAAGTGCTGCTGCATGGAGAGTACGTGGCGCGCCAAGGGGATTGCGTCGCCTGTCATAGCACGCCGCAATCCAAGCCGTTCGCGGGCGGTCTGGAAATGGGCACGCCGCTTGGCTCGATCTTCGCGACGAACATCACGCCCGATAAGACGACCGGAATCGGAAACTACACGCTGGCGGACTTCGATCGGGCTGTGCGCCACGGGGTCTCACCGGACGGCGCGAGACTATATCCGGCCATGCCTTATCCGTCCTACGTGAAAATGAGTGACGACGATATCCGTGCGCTCTATGCCTACTTCATGAACAAAGTGCCCCCGGTACAGCAGGTCAACCGAGAGTCGGAGATCAAATGGCCGCTAAACATGCGATGGCCACTGGCGCTTTGGAACGTTGTATTTACGGACAAGGGTACTTACGCGGCCAAGTCGTCGGAGGACGAGATGTGGAACCGCGGCGCCTATCTGGTTCAGGGTGCGGGACATTGTGGGAGCTGTCACACCCCCCGAGGTCTCGCGATGAACGAACTGGCACTTGATGACAGCAGTGGTCGTTTCCTCTCTGGTGCGCTGCTTGACGGATGGTATGCACCCAGCTTGCGAAACGATCCTAATACGGGGCTCGGGCGCTGGAGCGAGGACGACGTCTTCACTTTCCTGAAGACTGGCCGCAATCAGCACGCTGTCGTGTTCGGATCGATGGCAGAGGCATTCAATAATTCCACGCAGTTCATGACGGACGTGGATCTTAGGTCGATCGCTCACTATCTGAAGTCGCTGCCGGGCGATCCGCAGCGCGATGGAACGCCTTGGAAGTACGACGATGCCAGCGTTGCAAAACTCTCCGTCAGCAGTCGCGGAGCCGTTCCTGGTGCACAGACCTTCGCTGCAAAGTGTGGTTTCTGCCACGGCGTCGACGGACGGGGCCAAAACCAGTGGATCCCACCCTTGGCCGGCTCGGCTTCGTCTTTGATCAACGAGACCGACTCCCAGATCAATGTGACGCTAAACGGTTCCAGCCGCGTAGTGGCCAATGGAATTCCAGACAGCTATCGGATGCCGTCGTACCGCAATCAGTTAAGGGATGGCGAGATCGCCGATGTGCTGTCGTTTGTCCGCTCCTCCTGGGGTAACAACGGCGGAAAAGTTACCGCTGATGAGGTGAGAGCTCTTCGCGAGCACACTGATCCCGCGAGCAGCAACCCGATCGTGCTTCAGATGCGGTAGCGCTTCGAGCGCTCGTCGAGCCCGGCTGTCTTGCCTTCGGCGTTCCCGAGATCGATGCGATTCCGGCCGGCGTTGGCTTGGTTTACGGCGCATTGCATGAGTTCGCAGGCGGCGGGGCAGGGACTGTTGATGGCGCCGCCGCAGCAAGGGGCATCCATTGGAAGCGATGGTATAAAGGTCGAAAGGGAAAGCAATCGCAGCATCCGAAAACGCGAAAATGATAAATTCAAATGTTAGCTGGCGACAGCTGGTGATTTGCCGACACATGTGGGACCTTGTTCGGACAGATTGTCAGTCCTGTGTAACGCGATCAACAGCCGGCTTCTGGTCGCAGAACCTGCGACCAGAAGAGTTGGATTGTCAGGTAGCCGATGCCGACGGGCGTCGCCTCGAAGTGATAAACCCAAGAAAGATGACGAGAACGATCCCCGCTCCCACCGCAGTTGCGGGCAGGATGTAGGGCTGCATTTTCGCGAGCATTGGCACGGGGCCACCGGCGCGTGCAACGGCGACATCGTCTATTGTCACTTGTGCCTTCGGATTGCCGAAGCGCTTGAGCACATAGTTTGAGATATCGGCGATTTGCTTGTCGCTCAGCGAGGTGACATAGGAGCCCGGGCCAAAGCTCGGCATGAGCACCTCGTGTTCGCCTGTCGTCCGCTCGACGCCATTGAGAATGGCCGCGACGAGATTGGCGGGCTCGCCGGCTCCGGTCGCCGTATTGTGGAACAGCGATGGATAAGCCTGGTTATCGCTTCCTGTGCCGTCCGGCTGATGGCAGCTTGCGCAATAGCCGCTATAGAGTTCCTCGCCGTTGCGAAGGCTGTTGTGCTCGTTTGGTCCGTATACGCCCCGGATATTCGCTTCATCGCTATGGGCGGTGCCAAACGCATGGGCCGGCTGGGCGTCGGCCTGATCACGAATGGCTGGCACCGTTTTCAGATACTTCGCAAGAGAGCCGAGATCGCTTTCGGGGAGGTATTGCAGGCTGTTCTGAATGGCTTCGGCCATCCCGCCCGCTGCCTGGTTCTTCCCATCGGCGTGGCCGGTGCGGAAATACTGGACGAGTTCGTCGTCGCTCCATCCGCCGATACCGCTTATGGGATCAGAGGTGATGTTCGGCGCATACCAGGGACCAACGAAGCCGCCGCCGAGGAAGGCACTGCCGTCTTCGCCCATCAGCAGGCCGCGCGGCGTGTGGCACGAGCTGCAGTGGCCGAGCGCGCCGGCGATGTAGGCGCCGCGGTTGATCTCGGCGCTCTTCGTCGTGTCTTCGACATAGGGCTGCTTGTGTGCGTAGAGCAGATTCCATCCCGCCATCGACAAGCGGATGTTGAACGGGAAGGGCAGGGCCGTTTCCTGCTTTGGCGCGGTATCGACGGGCTCCACGCCGTTCATGAAATAGGTATAGAGCGCGTGGATATCGTCGTCCGTCATCTCCGCATAGGCGCTATAGGGCATGGCCGGATAGAGGTGAGCTCCATCCTTGCGGATACCGAGGCGCACGGCCCTCGAGAAATCCGCTTCGCTATAGTTGCCGATACCGGCAGTCTTCGAGGGCGTGATGTTGGTCGAGAAGATCGTGCCGAGTGGCGAGACGATCCCGTATCCGCCGGCGAAAGGCTTGCCGGTTTTCGGGACTGTATGGCATGCCATGCAATCCGCGCCGGTCGCGACCATGCGACCCTTTTCGATCAGCGCGGCCTGAGGCTCAGAAGCGGATTGAGCGAAGGCTTGGCTCGCGCCCCCCGCGACAGTGCCGAGCAGCAGTGCGGCCAGCGCGGCATTCTTCATCTTGTGTCGTGTCGGCATCGTCATGCTCCCAGCGCGTGAGAGATGTCGTCGGCCGCCTTTATGCCGAGCGCCGCCATTGTCAGTGTGCTGTTGACCACGCTGGCCGAGGGAATGGCCGAACCGCCGGCGATCCAGAGGTTGGCGTGGTCGTGTGCACGGCAGTTTCCATCGACGACCGAGGAAGCCTTGTCGCTGCCCATGATCGCGCCGCCCATGATGTGGTTGTTGGCGTTGAGCGATTTGGTGATGTTGACCTCGGTCGCATTGAAGAGCGAGGCGATGTGCTGCAATTGCAGGACAGCCGCGTCATAGCCTTTGCGGACATAGTCACCGACATCGTAGTAGACATCGGGGCAAGGAATGCCGTGCGGATCCACGCGCGTCTTGCTCAGCGTGACGCGGTTCTTGGGATCCGGGAGAGGCTCAAGACTGATCGACAAATCGACACCGTGGATCGTGCGCTTGCGAATTTCAGCATCGAGTTCGGCGCCAACCAGCCCCTGCTTGAGCGCCGCGCTTGTCGCTCCTGTCACCTGCGTGATGTTGTTCAGGATCATCTTGTTGGCGGAGTATTCCGAACGGAACGCGCCGTCGCGCGGGCCAACCAGACAGCTGCTTTGAGCAGGGCCGCGGCCGATCCAAAGCGGTTCTTCCGCCTGGAAGAAGCAATGGAAACCGGAATGGTCCATCATGTTGCGACCAACTTGATCGGACGAGTTGGCGATACCGGCTGGATTGCGCTCATTGGCGGCTGCCAGCAGCAAACGTGGCGATTCCATCGAGTTGCAGGCGATGACAAAGGCTTCGCCCGTCGCCTTGTGGGAACGATGCTCGTTGTCGTACCAGTGGACGGCGGTAACCCGATTGTTCTCGTCCGTATCGATCTTGTAGACGACGGACTCGGCAAGCACGACCGCGCCCTTGGCTTCAGCCGATTGGACCGAATGGATGCCGTTATACATGGCGCCGATCGGACAGATGGGCTGGCAGTTGTTGTTACCGCAGCAGGTCGGTCGGCCGTTCCACGGACGCGTGCTGCGGCCCTGCGGGATCGGCACCGAACGGTAGCCATGAGCATTGACGATTTCCGCGAAGCGCTTGTCGCCATAGCTCCACGGCACCATGTCCATCGGGTAGGGCCGACTGCGCTCGGCGGGTGATTGCAGCGCCGGGTCGTTTGGTCCAGCGACCCCCATGGCCTCTTCGGCGCGACAGTAATACGGCTCGAGTTCGTCGTAGGAGATCGGCCAGTCGATGCCGACGCCGTAGGTGGAGCGCATCTTCAGGTCGACGGGCAGGTGCCGCCAGCTGGAGGCCGCCCAATGCCAGGTCGTGCCGCCGACGGTCTTCAGATACCCCTGCTTGAAGCCTTTGCCGTCAGGGCCGGACAGTTCCACATAGTTGTTCTCTGGCCAATAGAGAGGCGCGGGTGCCCATTTCGACTGTGGGTAGAGGCCCTGGAAGTCAGAGCCGGCGCGGTTCTTGAACGGCATGTTTCGCCAGTTCTCGACTGCCTGGGCGCGCTCGATGCGAAGCCCTGCATCCAGAACCAGAACACTTTTTCCCTCGCCGGCCAGTTGATCCGCGATCAGAGCGCCGACAACGCCGGAGCCGACAATCACGACGTCGGCCGTCGCATCGCCGTTCGAAAAGACGGGAGATTTCATGATCAAAGCACTTTCGGATTGTTGATTGGCATGCGGGTTATTTCCGGCGGCAGGCCGGTCCACCACATCGGACCCTTGTTGCAGTAGGTCGGCACGGTGAGCCCATCTTCGACGGGGCGATACATCAGCGCGTCCTTGTAGGCGACGACCACGGGCCCCTTCTTCGTATCGACGGTGCCGGTGTACCAAGCGGTCAGAATGGCAAGCAGAAGATCGCCGTGACCTGCGTGCTCGGCGGCCTGCTTGAAGGCGCTGGCATCCGGCTGTGCGCCGGCGAGAACGGCTAGGGCAGCTACCTGTTCTGCAAGATCGGGATGATCGGACAACAGCGCCTCGTAAATCCGGTCCGATGTGGTTCCCGACAGCAAAGGCTTTGCGGTGATCGCCGTGGAGACGGCGTAGAATTGCGGGCTCTTGGCCGGGGCTACTTCCTGCGCCCACGGCGCGGACGGCAATGCGGCGGACAGAACCAGCGCGGCCGTGCCTGAAAGCAAGGATCGTCGGCTTACTTGTGGAGCCAGATGCCAGCTGTCGGCCGGCGTTTCAGAGAGACTGTTCATAGTGTATCGCTCCAGAAGGCATGCGGGATTGCGCCCGCAATGCCATCGGCAAGGTGGTTGTGATCGAGGAATCGATTTCGGCGCGACGTCCATTTCACAGGGAGGCGAGGGTCGAAATGACGCAGCTCTTTTCGTATTTAGATCGATCTAAGTCAATGCATCATTGTTGCATGTGCGAAATGCGCGCGCTGCAATGCAGCGAGGTCGAACGGCTTTCCTATTTCGGTGGACCGCATGGGTGAAGGTCGTATAGGCAAGGACACGCTCGACCCGGAGGAGTGCTGTGTGGCAAAAAATCCTGAAATCCATCGCCAGGTTACGCTGATTGATGTCGCCAGTGAAGCGGGCGTCTCGCGTGCAACGGCTTCGCTTGTCATCCGGGAAAGCCCGCTGGTCTCATCCGAGACCCGCAAAAAGGTCGAGGCGGCGATCGAGAAGCTTGGCTATATTCGCAACCTGACTGCGGCCCGGTTGAGGGCAGGTCAGAGCCGGGTGGTCGGCCTCGTCGTCCCCAATCTTTCCAACCCATTCTTCTCCAGGCTGCTGGCCGGCATCGAAGAGATCCTTGATGAGGCTGGTCTCGCGGTGCTTCTTGCCAACAGCCATGACGATCTCGGCAGGCAGCACGACGTGCTGCGCCGGATGCGCGAGCATGGCGTGAATGGTGTCATTGTCTGCCCCGCCGCCGGCACGCAGGAGAATTGGCTGGCGCAAAACGCGCTCGGGCCGATGCCGATCGTTCAGGTGCTGCGCCACGTCACTGATCAGCTTGATTATGTCGGGGTCGACTACGGCCTAGGGGTGCGGCAAGCCGTCAATTACCTCGTGGGCCTGGGGCATTTTCAGATTGTCTTTGCGGTTCACGGCGCCATGCATTCTGCGTATCGGGAACGCGTGGCCGGTTTTTCGGCGGCGATGGAAGAGCATTCACTGAGCGGTGATTCGCTGCTGGTCATGCCCATGCGGTTGACCGACATTCCGGCCGCCACGAAGTCCATCTTCGAGTTCAGCCCAAGTTGCACGGCGACATTATGCTTCAATGATGTCATCGCGATCGGCCTATCGGCCGGCCTTTATGATCTCGGCCTTGCGGTCGGTCGTGATCACTCGCTCGTGGGTTTCGACGACGTGCATAACGGCGAAATCATCCGGCCGCCCATCACTTCCGTTGCCACGCACCCGAACGAGATTGGCCGTATGGCGGGAATAAGGATGCTGGAGCGGCTGAAAGATCTAGCCCAGCCCTCACAACGGGCAGTGTTGGATCCAGACCTGATGGTTCGACAATCATGCGGCCGCCCACGCCAAACGGTTATTGATTAGGTTTATGGGATTAGACTGCAAAAAAACTGCTAGAGCACGAGCATGCACACGGACCTTGCAGTAGCGCGCGACGCTAGGACCGATCGACATTTAGCGCAATGCCCGAAGTGCTCATCTGGTTGACGCATCGCTCGACGTATTGCGCTGTTTGTAGACGGTTCATACGTGTGGGACTATGATTTTGCACGAACGATTTGACGGGATAACAGCTTCGTCTCCCATTTTTGCGATGGTTTCCCGAATACCCGTTCCGCATCTAGGTTCCATAATTCTGGTTATGCCACAAATGTGGTATACAGGGGGCAGATTCCATTTTCAAATGCAACGAGGACAATAATGGCCATGGTTTCAGGAGGATGGAATGGCCCGCTCTTTTGTGCAGTTGAGTTTGGATGAACGCCGCATCATCGCGCGGATGCATGAGAAGAAGATCAGTCAAGCGGAGATCGCGCGCGCCCTTCGCCGCGATCGCTCAACGATCTGCCGGGAACTGCGACGCAATTTCTGGCGTGATCGTGACGTTCCGATTGCCGAAGGATACTGGCACGTCACTGCACATGGGATGGCGGTCGACCGGCGCCGCAAATACCGTAAGCTGCTGCGCGATCCTGGTCTGTGTGCTGCCGTGATAGATCGCTTGAAGGATGGCTGGTCTCCGGAACAGATTTCCGGGCGGCTGCGGCTTGCCGGTGGTGCCGCCACCCGGCTGAGCCATGAGACAATTTATCAGTACGTCTATTCGCAGGAAGGCCAGGATCAGCAATTGGCGCGTCACCTGCCTGAACGACGCCGCAGACGGCGGCCGAGATATGCACGCAAGCCAAGAAACCTCGTATTTCCAATGGAATGCGCCATTCGCAACAGACCTGACATCATCAATTCCCGAAGTGAATTCGGTCACTGGGAAGCGGATCTGATGATCTTCAGAAAGGAGCATGGCGCCGCAAACATCGCCACCGTCGTGGAGCGCAAGAGCCGTTACACTCTGCTGTTTCGCAACAATGACCGGCGCTCGAAGCCGATCATGAACCAGTTGATCCGGCATCTCGCACCCCTGCCCGTCCAAGCCAGGCAAAGCCTGACATTCGATCGAGGACTGGAGTTCGTGTCATGGCGCGAGCTCGAGCACGGCATGGGAACGACCGCCTGGTTCTGCGACCCCCAGGCTCCCTGGCAGAAGGGCACGGTCGAGAACACAAACAAGCGTGTTCGACGATACCTGCCGCCAGAAACGGTCGTGCTGGATGTCAGCAATCAGGAGATCCGTTCCCTGTGTAACAGGCTGAATGACACGCCGCGCAAGTGCCTAGGATTTCAAACGCCAAGGGAGATGTTCAGCAGACATCTATTGGCTCTGGAAAGGCAATGCGTGTAGGTTTCGAAGTAGCGTTGCATTCAAGTTGGAACCAGCACAGATACCGCTACCGCGCCCCCTCCCTGCTCCCGACTACGATTTCATCTCCGGTGCACATCCTCGTCCTCAACGCGCGTACCGCGCGTTGGCCTTTCTGGAGGTCTCTAGTCAAACAGGTCCCCGTTCGGCACGGAAGTTTTAAATCGGTTTTAAAAAAAAGATGACCTTCAAGCTAATCGATTTTAATTTGTTTACTAAAAATTTCTTGTTGCAATGCGGAATAAATATCCAGCTAATCCTTCCCACAATAGGCACAAGGAGGTTTAGTCTTGGTCGTAAGTTTCCCACTAAGCGAAAAGCGGAATGCCGAGGAATTGCTCAAACACCTGGCTGCATACAAGCTCACCTGCCCAGGTAATTGCGCCGTGTCCGTCAAGACGCTCGTTGCACATGTGAGTTCTTCGCATCCATACGCACTAGGAACTGCACGAACCGCATGGTGATGGGCGATCAACAGTTTAACATCAATCACAGTGGACTTTGAGCTGACTGGAGCACGACATGTGGCCCGCCTTTCACCGGCTCCTAGGCTACGTGGTTAGTCGCTGTTTTCTTTCTGGAACTAGGAGCGACTAGAACGATCGCGATGTTCGGAATACGTCTGCGGCGTCGTCCAAGCTATCTAAGGGCAAAGGCCTCACGGGCGGATTCCACGTTGCGCCTGTTCCCCGATCTCTGAGAAGAAGAGAACACAGGTTACTCCATCGCAGATCGGTCCTCCTGTCGTCGCTTTCGCTCAATCGCCGCCTGCGCGATTCCGGCTGTTCGTCCTTCGCAGGGCAGTTGCCCCGCTTGTCCTGCCCAGCAGGGATGCTCGGCCGCAGTTGCGGCAGTCCGGCCGCGCCGCGGTCCGGGGGGTGTCTTCGAGAAAAATGAAGACAGGAAGGGTCGGCATGGCGCCGGCCCGAAAATCTCCCGAAAGGACAGTCCCATGCAGATCAAGACGATCGATCCTCGCGCTCTGAAGGAAAATCCCGACCGCATGCGTCAGACCAAATCGTCGCCGCAGGCCGATGCGCTGATGCTGGCGACGATCAAGGCCGTCGGTATCGTCCAGCCGCCCGTGGTTGCGCCCGAGGTGGATGGTAGCAATGGCTACATCATTGATGCCGGGCATCGTCGCGTACGCCTCGCGATCGAAGCCGGCCTCGAGGAGATAGAGATACTCGTCGCGGATGCCTCAGATGACAACGGCGCCATGCGCTCGATGGTCGAAAACAGCGTCCGTGAAGCGCTAAATCCGGTCGACCAATGGCGCGGCATCGAGCGGCTGGTCGCACTCGGCTGGACCGAAGAAGCGATCGCTGTCGCGCTGGCACTGCCTGTGCGCCAGATCCGCAAACTGCGGCTTCTAGCGAACGTCTTGCCGGCGATACTGGAACAGATGGCGCTGGGCGACATGCCGTCCGAGCAGCAACTTCGGATCATCGCAGCTGCCGGCGAGGCCGAGCAAAAGGAGGTCTGGAAGGCGAATAAGCCGAAGAAGGGCGACACTGCAGCCTGGTGGACGATCGCCAATGCGCTGAGCAAAAAGCGCATGTACGCCAAGGATGCGAGCTTCGGCGACGATCTGCGCGAGGCCTACGGCATCGAGTGGGCAGAGGATCTGTTCGCGCCGGCTGATCAGGACAGCCGCTACACCACTAACGTCGAGGGCTTTCTCGGCGCCCAACATGAATGGATGACCAACAATCTCCCGAAGCGCGGTGCGATCGTCGAGGTCAACAACTGGGGCCAGCCGGAACTGCGGAAGAAGGCCAGCCAGGTCTACGGCAAGCCCTCGAAATCCGATCAAACCGGCCTCTATCTCGATCGCGACGGCAAGGTTCAGACAGTCCACTTTCGCATGCCCGAGGCGGTCAAGCCGAAAGGCAGCGGTGCGAATGGTGCCAACGGTGTTGTCGACAGTGAAAATGGCTCGACTCCGAAGGTGCGTCCCGATGTCACTCAGAAGGGTCAGGACATGATTGGCGACTTCCGCACTGACGCCCTGCACGATGCCCTCGGTCGTGCTCCAATCGAGGATGATATGCTGATGGCACTGCTTGTGCTAGCATTCTCCGGCCAGAACGTCCGCGTCGACTCCGGCGCAGAAGGTGGTCTTTGTGGCGGTGCGCGCTTCGGCCGCCATGCGGCTCGCCTCCTCGCCGAGGACGGCAGGCTGTCCTTCGACATGGATACGGTTCACGTCGCAGCGCGCGGGGCCCTGATCGATGTACTCTCGTGCCGGCGCGGCATGTCGAATAGTGGCGTCGTGTCGCGTATCGCCGGCGAGGCAATCGGTGCGGACGGCTACCTGTCGAACATGGGAAGCGAGGAGTTCCTCACATCCCTCTCGCGTCAGGCGCTTGAAAGCGTCGCCAAGGATACCGGCCTGGAGCCGGGAGCACGCGTCCGCGAGACCCGCTCAGCTCTCGTCACCCACTTCGAAGGCGATGCGAACCTCGTCCATCCCTCTGCTCGGTTCGCGCCGGAGCGGACGGAGGTCTTCACCCTCCTCAAGCACCTTGATCACGACACCAGCCAGCAAGACGAAGTCGAGACCGAGGAGGCCGTTGCTGATGACGCGCATGCCGAGGTCGACGCCTCCGATGTCGTCGGGTCCGATGAGGAGCCCGGCACGCTCGACGTTCACGAAGCGGTTTACGGTATCGCGGCCGAATAATTGCAGCAATCCCTTCCAGCTTTTCAGAACCGCCGCCGGTTATCCCGGCGGCGGTTTGCTATCCAACACCGACCGATGGTGAAGGCAGGCACAATGCTGTATGCGTTGGGGCGGTCAACGACGTCTTTTGCGATGAGAGATACGCTATGATTTACAGAACCGGCTCCATTGCCACTGTCTGCCCACGATGCGGCAAACCTGCCTGACAATCTCCAAGCAAGGGAATCTGGTGTGGTCATTGCAAGAACGGATTGAAGAAGTAGACAGCGGCTTGTCAACGATGAAGCGGTAACTTCCGGCTTTGGCATCGACACGCAAATCGCTGTCAGTCACCCCGTGAGCGCCCGCCGCTGGGTACCGCTTCCAAGAAATCAGTTGCTCTAACTTGATAATCGGCGTGTCTGTCAGGCGGGCAAGAACTTCGGCACGCCAAGCTTACGATCGAAGTCGTTGAGCTTTGCCTCAGGACCAGTGTAGCCATAAAGACGGCGCGATCTGTGCCGCTCCATTATTGAGCGTCTAGCTGTCTCGATTGATTTTAGTCGTCGTAGCGGTCGAGCATTATCCGTAGTTGCTCGTTCTGCTCGAGCAGCTTCTGAGCGAGCCGTGATCGGAGGTCATTGATCTCAGCGTCAAGTTCTGCGGCTTGATCTCGATCTGACAACGGCGCTTGTGGCGCAGGAAGCTGCGCGGGCGGCACTGACCGAGTATCTCGGATTGCCGGCAACTGCTCTTTCGTCCGCTGCGTCTTTACCTGTCGCGCGAGTGGCTTCTGGGCTTTCGCATTGATTGTCGCGCGCCCGTCAATCACGTTCTCAACTGCAGCTACGGGATCCGTCGGCTCGGCGGGAGGCGGCGATGAGCCTCCCGGCGCTGGCTTTGTTCGCACAGGATCGGCGTCGGAAACACGCACTTGCTCTTCCGTTGCACCCACCGAGACTTGAGAGATTTGTGTATCAGGCGCTGTCAATTCCGCCGGCGGCTCAGTCGCAGTCGCGTTGTCACTAGGCTCGGAGGCGCCTGAGACGTCATCTGGTAGTGTCTGGACGTCTTCTGGCTTTCCGCGTGATGCGAAGCTCTTCAAAACCTGCCATGGCGATCTCATCGACCCAACTCCCGACTCGCTATCGTTACGAATTGTACCGAGCCGACGGCAGGGCTTGCAATGCGAGCCCTGCCTTTTGGTGTCGTTGGCCTCAGCTATTCATCTGGACTGCACGAAAGCGGTTCAGGCCTTTCCAAGCTTTTTGCGAAGTTCGGCATTTTCGGCGCGGAGCTTTTCCGACAGCGCCTTACGAAGCTTCTGGTTTTCTTCCTCAAGCTTCAGCAGTTCCGCAAAACCATCGATCGCGGCTGGTGCTGTCTCGACCTTGCGCGCACCAGGCTTGGCTGGCGGAGCTTTCGTGGCAGCTGCTGGCTTCTTCGGAGCGGCAGGCGTCTTGGCGACCGGTGCGCTGACAGCGGCTTCAGTTGCGGCTGCCTTCTTCTTGCCCGGGCCACGGGTTTTCTTCGCGGCCGTGCTCACCGAAGCGCCGACAGCGGCCTCCGCGGCGACCTTGGGCTTGCGCGGCGCGCGGGTCTTCTTTTCCTTGGACGCCGCAGGCGCTTCCGCAGGCGGGGTCTCGACTGTAGGGGACATGCTGGTTTCGTCAGCCATCGGTGTAATCCTTGAGATCGATAGATAGTTAGCGACCATGGTTAGTCACAGTAAGTATGCGTGAGATATGGTTTCCAACTTATTGACGAGAAAAGTGGGTCTCTTTTGCGGAATTCCTAGGGGCGGCTTTGCAGGTAGACCGAGCGGCCGGACGGGGGCAGTCGGTCCCGCCTTCCGCTGCAGCGGCGCTATGCTAAGGCTCCTGCGGCTGCCCTCGTTCCGTCCGCCCGCGGCGAGAATTCCCGAAATCCCGCCAAGGCGGCGCTATGCTGATTTCTCCGATACTCTTCATCGTCTCGTTCCGGCTCCCGGCGGACGCCGCTCGCCAGGATGGCCGGCTTATTTGCATTCTGGATTGGTTCGCCGGCCATGGAAAAAATGGTTCCATATATGCGTCTCGCGGCGCACGGTTTAATTCTGAGCGCTCATACTGTATCGATCATAGCGTATCTCGCGAGACAGTCGCGATCTGGAAAGTGCAAAAAGGGGATGATCTAATGGCTACCGGCACGGTAAAATTCTTTAACGACGAAAAGGGCTTCGGCTTCATCACTCCGGACGATGGCGGGGTGGATGTGTTTGTCCATGTGTCGGCCCTTTCGCGTGGCGGATCGCTTAGCCAGGGCGACAAGGTCGATTATGACATTGGGCAGGATCGAAAGACTGGGAAGTCGAAAGCTGAAAACGTCTCTGTCGTATAGCGGTTGACGGCGCTGGCACCAGCGGTGACAGCGCTCGTTTGGAAAGTTTGGCTGGCCCGGAACGCGATACGTTTGTCTTCCCGGCCAGCTTAGGGTGTTCTCCGCGAGAGCCTGGCGAACTCCTGCCTATCCCATCTCGGCGGGGGGACTGGATGGTTTGCGCAGGGTCCACTGTCGTGCGTGGCGCTAGCGTGCGACGCTATCGAAACACGCATGTTGGAGGCTGCGGATCAGCGATCCGCCGCTCCCGTACGTACCGCTTGGCGTGGCCAACGTTAGGTCGATCTTTTTCGATACAGCCAAAGCTGCGCGGGCGGGATGTTTCGCATCATGAATGCGATATGGCGCACCTCGTAGCCCGCAGGAAGTGACACAACCGGCGACAAAAGGCCGTAAGTTATCTGTACGACCGGTCGGCCAGCGGGGACGCGTTCAAGCAAATCGAGGACCAGTTCGCGTCGCTTAGCAGGGGGCAGGTGCAAGAGCGGTATAGCGGAAATGACGCAGTCGAACATCGCGTTTTTCTGCGCGCCCAATATAAGATCAAGCGCGAAGGCATCGCCGCATCGCACATCCACTGTCGGGAACTGCTCCCGAAGATGGCGACAGAACTCGGGTGAATACTCGATTGAAATGAGGTCCCTCGGTAGGACGCCCCGTGCCAAAATTGCCTTGGTGATAACACCTGTCCCTGGCCCGAGTTCAAGAACCGGTAGCCCCGAGGCAGCTTGGATGACACTCGCCATTCGGCTGGCGGTAGCAGAGGATGTTGGCGTGATCGCGCCGACCGCGGTTCGGTTCCGCTTCCATCCCTTTAGAAACTCGATTTCGTCCCTGAACCTCAATCCCACGCGCTGTCGTATGCTCAACGTCTGACTCCCTAAGGTTTTAGCGTTCGCGAAGTGATAGTCCAAACGCGACAAATACAAGTCCGTTGACGCCCGTTCTGGTTCGGCGATGAGGATTGATTGACTGAATCTGGGCCCAATTGCTCAATGACAGCACAAATCCTCAGGAGGCAGGTTTTTATGAGCGAGCAAACCAATCTCGTTCGGTGGCTCCTCGCCGTTTTGGCTGCCGCTTGCGAGCTGCCGGCCGCAAGGGAAGCTTTGCCGCGCCTCACTCCTATTTGTCAGATCCTCCAATTGCGCAGGCGCGCCCTTGCCGTCCTTGCTCTTCGCACCGGTTGGAAGCTTGTCTGTAAAATATCGGGAAGGAAAGGAAGGCCGGTCAACGTGGTCGGAAAAACAAATGACACGAGACGAGATCGAACAATTGAGGGAAAGGGTGGGCTGCCAGGTGGTTCTGGAGACCGCCGGGTTCGCCCTTGATGAAAAACAAAGTACGAAGCGCGCGATGAAGTATCGCCGTGGCAGCGAGATCATTATCGTCACGCACGCTGGACGGGGATGGTTTGATCCTCTCGGTGACGATAAGGGCGATGTGTTCGCGTTGGTGGCTGCGTTGGAGGGATGCGACTTCCTTGAGGGATGCGCGCGGATCGCCGCTCTATCTGGGTTTGCGCCGTCTGATGGAACCTCGGTAAGCAACGACCGCCGACCGTTGAACGAGGTCTCTATTACCGACAGTTGGGCAAGCCGGCGACCGCCGTGGCCGGGATCCGCAGTATGGCGTTATCTGCGGTTGGAGAGGTCCCTGCCCGCGTTCGTTATTCGAGCAGCGATCGACGAGGATCGCCTGCGCGAGGGACCTTATGGCAGCATGTGGGCGGCCCACACGGACGACATGGGAAGAATCAGTGGATGGGAAGGCCGCGGTGCTCAGTGGCGTGGGTTCGCTAAAGGTGGGAGTAAGATTCTGTTTCGCCTAGGCACCAGTCGAGCGAACCGGCTTTGTGTGACGGAGGCTGCGATCGATGCGATGAGCCTCGCCTCGATAGAGGGAGTGCGGGAGGAGACCGCCTACCTCAGCACCGGTGGGGGCTGGGCGCCGGCCACAGCGGAAGCGTTGCGCCGGCTTGGCGAGCGTCCCAACATTCAATTGGTAGCAGCGACCGATAACAATCCTCAAGGTGACGTCTTCGCAGATCGACTGCGCGCTCTGGCGGAGGATGTCGGCTGCTCATATCTTCGGCTGCGGCCGGCCGCCGATGACTGGAACGACGTGTTGAGACAGTCTGGAAGGTTCGCCTGACCTCCCTTTTCCTGAGGCATAGACGAGCCGTTTCGACCGTTAGTGTCTGTTCGGGTCGTTTCGAGACTGCTTCATTGGAAGATCGTTGGCGTCGGTGCTACGGACCACCCGTACACTGCCGCGTATTGCGAGCCAGATGCAGCTCAGCATGGCCGCCGGCATTCCCCATTCGAAGATCAATCCGGCATAGGTCGGCCACGGTTGCCCGGCGCTCAACCCGTCGATCAGATATCGGTATCCACCAAGGAGGAACGACAGCAGGGTTGCCCAACCGATAAGCAGGAGGGACAGATTGAGCGCCTTCAATTTGAACAACTCAGATGGCCCCCGCAACGGGATGTAACCGCGTTCCCGAGTGCGATCAATGAAGGTTGCAACACGCCGCGCGTCGTTGAAAAATCGATGTTCGGGGCCAACGATCCAGCTGCAAAGCACGTGACGAGCGATTGCCAGACTGAAAAAAATGGATGTGATCGCAAAGATCGAGGATGCAAATCCCTTGCCGTGAGTAGGGAACAAATCCACCAGCGGGACGCCGATAATCCAGATCGGCAGGGTCGCGCCCACCACCCGCAACGTGCCGAGATTGGCTTCGATGTTTCGAAGCCGACGAAGCTCGAAGATTGACTGCTGGGTCATTGAGGACTCCCGCCGGTTGGATTTCGGTGATCCATGTGATCGTCACAGTCTATGGTTTGTAGATGAGCCCGGCAACCGGCAATTTGTTTCATCCGGCCATTGAAATGCGTCGCCTCACGTCGTCGCTTGCCATTGACCTCGCAGCCACCGCATAGCTGCATTGCACAATAAATGTTTTCCAAATGGACAATATTCAGGCATAACGCCTACAGCTGATGCACATGACGGTCTCCTCCCAGTTCCGTCGCATTGGCTGTTCCCCTCTGGAGGTTTTTTTGACCTTCAAACTTTATGGGCCGCGGCTTTCGCCGTCGGCCCTTTTTTCTCCCTGCGACTCTGGCGTCGCACCGATGCGATCAGTTGCGTCAACAGACGCGCTCGCGGAATCGCTCTCCGCCGCCACCCTAGCCGGTAAACTCAGCTCAAGACGAGCGTACGCAAAACGCCCCTGCGTAAGGTGGCCGCCCTGGATGCCACCGAGCTTGGCGACGAACGAAAGTTGCCCCTGATGCATAGCTTGCGCTCCCTCGCCGTGATTGCTGGAAGCCTGCGCGAGCAACTTGAGATTGACCTTCGTCTGCGCTTTGATATTCACCTTCCTGATCGACAATCTGTGATCATGCGGGAGCACAAATTGACATTTGAAGAATTTTTTTCTGCTGGTCCGCGGATGCGAAACAAGTGGGTGCGCGAACCCGGCATTTCCATTTACATCCGCAAGTCGACAGGCTTTGGCCACAATGCGGACTACGAGCTCGCTTCGATGGAAGCGGACGTGCCGAGTAGTGGATCGCTGACGTAGTTCTTGGAAAGGTATGAGCCGACCTACAGTTTCTACATCGAGAACCTTCTGCACGAACAACTGGTGTCGTTTTTCGCGCGGCGGGGCTACCGTGTCGTCGGTGCGAACAGAGGCGATCTTGACATCTGCATGATCACAGAGCGCTGCTGGCATTTCAAAGACGACGCACACATCCCTTCCTGAACTTCTCGCCCATGCGTGCGATCACTTCGTCGGCTCGTGATCTGACGAGGCGGCCATTTCTTCAATCTGGATGGACGGGCTTTCCGTGATAGGTCTCGCGGAACGCTTTTGCGTGTTTCTTGTCGGGCACGGTGACGATTACGAAGCGACGCCCGGTCTCAGGATCCTCTTGATTGGATAGGTCGATCATCCAGATCGTTTTCGGCGCCAGGGTTGTGAGCTCGATCAGTTTTTCCATGATCGGGTCATCGCTCGCCTGGACGGCAAATGGGAGTTCATATGCGAAGGTTTCCTGGCTTGCTGGTCCGCTTAGCTGCTCCCTGAACCACTCCCACACATTCGCAAAGTCGACCGGAAAAGGTCCAAGATCAACGTTCACCTGGACCACGTCCCGCGCAAAAATGACCTCGCCATCAAAGAAAGTGTGAATTCCGAGGAAGTACTGGGAAAGTTCCAGATGAGAGGAAAGAGCCTCGCGGAGGATCTTCAGGTTCGATGTGGTCTGGAACATACCGGTCTCCGTGGGCCTACCAAATAATTTCAGCGTGATCGATGCAAAAGGCAGAGAATGATCTGCGGCGTATTCCGCAAACAGTGGAAGTTTCGACCGTAAATCTAATGTTAGTCATGCTTCAGGCAAGATTAAAACGACAAGTTGCTGAAATAACGTTGAGAGGGCGACTTTGCAGATTGTTATCGACACGATCGACCCGCAGGGAAAATGCCGAGCTCTGGTGGTCGAAGCCCTTCGATGCGACGGTGAGACGCTTTTTGTCCGCAAGGGAACTTGCGATTTGGAAGTATCGGTCGCTTCCATTGTCGACTGGACGCCGATCGATGACGAGGCGTCACATTCCCTGCCACTCGACAGGTGGATTACCAGGCGCGGGGATGTCGTCTGTTTCTGATTTTTTATGCTAACTGCTCAACATAGGTTTTGGAGCAAACTGCGCTCCACCCTATGACCGGGAGCCCGTCGCCAAACGCACTGTAGCGACGACGCAGAGACCAAGTCGGGTAGATTGCCGTTCGAGGCTGATGTTGCGCAATGAGTGCGCTTTGCACGACGCCAATTCAATTGGGCGACTCGTTTCGACCATGGTTCCAGAAAGCGCGGATATCGTCCTGTTGTGCATCACGCGTCCAGCTTGGATTTTCGAACTGATGTGGCGTCAGTCTAAAACTGTCCAATCCGTACACCATCCCAGTGCGATCTCGGGTGATGGTCGTAAGCACGACGTGTTGGAACCTGTTTCGGTCATGTGCTTCTTAGCGCACGATTGGCCCGTGTCGGCTCGTCCTTCGGTTTTGCTGCGGTCTGAACCAGCGTCCGTCCGCTTCAAGGCCGCTATCGCGCCGCGGGGCGGCCGGAACCTGCCGTCCTGCACGGAGCAGCTCCGCTCGGCTTCGCAGGGCAATTTCCCTGCTTGCTCGCAGATCGGCTCCGCTTGGCCTGGCATGTCCGGACCGTGAAGCGCCCGTCTTCCGCCGGTTCGTGGCGACCGTACCGAAGGGCAAGCCGGCATGGGGCCGGAACCGCTTCGGCTCGAAAGGAAGAGACATGGCCAAGCCCACAAACAATCCTCATCAGATCGCCCGGGTCGTTCAGCTCCGCAAGGGTGCCAGCCTCGAAATGGTCCGCCTTACCTGCCCGGACAGCGCCCAGGCGATCAAGATCGCCGAAAGCTTCGGGAACGCTGTTGTCGACAGCGACGGGATCCGAGATCTCCACGAACGACTCATCATCGAGACCGCGGATGCACTCAGCGAAGGCCTCGGTGACCGGGCCATGCAGATCCACCTGCAGCGGATCGTCGGCGCCTATGTCGGCTCCGCCCACGGCGCCGGGCAATTTTACAGCAATGCCGTCACCCAGGCACGCGATGCCACCGCGAAGGCTGCAAACGACGCTCGCGACGAAGACCTCGACGGTCCTGTTGGCTACGATAGTGCCGCACAGCGCAAGCGCGAGTTCGCCGCCGACATGGGTGTTCAAGCCCACGCGCTACGGATGGCGGCCGAAGGTGCCGTCACCGCCTACAAGCACGTCGTAGGTGAGAACTGGAAGCCATTCGATCGCCCGATCGAAAATCCTGGACACTCCCTCGACCGCAAAGCGGCCGCAGTCCAGATGTCCGCGTTCGACTGACACACTGCGGCGGGGTTCGCCCCGCCTTTCATTGTTGAAGGCCGCCTCCCTGGGGCGGCCTTTTTCATGCCGGCTCGTGCGGGAGGAAGAGCGAAAAGGAAATTGATCGGGCTATGCGGCCCGTCTCGGGCGTCGGACCTGCAGGAGCCGCCCACGTCAGGCAACGGCTTCGCCGTCCTTCACGTCGTTCCGGCCGTTCCGGTGCAAGCCGTGCGCTTATGCCTCCTGCTCTTGGTCTCCGCGACGGGCCGCGATTGGCGCGGCTCCAAATAGTGGAGAAGAGCAATGAGCAGGAAGACCGAAAGCCAGCGCATCGACACCTATTCCCGGATCACAGATCGGATCATCGAGGACCTCGTCAGCGGGGTTCGTCCATGGATGAAGCCCTGGAATGCGGCTAATACGGATGGCCGCATCACTCGCCCGCTCCGTCATAACGGCCAGCCCTATTCAGGGATAAACGTTCTCCTGCTATGGTCAGAGCAAATGTCGCGTGGCTTTGCTTCGTCGATGTGGATGACCTTCAAGCAGGCGTTGGAACTCGGCGCCGCTGTTCGAAAGGGCGAGACCGGATCGACGGTCGTATTCGCGAGCCGATTCACCAAATCCGAAGCGGATGAAAACGGTGGGGAGGTCGATCGAGAGCTCCCGTTTTTTAAAGCCTATTCCGTGTTCAACGTGGAGCAGATCGACGGATTGCCGGAGCATTACTATAGTCGGCCAGAGATCGTGCTCGACACCGTCACACGGATCGAGCAGGCGGATCGTTTTTTCCGCAACATTGGCGCGGTGATCCGCCACGGCGGAAACCAGGCTTTCTATGCACCCGGTCCGGACGTCATCCAGATGCCACCCTTCGAGACTTTCAAGGACGCGGCAAGCTACTATGCCACGTTGAGCCATGAAGCGACCCACTGGACTGCAAATGAGAACCGCGTTGACCGCGACCTGTCACGCTATGCCAAGGATAGAAGCGAACGTGCTCGCGAAGAGCTGATTGCGGAGCTTGGCAGTTGTTTCCTTTGCGCGGACCTTAGGATCGCCCCAGAGCTTGAACCGAGGCCTGATCACGCGTCGTACCTTCAGTCTTGGTTGAAGGTATTGGCCGACGACAAGCGGGCGATTTTCCAAGCGGCGGCCCATGCACAGCGTGCCGTCACCTACCTGCATGGTTTGCACGAAGCGTCGATGACGTTTCGGCCTGATTGATGCCGCCGAGATCGTGATGGGAGTGGGCCGTGTCGCCTGTATTTGCAGCAATGCTGCGATTGCTGGACCGCAGTCGACGATACAATAAGGACTTGTCCGCACGCCAGGATCGCGATCCGGCCCAAGACATTCGAAAACGATTAATGGTAAGTCTGCGATACTTCGGCCGGATCGTTGGGATTCTCGCCTTGGAACCCGCTGTCCTTGCCAAGGTCTTGAATCTGCTCGAGCCGTTCTGCAACGCTGGCGACGTAGCTGATGCCTTGCTCCAAAAATATTTCGGCCGCGCGCAGAATTTCCGTCGCCTTGCCAGTTCCACAGCCACGGATCGAGCGTGCAAGATAAGTGGCGTTGCGTGCCGACTGAACGTCGCCGAGTTCGTCTGCGTCCTCTGCGACGCTCTCAAGCGCCTGGGCAACGAGCAACATCATCTTCGCTCGTTCCACGGCTGTCATCTCGGTCAAGGTGCGCGCGGTCATCGATGCCACTTTCCGCCATGGCAAAGATATGACTTTGCCGGCTATCTATTGGTTGACGTTGAGAAATCTACAGACGGCGACGTGTCCGTCGGGATCAGATGGCAATCGAAAGTGGCGACGACAAGACCTAACCCATGTCGTGGCCGCACCACAGTCATGCGCTGAATGGGCGGATCCGCGAGGGCGGGATGATGATCCCAGTTGACCTTAAGTCGATGCACTCTCTGGCAGAGCAACTCGGCCGAAAAGTGAGGTTACGTTCGATGGCTCATCCGGAACCTGCCTTGCACTTTGAGCGCGCCGTCTCCAGAATTGATCCATCTCCCGTGTCTTCGACAGAAAGTCCTTGTGGGGATTGTAGTAGTCGGGTCGGGCCGGCAAAGGCAACTGGTAAGCAGCGCAAATCCGCTCAACCAGATCCATCCCCCGCAGGCCAAGGCGTGCATATTCATCCTGCCGATGTTCAAACAAGTCCTTGAAATCCGGTGGATCGATCTCGATGGATTCCAACGCGTCGCGGACATTGCGCAGCCGGTTCGGCAGCCACCTGATCTCGTCGGACAATTGCCGTTCGAACAATGACCAATTGGCATCCTTTGGCAGGGTGAGAACTGGATCGTCAGCGTGGAGGAAGAAATTCTCCGGATCATCGACGTCGAATTCGGGGAAATCGTGCGCCGCCATGTAGCAACCGCCGACAAAGTCGTCGATTGCCAGGACCAACTGCATCGCAAGGTCCCGCGCTTCATCTTCGGGTAGCACGATTGGTCTTCGTTCGATTTTCCGGCTTATCCAGACAACGACCCCAATCGATAGTCCGGCAACGGCGACCCCGATCAAAATCATCAGTGCAGCGAAATCAAATGGGCTCATAAGGAATCCTTCTGACAGCTAGCTTTAGCAATGCGATATGAGCACGATTCTCTGAATAGACAAACTATTGCGTGGTGCGCGAACGCGCAGTCGGAGGGATTGTCGCTTTACGACATTTGGCGATCTATGACTTAATATTCTGTATTGCTTAAATGGCATTGTGTTCAAGCCGCAAGAACACCTTGCTAAATGCCCGTCGACCCTCATCGACGGGCATCTTTCCTTTAACGCAGGAACGTGACGGAGGCAGTGAGATCTGCGCGCTAGGCTTCCGGCCCGCCCGTTTGTAAAATGATCTGCAAAACAATCATCCGCTCTAACCGCTGCATCAATCCCGATACTATGCCATCACCTTCAGAGAGCGTTCAGTTCACAACGATCCGCCAACACGAACCTTGATTTTCTGCCATCTGGCTGGATACTCCGTTCTCTTTGGTCGAAGCCAACGAGGAAGGCCAGGGCTTGCAGAATCTCGTCGACTGGTTGATCGCACAGGGTATCTCCAGCGGAAGCATCGAGCAGATCATGGAGGGGCTTGGGCCGCGCTTGGTGGCGCTTGGGTACCCCATTGCTCGCGCTTCGATCGCGATGCCATCCATCGATCCGATGCAGAGAGGGTATTCGGTGGCATGGGCCCCAGACTTAGGCGTGTCGATCGATAGCCAGGGACATGATGATGCGGGCCAGGCGATGTTCGAACGATCGCCTATTTTTCACCTGTTGGCCAATGACCTTCTTTACGGTCGGTGGCGACTGCCGACGGACGGACCCGATACCTTCCCTCTGTTCGACGATCTGGCGGCGCTCGGCGCCACCGACTACGTCATTAGGCTCGCGGAGTTTCCGGGAGAGATCGCAATCGGAGGTGTTGGGTTCTCCTTGGCGGCTAACGCTGTGGAGGGGTTCTCCGACGAGCAGATTGCAGGGATCGCCCAGTTCATGCCCGCCCTTGCGCTGGCTTGCTATCGCGTTGCGACGACCCGCTTGGCGACAGACATGCTGGCGGTCTACACCGGTACGCGAACGAGCGGCCGTATCTTGAGCGGGCAAACCAGGCGGGGTGACGGGACCTCGATAGACGCCGCGATCCTGTTTGCTGATCTCAAGAACTTCACTTCATTGAATGAACGTTGGCCCGCTGAACGTATAATCGGCTGGTTGAACGAACACTTCGAAGCCATTGCCGGTCCTGTTGAAGGGTGCGGGGGCGAAATCCTGAAATTCATGGGAGATAGCCTGCTGGCTATTTTCCCCAGTGAACTTGACGATCCGTCAGCAGCCTGCGGGCGTGCTCTGTCAGCCGCTTTAGATGCCGTTAAAGGCAACGAAGAGCTCAACGCGAGCCGCGCGGCACTCGGCGAACCCCAGTTGCTCGTCGATGTCGCCTTGCATGTCGGGGAGGTGTTCTACGGCAACATCGGCGCCTCTCGCCGGCTCGACTTCACGGCAATTGGCCGGGCGGTCAACGAAGTAGCTCGGATTGAGAAGATTGCCGATGTGGTGGAGCGCAGCGTGCTCGCATCAGCCCCGTTTGCAGCGACACTGGCCACGATCGGCTTTGAGAGCGCTGGCTACTTCAAGCTCAAAGGGGTCGAGGAACCAATGGAAGTCTATGCCTGGAAAGGCATCGTCGGGCATTGAACGCCGCGCGTGATGCAACCGGCAAAGCAGCGATCGGCTCAGCCCGAAGAGGTGTCGATCAACCCTACCGACGTTCGCGGGCGTGTGCCCCGTCCACGAGGGGGCGCCTGAGCTAAATAGGCAGCCCTGCGGGGTTTCCGCGCAAGGTGCCAGTTGGCTTGCCCTGTGACCTAGCGAAATGACCAGTTGGACCGACCTATTGGGTTTGTCGTTGTGGGTAAGCTCAGCGCCCCCATGACATCGACGGGCGATTTGCGTATGCGGTGATCGATTATTCTTATCCGCGACGGGCCCATAGAACGAGACAAGTGTCTCGGGCGCGGCTCCGCGCAACGATCTCGAAGGGGCATGAATTTGATGAGCGAAACTGGTGGCTATTTCCCGCGCTGGCGGTTGAAGACGGAAGGGCGCATCCTGCCCGATGAACGGTTGCCGGCCGGTCAGACTGTCGTGCTTGGCCTGCAGCACGTGGTCGCCATGTTCGGCTCGACCGTGCTTGCGCCGCTGATCATGGGCTTCGATCCCAATGTCTCCATCCTGTTTTCGGGCATCTCGACGCTGATCTTCTTCGTTGCCGTCGGTGGTCGAGTTCCGAGCTATCTCGGATCTTCCTTCGCCTTCATCGGTCCCGTGCTTGCCGCGACCGCGGCCACGGCCGGCGCGCCAAATCCAAATATCGCGCTGGCTTTGGGCGGCATCATCGCCGCCGGGGCGCTTTATGCCCTGATCGGCCTCTTCGTCGCATTCGCGGGTCACCGCTGGATCGAGCGGCTCATGCCACCTGTGCTCACCGGTGCGATTGTTGCGGCAATCGGACTTGTGCTGGCGCCGATCGCGATATCGAGTGCCTCCGGCATCAACGCGTCCAGCCCCGATGGCAGCCAGCTCTCGCGCTGGATCGCCATCCTGACCTTCGTGGCTGTCGGCGCCATCGCGGTTTATGCACCCGGCATGACCCGTCGCCTGCCGATCCTCATCGGCGGCGCGCTCGCTTATCTCACCTACTACATCGTCGCCAACGGTTTCGGGCTTGGCGCACCCATCGACTTTTCCGGCGTGGCCGCCGCCCCGTGGTTCGGCTGGCCGCATTTCACGACACCGGTCTTTTCAGCTTCCGCCGTGACGCTGATCGCGCCTGTCGTCATCATCCTCATCGCGGAGAACTTGGGGCACATCAAGGCGATAGGCGCCATGACAGGCCGTAGCCTGGATCCTTATCTCGGCCGCGCATTCATTGGCGACGGTGTCGCGACCATGCTGTCCGGCGCCTTCGGCGGCACGGGCATGACGACCTACGCGGAAAACATGGGCGTGATGGCCGTCACACGAATCTTCTCGACCCTCGTGTTCCTCGTCGCCGCCGCTGTCGCGATCCTGCTCGGCTTCTCGCCGAAGTTCGGAGCCCTGATACAGACGATACCTGCCCCTGTGATTGGTGGCCTGTCGATCGTCGTCTTCGGGCTTATCGCGGCGACCGCCGGCCGTATCTGGGTCGAAAACAAGGTCGACTTCGCCGAGCCGCGCAATCTCATCACGGTTGGCGTCGCGCTTGTGTTGGGCGCCGGCAACTTCAAGCTTGACGTTGCAGGGTTCACGCTCGACGGCATCGGCACGGCGACGATCGGCGCGATCGTGCTCTATCATGCCCTGGGCTGGTCGAAAGTCTCGGGTCGCACGAACAACAATGCGTAGCAGCGATTGATCTGAGCACCAGCACACGAGATCGAGGTCGCCTTGATGAGAGGCGGCCTTTCTGCTCGTTTCTACCGTCATCTAGTCGGAAGACTGATCTCGGAAATTGATGTGGATCTATCTGTGCCTGGACGATCGATGGCTCGCTTCCGACGGCCGAAATGGATTTGGCTCAACAGATCGAACACACAGCTTAGCCCGCTCTCATCCGCATCATCATGCGAAAGTTGCGAGGGGTGTCGTCCGTGTGGTGTTTGAAAACAGCGTAGAAGCGCGCGGGGGAACCGAAACCACAGTCATGTGCGATCTCAAGGATCGGGTCGTTGGTCTCCGCCAGTCGTAGCATGGCACGCGATAACCGGAACCGCGTCAGATATTCCATGACAGAGATTCCCAGCACGTTGCGAAACGCCCTGTTGGCGGTTGTGGGATGCACGCGCGCCAGCTTTGCGATCGATGCGAGCGTCAGTGGTTCACGGTAGCGCTTGCTGATTATCTCCGTCAGAGCCTGCGTATAGCGTATGCCCGGACCGGCAAGCGCCGTCGCTTCGCGGCGGGTGATGCCGGCGTCTGCATGGTCAAGAATAAGCCTGCGCACGCGAAGAGCAACCTCATCGCTGACCAGTTGCCGCCGCGCCTGATCGCCATTGGTCCATTCCTTGACCCATCGAGCGCCTGACGACGATGCGCCGTCCGTGGGGTTGGGTTCGTGTATGAACGCCCCCTGCAATATGGCCTGTCTGGCGGTTGCCTCGATTGGCATTGCCAGAAAGTCCGCGAGCGGAAGATAGGCACAGACGAGTGGTGATTGCGGCGTCACGACAATCGTCTGATGAGGGATCGCCGCCCAAAACAAGACGAGGCGTCCGGCTTCGACATGCTCCTGCTTTCCGTTGAAAAGGTAGGTCATCGAGCCCTCGCGGAGCAGATTGATCTCGATGTGGTCGTGCCAATGCGCCGACGTCATCGTATCCGCCATATGCTCTTCAACGAGAAAGTCGCGCGGCGACCCGAGCCACTTGCCCTCCGTACCAGCTTCTTCTCCGTTCACCGTCGTCTGCTCCGATCCGAGAATAATCTCCCTATTATCGAGAAGAAAGTCCCAATTAAAAGAGGCATGAAAGGTCGATCTCACCAAAGGAGAACCTTATGCCAAAAATTTGCCTCGTCGGAGCCGGAAGCACAGTCTTTGCCCAGAACATCCTGGGCGACGTGCTGTCGACTCCATCTGACCATGACTATGTCATCAGCCTTTTCGACATAGATCCGGAGCGCCTGAAGACGTCTGAGATTGTCGCGCGACGCATATGTGAGGCGCTGAAGTTGCCCTCGGTGCGGATCGAGGCGACGCTCAATCGTCGCGAGGCCCTCAAAGGTTCGGACTTCGTCATCTTGATGATGCAGGTCGGTGGCTACAAGCCAGCAACGGTCACGGATTTCGACGTGCCTAAGAAATACGGCCTGCGGCAGACGATTGCCGATACGCTCGGCATTGGAGGCATCTTCCGGGGTCTCAGAACGATCGCCGTGCTTGAGGCCATTTGCCGCGACATGGAGGAGGTGTGCCCGAATGCGTTGTTGATGCAGTATGTCAACCCGATGGCGATCAACTGCTGGGCCATCAAGGAGATTGCCCCGACCATCCGCAATGTCGGCCTCTGCCACAGCGTGCAACACACCGCCGGCCATCTTGCCGGCTGCCTTGGCGAAAACATCGACGACATCAACTACGTCTCTGCCGGCATCAATCACATTGCGTTCTTTCTCAAATATGAGAAAGTCGGCACCAACGGTGCAAGGGAAGATCTGTATCCGAGGCTGAAGGCGCTGGCAGCCGAGGGCAAGGTTCCAGCCGACGATCGCGTTCGTTTCGACGCCCTGAAACGGCTTGGCCACTTCGTGACCGAATCCAGCGAGCATTTCTCGGAATATACGTCGTGGTACATCAAGGATCGCCGGCCGGAACTGGTGGAACAGCTCAATATTCCGCTCGACGAGTACATCCGCCGTTGCGAGGTGCAGATCGGCGAATGGCATGCGCTGCGTCAGGACCTCGAAGGCGGAAAGCCGATCGAGGTGTGCCGGAGCAACGAGTATGCCGCCGGCATCATCCACGCGGCGGTAACCGGAAAGCCGGCGCTGATCTATGGCAATGTTCCGAACAACGGCCTAATCGAGAATCTTCCGCCTGAATGCATCGTCGAAGTTCCCTGCCATGTCGACCGCAACGGCATCCAGCCGACGCGCATCGGCAGAATTCCGTCGCAACTCGCAGCCGTCATGCGATTGAGCATCTCCGTACAGGAACTGACCGTGGAGGCCGCGCTGACCGGTAAACGGGACCGGATCTACCAGGCCGCGCTGCTCGATCCGCACACATCCGCCGAGCTGTCGCCCGACGAAATCTGGCACATGGTGGACGATCTCATCGACCAACACGGCGACCTGCTGCCAAAGTATCACTGAGCACACCCCTACCCTTTTCAGCGGCGCCTTGTTTGAGGCGCCGTTTTCTTTGCGCGCAAAGAAAACGATCAGAAAAAATCATAATTGTGATTGACAATGATCTTTTCAAATGAAAATCTGAGTGAAATTAAGATCCAAAAGGGAACATGCCTTGAACCAGAGCGGCGGCCTCAAGACTGATCGGCAGGACCTCATCCGCAGCCATCTCTATGCGAACGGCTTTTCCACGATCCAGGACATCGCGGATGCCGTCGGCGCCTCGCTCGCGACCGTGCGGCGCGATCTTCAGCTATTGCAGGAGGCTGGTGCGATCGACCGGGTACACGGCGGGGCTCGGATCGCCGAAGGGTCTTCGGTGGAGCTTGCGTTTCAGGAGCGCGAGAAGCGCCAATTGGCTGCCAAGCGCGCCATTGCGAATGCGGCCTACGAGCGCCTTCATCCCCGTACCGCAATCTTCCTCGATGCCGGCACGACGGTGCTCCAGCTGGCCAAGCTGATCCGCATCAATCCCATGCCGCTACGCATCTTCACCAACGGCCTGATCGTGGCGCAGGAGTTCATGAACGTCCCGAACCTCGACGTCGTCCTGCTCGGCGGGCAGTTGCGCAGCGAAAATGCATCGCTCGTCGGCCCCCAGGCCGAAGCCATGCTGGAAACGATCTGGTTCGACCAGCTGTTTCTCGGCGCAAGCGCGGTGAGCAATGATGGCGCGATCTACAGCGTGGACAGCGCCGAAGCGAGCCTCAATCGGAAGATGCTCACCCGATCCAGCCATCGCTTCGTACTCGCGGACTCCTCGAAATTCGGCACGACAGCAACCTACAAGGTGGCGCCGTTGAATAGTGCCAAGCTGATCACCGATGCCGATCTTTCGAAGGACTGGCGAGCGCAGCTTGGCGACCTTGCCGTCGAGGCCATTTTTGCCGACCAGGGAGCGAAGTCTTGAGCGACGACCTGATCCTCGGCATCGATGGCGGCGGCACCAAGGTGATGGTGGCGCTTGCCGATCGCAGCGGACACATCCTTCGTACCGGTTTGGGTGGCGGCGTCAACGCAATGGACAACCCAGCTTGGCGGACCGAGCTCGAGGCGCAGATCGAACCGTTTCGCGCCGAAGGGCGATTGACCGCCATCGCGGCCGCCTTGCCCGTTTACGGAGAGGTTGCCCATCTTTCCCAACAGTTGGAAGAAGCCATCGCGCAAGCCTTCCCGAAAGCGCGGACACGCGTTCTCAACGATGTCGATGCCGCCCATCTCGGCGCGCTGGCCGGCAAGTCCGGTATTCTTGTGCTCTCCGGAACCGGTTCCATGGCCTGGGCGCGCAATGCAGAAGGCGAACCTGCCCGGACCGGCGGCTGGGGTGACATCATCGGTGATGAAGGCAGCAGCTACTGGGTCGGCAGGTTGGCGCTCAATCTTGTCAGCCAGAGCCTGGATGGACGCCTGCCGCCGACCGCCTTGGCAAAGGCTGTCTTTGATCACCTTCAACTCGAGCCAACCAACCCGATGAACAGCCTCGGTGCCTGGGCGACGTCTGATGCGAAACGGTCAAGCATCGCTGCGCTGTCCGCAGTGGTCGATCGCGCAGCGCTAGAGGGTGACGCCGCCGCCATTGGCCTGCTTGACCTCGCTGCGGACGAACTCGCCAAGCACCACCGTGCGATCGCAGGCCACTGTGAACCGGGAGCCAACTGGACATTTGCCGGCGGCACGTTCCGGAGCACGATCCTTTTGAAAGCCCTCGAGCGACGCATCGGTCGCCCCCCGATTGCTCCGAAACTACCCCCGATCGGCGGAGCGCTCTTCGCTGCCGCCCAACTTCTCGATTGGCCCATAGACGAAGGCTGGATCGGGCACGTCGCCGCATCGGCTAATGCGGCGTTTGCGCAATAAAATCACGTAAATTCTTGATAACAAAGAAGGATGGGAACATGCGTAAAACAATCTTATCACTGCTCGCCTCAGCCGCCCTGGCCGTGGCTCTTCCGGCGGCCGCGCAAGACAAGCCGCTTGCCGGTGAATCGATCACCGTATTGATGCCGTCGCCGCAGGGCCCCGATATCGCCGCCGCGTTCGAAGCTGAAACCGGCATCCATGTCGACCTGCAGACGCTTTCTTGGGACGATATCCGCCCGAAGCTGGTGACGGCACTGGTTGCCGGCACGGCACCGGCCGACGTGACCGAGTTCGACTGGTCCTGGACGGGTCAATTCGCAGCAGCCGACTGGTATATGCCGCTTAACGATGTGATTGACGCGGATTCCACCAAGGACATCGGCGTTGCCAAGATCTTCACGGTCGATGGAAAGCTGCTTGGCGTCCCCTATTCGAACGACTTCCGCGTGATGCTCATCAACAAGAAGCATTTCGCGGATGCCGGCATCACCGAGACGCCGAAGACGCTCGACCAGCTGGTGGCAGCGGTCAAGAAGATCAAGGAAAAGGGCATCGCCACCTATCCGATCGGCCTGCCGGTCTCGGCGACAGAGGGTGCCTCGACGAGCTGGTACCTGCTGACCAAGGCATTTGGCGGCGAGCTGTTCGACAAGGATTTCAACCCGCTCTTCACCAAGCCCGATTCCGCCGGCTACAAGGCGCTGGCCTTCGAACTGATGCTGCTCAAGGAAGGCCTGGTCGATCCGGCTTCCACCGGTCTCAAGGATAGCCAGATCAACGAGGGAATGTTCTCCCAGGGTCTGACCAGCATCATGATCTCGGGCGAACCCGGCCGTCTCGGACAGATGAACGATCCGAAGCAGTCCAAGGTCGCCGGTCAGGTCGAGGCGATCCTAGTTCCGACCGAAAGCGGCGAGACCCGCAGCTTCGGCCTGCCGGAGGCGCTTGCCATCCCCAACGTCTCGCCCAACAAGGAAGCGGCTGTTGCCTTCGTCAAGTGGTTCACGAGCCGCGAGTTCCAGAAGAAGAACATGGCGAACGGCTTCCTGCCGACCCGCACCTCGGCACTGGCCGAGCTCAACTCGGAAGGCAAGCTGAACAGCGGCGATGCACTCGTCGCGCAGTCTAAGACGGTCGAGGCGCTGTTCCCGCAGGGCACGCCTCCGTGGTACCCGCAGTTCTCCAGCGGCGTAAACACCGCAATCAACAGCGCTGCCAAGGGTCAGATGAGCGTTGACCAGGCAGTCGAAAGTATTGCCTACGCCGCCAAGCAGGCGATGGCGCAATGACTGCTGTCGCCTATAAGGAGACCGCAGGCAAGAAGGGTGTCGGCTTGAATGCCGACACCACTCTCGGCGTGCTGCTGGTGTCCCCCATTCTCATCACCATGACGGCGCTCGTTTTCTATCCGATGGCGCGAACTCTTTGGGACAGCCTTCACCGGGTTAATCCGATGCAGGCCGGCACGCCCTTCGTCGGCCTGGAAAACTACACGCGCATGCTGTCGGACGCGCAGCTCGGCACGACCTGGGTCAACACGCTCATCTATGTCGTGCTGGCAGTGCTTGCGGAAACGGTCTTCGGCGTGCTCGCCGCCTCGCTGATCAATCAGCTGAAAGTTGGCCGGCAGTGGGTTCTCGCGGCGGTGATCCTCCCTTGGGCGCTTCCCGGTGTCGTCAACTCCGTGATCTGGCTATGGATCTATCAGCCTGGCGCGGGCCTGCTGAACGGCATCCTCACCTCGCTCGGCCTTCCCTTCGAAAACCACGTCTGGTTCAACGATCGGACGAGCGCGATCATTGCCGTCACCGTCGTGCATGTCTGGCGCATGATGCCGCTGACGATCGTCATCGTCCTCGCGGCGATGCAGAGCATTCCCTCGCATCTTTATGAGGCGGCACGCATCGATGGCGCAACGCGCCCACAGATGTTCGCGCTGGTCACGCTTCCGCTTGTTCGCAGCGCGATCGCGGTTGCCATGACCAACGCCACGGTCAACGCCTTCAACCTCTTCGACGAAGCCTGGGTTCTTGCTGGATCCAGTCTCGAGACGCGGCCGATCCTCGTGCAGATCTATCTGGAGACCTTCCAGAACTTGCGATTCTCATACGGCATGGCTCTTTCTGTCGTCATCACCTTCGTCTCGCTTCTCGTCTCGCTCATTTACGTCCTTCGGGTCTATCGCAACACACGGTTCGACTGATGAAACCCACCCTTCTCTATCGCCTGATGATATGGATCGGCGTCGTCGTGCTCTTGATCTGGTCGCTCGGTCCGATCTACTGGACCGTCGCCAGTTCGGTGACGCCGACGGATGACTTCTCCGTCCGGCCAATTCACTTCTTCCCGCAACATTTCACCCTGGATCACTACTCGCGTCTGCTCGGCATCAACGTCGATCGCATCGGCGGCGTCGAAGTATGGCGGCAGTTTCGCGCAGCGCTGTTGAACAGCGTCGTCACCTCGGCGGCCGCGACGCTCCTTTGTGTGGCCATTTCCGCACTGGGCGCCTACGCCTTCACCCGGATACGCTTCCCCGGCCGCAACGCGCTCTTCGGCCTTGTGGTCGCGACGCTGGCGATCCCGGCCTATGCGGTGCTGATCCCGCTCTACCAGATCATGATCAAGATGCATCTCGTCGATACCTATGTCGGCGTCGCCCTGATCTACGTCTCGGCTTACCTGCCGCTCTCGCTATGGCTGCTGCGCAGCGTCTTCGAGGCCCTGCCTCTGGCGCTGGAGGAAGCCGCGCAGCTCGATGGTGCGGGACGTCTCTACATCTTCTTCAACATCGTACTGCCGCTGGCCGGTCCCGGTCTGACTGCCGCTGCGATCCTCACCTTCCTCGGCGCCTGGGGGCAATATCTCGTGCCCCTCATCTTCTCGCCGCAGGCGACCAAGCCACTGACTGTTCTCATTCCCGAGTTCGTCACGAAAAACTTCATCGACTACGGGCTGATCACGGCCAGCGGCTCCATCGCGATCGTCATCCCCGCCCTCGTCGTCATCTTCCTCAACCGATACCTCGTCAGCGGTCTGCTGGCCGGCTCGGTCAAGTAATCGGAGTCACCATGAACACGACCGAAAAAGTCATCCGCGAGCAGTTTACCTTCTGGGAGAAGGCGCTGGGCTCAAACACCGCGATCACGCGCGACGACGTGCTCGTCTATGTTGGCTGCGGAACATCTTACTACCTCGCCATGTCGCTCGCGGCCTACGCGAACAATGCCGGCCGTCGTGCAATCGCCGTCCCCGGCGCCGAATGGCTCAATCGCCCATCATTCTTCTGGCCGGACTGGAAGAACACGCATGTCGTCGCAATATCGCGCAGCGGCGAAACGACCGAGACAGTAGCTGCCGCCAAAATGAGCCGCGAGAACGACGCCTTCGTCACCGCCCTGACTGTCGAGGCCGAGAGTTCGCTTGCAAAATGCAGCGACGACGTCGTTGCCTCGCCGACCCACAGCGAGGAAGGCATCGTCATGTCGGTCTCGGCCAGCCTCATGCTGCTGCTTGGCCTGCAGATGATCGGCCATAAGATCCCCGCATCGGCCGTGGCATCCGCAAAAAAGCTCGCTGATGCGCTCGACGCTTCGCTCAGCAAACAGGTTCTCGATCGCAGCCATTTCGTTTTTCTCGGCGGCGGACCGCTTTTCGGCATGGCCGCGGAAGGCGCACTGAAGCTTATGGAAATGAGCCAGGTCCTGACCCAGCCCTTCCATCCGCTTGAATATCGCCATGGCCCGATCAGCCTTGTGGACGAGAAAACCGCGGCCGTCATGCTTTACAGCACCGATCAGAAGGATGCCGAAGCCAAACTCGTCGGAGAGCTGCAGGAAAAGGGCGCTATCGTCATCGGCCTCGGCGGACCTGGCGATATCGAACTCGCTGTCGAAGCCGATATTTCGCTCGCCGCACTCGTCATTCTCCCCGCCCTGCAGATGCTCGGTGAGCGTGTCGCGCAATCGAGAGGCATAGACACGGTATCGCCGCGACACCTGACCAAGGTTGTCACGCTGGTATGAGCGACCCTCTTGATCATAATCGTGAGAGCGCGCTCTCCAAGCTTTTCGGCGCGCGCCAACAACCCTTGCCGCGCGGCATAACGTCGGTCTGCTCGGCTCATCCGCTCGTGATCGAGGCCGCCTTGCGGCGGGCGGCGCGGGAAGGCACCGTGGTCCTCATCGAGGCCACCTGCAACCAGGTCAATCAGGAAGGCGGCTACACGGGCATGACCCCGGCAGCCTTCCGGCAGTTCATTGAGCGGATCGCCACAGAGGTCGGTTTCCCGCTGGAGAGGATCATCCTCGGCGGCGATCATCTTGGTCCCAATCCCTGGAAGAAGCTGGGTGCGGACGAAGCCATGGCTCGAGCCGAGGCAATGGTCGCGGCTTATGTCGAAGCAGGCTTCGAGAAGCTGCATCTCGACACGTCGATGGGATGCGCTGGGGAACCGGCGGCGCTCGACGACGAAGTGACTGCCGAAAGGGCGGCACGTCTGGCAAGGGTCGCGGAAGATACGGCACGCCGGATCGGGCAACGGCCTCCGGTGTATATCATCGGCACGGAGGTCCCTCCTCCCGGCGGCGCGACGCATGCGATCGAGGAGCTTGAGGTCACCTCTCCCGACGCCGCCCTGAAGACGCTCGCCATCCACACATCGGCTTTCGAGAAGGCCGGCGCCGGAGCGGCCATGGACCGCGTGATCGGGATCGTCGTCCAACCGGGCGTCGAGTTCGGAAATGCGAATGTCGTCCTTTACAAGCCAGACCACGCCCGGGGATTGGCATCGTCGCTTTCCCGAATGCCGAGACTCCTCTTCGAGGCCCACTCGACGGACTATCAGACCGTTGCCGAGCTTTCGGCTCTTGTCGATGGCGGTTTCGCCATCCTGAAAGTTGGTCCCGGCTTGACCTTCGCGCTACGCGAGGCGCTTTACGGGCTTGATGCCATCAGGCAGGTACTTGATGGCGCGTCGGATAGCCTCCACGCCGAGATGGAAGCGATCATGTTGAGCCAGCCGCAGCATTGGGCGGGTCACTACACAGGGTCTGCCAAGGAAATGCGGCTTCAGCGCCACTTCAGCTACAGCGACCGTATCCGCTACTATTGGCCCGACAGGCAGGCTGCCGGCGCGGTGGAAGCCTTGATGGCAGCGCTTCCCGATCCGATCCCGGAAACGCTGATCAGCCAGTATCTCGCTCGTGTTTATCCTGACGTCGTGACAGGACGCGTGGCGCCACGAGCTCGCGATCTTTGCCTCGCCGCAATCGATGCGGCGCTCGCGCCCTATTCCACGGCCACGGCCAGCCAGTAAATTTCAAGTGGTGCGGGAGGCTGCCGGTACGGCGGCCGCACGTCACACAGTTTCAGTCGGAGAGAATTATGGCGTCAGTCAGCGTCGCGAATGCCCGCAAGAACTACGGTCACCTGGAAATCCTTCATGGGGTCGATATCGACATCCAGGACGGCGAGTTCGTCATTCTTGTCGGTCCCTCGGGCTGCGGCAAATCCACCCTTCTGCGGATGATCGCAGGCCTGGAGGAGATTTCCGGTGGGCGCATCTCGATCGGCGGGCGTGTCGTCAACGACGTCGCCCCGAAAGAGCGCGACATCGCCATGGTGTTCCAGTCTTATGCTCTTTATCCGCATATGACGGTGGAGGCCAACATGGGCTTTTCCCTGAGGTTGGCGAAGGCACCGAAAGAAGAGATCAAGGCACGCGTGCGTGAGGCAGCTCAGATTCTCGGGCTGGAAAAACTGCTCGACCGCCATCCACGAAACCTGTCCGGCGGCCAGCGCCAACGCGTTGCCATGGGGCGCGCTATCGTTCGCCAGCCGCAGGTTTTCCTGTTTGACGAGCCATTGTCCAACCTGGATGCCAAGCTGCGCGTCCAGATGCGCTCGGAAATCAAGCAACTGCACCAGCGCCTCAAAACCACCACCATCTACGTTACGCATGACCAGATCGAAGCGATGACCATGGCAGACAAGATCGTCGTCATGCGCGATGGTCATGTGGAGCAGATCGGATCGCCGCTCGACCTCTACGACAGCCCGGCCAACCTCTTCGTCGCCGGCTTCATCGGTTCGCCGGGGATGAATTTCATCAAAGGCCAGATCAGTGCCGAAGGTCCAGTCGAGTTTATCGCGAATGGAGGCGCGAGGCTGCCCATCCCCTCCGATGTTCCAGTCACTCGCGGCCAGCAGGTCATCTATGGCATCCGCCCGGAACATCTGACGATCAACCAGGGTGGCGCGCAGGCTAACGTAACCTTGATCGAACCAACCGGCGCTGAAACGCAGATCACGGCCGGCCTTGGCGACGTGCAGATCGTGGCAACCGTCCGAGACCGTCTTGCGCTGCACGCTGGCGACTCGATATCAATCGCGCCAGACCTGACCAAAGTGCAACTCTTCGATGCAGTTGCTGAGAAGGCGTTGAGAGTGTGATGGGACCGACTGACTGTGACCAGCGATAAGCCGTTGCAGCGGCGGTTGACGCTAGCGCAACAGGCGCCCCCTCATCGTCGATCCGTGCGAGACCTTTGGATTTTGACAAAGTTTGCCAATATCAGTAATTTAGATCGGACAGACGGAGGCTAGCTATGGCGACGATGAATGTTTCTCTCCCTGACCCGATGAAGGACTGGGTCGAGGCGCAAACCAAAACTGGGCGATACTCCAATGCCAGCGACTACGTGCGGGATCTGATCAGGCGGGACCAGTCGCGCAATGACAAGATTGCCGCCATGCAGCGCTTCGTCGATGACGGGCTTGAAAGTGGCGTCGGTACTCGATCTAAAGACCAACTCTTTGCCGAAGCTATGGCTCGCGCCAGCAACTCATGAGTTTCAAGCTCTCAGTCGAGGCAGAAGAAGACATTATTGCAATCGCGGAGCAAGGCGTTCGCTTGTTCGGGCTCACACAGGCGCGGCGTTATCACGATGATCTCTACGGCCTATTGGATCTGATCGCGGGCAATCCGCTTATCGCCCGCGAAAGAGACGAAATCCATCCACCGATTAGAGTTCATCCTTTCAAGGCTCATCTCGTCGTTTATCGGATCGAGGACGACGAATCGATTCTGATTATCCGAATTCGACACGGTCACGAAGATTGGGCAAACGATGCATTCTAGCGCAGCGTCCGTAGGTCCTTGTGCCGTTTCAGACTTACCCGGCGCTTAAAAGAAAGAGCCAATGACTTTGGCCATAGGCACCGTGAAGTGACTATCCAACCTTGGCTACGCAGACATGCCTCCCGCCAGTCGGCGCCTTACTTGAAACCCTCTTCGAGCTGACACCAGATTGCAAGCAAGGGCTGAGGTCTATCGCCAGTGGGAGGGATGGCAGACACTTTAGCGTTTACACTTCGCGAAGTCGAGGTGTGCCTGGTAGCACGCACAAAGCCAGCGTATATATCAGCCTTATATTGTTGATATGATTTGTGTTGCTGTGCTGAGCCGCTCATCCTTCCTCTTTAGGGAGGCAGGCAAATGCAGAAAAGTCACGCACGAAACGCAGGGTCGCGACTACTTCGAAACACCCAACGGATGATCGAGCGTGCGGAGCCGACCTTCGCGGCTGCCTATCGTGCCGGGGTCATGGGGCTAAGCGCCAAATCGACGGAACGGCGCCTCGTCAGTGTCTCCGGGCAAGATCAGGCGCCGCGCGAGGTCGTCGACTTCGTTCGGTGCTCCTATCTCGGTCTCGACAATCATCCTTCCATCATTTCAGGCGCGATCGAGGCCGTTGCCGACTATGGATCCCTCCATTGGTCCTGTGCCCGAACGCGCCTGAATTTCAAATTGCTCGCTGATCTTGAGGACAACCTTTCCGACCTCTTCCGGGCCCACGTCATCACCTTCTCGACCGTCCTTGCGGCCAATTTGAGTGCGCTTCCGATCCTGGCTTCGGGGCACCTTACCGATGGAAACAAGCCGCTCATCGTGTTCGACCGCCTTGCGCATGCGACGTTGGCTGCGCACAAGCCCCTCGTTGCCGCTGAAACCGAAATCCTCACCATCGACCATAATGACATCGAAAAGTTAGAGGAGATATGCAGGGCAAATCCGTTGGTCGCATTCGTGTGCGATGGGCTATATTCCATGGGCGGAGCAGCGCCCGTCGAGGAACTCGTAAGGCTCCAGCGTCAGTATGGCTTGTTCCTCTACATCGACGACGCTCACGGAGTATCGCTGTTCGGGCGCTCCGGTGAGGGCTACGCTCGTTCGATCATTGGGGAGGAATTCGGCGAACGCACCATTATCGCCGCGTCGCTGGGCAAGGGCTTCGGTGCATCCGGGGCGCTTTTGATGCTCGGATCGCAACGGCACGAGGATCTGTTTCGGCGTTTCGCGCTGGCGTTCGCATTCTCCGTACCGGTCAACCTCGCCGGCGTCGGTGGTGCGATCGCCTCGGCAAATCTTCATCGCACCCCGGAACTTGCCAATCGTCAGATGGCATTGAAAGAACGCATAGAGAAGTTCGACGCTGCAGTTTCGACGAAACAAGCCGGCCTTCCGTTCCCGATCCGGACAATCACACTGGGAGACGAACATGTGGCAATCAGGTCTGCGCGCCGCCTGCTTGATCGTGGTTTTTACACCTCGGCCATTTTCTTCCCTACGGTCGCGACGGGTCGCGCGGGATTGCGGGTTTGTCCAACTGCCAGTCATCTCCCTGAAGAGATCGATCGGCTCGGTGTTGAGCTGAACGAAATCCTGGCCTCCGGCGCCGACGGTCAGGAGGTTCAAAGATGAAGGTCATGGAGATTTCGTCGGCGATGAATAATCGCGCGCGCCTGGTGATGCCGATGGGGAACACCCGCAGTTCGGCATTCATGACGCCGCATCCGATCTACTTGGCATCGGGTGCTGGCGCATATGTCACAGATGTGGACGGCAATCGCTATTTGGATTTTCAGAACAACTTTACGGCCCTCATTCATGGCCATGGGCATAGCTCCGTCAGCGAGGCTTTGTGCCGTCAGGTACCAATTGGACTGAGCTTCGCGAATCCGACGAAACCGGAGATCGACCTCGCGGAACTCCTTTGCGGCCGTGTTTCGCATTTCGAGCACCTGCGGTTCACGAACACCGGATCGGAAGCTGTGATGATGGCCATCAACGCTGCTCGCGCGCTGACTGGCAGGACGCTCATCGCAAAGTGTGAGGGCGCCTACCACGGTTGCTACGATCCAATCGAGGTCAACGTTTCGGCGCCTCCGATCGAGGATCGGCGTGCGACCCTTCAGCATGACGGCTTGCCCACAACCGTTCGTGACCAGACGATCCCGATACCGTTCAACGACATCGAAAACACCGAACGCGTTCTTTCCGCTTATGGTTCGGAGATCTCAGCGATCGTGGTCGATCCCCTGCCCTCACGGGCGGGCCTGATTTGCGTCTCGCCGGAATACCTTGCCTTTCTCCGGCGATGGACGTCGGCTCATGCGGCGCTACTGATTTCGGACGAGGTCCTGAGCTTCAGACTTGCGTATGCTGGCGCGTTGGGTGACGGGCCGATCCGTCCGGATATTACCGCTTTCGGCAAGATTATCGGCGGTGGTCTTCCGATCGGTGCGGTCGCCGGTTCCGTAGATGTCATGCGCGTGTTTGCGCCCTCGAGTGATCGACCACACGTAGCACACTCGGGCACCTTCACGGCCAATCCGATGAGCATGGTTGCCGGACACGCGGCCATGTCGGCGATGACAGAGAACGAGTTCACGCGCCTGAACGAGCTCGGCGCTGATGCACGATCAGCCCTCAGGGGCGCGCTGCAAAACGTCGGCGTTACCGGCGCCGTGACGGGCGCTGGATCGCTGTTTCGAATTTTCCTCGGTGTCGAGGAGGTCTCAGGTTATGCCGACGCATTCCGGGCCGGATCAGCGGCCGCGCTCGGTGCGGTCGTCCGCGCCATGCAGGATCGAGGCGTCATGATTTCGCAGGTTGGCCTCGGCGCAATTTCGACGCCGATGAAGGTTGACGACATCAACAGGTTGGCCGCCGTGTTCGAGGAAGCCGTGCGAACAGTCGCGGTTTCAGGTCGCTTGGAACCGGATGACATGCCATGAACCTCGAAACCGAACGTCTCTTCATGCGACCGGTGACCGCGCGCGACGCCGAATCCCTTCACCGCCTGCATATGGATCCACTTGTCGTCGAGCTCATCATGCAGGGGAAGCCGCTGACACGCGAGGAATCCGATGCTCGCCTAAGGCTTTATCTCGATGAGTGGGACCGCTTCGCATATGGCTTCTGGATGGTCTACCTCAGGCAAGAGAGCGGCGATCTGAGCTTTGTCGGGCGTGCGGGGCTCCGTCGGTATGACGAAAACGATGTCGAGGTCGGCGTCTGTCTGTTCGGTGCCTTCTCCGGTCAAGGCATTGCCGGAGAAGGCCTGGGTGCGGCGATCGAATTCGCCTTCCGACGCCTGCCTGTTGCACGTCTCGTTTCGGTGGTCCGGCCAACGAATATCCGTTCCCAACGAGCGATGGAAAAATTGGGTTTCACCTTCGTCGGCGTGACCAAGCATCTGGGCACCACATTCCGCTATTACGAACTACAGCGCCCGGCGCCTCCCGCCTTCCTATAGTGGCAGCGCGGCCCGAAACCCCTGTCCTAGAGATCTGCCGCCGAAAATCTTGGTGCGGACAATTGACCCATCAACCTCATGCTCCGGCCAGAAGCGGGACTTGTGATACGGGAAGATCCCTTTCCTGTAGTACCCAACACCAGGCGTCGAGACGAGCATCGGCGTCGCCAACCCCTCAAAATTCATGGTGAAATGGTAGCCGGACTTCACGACCACGAAGTCGAGCGACTTGAGGTCGATCCCCTGGCTTGTGAAGACCGCGGGATCGTGGCTGAAGGCCGGCTTGCTGGTCAGCAATACGGAAATCCGCTCGTCGACCAGGACAATGGCCGCCGGTCCAAGGGAGCTCGCTTCCCCGCCGTGGAATGGCCCAGCAAGCATATAGTCGCCGTCGCTGAGATGAGACACCTGGCCTGCTATCCTGCGCGGTGAAAACCCCGGTGTGATCTGCCCGCCAACATCGAGCGTGATCGTTGCGCCGATCCCGGCTACTTGTGCCCGCACGACGCTGGCAGGATCGGTTATGGTCAGAGCGCCGATGAGGTCGTCGAAGCGATCCAGTACAGCTGTCAGCAATATCGTGCTGTCACCTGGCGCGCCGGCCAGGATCCGGTCGCCCATGTCCGCCATCACATATGGCCTAGCACTAGGTTGCGATCTTACGGTCTCGAATGCGTCATCGATCTCAAGCAGGTCATCGGTAAATTGTTCCCGGTTCTCCCAAAACGCACGGGCCAGATCCTCGGAAAGTCCGGTTGCGAGCGATACAGTTCCGTCGGTCATCACCGTGACAACCTGGCCGATGTCATAATCATCAGCGTAGCGAAAGACATTGTAGATCGATATGTCGACGATCCCTGTTCCGACCGCCGCAAGGGCCCGTGCCTTGGCATGGATTGCCCCGAGTGGGCCGCTTGCGGTCTCGCCGGCGCCCGGCAAAATCATCGGAACACGGGCGCTGACGACCACGGGCTGTAGATGCCCCTGCAGGACCTGAAGTGTCAGCTCCGCCGCGCGTTCACCGCACTCGACGACATCAGCGTGCGGGTTTTCCTTGCAGGCAATACAGATGTCCGTGTTTTCAAGCATGGGGTCGGTCAGATGAGCGTGCAGATCAAGACCGACACCGATCGGGACTTTTGGACCAACGCGTTCTCTGAGGTACGCAAGAAGGTCGCCTTCGACATCCGCGATCTGCGTGGTTGCTGCAGCACCGTGCAGGTCGAGCACGATGGCGTCAGGCTGCGCTTTGTCGATGCGCTCCAACAACTCGTCGCGGATGTCTTCATAGAAGCGATGCTCGATCAGTCCGCTCGGTGGGCCTGAGACGGAGATCAACGGCAGGATGTCCGCGCTGGTACCCTGCAAATGTCTGATGATGCCTCCCAGCGTCGAGCCGGCACACTCAAACACCGCGCTATCGCGTTGGATTTCGAATTGTTCGATGGTTGCGGGTTGCGGGTTCAGGCGATTGGATTCGTGATAGAAGCGGCCGACGGCAATCCGTAGCCTTTTGGTGGGCACGTTCATGGTACCGGTTTCCTTGGTTGCTAGGGGTTAGTGCTGGTTCCATTCGTTCCAGCGTTCGAGGAGCATTTGGTTATTGGCATTGATCCAGTCGGCATCCGGTCTAATCAGCTTGTCGAAGACTTCGGGTGATGTCGGAGACGCAGCCTGTGCTTTCGCGCTCATCGCCTTGGCGGCGGAATATCGAACCGGCGTGCAGGTCAGCGCTTCGCAGACTTTTGCCTGAGCCTCTGGGTGGGCCAGAAAGAACGTCAGGAATTTGAGGGCGGCTGCGCGATGCGGTGCATTGCGAATTAACGCCCATCGGTCGCCAACCAGGAACGCCTGATTCTGGCTCCACGCCAGCGGCTGGCCTTCTTCTTGGAGCGCAGATGCGCGTGTCTGCCAGATCTCACCGGCGACATATTCTCCGGTTCGAAACCCTTGCGTGCTTTGATCGCCCGTCTTCCACCACAGACTGATATGCGGTCGGATCGTATCCAGCTTGGCAAGTGCTCGATCGACATCGAGCGGAAACAGCGCGCTCGGCTCGACGCCGTCGGCCAGTAGAGCCGCTGCCATCACGCGCCACGGATCATTGAAATTGGGCATCGATCGCGGACCAGGAAATCTCTGGACGTCGAAGAATTCGGCCCAACTCTTCAGACCGGCGGGGAATGCGTCGGTGTTGTACGCAAGGAGTGTCGTGCCATAGGCCGACAAAACGCCTGACGGCGCGCAGGCACCGGGTAGGAGATCGTGGTCGTCTTTATAGGCGCGGCAGAATTCCGTCATATCCTCGTTGAGGGATTTGTGCAGTTCGGACGCTGCTTGGATCTCGCCTGCCTGATAGAGGTCCCATTCGACATTGCCGGTCTGCGTCATCGCCTTGATACGCGCGACGTTTTCGGCGCCTGTCCCGGATACGGTGATCACCCGGATCCCGGTCTCCTTCGTAAATGGATCGAAGAATTGCGTCCGCATCGCCTTTTCCCACGTGCCACCGGTGGTCGCGATGACGAGCGTGTCTTCGGCAGTGGCGGCAGCGCCTTCGCCCGTGAGGGCTAGCGTGATCGCGATTGCCAGACCGGGCCCCGCTAGATTTTCGAGAATGTGTCGCATGATCGGTTTTTCCTCCTGTCAAATTTGGCGCGCGGCCTTTTGCTGCTTCTGGAGCAGCGTGAGCCCACCCATCACAAGCAGGGAAACGAGCACCAGCAGGGTCGAGACCGCCGCTACAACGGGGGTGAGATTGAAGTCGATGTCTTCGAACATCTTACGGGTGATGGTTTTCCCCTCGATCCCTGAGAGGAAAAAGGCGACTGTTGCCTCGTCGAAAGAGGCAAGGAATGCAAAGACCGCGCCCGTCATCACACCGGGCAGGATCCCCGGCAGAACGACGCTAACGAATGCTCTTGCCCGGCTGGCGCCGCAGTTCAGTGCGGCAAGCTCCAATGTCGTGTCGAAACGCTGCAGCGAAGCCATGACGGTCAGCACGACGTAGGGAACGGCGAGCATTGTGTGCGCAATCAGAAAGCCAAGGAAATTGCCTGACAGTTTGATCGGCGCAAAGGCGACGAATACCGATACCGCGATGACGATGTGAGGCACGATCATCGGGCTGATGGTGATGGCCTGCAGCAATGCCTTGCCTGGAAGATCGCCCCTGACAAGCGCCAATGCTGCAAGCGTGCCTATAATCGTCGCGGTCACAGTGGTCGACGCCGCGATTTTCAGACTGAAGAGTGTCGCGGCAATCCAGTCCGGGTCCGTGAGGTACTGAAGGTACCACTTCAAAGTCACGCCCTTCGGCGGGAACTCGAGATAGTCGGCCGATCCCAGCGACATCGGAATGACGAGGATGGTGGGCAGGATGAGAAAGAAGAGGAGCATCGCGAGAATGACGACCATTGCAGCGATGTAGAGGTGCTGCAGGCCGAGCATCGGGCGCTGGGTGACGCCGCGGCGCCCATCCCGGCCAAGCTTCGCTTCGCGCTCGGCGAGCGCATAGTTCATATCAGGAGACACCGGCAAATCCTCGATTGAAAGAGAGCGTCTTGCGAAAGATGACGACGAACGCCAGGGTGGAGGCTAGGAGAACCGCCGACAGTGCGCCGGCGAAGGCCCAATCCAGTGTCTCGGTGGTTTGCTGGCCAATCAGGGTCGCCATCAACATCGTTCGTGGGCCACCGACGAGCGCCGGCGTCACGTAAAAGCCAAGAGCGAGAATGAAAGTCATCAGCGATCCGGCAAAGACGCCCGGAAGGCTCAACGGCAGTATGATCCGCCACACCACGCTCGGCCCATTCGCGCCGAGGTTCCTGGCTGCCTGGCTGAGCTCGCCGGGTATTCCCCTGATCGCTGCGAAGATCGGCAGGATCGTGTAGGGAAGGAGGACATGTGTCATCGCCATGATAACCGCGCCTTCGGTGTAGATGAGTTGGAGCGGATGGGTGATCCAGCCAAGATCGAGTAGAAGCTCGTTGACGACCCCCTCGCGCTGGAGGAGCACGATCCATGCATAGGAGCGCACCAGGACCGATGTCCAAAGCGGGACCAGAACGCATGCCGTCGTCACCAACGCCCACTTGCGTGGCAGTTTTGCCATTGCATAGCCAATGGGGTAGCCGAGTATCAGGCTTGCAAGCGTCACGATCGCTGCCACCTCGAATGTGCGCAGCAGCACTGTCAGGTAGAGCGTCGAGTTGAGAAGGCGTCGATAGGTGTCGAGGCCCGGCGCCGGAATGAGGACGCTTCCAAGCAGAAGCTTCCCGACAGGATAGAGAAACCCAAAGCCCATCAGCACCACCAGCGGGGCGATCAGCGTCAAGGACAAAGCATGCGAGTAGCGTTTTCCAGAGCCTGTGCGCGCTGGCAAAGTGAGGGTTTGTGGCTTGGCGGCATCGGTGAGAGTGGTCACTGTCATTGGATCCTCCCCGCGTCGCGTGGATAAAGCCTGACGTCGGCAGGATCGATACTGAGGGTAACCATCTCTCCCTGGGCAAAGAGCGTGGGCCGTGCGCCGGATGGAACATGAACCTCCACCAATGCCCCGCCCTGCCCTTCCATGCGAACGAGAACGAGATGCGCCTGACCGACGAAAATCACGGATTCGACGGTCCCGGTCGGCTGATCCTTGGATGACGCGGGCGAAGTGGTCCGAAGGGCAATCTGCTCGGGGCGGACTGCGACGCGGACGGCGGCGCCAGTTCGAAAATGTGCCAGCTGCGCGCCTGTCGCATCTCGCGACTGAAGCGTCACAGTCTCGGAGACGCGAACGCAGCTAGTCCCCTGATCTGATCCAAGATACTCGCCATCGAGGAAGTTCATCTTGCCGATGAACTCGGCCACGAAAGGGCTCGATGGACGGTGATAAAGGTCGAGCGGCGATCCAACCTGGACCAGGCGGCCGCCGGACATGACGGCAATCCGGTCCGACATGGTCAGGGCTTCTTCCTGGTCATGTGTCACGTAGACAACCGTGACGCCAACGCGATTCTGGATCCGCTTGATCTCGAGTTGCATGGATTCGCGCAGCTTCTTGTCAAGCGCGCTCAGCGGCTCGTCCATCAACAGCACCGGCGGTTCGGCGACCAGCGCGCGAGCCACGGCGACGCGCTGCTGCTGCCCCCCTGACAGTTGATGGGGATAGCGGCTCTCGAAACCGGCAAGCTGGACAAGCCCGAGCATCTCCGATACTCGACAAGCTATATCTTTGGTTGCAGCGCCGCGCATTTTCAGGGGGAAAGCGACATTCTGCGCTACAGTCATATGAGGGAAAAGGGCATATTTCTGGAACACCATGCCCACAGCGCGACGGTTCGGAGCCAGATACGTGATGTCTCGTGATCCAACAGAGATTTGTCCGGTGTTCGGATACTCGAAACCTGCGATCATCATCAGCAGGGTGGTCTTGCCCGAGCCGGATGGACCAAGCAGCGAAATGAACTCCCCCGCTTTCACATCCAGCGATAGATCCTCCACGACCGACTTGCCGGCAAACTGCTTTCCAATACCGGTTAGATTTATAGACTCTCCAATCAACATCGCTCTCCTCCAGTCGAGACGTATCGGTCGCTCAGCAGGCGCTGATCGACGCTTTGAAAGGTTGGAACGGGAATCAAGTCTCACTCGAAAACGCAGCAATCCTGCGCGGATCGCCGACAATGGGTCGGCGATGTCGTTCTATTCCCCGTTGCACATTTGCTGTGCTTGCTCGTATGGCTAGTTAGAGCTGTATACATTTTGGATATTTTTGTTGCAACAAAAATAATCGCCGAGAGGCAAGAAACTTTGGAGATGGTTGGAATGGATGCGTCGGCAGAAAACTCGAACAAGGTTTTGGGCCTGAGTGATCGCGCCTACGAGCATCTCAAGGAGAAACTTGTACGCGGCGCCTACCCGCCCGGACACAAGTTCACCGTTCGAACGGTCGCCGAAGAGCTGGATCTGGGAACAACGCCGGCACGCGATGCGGTCAATCGTCTTGTCGCGGAGCGCGCTCTGGTCTTCGCCGGGCCGAAGACTGTCGTTATTCCAACGCTGACCCTAGCAGAGCTCAACGAGGTCACGCAGATGCGCCTGGCACTCGAGGGTTTGGCTGCAGAGCTGGGAGCATCCCGCGCAGATTTGAACGATATCAAGCAGTTGGAAACATACCAGGCCGATATCGACGCTGCGCTGGACGAAAAGCGATACGCTGACGCGCTATGGAGCAACAAGGAATTTCACTTCCACATCTATAACCGCTCGCGCATGCCTTTGTTGGTGGCCACCATCGAAACGCTATGGCTTCGCATCGGCTCCGCCTTCCATGATCTTTATCCCGACTTTGCGGTCTCGAGATATGGTGTCCAGAACCACGGTGCGGCAATGGAGGGATTGCGGCACAAGGATCCGAAGGAGGTTCGGGCTGCAATCGAGACGGATATTCGCGACGGGTATCGGCGACTTCGGCGCGCGCTGAACGAGCGCCGTTTGCGCGGATAGTCAATTTTCTCTAGTTTTTTGTTGCAACAAAAAAGAAAACCTGTTTCTTTTGTTGCATCAAAACACGGCGAGGTCGCCGTTTGGAGGATCAAATGCAAATTGCCTTACCAAAGCAGGGCGGCTCGCCCGGAGACGCTTCCGCACGCCTTGCGCACAGAGCAAGTGGCGTTTTTCCCGGCGGCATCACGCGCAATACCGTCGATCGTGACCCTGATCTCTATTACATCGGCTGGGGGAAAGGCGCTCATCTCCATGATGTCGACGGGCGCCGATTACTCGACCTCAACAATAACTTCACCACCCTGATCCACGGCCATGCCTTCGAGCCGGTTATCGATGCGGTGACCAAAGTCTTGCGCGACGGCACGTGCTTTTCAAACCCGACGCCGCATGAGATCGCGCTGGCCGAGCAATTGTGTGAGCGCATTCCCTCGGTCGAGCATGTCCGCTTCGTCAACACCGGTACGGAAGCGGTCATGTTTGCGATCAAAGCCGCACGTGCGATTACCGGACGTCCGGCAGTCGCCAAAATAGAGGGCGCCTATCATGGCGCCTATGATTGGGCCGAAGTCGGCCAGGTCGGCACGCCTTCGACGTGGGGATCACCCGACGCACCGGTCCCGGTCCCATCCTACTATGGGCAGCCGGCTTCGGTGTTCGAAGATGTGGTTCTCTTGCGTTTTAACGACGTCGATGCGGCCGTCTCGCGAATCAAGCAACATGCCAGTCGACTGTCCTGTATTCTGATCGATCCCGTTCCCAGCCGCGCCGGGCTGATCGCACCCGATCCGGCCTTTCTGGCTGCGATAGCGACAGTTGCCAAGCAACACGGCATTCTGGTGATCGCGGACGAAGTGCTTAATCTGCGTCAAGGTTACAGGGGTGCGTCCGATCGCTTCTCGTTGAAACCTGACCTCATCACCATGGGCAAGATTATCGGCGGCGGCTTCCCGATCGGAGCAATCGGCGGAAGCCGCAATGCAATGGCGGTCTTCGGCTCATCGCACCTTTCACAGGGGGGCACCTTCTCTGCCAATCCGATGTCCATGGTGGCCGGTCTGGCCGCCATGAAAGAGATGACACGCGAGCAATTCGGCCGTCTCGAACGACTAGGTGACGACCTGCGCGCACGCCTCAAGCATTCTATCGATAGGTCGGGCGCTCCCTTCAGCGTCACGGGTTCGGCGTCCTTGTTTCGCATTCATCCCAAACCAAACCCGCCACGCGAATATCGCGAGGCTTACCTCGATGCGAGAGAGGATCGGATCATGACGCAACTCGATCATCACATGAAAGCAAATGGCGTGCTGATGCCGAAGGGCGCCGCCTCTTCTCTCTCCACCGCGATGAATGACGACGACATTTCGCATGTCGCGCAGACATTCGAAGCCTTTCTCGAGCGCCAGGGATTCTGATCATGACGACATCGAACATTGAGACCGTTGCACACCGTGTTGCACAGGCTTTGCGCCGCCACGGCGTTGAGTTCATTTTCGGCCAGAGCCTACCTTCCGCGGTCATTCTTGCGGCCGAGGAACTCGGTATTCGCCAGATTTCCTACCGCCAGGAGAACATGGGCGGCGCGATGGCCGACGGCTACGCTCGCGCGTCCGGTCGGGTGGCGGTCGTGACTGCCCAGAACGGGCCTGCGGCGACCCTACTGGTTCCTCCTCTCGCCGAGGCGCTAAAAGCCAGTATCCCCGTCGTAGCATTGGTGCAGGAAGTAGAGAGAGACCAGGCCGACCGCAATGCGTTCCAGGAGCTCGATCATATCGCGCTCTTCCAGGCTTGTTCTAAGTTCGTCCGTCGCGTCAGCACCGCCGACCGCATAGAGGACTATATCGACATGGCGTTTACGGCCGCAGCGTCCGGTCGCCCGGGACCGGCTGTCCTTTTGCTTCCAGCCGACCTGCTCCGTGAGCCGGCGAAGCCGCCGCTGGCGCATCGCCATGCCAACCTTGGAAGCTGGCCGCTGGATCAGGTGCGCCCGACTGACAAAGCAATTGCCGATGTGGCATTGCGCATCGCAAGCGCACGGGCACCGATCGTCGTCGCTGGTGGCGGCGTCCATGCCGGCGGCGGCGCCAATGCGCTATCACGGTTGCAGGAGGTCGGCTCCCTTCCCGTCTTTACCACCAACATGGGCAAAGGAGCTGTCGACGAGTTCCATCCGCTCTCAGCCGGGCCGATGACCCTCACAGGACCTCTTTCGCTTGGTTCTCATACCCGTCCGCTTCTCGACGATGCGGATCTGGTGATCATGGTTGGCACGCGGAGCAACCAGAATGGTACGGATAGCTGGCGCCTCATCCCACCAGGAGCCACCATCGTTCACGTCGACATAGATCCCGTCGAGATTGGCAGAAACTACGAAGCCATCCGTCTCGTCGGCAATGCCGCAGAAACGCTTTCGTCGCTTTGCGTCGCGTTGTCCGACGTCGATCTGTCTCAGCGCGCACGACGGCGCCCTGAAGTCGAGGCACTGATCAAGGGGGCCTGGTTAGCGTTTCACAAGGACCGCGACACGCTGATCGAACAAAGCAAGCGACTGCTCCGCCCCGAGGCCGTGATGCGCGAGGTACAGGCGCGGCTCACACCCGAGACGATTGTTGTCGCCGATGCAAGTTATTCCTCAATGTGGATTGTCGGGCAGTTGCGGTCGCTTGCCGCCGGGATGCGCTTTCTCGCCCCGCGCGGATTGGCTGGCCTGGGATGGGGACTGCCGCTTGCAATTGGTGCAAAGGTCGCCCGGCCTGACAACCGCGTGATCGCCGTCGTCGGCGACGGTGGTTTTGCCCACAGCTGGGCCGAGCTCGAAACGATTGTCCGATCGGATCTGCCGGTCACCATCCTGGTGTTGAACAACGGCATTCTCGGCTTCCAGAAGCACGCGGAGACCGTGAAATTCGGCCGCTACACCAGCGCAATCCATTTCCATGATGTCGACCACACCAAGGTCGCTGAAGCATGCGGCTGCCCAGCCGTTCGCGTTCATACGATCGCGGATGTGTCGCAAGCGCTCGACCGGGCAATGGCGACAAGCGGACCGCTGCTGGTGGAGGTCATGACGGACCCGGACGCCTTTCCGGCGATTTCGCTGTTCGCGAAGCTCGAGGTCGCCGCGTGATGGAATCGCCGATCGCAATTGTCACCGGCGGCACGAGCGGCATTGGCCTTGCCTGCGCGCAGCGGCTGCTGACTGTGGGGTTTCGGGTGGCTGTGTTCAGTCAGCAGCGTGGCCGCGTTGTAGAAACTGGAGCGGCGCTTGTTGAACGCTTCGGTCGGGAGAATGTGATCGCTGCTGCGGTCGATATCCGACATCCTTCGGAGGTCGAAGCGTTCGTTCAAATGGTTGCCGATCAATGGGGGGCGCCATCGGTACTGGTGTGCAATGCCGGCTATTCTCCCAAGCGCAAGGGCGCACGGCTGCGATTTGACGAAATCCCGCTTTCCGAATGGAACGACGTCCTTTCCGTCAATCTCACCGGAGCCATGCTATGTTGCCAGATGGTCGCTCCCATCATGGCGGCGGAAAAGTACGGGAGGATCATCTTCATCGGGTCGGTCGCCGCCCGGACCATGCCGCGGATCGCCGGCGCTAGCTACGTCGCCTCGAAGGCAGGGCTGTCGGGCCTGTCGCGGACGCTGGTCAACGAATATGCGAGCCGGGGCATCACCGTAAACACCGTCGCGCCCGGCCGGATACTCACCGAAATGACGATGCCTGCCAACTCGCCCGCCAACGAAGCAGCGCTCTCCAGGATACCGACCGGTCGATTGGGAGATCCCGACGATGTCGCCGCGGCGGTCGAATTTCTGGCGTCAACGTCTGCCGGGTTCATCAACGGCGCTGTGCTCGACATTAATGGAGGGGAGTTCTTGCCGATCTAGCGCGGGTCAAAGCAAATCCTCGATCTGGGCTCTGCTTGAGCTGGCGTGCACATTGAGATTACGAACCAATTCCGGCAGGGCGTCAATCATCAGCCGGATGTGTTCTTCGCCAATGCGGACCGCGACATCGCGGTCTTCAAGTTGTAGTCGTTCCTCCAACGCCCTGAGCGACCACAATGCTCGCCGGACCTCCGGCATCAATCGCACCCCGAATTGACGCACTTGGCCCGTGCGAGCGCAGAAGCCCGCCATGGCGCCAGCGATCCTGCGGTTCCCCGATGAATTGGCGATACTTTGATAGCGTCTTTCAGCCTCTGTGGCGATCATCGTCGCGACAAGGTCGTCCGCAACGGGCTCCCCGTGCCACGCGTTCATTTCCACGATCGGCTCTTGGCGGTGTGGCGACGCGCCATGCTCGATCGCGTACCTTATCATCACCATTGCGAACCTATGGTCGGCGATCATCTCGTCTGCATCTAGCGCTCGCGTGTAATAGCCGCGCCCACGCACAAAGCCGATGACCTCCTCGTTGGCGAGGCGAATGAGTGCCTCACGGACCGGCGTGGTGCTGAACTTCAGGCGTTCGGCGATCACACGGATGTTGAGGAACGATCCCGGAGGCGACAGATGATGATGGAGGGCGGATCGGACCCTCGAATAGGCTTCAAGGACCTTGTCGGGCAATAGCGGGTTCGAGCTGGGATCCTGCATCAATCTCTGACCAAGCGCTTCAAATGCCGATGGTGGCTCCCTCATACGAGTGGTAGTTCGAGACATGTCGAACGAGGAAATGGGCACGACGTTCGGCAGGATGTTAGCCAGCATCATCACGCATGTCGCTTGTCGAATCCTACAAGCGACGTCCGATCCCTCAAGCGATAGATTTCGTTTGTCGGCGTTGGGTTAACCTTCCACGTCGTCGAGAGGAGGTGAAACCGAACCAATAGCTGGTCCCGCAGCACGGTGGAAAACCGGTGGCTCACCACATCCAAGTCCTTTGCGTGGGTGGCTGCGTCCATCTGCGTTCTCGATGAGGCATGTCTAACCGGAAACCGGCTTCGCCTCGCTCGTTATCCCGCAACGGTGGACACGGGAACTTTCTTCCCCTGTCGGCTACGCCGCCATTCCTCGCGGGACAAGAAAGCACCGATCCCCCGCCCTCCACGATGTTCCGGCCCTCTGGGTGCGGTCCGATCGTCTCCGGTCTTTGCGACTGCCATCGAGGTCGCGATGGGCGCGGCTCCGAAACAACAAAAGGAACTTGAACATGGCTAACATCGGCAATTTCACCACTACCGAAAACGGCTTCACCGGCTCGATCCGCACTCTCGCGCTCAACGTCAAGGCCAACATCATTCGCGTCGAAAACCCAACCGAAAAGGGACCGCAGTTCCGCATCTACGCCGGCAAGGTCGAGCTTGGTGCAGCATGGCAGAAGCGTTCCGCCGAGACCGACCGCGACTACCTCGCGCTCAAGATCGACGATCCGAGCTTTCCCGCGCCGATCTTCGCCAACCTGATCAACATCGACGGTGAAGATGGATACCAGCTGATCTGGTCCCGCTCGAACCGGGACTGAACGAGAACGGCCCCGCTCGAGGGAGCGGGGCCGCTTCAGTCTTCAAAACAAAAAGCAGATCGCATCGCGGTCTGCTCATTTCCGTTACTTGTTCAGCGTGTCCTTGAGCGCCTTTGCCGGCTGGAAGCTCAGCTTCTTTGCCGCGGCAACCTTGATCGTCGCACCCGTCGACGGGTTTCGCGCTTCGCGCTCGGGGGTGTCCTTCACCTTGAATTTGCCGAAGCCGGGGATGGACGTCTCGGCACCAGACGTTGCTGCGCCAGTAATCGCGGCGAAGACGGCTTCTACTATCGCCTTGCCCTGCACCTTCGTCAGGCCATGTTCGGATGCGATCTTGTCTGCAATTTCATTCGTCGTTGTCATTGGTACTTTCCCCTCGCTTAGATAGAAAAAAGCATTTCATCCGAGGGAGGACATTGTCACTGTTGGAGCACCAAAAATTGGCTAGTCGCTCGGTTTCTCCACAAGAAGTGCATGTTGCCACGCACATGTGATGCCATAGCCAGCGGAGTTCATGTTCAAGAAGCAGCCCTTGGCTCGTGTCCTGCCAGCGAACGTTGCAACTCTCTGTAGGCCGAAATCAAAGCCGCAATGTTTCTCGGATTGCAGGCGGCCGACCCCTTTGGGCCGCGACCGTACCACGGGCCAGGCGTGGCGTTCTCCATCGTCCGCTCAATATCTGCAATAATCTGCGAAATAGACATCTCTTCTCAAACTCCTGAATCAATCCCGCTACTGTACCTTCAATTTCGCAGTTAGAAAGTGCCGACACCGCACGATCCTTCGGTGTGAGTGCCGCGACTTAGGATGCTTTTGGCGACCGCGCTCCTTCCAGGAAAAGGCATCAACTGCGGTCACGCGTTCTTAAGCCCAGAATCGGACGTTTTTGATCCGTCTCATGCCGGAATTGGCGGCATCGGCGGCGCGTCGAGACCACGAAACGGGTCACGCCACGCGTCGATGTCATGCAAGCGATCCGACCAGCGCTGAATGGCGGGATAGTCCGAGATCGGCAGTTTCGCGGCATCGTTGAACGGCAGGAAGGTCGCCATGCGAAAATCCGCGAAGGAGATCGCGTCGCCAACGAGCCATATACGATCGGCAAGCTCGGCATTCAACAGCGTGGCCGCCCTGTGGAACTGCTTCAGCCCGTTTTCGACCTGCTCTTCGTCACAGGCGCCAATCCCGTAACGCGGCTTCGTCCCGCGCTCCCAATGGACCGCGTCACATGCCTTCACGAAATTATCCTTCGCCCAACTCATCCAGCGGATCATCTCCGGTTCATCGTCATCGGTGCGCCAGAAATTCGAACCGGTATGCCGGGACAGATAACAAGCGATCGCGTCGGTCTCCCATAGCGATCGTCCGGGACGCTCGAGGATCGGAAGCAGGAGATTGGGATTAAGGGGGAGGTATCGTTCCGATTGCCCGGGCTCCAGAGGAGCCGCGAATTCGAACTCGATGCTTGAGTCCAGATGCCTGGCAACGGCAACGGCGAGACGTGGGTTTGGATTTCTGCTGAAATAGAGCTTCATGCCGGTCTCCCTTCGATGGTTTTCCCGTCAAGGACGAATGACGATGTCTCGTGCCGACATAGGCGGGAAAAGAGAAGCAGGACACAGGCATCGAGCCTGTTTCCCGCTCGTTGGTGCCAGACCGGACCGTGGGTGTAGCTGCTCAGATGGCCAATTATGCCGGTCGGCCATGACGGCATCAAGGATGAGCGGTTCCCCCAATTTCCTCCAGCCGCCTGCGGCCGCTTCCTGAAATCGGCTCCCCCACTCCCCGGCTCTGCCGGTCGCTTCGCGATCCCTGACCCCGCCACGCCCTCGTCGGCGACCGTCATCGTCTTTCACGAACTCATGGAGATGAGACGATGACCCATTCAAACGAACAACTGGTTGAAGAACTGCGCGCTGAACTGCGCAATGCATTTGACGTCGCAGAGCGTCGCCAGATCGAGGCAGAGCTCGATCTTGCACAGGCAGAGCTTGCCGTCGCATTTGCCGAGCAGAGCGGGATCGTATCCGCCGAGCCGCCCTTCTAAGGGCGGCTATCGCCGTGATCGGCATGTGCGTCCCTCTCACGCGGGGTGGGCTGCTCTTGGCACCAAGGCTCGCGACGGCCGCTCCACGTCCGGGCAAGGCCTTCAGAGACCAGGATATCACCAAGACTGCGCCCATCGCGCATAAGCACCCTCAGTTTGCGACCGTATCGGTCCTCGTCGCGGCGAGGCCATGCCCTCAGGTCGAACGGTCCTTCGTTGATCAGTTCGATCAATCGCTGTGTCGCCTAAGTGCCAAGGACAAGTTCCGAGGCGCATTTCGGCTCACTGACCTCCGGCGTATCGATGTCGGCGATCCTGATTTTCTCACCATCGATCCAGAGCGTATCGCCGTCGACCACGCATCGCTGTCTATGGCCGCCTGCGCATTTGCGAATGGCCGGGAAACTCTTGGTCGAAGCCGCGGTCACGGTGTAAGGAGCGACGAGAAGACCAGAGGCGAAGGTCGATAATACGAGCGCAGCCAGGACAACGTTCGCAAGGAGCCGCGATTGCCAGCTCGTCGGTCGGTGCAGGTTCATTGATCAATCCCAGCATACTGTTTTTTTGCCCAGTATCAGATTCGGCTCGTCCAGTCTGATATCTTCAAGCCTTGGACGTCACTCGCTTTGCGCGGACCGGCACATAGCCGCGCTTACGCTTCTGTCGGATCAGATCGAGGAACAGCGCGACGGCGTCTTGCTCCCGAGCAAAGAGGTGTGTCATCGACTGGCCCGCTGTTCCGATCCTTCCCCAACGCCGTGTCAGGCAGGCTTCGCCAAACAGCGTCTGGTCGATTGACACGGCGTAAAACCGGGCCATGTTCAGGGTCGGGTCTGTCCGTTCGATATATAGCTTGTAGGGTTGCGCGATCATGTTGGAAGAATCGCGTTTGCGGGATTCTACGTCCAACGAGAGTTTTGAATCGGTTCGGGGTCGTCGATTCATTTCAGTGAAGGATGGATAACAGAAATAGACGGGCGATCCGCCTTCGGCGTACGGCTCTATTCGCTATCGCGAACGAAGCCCGCAGGCGGTCTTCGCCCATTCGGGTTACGATCCTCTCGCGGCAAGACGCAAACGCGGTAGACACGTCGACCGAAACGGTTTTCGAGCCGTCGCCGAGCCGGCTGACGCCGGGAGCGGGCGCGCCCTCCAGGCGCGGGTACTTATCTATCTGACAGGGCATTTTACACCCGCCACTCCGGCGTCAAGGACTGCGCGGCCCCTCCAATTTTCACTCCGTTTCGCTCCGCGCCACTTCGAGAAAATCGGTTCCTCCGCTAGCCGCCGCTGGCGGCCGCTGCGCGCTCCTGGACCCCTCGCGTCTTCGGTGCGGCCTCCTTTCGCCAGATAGACGAAAGGAGATCATCATGGCCAACATCAACGTCTTCACGACCTTCGGAAAACTGCAAGGGTTCAAACTGTGGGCTCGTGCCAGTCGCGCTTGCTGCACCACTGACTTTTCGCGAGACCTTCACGACCGGTTTGTCGTGGTTCTCGACTACATGATCGCGAACCTGCGCAGTGACATCGGTTCGGAAGTGATCACCATGCGCCACACCCGCATTCCATACCCGAACCTTGCGCTTGGAGAGAGCGGCGGTGCGTTCAGTGAGGAGTGGCTGAACAATCGTGCGATTTCGCTCCTCGATCCAATCGAGACATTTGTGGCGGATCATGAAGGGCTGCTTCGGCAAGCGGCCTTGCATCACATCAGCGTTTCGAGACTGGAGCTTGAAGGTTTGGGCAAGATCATCGACGAGCTCGAACGCGAGGTGGGTGTCTTGTTTGTGGTTGCCCGCTTGTCTCACAAAGGCGATGCCGGCAATTGAGATCCAGACGAGATGCGGTTTACCGCATCTCGTCTTAGCCGTTGAGTAAGGGCGACGCCCCGGATCGACCGGGCCATCGCCCTTCATGAAAGGGGGGCTTTGCCGCCCCTCTCAAACTCACCCCATGAAGGAAGGGCAAGCCCCTCCCTCAAACTCCCTCCCTTGGAGAAAGGGGACGGTTCCCTCCTCCCTTTCCCCAAACCCCTATCCCACTCCCATGCCGTGCTTGTTTGGTCGCTACGCGATGGAGACATCAGGTCATTATTCGGGCGCCGGTGACGATTGCTTAAGTTGACTCTCAACGATGCTTTCCTTCATGTCGTCGCGCCGAAACCAGATCGCTCGCCCGCACCGCAATGGCGGGTTACCCGCCGTGAAGACGATCTGTTCGTCGGCGCGCATGCGCAGCACTTCGTGCGGCTGGATCAGCGCTCGAGCAGCCATCTGCTTCGATCGCGTCCGCGAGGAGCCGCGCGCGTTCACATTGCGACTGACCTGATCGGTTTCGACCGTCGTCGTGCCGCACCGGCGCGAAATATAGTCGGCGGTTTCCGGATCGTTTATGGCCGCGAACGAGATCCAGCTTGCGCTTTCGAACCATTTGCTGGACGCGTCACGTCCGCCGTAGGTTTCTCGCAACTGACCGATCGACTGATAGATCATCGTCAGCGTGATGCCATACTTGCGACCGGCATCACGAGCCGTCTCCAGGATGCGCATGTAGCCAAGCCGTGCGACCTCGTCGAGAAGAAAGAGCGCGCGACCCTCCATCCCGCCATTGCGATTGTAGATAGCGTTGAGGAGCGATCCGATAATCACCCGCGCCAGGCCGGCATGCATCTCCAACGTCTTCAGATCGATGTTGATGAAGACATCCGTGTTGCCGTCGGCAATCGCCTCGGCTTTGAAGCTTGAGCCTGAGACTAACGCGGCATAATTCGGGTATGATAGCCAATGGGTCTCCTTGATCGCATTGGCGTAGACACCGCTGAACGTTTCCGGCGTCATGTTGACGAAAGCTGCCACATTCTCCTTCACGAAGTCAGAGCGCGAGTTGTCATAGATATCCTGAAGGCGCTGGCGCAACTTCGGCTCCGGTTCAGAGAGATTGGTGCGGACCTGACGCAATGTCTGCTGTTCGCGTGGCCTGTGCCCTGACAGGCAGACATCAGCGATGATCGCGGTCAAAAGCTGCAGTCCGGACGCCCGGAAGAAATCATCGCGGGTGCCGTTCGCGCGGCCGCTCTCACTGACGATCCATGACGCCACGGATGCGATGTCTTCTTCTTTCGTGCCCCCGAAGCTCCCGATCCAGTCGAGCGCGTTGAACCCGGACGACGGCTGCGTGGGATCGAGCATCCTGATTCTGCGCCCGGCGTTTTCCCGATGGTAGGTGACCATGGGTGCCACCTCGTTCGAAGGGTCGAGCACAATCAGGGCGCCACCCCATTTGAGTGCGGTCGGAATTGTCACCGAGGTCGTCTTGAAACCGCCGGAGCCGGCAAACACGATGCCATGCGACGATCCGAACGAGCCATCGAAGCAAAGGAGCGGAGCCTTGCCTCCCCGTCCCCAGGTCTCCTTGTCATCGGCCCGAAACCCGCCATCGGCCATGCCGTCGCGGTCGACGCGGTAGCGCTCGCCGACAACGATTCCGCCGGTGTCGGCAAACAGTCGTTTGGCTTGGCTGAGTGTCATCCAATCGGCTTCGCCGTGCAGTGCGCGCCTGCCGAGGATCCGCTTCGGTCCTGTGTGCAGGAACGCCGCGTTACCGATCAGTGTCACGCGAAGTGCAAAGCATCCCGCCACTAGAAGACCGGCCGCTCCGATCATCGTGGCAGGATCGAGATGGGCCAGGATCGATTTGTCCTGGCGAACCATTTGCGCGAATGCGGCCAGGCGCGACATCTCTCTTGCTGCCGCGACCAAGATCGTCGCAAGACTTCCTCCGAGCGCGCTCCATGCGACGACCCTGATGCTTGCGGAGCCGGCAGACCCGAAGAGCCAGATTAACGCGGTCGCCGCAGCAAGCAGGTAGGGCGCGGCAATGCCAGCCCTGCCGAGTGCAAGGCGCGTGGCCTCAGTCTTGCCAAAAGCCGCGAGCCATTGATCAACTCCGGTTGGTGCGAGGACAATGGCGATCATCATGGCTGCAGGCGTGATGGTGAGGATCACTCTACTCGCTGTCATCGCTGAAGGCCTCCACCCCAATTGCCGTCAGCCTCACCCGCTCCCCTGCATCCGCGTCGAGGCGGCTTGCAATGTCGATGAAGGCGCCGAGCAGCAGCGCACGTTTTTCAAAGCGAAGCCCCCCCTTGACGACAAGGCCGCCGAGTTCGATCTTCTCGCGGGTATCCTTCTTGCGCGCAGCCGATGTTGCGATCCTCTCCATTCGCTCAAGCCTCGCCACTGTTGCCCGAAGCCTCGCCAGCCGGGTTCGTCGGGCCGGTCCCTGCGCTCCCGCCTCCCCTATCCTTGCCGTTCGATCCGCCTTTCGAACCGCGAAACCGTTTTGCCAGATCTTCGAACGCCGCCTGCAGCTCGCTCTCGTCGATCTCGATGTCACCAAGGCCCGCTCGCAAGGCGACCCGGCCGATCCGCTCGGCTTCGCGGGTTTCGGCCAGCTTGAGCTGCTCGTGAAGTTTCGCGATTTCTTCACGGATTTTGGAGGAAGGCTTCTTCATTCCGATCGTCTCTCCTGGCTGGAAGGTCCCTTCGTGGGCAGGAGATTTTCAGAACGGAGCGCGCATCGCACTACTGTGAATCCTACAATTTCCCGGAGCGCTGCTTTCGTGAATGATCCCTTCCGTTCTGAAGGAGCGGGTCCAAAGGGCGCATTTCGGCCGCTGCCGCCGACATCTGTCCCGCATGTGCCATACCGTGTCCCAACCGCTCAATGAACAGTTTGCCGTCGGGGTTGAGCATGATTTCGACAACGGTGCTGTCGTCGAGCGCGACGCAGAGTTCGTCGCCGAGGGCGTCTTGAAGTTTGCGCACGAGTCTGGGGTGGGATCGGAGCTGAGACACTCGCCTCTCCTTACGCTGCGCGCTGCGAGGGGGGCGTGATCTGTGAACGGTAGTTGCTCGGCATAAGGTGCAACAATACGTCGCGGTCTGCTGGCAGGGTGCCGGCTACTGCAGCCGTCGAGCCAATCCTGATAGAAGGGCCTAGCCGGTTCAGGGGCCAACCGGCACGCGACAGTATTCGTTCGAACCGGAGATCGGTGACGGTGACGATTTCTGTGAAGCGATGGGCCACGCACCATTCCACGATGCCGGCGAACATGGCGAGTGTCGTCTCGTGGATCGAGCTATCTCCCCTGCCCTGGTCCGACGCTGTATCGACGCAAAACCTCGAACTCTCGATCATTGCAGCATGAGAATACAGGCGGCCATCAGCGAGAAGTGCAGAGAAGACTTCGTTGACCATCGTCGGTCCGACCGCCGGGAGCAGGCGAACGCACCCGGTCACAAGGCCATCCGTTTGGACCGCCAGAATGTAGGTCGGATCGAGAGCGTCGAAGCGATCTTTCTCGATGCCGTCCTTTACTTCAACGTCCCAGCTCAATCGTCCTGAGAACACGCGCGCCCGAAGCTCGAACTGAGCGTGAAGAAGTTTCTCTTCGTGGGAGTTCCGTGGTTTCGAGATTGCTACAACCTGCATGAGATCCTCCATCGCTTTCGGAGTGAAATCAGCACGTAAGGGACTCGGTTTGCAGTTGTAGGATCCTGCAAACCCTTGTTTTTTGGGGCCGCTGCGGCGATTGACCCCTAGGGCGCTACTTTCGAACCCTAGAACAAAACGATAACCCAGCTAATAAGGCAGTTCACTGTAACCATCAGAGTTTCAATAGAAAAATTGCTTTTCCACGGCTCTCGGGATAGCGCCGCGTCGCGTTCTGTTGAGGTTTCGTTAACCAAGTAGCAGTTGATGCAAAGGGGGAATCGGGTAACTGTTTTTCGACGGAAAATCGATGCAGTTGCTCGACTAACTCCAAGTTCGGCAGCAAGCAGCGCCATATCCCCAGAGGTTACATCGCCAGATCGGCGCTTCAGAAACTCTCTGGTGATGATATCCTTCTCTCCGTCATTACTGATGGCCGTCATGCGGCTATCGACCTGCGCTTCGTCATGCCGGCCGCCGAGAATGAGGGCGACAGCAAGCTCAATCTCCTCGTTCGCAATGCCCACCGGATCTGGAAGGAAACCGGCGATGCCACCTATCGCCGTCCCGAGGGCAAGGGCTTCGATTTGCCGGACGCTGTGCAGATGATCTTCTCCGATCTCGGCACAATCAATGTCGAGAAGAAGCGCGGCTTCTCAGCCTATCGCTTCATCTGCGACGAGTTGATCCGGCTCGGCGTGGCGCGGGGGTTGACCTCCGCTCCGGATCATTTTTCGGCGGCCAGGCGCTTCTGCTCTCAACTGTCTTCAATGCAGGCGGCAGGCGTCGAAGTCAGCGGGGATGCTTTACACGAGTGCTGGGCCAGATCAGGGATCGCCAGCCAGTATCCGCAGAGCTTTTGATTGGCGCTAAACCAGTTACCTGGATTTAGGAAGCAAGCTGAACGCCTCGCTGCAGAACACCGGCTACATCTTCCGCATGTTAGAAGCTAAGTCGCCCGGCGCGAAGAGAGCGGTTCGGCTCTACTCGGCGCCACCGCCCGGTAACCCGGAGGATAGCGATGCACCTAACCCGGCTCTACTTGCCATCGATCCGTCGGATCAGCTCAAGAATTATCGGCGCCATCTCCCCGAACGCCTCAAGCTTTTCGTCGGCATCTTCGAGCTCATCAGAGAGGCGAGCCTCCTCTTCCCCGTCCTCGTTCGCCATATAGGCAGCGTGGGCCTTGGTGCATCGCTCTGCGGCGATCCTGAGTGCCTCGATATCAAGAGTCATGCTGTTGCCCTCATTGGTGATCGATTGAAGATACTATGGAACCATTTCTGTGAGAACATCAGTCGTTCGTGTGCCATCGCCCGTGCAGATCGGAGGTGCCGAACTGGCGACATCATCACACAGTTCCGTCGTCCGGCATGAGTATGTTCATGGACTGCTACCGCAGCAGGGATCTCGCGGAGGACGCGGCCAAGGAGATAGAGCGCATGCGCCCGCCTATGCAAAAGGTGCGCAATTTACCGACGACAATGTGACCACGGAATGTAGCTCGCTTACCAAGCTCAACTCTGGTGTAGTCGTTGTTTTCTTGCGCGGACCTTGGAATCGAACGGCCCTCCTGCGGACGCCGCCGCCTTTGGTGAAATCCTGCTCTTTGCTGTCCCTTGTTACGCGCTTGCTGCACTGGCGTCGATCTACGCTAATCCATCCAGGGCAAGGTTGTCCTTGATACATGCAATCCGCCGAGCGGATCGAGCACCGCCATATCTCGAGAGGCGGTCAGCCAAGGCGCCGGCCCGACGTCGGCCAGATATCTTCCCGCAAGCTCGGAGTTCCCCTGGCAGGCGATGATCAGGAAGCCGTTCAGATCGCCGCGCAGTTGGTTCGAGACGCCGGTTGCGAGCCGGTCGTCGTCGGAAACCTGTTGGCGGGTCGAAAGTTTGAGCGGGGTGCACCCGGCTTCCGTGCGAACACGACCGCTGCCGATCTTCGCCAACGGCTGGACCTGCCCCCAGGCTGATCCGCTCATCGGGAGCGCGTGAAAGCTGTGTCAGATCGCAAACAAGCCTGCGATCTGACCGGCAGCCGGATCATCCGTCAACGATAGCGCAATGCATCGACAAGCAAGGCGAATGCAGGCGATGAGAGGCGGCGGCTTGGGTAGTAAAGATGATAGCCGGGAAAAAGCGGGCACCAATCCTCGAGAACCGAGATAAGTTTTCCCTTCTTCACCCACGGACCAAGGTGATCATCCGGCAGGCAGGCGAGCCCAAGGCCGCTTAGCGCCGCATCGACGATCATCGGCACATCATTGCAGATGAACTGGCCATCGACGCGTACGTTGAGCGGACGCTTGTTTTGTTCGAACTCCCAGGTGTAGAGGCCGCCCAGGGTCGGCAGGCGCAGGTTGATGCAGCGATGCTGCGTCAAATCATGTGGTGTCAGCGGCACGGGATGGCTCTTGAAATACTCCGGTGAGCCGGCCACGATCATGCGTAGTTCAGGACCGATCTTGACGGCGATCATGTCTTTCTCGACCTGTTCGCCAAGCCGAACCCCTGCATCGAAACGTTCGGCGACAAGGTCGACGAACCGCTGCTCGATCGAGATCTCGATATTGATATCAGGATAGTCCATCATCAACTTCTTTGCCGCCGGCATGACAATGCTCTCGGCCGCCTGACGGCTCGATGTTATGCGTAGCTGCCCGCCTGGGCTCTGACGCATGGAGCTTAGCGACGCGACACGATCCCGAATATCGCTGAAAGCCGGCCTCAAGGTCTCTATCAGTTGCTCGCCAGCGTCGGTCGGGCTGACATTGCGGGTCGTTCTCGTCAGCAGCCGAAGGCCCATGCGCTCTTCCAGCCGTCTGACAGTGTGGCTGAGCGCAGACTGGGAGGTTCCGAGATGGGCCGCGGCGCGGGTGAAACTGCGCTCTTCGGCAACGGTCAGGAAGGCGACAAGGTCGCCCAGTTCGTCTCTTCTCATTGATGAATCCGCAACATAGGTTCATGCCGAACCTAGCATCTAATAGAGTAGGATCGCCAGCGCTAAATTGCCGCTGCGATGGTACGGCTCCCGTCAGACGTTCACATTGGAGCCGCCTGTCGCAATCGAGAAGGAACGGATAATGCAGGAAAAGCCCCTCAATATTCTCGTCATTGGCGCCACTGGCAGCGTAGGCAGACATGTCGTTTCGGAAGCGATAAGCCAGGGCCACACCGTGCGCGCGCTCGTACGCGACACCCGCAAGGGGAGGCTGCTGGGCGATGATGTCGAGCTATTCGTTGGCGACCTGACCGAAGCAGAATCGCTCAGCCGTGCGGTCCAGGACATTGATGCGGTGGTCTTCACGCATGGTTCTGACGGCGCTGGCAAGGTCGGCTCCGAGCGCGTCGACTACGGTGGCGTTCGCAATCTGCTTTTCGCCCTTGCTGGCAACGAGGTGCGCATCGCCCTGATGACATCGATCGGTGTGACCAACCGCACCGGTAGCTACAATCAGTCCACCGAGGCGCATGACTGGAAGCGCCGTGGTGAACGGCTGGTTCGCGCCAGCGGGATGCCATATACGATCGTCAGGCCAGGCTGGTTCGACTATAATGGACAGGATCAGCACAAGATCGTCTTTCTTCAGGGCGACAAGCGCCAGTCCGGCACGCCAAGCGATGGCGTAATCGCCAGGAAGCAGATCGCTAAGGTTCTGGTCGACAGCCTGACGTGCGATGATGCCCGCGGAAAGACACTCGAACTGGTTGCCGAAGTCGGTGCGGCACAGAGTGACCTGACGTCCTTGTTCGCATCGCTTGCCGCCGACGAAGCCGGCCGATTGGATGCCGTGCGCGATACCGACAACATGCCGCTCGGCGATGAGCCCAGCCGGGTGACGGACGACCTGCACGCCGTACAAAAACACGCGATGGCACAGTAACTGTTGCGACATCGAAACACCTCTACTGGAGACAGACTATGACGAAACGCACATGGTTCATCACCGGCGTAAGCACCGGTTTTGGCCGCGAGTTGGCGCAACAGTTGCTTGAGGCCGGAGACAAGGTCGTTGGAACGGTCCGCGACTTGGACAAGGTCAAGGATCTTGTCGAAGCCTATCCCGACTCGTTCGACGGACAGACACTTGACGTTACCGACGTCGCAGCTGTGAAGCGTGTCGTCGATAGCGCATTCTCGCGTCATGCACGCATCGACGTCGTCATCAGCAATGCTGGCTACGGCCTTTTTGGCGCCGCCGAAGAGCTTTCCGACAGCGAAATCGACAAGATCATCGCAACCAACCTGACCGGATCGATCCAGCTCTTCCGTGCGAGCATCCCTCATCTGCGCTCGCAGGGCGGCGGCCGCATCATCCAGCTTTCATCCTATGGCGGCCAGGTCGCCTTTCCCGGCAACTCGCTCTACCACGCGACCAAGTGGGGAATAGAGGGCTTTGCTGAATCCGTCGCGCAGGAAGTCGCCGCGTTCGGCATTGGTGTGACGATCGTCGAGCCGGGTGGCGCGCGTACCGAATTCCGCTACGGCAGCGCCAAGGTCGCCAATCTGATGCCGATCTACGACGACACGCCGACACATGCGTTTCTCAAGATGCTGGATCCGAAAAACGGCCTGGCTGTCGGCGACCCCGCCCGCATGGCCGCACGTATCATCGAAAGCGTGGAAATCGAGCCGGCGCCGCTGCGCATGGTGCTTGGTTCGCAAGCCCTGCAGAGCACGATCGACACACTGAAGAAACGCATCGGTGGCTTCGAAGCGCAGACCGAGCTCGCCGCATCCACCGACTTTCCGCCGAACGAATGAAGCGGCGTTAACCCGACTGTGAATCCGATAGAAGCAAAAGGAATGAGAGAATGTTAGGAACAGTGCTTTATGGCACCGGCGACGTCCGGTGCGAGGAAGTGGTCGAGCCAAAAATCCTGAAGCCCACGGACGCCATCATCAAGCTCTCGGCATCTTGCGTCTGCGGGTCCGATCTGTGGGCTTACAGGGGCGTCAGGGACGTCAACGAACCGCTCGCCATGGGACATGAATATTGCGGCGTCGTGGTCGAAGTCGGCAGCGCGGTCAAGACCATCAAGCCGGGACAGTTCGTTGTTGGCTCGTTCTGCCTGTCCGACAACACCTGCCCGCATTGCCAGTTCGGCTTCCAGTCCTCCTGTGAACAGCGCGAGTTCATGGTCGGCGCGCAGGCTCCTTATGCCCGCGTCCCGCTTGCCGACGGCACGCTGGTTGCGACCGCCGAAATGCCTTCGGACGATCTTATCCCCTCGCTTCTGGCGGTTTCCGACGTGCTCGGCACCGGCTGGTATGCCGCGGACGCAGCCGGCGTCCAGGAAGGCTCCACGGTCGTTGTCGTCGGCGACGGCGCTGTCGGCCTCATGGGTGTCCTGTCGGCCAAGCAGATGGGCGCGGGCCGTATCATCGCGATGAGCCGTCACAAGACCCGCCAGGATCTGGCGCTCGAGTTCGGCGCGACCGACATCGTCTCCGAGCGCGGTGACGAAGGCGTTGCCCGCATCAAGGAGATGACCAACGGCGTCGGCGCTGACTCGGTCCTCGAATGCGTCGGCATGAAGGAATCGATGATGCAGGCTATCAATTGCGCCCGTCCAGGCGGAAAGATCGGCTTTGTCGGCGTTCCGCATGGCGTTGAACTCGATGGTCAGATGCTCTTCTTCCAGCAGAAGAGCCTGCTCGGCGGTCCGGCACCCGTTCGTCGCTATCTGCCGCACCTGATGGATCTCGTGCTGACGCGACAGATCAATCCGGGCAAGGTTTTCGACCTGGAAATCCCGCTCGCCGACGTCGCCGAAGGTTACAAGGCGATGGACGAACGCCGCGCGATCAAGTCCCTGCTGCGGATGTAATGTGACTGGCATCCCGTGACACGATCGCGGGATACCCCCACTCATGAATCGAACATATAGCCCTTTGCGGAATCCGGGGCCTAATCTCGCGTGGCCCACTCCCCATTTCCATCAGTGGGCCCCAACGCCGACTTGAGAGGAAAATCTTATGAAGAACATCGCAGCGAGTATTGCCATGACCGCGCTGGCGGCAACTGGTGCTGAAGCGCAGGAAGAGCGTCGCCGCGTCGCTCCCGCCGCCGTTTACGAGGTCGCACCCGGTCTGGGCCATTTCACTGACGACGTTCTTTTTGGCGAGGTTTGGGAGCGCACCGAGCTTGCACCGCGCGACCGTAGTCTGGTGACCGTTTCGGCAATCATGTCGACGGGCAAGACGGCGCAGATCGGCGGCCATGTTCGCCGCGCATTGGACAACGGCGTTAAGCCTGAAGAGATCGGCGAACTCATTACTCACCTTGCCTTCTATTCCGGCTGGCCGAACGCGATCTCCGCAGTCTTCGAGGTAAAGAAGGTATTCGAGGAGCGCAAGATCGCGCCGCTTGCCCACAGCGACGCGGCTCGCATCGAATTGGAGGCGGCCGCCGAAGCGGCCCGTGCCGGCATGGTCAACAGCGCCGTGGCCCCGACTGCTCCCGTGCTCGCTGAGCTGACAAACCGCGTTCTCTTCGGCGACCTCTGGCAACGGCCGGACCTCGCCGCGCGTGACCGCAGCCTTGTGACGATGTCGGCGCTGGTCGCCATCGGCCAACCTGAACAGCTTCCCTTCCACGCCAACCGCGCGATGGACAATGGACTGACGCGTGCGGAAGCCTCCGAGGTGGTCGCCCATGTCGCCTTCTACGCCGGCTGGCCTCGCGCCATGTCCGCGGTCCCCGTCATGAAGAAGGTGTTCGAGACGCGTGAAAGCGCCGCTCAGCCCGCATCATCTACCACCGCGGACCTGAAGATTACCCGTGCCGGCGAAGGCAAAGCCACGGCGCCGCAAGAGAATTTCACAGGCAATGTCGAGACCTCCGGCTTCTACCGCAGCGATGCCCCGGCGCGCGTCGGCGGCGCAACCGTGGCATTCTCGGCGGGCGCTCGCACCGCATGGCACTCGCATCCGCTTGGCCAGACCCTGTTCATCGTCTCGGGCGCCGGTCTGGTTCAAAAAGAAGGTGGCCCGATCGAAAGCGTGAAGACGGGAGACGTCGTGTGGATTCCGGCAAACGTCAAGCATTGGCATGGCGCTTCGCCTGACACGGCGATGACACATTTCGCTATTGCCGAAGCGCTTGACGGCAAGGCCGTTACCTGGATGGAGAAGGTTTCCGATCAGGACTACGGCAAGGCCAGTGCAATCGACTGATCCTTGAGAAATTCGCTTCGGACGCCCTCTCATGTATGACAGCACCACGAGACGAAATATTCTGAAGCTTCTCCCCCTGGCAGGGTTGTCGGCGCTGGCGCCGGCAACTGCCCGATCGCAGGCGCCGGGCTCTTCGGCCAGAACCCTGGTCGCGTTCTTCTCGCGCACCGGCAACACGGCACTTGTAGCACGACAGATTGGAAGAGCGCGAAACGCCACGCTCTTCGAGATCAAGGCCGCACGGCCCTATCCTGAAGACTACGACGAAACCGTCGCCCAGGCCGCGCGCGAAACCAGGGAGAATTATCTCCCGAAGCTCGAATATCTGGTGACGGATATTCGCCAATATGACGAAATCTATCTTGGCTTTCCTATCTGGGGAATGACCGCTCCGCCGGTTATACGCTCCTTCCTTCAGGGGCATGACCTCTCTGGGAAGCCGGTTACCCCCTTCATCACGCACGGCGGTTATGGTCTTGGCGATAGCCTTGATGTGGTCCGCTCGCTTGCGCAGCGATCCGACGTTCGTCAGGCATTTTCGATGGAAGCCGATCAGGAACGCCGGACGCTGAAAGAGGTCACCGGCTGGCTCTCGCGGTAGTCAACCGCGTTCAACGCCGTTGCCATCGCCATCCGTTCATCGTCGATGCCGGCTTATCAAGCCGGGAAATCAAGACCGATATCGAGAATGGGCGCGCTGTGGGTGATCCAGCCGACGGAGATCAAATCAACCCCCGATGCTGCAATGTCGCGCGCGGTTTCAGGCGTTATGCGCCCCGAAGCTTCCGTGATCGCACGCCCGCCGACCATCGCCACCGCTTCGCTCAGCTGCCGTGGCCCCATATTGTCGAGAAGAACCGCATCGACACCCTCCTCCATCACGTCGCTGAGTTGATCCAGCGTATCGACTTCGATCTCGATCTTCAGCATATGTCCCGCCGCTGCTTTAGCCCGACGCAGAGCCTCCCGGACACCACCGGCAATCACGATATGATTGTCCTTGATCAGCATCGCATCATGCAGCGCGAACCGGTGGTTCATCCCGCCGCCGGCGCGCACCGCGTATTTTTCGAGCGCCCTCAGTCCCGGCGTCGTCTTGCGAGTACAGGCGACGGCCGCGCCGCTGCCGGCGACCGCTTCGACGATCGATGCGGTCACTGTTGCGATCCCTGACAGATGGCTGAGGAAGTTGAGTGCAGTGCGCTCACCGGTCAATATCCCTCTGGACGGTCCGCTGATGGTAGCGATCACGTCACCCGGCCCGACCGGGCCTCCCTCGCGGATGTGCCGGGAGACTGATATCGCGGGATCGCCCAGCTCGAATGCAAGGGCTGCGGCATCCAATCCTGCGACAATGCCGGGCTGACGCGCGGCCATGACGACGGTCGACATGTGATCTTCAGGAATGACCGCGGCCGAGGTGACGTCACCGGCCATTCCCAGATCTTCGGCAAGCGCTGTTCTGACCGCAGTCTCGATGACCAGACGTGGAAGAGATGTGACGTGCATTTCATGCACTCCTTGCAAAGTTTGATGCGCTTGCGACACGGGCGATCTGCAACGCCTGCCCAAGCGTTATCCGGCTACGCTCAGCAACCGCGTGCTTCAGCGGATAGTCGGTCCGGGCATGCGCGCCACGCGACTCCGTGCGCAGCCTTGCGGAAACGGCGATTATCAACGCGACGATCGCAGGATCGGCCGCTATGTCGTTGCCTTCCGCCACAGGTAACAGCTCCTCGATCGCCTGGTGAATGCCCGCCGCGTTGCGCAGAACGCCAAGTTGCCGGGAGACGGTTGGGCGCACGGCCGTCGTGTCGGGCACGCTCGGCATGGGCGGAACATATCCAAGCGGAACCGCCGTCAGCTCCGATCTCATGTCGTTGGCCGCACGCATGCCCATGACGGCGGCTTCCAGCAGCGAATTGCTGGCAAGCCTGTTGGCGCCATGCAATCCGGTCGAAGCGGCTTCACCCGCGACCCAGAGACCAGCAACGGTGCTTCGACCGGCCCGATCCGTCGCGACGCCACCCATGTGGTAATGCGCGGCCGGGCGAACGGGGATCGGCTGCTCGGCGGGATCGATCCCAGCCGAACGGCAGGCCGCATGGATCGTCGGAAAGCGCGAGGCGAAGCGCGCGCCGATCGCGCGGCGCGCATCAAGAAAGACACGGCCGCCGCGGGCGATCTCGGCGCTGATTGCACGCGCGACGACATCGCGCGGCGCGAGTTCGGCACCGGATACATGCCTCATGAAGCACTCGCCGCGCTCGTTGATCAGCACGGCGCCCTCGCCCCTCACCGCCTCGCTGATAAGAGCCAGCGGACGCTGATTGCCGTCGAGTGCGGTTGGGTGGAACTGGACGAATTCCATGTCGGCGAGCACAGCACCCACGCGGGCAGCGAGCGCAATCCCCTGGCCGAAGTTGCCGGCCGGATTGGTCGTCGCCTCGTAGAGGCCGCCAATGCCGCCGGTGGCGAGAAGAATGCGCGACGACGGCAAGACCATGCCTCCGCGAGCACTGGCGCAGAGCAACCCGGAGACAACGCCATCAGTCGTCAATATCCGCCGCGCCTCCACCCCTTCGATAACGGTGATTGCAGGATCGGCAAGGACCGCCCTCGTGAGGGCAGCAATGATTGCCGCACCCGATCCATCACCGCCGGCATGCACGATGCGGCGGCGCGAATGGGCGGCCTCGAGCCCGAGCGCCAGACTCCCATTGCCATCATCGTCAAACGAGACCCCGAGACGCTGCAAGGCTCCGATCACGGACGGCGCTTCGGCGATGATTTCGGCGGCTGCAGCTGCATCGCAAAGACCATCGCCCGCAGCGAGGGTATCGGCAAGATGCAGGTCGGCACTGTCATCCGCACCGATGCATGCCGCAATGCCGCCCTGCGCCCATCCGCTCGAGCTCTCGGCGCCGAGATGTGCGCGGGTGACGAGCACGCAGGGTTCGGGAGACAGCGTCAACGCCGCGATCAGCCCGGCAAGCCCACTCCCGACAATGACGGGGCGATCGGCAAGGTTCTGGAGGATCTCGGTCATATCGCCAGCATCCTTTCGACAGCCCGGCGAGCCGCGACCGCAACATTGGCGTCGACGACGACTTCGTGCTGGTTTTCCTCAAGCGCGGTTCGAATGTTGCGCAAGGTGATGCGCTTCATGTGCGGGCAGAGATTGCAGGGGCGAATGAACTCGACGTCAGGGTGATGCACCGCGACGTTGTCGCTCATCGAGCACTCGGTCAGAAGCACTACGCGTGCAGGCTTCTTCTCTCCGACATAGTCGGACATGACCGCTGTCGAGCCCGCGAAGTCGGCTTCCGCCACGACATCCGGCGGGCATTCGGGATGGGCGAGCACGGTGACGCCTGGATGGTTTTCGCGAAGCCGGCGAACATCCTCGGCGGAAAACAGCTCATGCACTTCGCAGTGTCCGTGCCAGGCGATGATTTCGACGTTCGTTTCCTTGGCGACGTTGCGTGCCAGATATTCATCGGGGATCATCAGAACCCTGGGAACGCCGAGCGCTTCGACGACCTGCTTGGCATTGCCAGATGTGCAGCAGATATCCGACGCTGCCTTCACCGCCGCAGATGTATTCACGTAGGTGATCACGGGAACGCCGGGGTAAGCCTTGCGCAGCAGAGCGACGTCCTCGGGCGTGATGGAATCCGCCAGCGAACAGCCTGCCCCGGTGTCGGGGATCAGAACCGTCTTTTTCGGGTTCAGCAGCTTGGCCGTCTCGGCCATGAAATGTACGCCCGCGAGCACGATCACATCGGCATCAACGTCGATTGCCTTGCGGGCAAGCGCCAGACTGTCGCCGACGATATCCGCGACGCCGTGGAAGATCTCCGGCGTTTGATAGTTATGCGCCAGAATGACCGCGTTGCGTTTGCGCTTCAGCTCCAGGATTGCCTCGACATCCTCCTCGAAGCTCATCCATTCCGCTTTGGGAATGACCCGGCTGACACGATTGTAAAGCGACGCGGCAGACACTGCGGAATTCATATCGTCCTCCGTTATACTCATTTTGAGTATATTCCAGACAAATATATATTCTCACAATGAGCATATGTCAATTGCGGGCGAGAGGCAGCTTTGTCCCTGACAGAGCACGTTCTTCGACGACCGTCTGCCGGAAGCGGAAGAGCTTGGCGGGGCGGCCGCCAGTTTCGCTAGTGATGCCACCGGTTTCCTCGACTAGCTCCTGCTGCTCGATAAGGCGGCGGAAGTTCTGCTTGTGGAGGCAAAGGCCAGCCAAGGCCTCGACCGTTCGCTGCAGTTGCAGCAAGGTGAAAGCGCTCGGCATCAGCTCGAAGACGACAGGGCGGTATTTTATCTTCGCGCGCAGGCGCGCTATGCCGGTCGCCAGGATCCTGCGGTGATCGGCAAACATCGGCCGGCCAAAATTGTCGCTCACATCACCCGCTTCGGCGACCAGCCCGGCTTCGTAGAGCAGCTCGTATCGCTGCAACGTGAGATCCTCGTTCCAGCCGCCGCGATCCAGGCCGAAGGTGAAGTCGGCGCGCTGATGACGCTCGTCGCGTCGCCTTGGATCGGCATCGGCCCAGACCCTCAGCTTCTCGATGATCGCATCCAGAACCTTGGGCCGCCCCTGCCGATGATCCTCCCACGGTAGATATTCGTACCATCCGTGCCATGCCGGACGGCCCGCGCCCGGCGCCTCCTGTTCGAGCACCAGCCCGAGATAGCTGATCGAGATCGTCCGTCCGCCGCGGATGTCGTTGTTACGGTCCCGGTCGGCGAATGTGTAGAGCTGCTCGAGATAGCCGATCGGGTGGCCGGTCTGCTCCTGGATCCATTCGCGCAAGCCGCTCTGCAGCGTGCGATGGCCAAGCTCGAAAGGGCCGGACGGCAAGGATTCGCCGGAACGCACCGTCATTACACGTGGCTCGTTGCCAGTGACGGCTGCCACAACAGCCATGAGTTCCGCGTGGGCAAGCCCGATCGTCAAGCAATTCTCCCTGAATTTAGCAACATCAAGTGCATGCCGGCCGCTTTATCGCCTGCCCGCAACCTTTTGCCCCAAGAGGCCTGCAACGTCGAGCATCCGGTTTGCGAAGCCAAATTCGTTGTCGTACCAGCCGAACACGCGAAGCAGTCCACCCGGCGCGATCGATGTCTCCGGACCGGAGATGACCAATGACTCCTCGCGCGCCCGCACGTCCACGGAAACCACCGGCTTCTCCGTCCAACCAAGAACACGCGACGCGGCGACAGCCTTTTGCATTTGGGCACGCGCATCGGCAAGCGACGGGGTGTCTTGCAACAACACCGTGAGATCGATCGCCGAAACACTCGCCGTCGGCACCCTTATGGCGCGCGCCTCGATCGCGCCAGCCAGCGACGGCAGGACCTTGCCGAGAAGCTTGTGCGCGCTGGTGGTCGTCGGAACCATGGAAAGCGCGGCGGCGCGGCTTCTTGCGAAATCGTCACGCGGCTGATCAACCGTGGGCTGGCTGCCCGTGTAGCAATGGACGGTGGTCATCTGGCCGCCCACCACGCCCCAGGCATCGTCGATAACCTTGAGCAAAGGGGCAAGCGCATTGGTCGTGCAGGAGGCGTTGGAAACGATAAGGTGGTCCCCAAGCATTTCCTCGTTGGCGCCTAGGACCACGGTCACGTCGGCGGCCTCGGCGGGCCCTGAGATCAACACGCTCTTGGCGCCGGCTTCCAGCGCGCGAGAAATGAACTCGCGCGTATAGGGCTGGCCCGTGCACTCGAGAAAGACATCGACATCCGAGAGGTCAAGCTGGCGAACATCGCGAACATTGTGGAAGGCGATCAGCCTGTCGCCCACCTGCAGCGCCTGTTCGCGGGCCGCGACCTCTTCCGGCCACGGGCCGAAAACACTGTCGTACTGGAAGAGATAGGCACAGCTCTCCAGCGCGGCGACATCGTTGATCAGGATGAGCTCGAAGTCCCCGCCTTTACTCAGCAGGATACGCAACACCGTTCGGCCGATGCGACCGAAACCATTGATGGCTATTCTCGTCTTCCGCTTTGTCATGTGTGCCCGGACTCACATTGCCTGTCATTGCTCGGTACGCCCGTCAGACGGATTTCGCAACATGGAGATATGGCTTCCTCAGCCTCCGTGGCAGCCCAGCCGCCGACTGCGCGGATATGTCCCTCTCCGGTCTGCGATTGATTGTTACAAATGGAAAGATCGGGGGCACATCTCTGCGACAAATCAATGTTAGCTATGCGTCACGCAAAGCTGGCAGGCACGATCCAAATGCCAACGGCTAACTCGGGTCACGGTCAATCACCGAAGCGAACGTCCGTTGAGTTGGATCGGATTGGTGGCCGTTCTGTTTGCTGCAAGCTGTTGGCCGATGAATGCCAAGAACAGTGCGCAGCAACGCCGACGTGTGAAACAGACGAAAGAGAACGTGAATTATGTTAGAAAAAATGATCCACGTCCTGTTGGCGATCGTCAGCGGATTGCTCGTTCTTCTCGGCGCCACTGTCATGCTGTTGGTCGGAGGCAGCCCAAGCAGGGCATTTGCCGAATCGAACGCTGTCACCTTCCCGCCACTTGAGCAGTTTGTGCACTACACCACGGTGGAGCGTGGGGACTCCACTGAGCACATGATGGCAAGCCCGGCCACCTTGGCCTTGCTCAAAGCCGGCTCGCCTGTGCCGGTCGGCAGCCACCTTGTTCTCGTCGACTACCGCAATGGTACGGTTTTCCGATACTTCGTTTCCCAGAAGATTGGAGCAGGCGTCGCGGACTGGCAGTTTCAGTGGTTTCATCCCGACCGGTCGATAAAGAGCGACGAGAACACCGCGCGTTGCCACTCATGTCACCGCTCTCGTCAGGAGAGCCAGTTCATGTTCACGCTGTCTGAAGCAAAGAGCTTCAGCAATTGAGCACGCCGTTCACGAAGATCTCGGGCAGCGCACGCCAGCGGCTCGGCGGACGCATCGTCCTTGCCGTCTGCATGGGCGCGCTCATGTTGCTTGGTCTCGCATACTGGTGGCTCGAAAATTTCGCCCACGAGCTTTTCGGAACCGCGCTGTTCCTGCTTCTTGCAAGGCATATCTACCAGAACCGGAGCTGGTTTCGGAACATCGTCAAAGGGCGATATGGGTTGCGACGCACGGTCATCGTCACGTTTCATGCCGCGCTCGCTCTGAACATGGCTGCGCTTCTCGCAACAAGTCTCGCCATATCCCAATCCCTATTCGCGGCTCTGCCACGGCCGGATAGCGCCGTGCTGACCGAAATACACTGGTTCTCTGCCTATTGGGCCGTGATCGCGATCGGGTGCCATGTCGGGCTGCATTGGCCGAGGATCAGGGCAATCACGAGCGCTGCCCTCGACCTGCCGCCGGCCACACCGGCTCAGACACGGCTCCTGACGTTGCTCGCCGTCGTGCTTGTCGCAATCGGCATATCGAGCCTTTCAGCCCTCGATGTCCAAACGAAGCTATCCTTTGAGCTAAGTCCCAATTTCTGGGACTTCAGCACCTCGGTAACGCCATTCTTTGTCCGCTGGACCGGTGTTCTTGCACTGCCCGCGATCGCAACGCATTGCGCAATGAATATTATTCCACGCCTCCGAACGCGATCGAAGCTCTGACCCTAGGAGCGGCTTGCGCTCGTTGCGGCTATCGCATTGAGCGTCTGCGCATCACGACCATAGATGTCGTCGTAATAGTGAATGATCCCATCGGCCGTCGGCCATGCCGTAAAATAGGAGACATAAACGGGAACTTCCTCGGGAACCGGAACGTCCTTCTTCTCACCGCCGGCGATTTCCTGCGCGACCGAATCCACCGATGTCTTCAAGACGGCGGCGGCCATGGCTCTCGGATTTTCCAGCCGCACGCAACCGTGGCTGAACATTCTATCCTGAGAAGCGAATTTTCCGCGCGCCGGCGTATCGTGCATGTAGATGGCATGCGGATTGGGGAACAATATCTTCAGCTGGCCGAGCGCATTATCGGGGCCTGGCGGCTGTACGACAGCGATATTCTCGAGCGGTTGCGCCCAATCGACTTTCGCCGAGGCCATCGGCTTACCGTTCACCGATACCTTGTAGCCCTCGCGGTCGAGGTAGGACGGATCCCGCTTCAGATGCGGAAGCATCTCGTTCTTGATGATCGACTGCGGCACCCCCCAATCGGGATTGAATTCGACCGTCTTGATCGAAGCATCGAAAAAGTTCGTCTGGTGATCTTGCTGTCCAATCACCGCCTTCATCGAAAGCGTGACATCGCCGTTCTCGGTGTAGTAGGCCATATAGGCTGGCTGATTGATGAATACGTACCGATCCGGAAACTCCTGCGGCAACCACCGCAGCTCCTCCATGGCGACAATCACCTTGTTCTTGTTGACGGTAGTATCCCCGCCCTGGCCGGATGTTCGCAGCCAGTGCAATTCGGCGGCGAGCTGGGCAAACTTCGGGCTGCTCGGCATGAAACGGTCGACCGCCGACGCCAGGTTTTGCGCTGCTGCCAACTGAGCAAGCGTCGCTTTCAAATCGACGGGCTTACGCTTGAAATCATAATAGTTCGACAGCTTGTTCGGATCGATGCGCCCCCTGAAATTATCCTGGAGAAACATCAGCATATTGCTCGAGAGGGACAGTTCGAACGCTGCCAAAGCTTTCGCGCGGTCGGGCGAATTCTGCTGCAAAGTCTCCGGAGATGGCGAAACGGCGTAATCCGAGGCGGTCAGTCCCCAATCGTCGGCCTGCCGCAAGAGGTCAAGCGCTTGCCTTGCCTTGGCGTTCGGTCCCTTCGCGTCCGTCCAGATGAGCTTTGTTTTCGGCTGGCCATAATAGGCTTCAAGCGCGGCGGCAATGTCGCTGTTCATCGATGGAGAAAGGCCAGCCATCTCCCGCAGGACCTTAGCCGGGTTTCCAGCCCCGCTTTCGAACAGCGTCGACAGCGCTGAATCGTCACCGTGACCCATGACATGCACGGGCCGGCGCTCGGGAACGGCATATCCCTTCGACGCGGAGAGCTGCGCAGCGGGCGCGGCGGGCTGCGGCTCCGCACGGGCGCCTATCCCGCTTGCCATAAGCGCGACCACGCTCATCAGAGTGATCTTCAGGCGTAAAGCTGATGTGTCTGCCATTCCAAATATCCCCAGCACTCGACGAGAAAAGCCACTCCGAATGAGCACACTATCTTCGCTTGTCGTCACCGCGGACTAGAGCGGCAACATTCAGGCAGAAGCTGGGCAAAACGCCATCACGAGAGGTTGAAAGCAGGACCACGACAAAAATGTCACGCGTATGAAATGCAGGCGCAACAGCATGGTGGGCGGGTCATCACTCAGGTGAATCGATTACCCCCGATTGATTCATAAGTCTCGTTGGACGCCAGCACGTGCATCCCCGATTCTATGGGCATGATCGCTCAGCCATATCATCACCATGTCGAACGCACGGATGCCAAGAGGAACATGGCCCGGTATTACATCATGGAGATCTCCCTGACGCTATTCGGCGAGATCCGCCTGACACGCAGCTGGGGTCGGATTGGCCAAAATGGACAAACCAAGGAGCACCATTTCGAGCGTGAGACGGACGCAGTCGATCTGTTTCTCGCGCTCGTCCGGCAGAAGCGGGCACGCGGTTATCGGCCGCGTGTCGCACCTGTCACCCATGATATCGGGCTGCAGCCGGTCGATTTGACACCGTATCAGGCGCCACACCGGCGACGCCTGACACGATCATAGGCTCAGAAGTCTTCCCAGGCTTTGTCCACGACCGCTACCGCAGCCGCCCGGCCACCAAAGGCGTTTGCGATCTTGCGTCCAAGCACGCGCGCCGGAGACGGCACGGCGTTGCTGGCGGCCGATGCCTCGCGAACCGTACCCGGTGCGGAGACCACACGCTGAGCGTCGTCGCCGAAATTGAACCGTGACAGCAATTGGTTGAGCGAGGCCGCGTCCCGGGCAAGGCTATGGCTGGCCGCCGTCGACTGCTCGACCATCGCGGCATTCTGCTGTGTGCCCTGGTCCATGGCGTTCACAGCGGTGTTGATCTCCTGCAGTCCGATCGATTGCTCGCGGGCCGATTTGACGATGGCATCCACGTGCCGGTTGATCTCCTGCACCTCCGCGACAATGACCTCCAGCGCGGTACCGGTATTGCCGACAAGCGCTACGCCGGAACGCACATGGTCGCCCGACATGATGATCAGCGCCTTGATCTCCTTGGCGGCCTGGGCGGAACGCTGCGCGAGTTCGCGCACCTCCTGGGCGACAACGGCAAAGCCCTTGCCCGCCTCCCCGGCACGGGCGGCTTCCACCCCAGCATTGAGAGCAAGCAGGTTCGTCTGGAAAGCGATCTCATCGATAACGCTGATGATGTTGGTAATCTCTCCCGACGAACGTTCGATCTCCTTCATCGCAACGACAGCGTCGCGAACGACCAGGCCGGATTTTTCGGCTCCGGTACGCGCTTGCGCTACAAGATTGCCCGCATCCTCCGCCCGCTTGGTGGCATCCTTTACCGTCGTGGTGATCTCCTCAAGCGCGGCGGCCGTCTCCTCGACGGAGGCGGCTTGCTGTTCAGTCCTCTTCGACAGGTCGTCGGCCGCGGCGCGGATTTCATTTGCGCTCGCATCAATTCCCCGCGCATTGCTGCCGACGGCGCGGAGCGCCTCGCTCAGATTGGCAACGGATTCATTGAAGTTGGCTCGCAATGCATCGAGATGAGCGACGAAAGGCGTGTCGATGCGATAGGCGACATCACCCTGCGCCAGTCGACCCAGCGCGTCGCCCAGCTTGTCCACTGCGAATTGCGTGTCTGCGTCGTCCCGAGCTTTCTGGGCGTCGCGCGCGATACGCTCCTTGTCTGAAAGGCTGCGATTGGCCTCGGCCTCATCTTCAAGGCGGATACGCTCCAGCGCGTTGTCGCGGAACACGGACACCGCCTTTGCCATCTGGCCGACTTCGTCGCGCCGGTCCTGTCCTTCCACGGCCATGGCCGTATCGCCGCTTGCAAGCGATGTCATGCGTTCGCGCAATCTCGCGATCGGTGCGGTAATCCCGCGCGCGGACACCAGAAGGGCCGCCGCGATACTTGCCGCGAAGACGAGGGTGAGCATCGTTAGGGAGATGAAAATCGTCGAACGCGTCTGCTGGGTCAGCTCGTTTGCTCGCGCATTGATATTCTTCTTCATCAATGTCGTGAGATCGCGCATATCGGACAGCAGCGGCCTGATCAGGATATCCGCCTGCGCCAGAATCACCAGCGCTTCGGCTGCACGCCCGCTTCCCAGTTTGACGGCGGCATCGGTCTTGGCAATCACGTCATTCGACCTCGCGATGAAGGCATCGATCGCCTCAGCATCCTCTGGACGACCACCCTTGGATTGCTGGAGGCGAGCGATCAGGCTGCCGGCGTTGTCCTTGTAAAAGTCGCTCGCCGCCTTGAAGGCCGGATCCTGAGCGTCGTAGGCAAGCGTCTGGTAGGCCGCGTAACCGATGGAAACCAGGCTTCGCGTGGAAGCGACGAGGTCGACCTCTGCCTGGTAGTCCTGCGCGATGAACTCCGAATAGGTGGAATCGACGGCTTTGAACTTATCGGACATGAAGAGCGTGGCGCCGATGCCCACCACACAGATGGGAATGATGAGAGAGAGAATTTTCGTGCGAATGCGCGCGTTTTTCAGAAACGACATGTGACCTCTGTTTGACGGGATCGAGTGTCACGAGGCCGCAAACTCCCATTCGACAGCACGACGGCGCCGGCACAACGGCACGTGACGTGACGTGCCGAAGCGATGCGTATCGTTACGCCATGCAGGGATAGGTCTATGGTTTCTTGGCCGCCAATCCACTCATCGATCGGGTGGGGATATCGACATGGCAGAGATCTTGGCCATCATGGCGACTTGAGCGGCTTCTACCAGTTACAAATTCGGCTCAAGGCTAAGGGTTTTCAGTATGTCTTACAGGCAAATCGAAAGCATGGCGTAGCATGCGCCATGCCTACGCTTAAATCATCTAAGCAAATGCAATCTAAGACTATTTACTAGTTGTGAGAGCGCGGCAGCACAATCAGTCTTTGCTGGAATCAGTTTTCATAAAAATTGAACCAATATGCATCTTCCCGGCATCTCAAAACGATGCCGGGACGCGGCTAGTAGCCCCGATCGAAATCGATCCCATCGGGCAGGACGCCGTTCGCGCGGTATTCGCTGATCCTGTTGGCAACGATCTTTGCTGCGGTCGACGGGTTGGTGGGAGCCGAGATATGCGGCAGCACGGTCACGCCCGGGTGATCCCATAGAGGGCTCTGCTCATCGAGGGGTTCGCTCTCGAAGACATCAAGCACAGCGTGCTTGACAGCGCCTGCATCGAGCGCGGCCATCAGATCGAGCGTTTTGACGATGCCGCCGCGTCCGAAATTGATGAAGCCGGCATTCGCCGGTAGCAGCGCGAATTCGCGCGCGCCGAGGAGCCCCGTCGTCTCAGCCGTCAGCGGCAGCAGGCAGACCACGATGTCGGATGTCCTGAGCATGGCGTCCAAGCCGTCTGCGCCGAAATAGGTCTCGACACCGTCGACCTGCTTTTCGGTCCGGCTCCAGCCGCTGACCTCAAAACCCGCCAACTGCAGTTGTCGTGCGGCTGCGCAGCCGAGCGCCCCGAGGCCCAGCAGGCCGACCCGCGTGTCGGGTGCCGACCGATAAGGAAGCTGCCGCCAAAGGCTTTGGCGTTGCTGCATGTCATAGGCGGGCATGTCGCGGGAGAGATAGAGCGTCCAGGCAAGCACGGCCTCGGCCATGGTGCGCGCGAGATCCGGATCGACGAGGCGTACGATCGGACGCGAGAAACCCTTGAGTTCCAAGACCAACCGCTCGACACCCGCCCAGAGGCTGTGCACCCATTTCAAGTTCGGCAGCCGCTCGAGATCGGCGGGGTCGGGATTGGCGACGATGGCGATATCGACACGGGCGAGCTCATCCGGCGACAGCTGACGAATGGAACGGATGGTTTCCTGCGGCATGGCTGCGCTGAGCGCCATGAGCCAGTTGCTTTCGGCTGCTTCCGACAAGCGCGTGGCAAGCGCGATGAGAGGCGACATCGATCTGCTCTACATGGATTGCCCGGCGTGAAAGCCGGGCGGTATCAAGGAAGAAAAGGCCGGGCACTTTCGGTGCCCGGCCATGCGATCATTACTGAATGGTCTTGATCGGGTCCTTCGGCGCCGGATCGAAGCCGACCAGATCGGTCGTCAGCTTGGCGTAGGTGCCGTCGGCAACCATGTCGGCCAGCGCCTTGTTCACGGCCTCGACCAGATGCGGCTTGCCCTTCTTGAAGGCGAAGCCCTTCTGAACGTGGCTGACATAATCGTCGGTCATGGTCAGCGGCATCTTCGCGGACTTGATGGCATAGGCGGCGGCGATCGCATCGGTGATGACGGCGTCGACATTGCCGTTGACGAGGTCCTGCATGGCGTCGGATTCGGCCTTGTAGCCCTTGGCGGTTGCGCCCTTCTCTTCGGCGATCTTCGTCCAGCTCGATGCAACGAGCGCACCGACCGTCTTGCCCTTCAGATCGGCAGCGCTCTTGATCGCGGAATCGTTCGGGATGACCACGCGGCCACCGGATTCGAGCCAGCCGTTCGAGAAGGTGACCTGCTGCTGACGGGCTTCGGTGATGTCCATGGCGGCGCTGATGACGTCGTACTGGTCAGCCTGGAGGCCGACGAGCAGCGAGTCCCACTTGATCAGGACGGGCGTGTATTCGAGGTTGAGGCGCTTTGCGACTTCGGTCATGACGCGGATTTCGAGACCATCGAGCTTGCCATCAGGCGCGCGCATGCTGAACGGCGCGTAGGTGCCTTCGGTGGCGACCATCAGCTTGCCCGGCTGAAGCAGCTCGAGGTCGGCGGCATGGGCGAGAGAGCCGACAGCCATGCCTGCAAGGGCGGCGGCGGTCATGATGAGAGACTTCAATTTCATGGTTCAGTTCCCTTTATGTTGGTTCAGTGCATTCACTCGGCATCGCACGCCGGTTTTCGTTAGCCCTTCGCCTGAGCGCGTTGGGAAGCAAGCAAGGCCATCAGTTCCGCCATCACGGTTGCGGCCATCAAGGCGGTGATCTGTCCCGGGCCGTCGTAGAGCGGATTGGCCTCGACCACGTCGCAGCCGACGAGGTTGATGCCGTGGAGGGCGCGCAGGATCTGCAAGGTCTCACGCGCTGTCGGCCCACCCGCCTCGGGTGTCTGGACCGCGGGGGCTGCGGACGGATCGATGAAATCCATGTCGAAGGAGATGAAGGCCGGCCGGCCGCCGACACGATCCGCGATGCGCTGGGCGAGACCATGAGGGCCGAGATCGAGCGTATCGTCGGTCGTCAGCACGTCGTAGCCGAGATCGATCGACTGGCTGATATCGTCCTTCTGGAAAAGCGAGCCCCGCATGCCGATCTGGATCGAGTGCGCGGGATCGATGATCGCTTCCTCAGCGCCACGGCGGAACGGGGTTCCAGCGCTGTACTTCTTGCCGGCGAAATACTTATCCCAGGTGTCGGTGTGGGAATCGAAGTGGATCAGTGAGATCGGGCCATGGACCTTGGCGAGCGCCCTGATCTCGGCCAGCGTGATCGAGTGATCGCCGCCGATCGCGAAAGGGACGATGCCGGCATTGACCAGCGCCGCGACAGATTCCTCGATGCGCTCAAGGGATTCGATCTCGTATCCCGGCACGACGTTGGCGTCGCCGACGTCAGCCACGGCAAGCTCTTCGAAGACATTGATATTGCCGCGATAGGGATTGATCGGACGCAGCATCACCGACATGGCGCGCACCGCGTTCGGCGCGAAGCGCGCGCCGGTGCGGTACGGGCCGCCGGAATCGGAGGGAAGTCCGATCACGGCCGCGTCCAGCCCGCTCAACGTTGTCGCCTGCGGCAGGCGCATGAAGGTCGGGACACCGCAGAACCGAGGCGTTTCAAGCGAGTCGATCGGCAGGACACTCATGGCTGACCTCAACCCAGGTTGGCGTAGCGTCGCTCAAGCCAGGAGGCGACGAATGTGAGGATCGTGGTCAGCACGAGATAGATGACGGCTACCGCGATGTAGAACTCGAAGGGACGGAAGGTTGCCGCGATCAGGGTCTGCGCATAAAGCGTCAGCTCAACGACGGTGATCGTCGAAAGAAGCGAGGTGTTCTTCAGGGTCGAGATCGCCTCGTTGGTGACCGCAGGCAGGATGATGCGGAAGACCTGCGGCAGGATGATCGTGCGCATGGTCTCGCTCGGGCTGAAGCCGAGTGCCAGCGCCGATTCATTCTGGCCGCGCGGGATGGCGTTCAGGCCACCGCGGACGATCTCGGCGACATAGGCGCCGCTGTTGATACCGAGCGCGATGACGCCGGCCGTAAACGGCGAAAGCCGGATGCCGATCTGAGGCAGGCCGAAATAGATGATGAAGACCTGGATCAGCGTCGGCGTGCCGCGAATGAACCAGATATAGAAGCCCGCAGCCACACGAGCGGATTTCCATTTGGAACGCTGCGCCAAGGCAGCCAGCAGGTCGCATGCCCAACTGACGACGATCGTCAGTATCGTCAGGCCGAATACCGTCCAGGCGGCTTCAAGAAACCCTGGACCATAAAGCTGAACTTCTTCGATAAAACCGCTCATTACGCCTGCGCTCCCTGACCTTGATCGTTCGAGAAGGAATGACCAACGTCGTCATGCAGGATGCGATGAAGGAACTGCTTCAGGCGGTCGCTTTCGGGGTGCCTCAGAATATCCGGCGGCCCCTCTTCGGCGATCACGCCCTTGTCGAAGAACAGAACGCGCGAGGAGACGTCGCGCGCGAAGGCGATCTCGTGGGTAACGAGCAGCATGGTCATGCCCTCGGACGCCAACGATGCCATCAGCACCAGAACTTCGTGGACGAGCTCCGGATCGAGCGCCGAGGTGACCTCGTCGAACAGCATCAGGCGCGGCTTCATGGCGAGCGCACGGGCGATCGCCACGCGCTGCTGCTGGCCGCCCGAAAGTCGCGACGGGTAGCTATGGCGCTTTTCGAACAGGCCGATCCGCGACAGCAGAGCTTCGGCCTCCTCAATCGCCTGCGCGCGCGGCAGCTTCAAGAGACGGATCGGCGCGTGCGTGACATTTTCCAGCACCGTCATATGCGGCCAGAGATTGTAGCTCTGGAACACCATGCCGACGCGCGCCCGCAAGGACTGCAGCTGCGACGGCGTCGGGAAGAAGCGCGAGGCTGGACGGAAATCGAAAGACAGGCCCTCGAACTCCATGAAACCCGACTGCGGCATTTCAAGCGCGTTGATCGAGCGCAGGAAGGTGCTCTTGCCGGAGCCGCTGGCACCGATGATCGAAACGACCTCGCCCGCCTTGACGTCCAGCGAGACGCCTTTCAGCACCTCGTTCTCGCCGAAGCTCTTGCGGATTTCGCGCAGTTTCAGAAGCTGCTCGCTCATGCTGACACCTCCGACGGATAGGTATCGAGGATATTGACCGCCACATCGCGCGGGGTGCGCGCGGCGCCGTTGATCGGCGTGATGTCCTGCGGACAGGCAGACAGGACGAAGATCAGATCCATCTCGGCGCGCATGACAACATAATCGCCGGCAGCCGTATCGGGCGGGACGCGATCGACCGTGCCGTCAGCGGTGACGGGCACGTTCATGAAGAGGTTCAACGACGCGGGCGTGAACGGCATTTCGACGCCTACGCCAGACAGCGCCTCGTGGAAATTGTCGGTGCAACTGCGATGATACTCCTCGCATCCGAGCTGCTGATAAAGCTCGCGATTGCACGGGCAAAGCAACGTGTCGTGCCTGACCTTGGCGCTGTCGGCCACCATTGTCAGCATGGGGCGGCGGCGTGAACTCATCAGCGCCATCCCCTCGGTGAAGAAGATGTTGCTGTTCATCGAACGCGTGTGATCGAGCGAAGACGTCTCGAAGTGATCGCTGTCCGCCAACGCCCAGGCATCGACAACCTGGTTGCCGTGGGTGTTCGTCACGAGGGCAAATTGCCCGGCCTTCATCTTGAAGGAGCGCCCCCTGCTGGCGGGCACGATATCTGCGTCTAGGCTCATTTCAAACTCGTCTTTCTTCGATGCGATCGGCATTGAGTGAGGGTCGATCGATCAAGTCCCGGCAACCCTATTCAGTATACCAGTGGAGTTCAAGTAGCAATTTCAATAAATTATAGCCTATATAATCGGCTTCGTGTGTATAATTTAAACAGAGAATGCTTATATCGTGAGCATATTTCGTCGATTGATGCTTTAATTAGCAGAGCCGCACATCGCTCGATTGACGTTCGGATACTGGTGGTGTACCGAAAATCAAGGCTTTACCGCAAGAGTGCATACGGAGTGACATGATGGATCGCTATTTTCCGCTGGACGAATACGAGGCGCGCTGGGATCGCGTTCAAAACGAGATGAAACGACGTGGCTTTGCCACGACGGTCGTCTTCGGACGCGGCGGCGGAACGACCGACAATTGCGGCGACATCCTCTACCTCTCCAACCACTATGCCATCAGCAGCGGCATGGACTCGTTGATCTGGACCGCGCGATCCTTCGCGGGCGTCATCTTACAGGAAGGACTTGCGCCGCAGCTGCATATCGACGAGCCGGAAGTTCGTCGCGATCTGGTATCGATCGATGATGTGCTCAGCAGCAACCATCCCTTTGAAAGCGTCGCCCGCTCGCTCGTCGAACGCGGCGTGAAGGGCCCGGTCGCGCTTGTTGGCACCAACCTGATCCCGGTGAAATACTACCGCGAGCTGGAAGCCATTGCGCCCGATATCGAATGGGTCCCGGCCGACGACCTTGTCAGATCCGTTCGGCGGATCAAGAGCAAGCGCGAACTCGACTGTTATCGCGTCGCGGGCGAGACCGCGACGGCGGGAATGACGATCCTGATGGAAAGCCTGATCAGCGGCATGTCGGAACGCGAAGCAGCCGGCGAGGCCGCGCGCGAGGTCGTGCGCCGTGGTGGCCGCATCCAGATGATCGGCACCAACCATGGCGATACGCTGGGCTTCGACCAGCGCTTCCCGCTCACGGGCTACAGCGCCGACGTGCCTGCTGTCGGCGACATCGTCACCGGCACGCTTCATGGTCCGCTGTTTCAGGGATATTACCTCGACCCGGGCCGGACAGCGGTGCGTGGCAAGGCCAACAGCGAACAGCTGCGCCTGATCGAAGCCGCCGGCAACATCGTGCATCGCTTGTCGGATATGCTGAGACCCGGCACGAAACTGCTTGACGTCGCGGCCGAAGGTGATCGCATGACAGCGGCATTCGGCGGCTCGATCTCACCGATCATGAAGAACTTCCCTTTCTATGGCCACGGCATCGGTCTCGGCTTTGAGCTGCCCCGCATCTCGACGACCATGTCGATGCCCGAAGATGTCGTAGAAGAGAACATGGTATTCGGCGTCGAGGCGTTTCTATCGCTCGACGGCGTTGGTGCTGCCTTCTTCGAAGACATCATCATCATCGGCAAGGATAGCAACGAGCTGCTGACGAAGTCGCCGAGCGTCTTCTAGGCTGGGCGCCAACCGCAACCTGAATAAGAAAGGACCGGGCGAGATAATCGCCCGGTCCTTTTTGCTTAGTGTGCGAAAACGCTATCGAAGTCCTTGAAGCCTTTGACCTCGATCGGGTTGCCGCTCGGGTCGAAGAAGAACATCGTCCGCTGCTCGCCCGGCTCACCCTCGAAGCGGATGACCGGCGGAATGTCGAAGGCGATACCGCCCTTCTGCAGACGCTCGGCAAGCACGAACCAATCATCGAGCGGCAGCACCACGCCGAGATGCGGCATCATCACCATGTGATCGCCAACCTTGCCGGTGCGCGTGACTTCGAACGGCTTGCCGAGGTGCAGCGAGATCTGGTGACCGAAGAAATCGAAATCAACCCATGTATCGGTCGAACGGCCTTCGGCGCAACCGAGGACGTCGCCGTAGAAGCGTCTCGACGCGTCGAGATCGGTGACGTGGTAGGCGAGGTGGAAGAGTGAGCGCACGGTGGTCTCCTTTGTGATGGCGAAATGATCTTGATCAGCGAATGGTGAGGGTTCTGGGCAGGCTCGATAGCAGCTCGGCGCCGTGTTCGGTGACGATCACCGTCTCCGACGCACCGACCGTCCAATGGCCGTAGCTGCGAAGCGTGGCAGGCAGGTGGAACACCATGCCGGGCTCGATCACGCGCGAGACGCCGGTAAACAGGCTGAGGATACCCCCCTCGCCCCAATCGGGCGCGAAGGCGACGCCCATCGAGTAGCCGATGCGCTTGCGAAACGCGGCGGTGTAGCCGGCCTCGTCGATGACGCTCTGTGCGGCCTCATGCGGCGCCGAACACGGCGCGCCCGGACGGATCGCCGATAGCGCGGCATCAAGGGCGCGCAGCGAGCAATCCATCATCCGCTGTGCGTCATCAGGCGGGCCGCCGATCCAGACGCTGCGCATGAGCGCGGAATGATAACGGGCGTGGCTGCCTGCGAGTTCGAGGAACACGGGATCGCCCGCTTCCAACAGGCGCCGGCGCCAGGTCATGTGCGGCAGGCCGCTGCGCGGTCCCGACGAGACGAGCGGCTCCATGGCCATGGCCTCGGAGCCGGCCTGCGTTGCAGCCTGCAGCATGGCGGCTGCTATGTCGTTTTCGTTGGCACCACCCCGGCAGGCGTCGATGGCCGCGATCATGCCCGCTTCGGCATAACGCGCGGCAGCACGGATCGCGGCGAGCTCGTCGGCGGATTTGACCATGCGCAGCGGCGGCAGGATATCCGAGCCATCTGCAAGACGCTGCTGTCCAAGCTCCGTGGCGATCTCATCTGCGAGCCTGGGCGGCAGGAACCAGCCACCGAGCTCGATCGCCGGCCGCATGATCTTGCGGTCTCGCAGCAGTGCCACTAGCGCCGAGACAGGGCTCTCGCCATCCTGGTAGACGACGATGTCGGAAAGCCAGGTATTGGCCACCGTTCCGTAGAATTCCAGCTGCCGAACCAGCAGCGTGAGCTCACCCGATGCCGTCAGGATCAGCGCCTGAAACGCGAAGTAACCGGCAGTCTGGCGCCCTGTCAGCCAATAGATCGTCTCAGGCCCGGTGACGACAAGCGCCTCGTGGCCGCTGGCCGCTAGCGCCGACACTGCCCGCGCCTGACGCCTGGCGAATTCGTCTCGCGAAAACGAAGCCTCGCTTCCGCGAAGAGCGTCCAGGCTGTCATTGGATATCTTGGATTGCATGTTCATTGCCTCAGCTCCGCGCCAGCCAGCCCAGGAAACGGGCGCGTACGCTGTCGAAGTGGGCCTCCATCGCCAGTCTCGCAGCGACGCCGTCGCCTGCTTCGATCGCATCGATGACGGCGATGTGCTCGAGCGCCTGCTGGTCGAAGCGGTCGTGGGTGCGAGTGATGGTGCAGCGGCGGGCGATACCGCGCATTTCGGTCAGCATGGCCGCGAGCAGAGGAAGCTCGGCGGCATAGGCGACAGCATTGTGAAACGCATCGTCGTCGAGCCAGAAGTGATCGAAAGCGATGTCGCCGCCATTGGCGTAGGCGCGCATGCGTTCGCGCGACTGGATGAGATCGGGCGTGAGCGGTCGCGTGGCCGCTGTCTCGGCTGCTGCTCCTTCAAGCAAGCGCCTGAGCTGGACGATCTCCAGCAGCTGCTCCACGGTCACCTGGCGCACCATGAGCGCGCCGTTCGGCAGCCTTGAGATCACGTCCTCTTTTTCCAGGCGCGAGATCGCAGCGCGCAGCGGCGTCCGGGAAATGCCCGAGTCCTGCGCGAGCGAGCGCTCCGTCAGCATATCGCCGGAGGAAAACTGCCCTTCCAGGATACGCTGCTTCAGATCGCGATAGACCTGTTGTGTCAGGTTTTCCTTTTCACTCATCGTGAACCGCCCGTCTCGCCGGCAATCGCGGCGTACAAGGTTTCGACTGCCGCGGCCAAATCCGCATTGTCCATGGCTTCATCGGGATTGTGGCTGCCGTTCCAGTTGCGCAGGAACACCATGACGGAGTCCCAGCCCGCCTGCGCGAAGGCTGCCGCATCATGGCCGCCCCCCGACAGCATCCGGCGCGGCGAGTGGCCAAGCCGTTTCGCCGCATCGGCAATCATGTCGCCGAGATCAGCCGACAGCCTGGTCGGCTGGCTACGCGACTGCTGACCGAAATCGAAGCGCACGCCACGCGACGCGGCGATCGATGCCGCCTCGGCCTGCAGCAGCGCGTTGGCGCGTTCGAGAACCGCGACATCGTCGCTGCGCAGATCGACGCAGAAATCGACCCGGCCCGGCACTTTGGCGAAAGCGTGTTCCGAGCTTGCAGCATCGACCCGGCCGAAGGTGACGGCGAGATCGTCGCCACCATCGAGGATGTCACCCCAGTGCTTGTCCATGGCAACGATCAGATCGGCCAGCGCAAAGACCGCGTCCGAGCGTGCCGCGCGCGGTGCTCCGCCCGAATGCGCCCATGTTCCTTCGATGCGCGCCTCGCGATATCGCAAACCACCGCGTACGCCATCGACGATGCCGAACGCTTCCTTCGCATCGTCGAGCACGGGCCCCTGCTCGATATGCAGCTCGATGAAGCGCGCGGGTGAGAGGCCCGGACCGCCCAATATGGCATCGGGATCCCCACCTTCCGCGCGGATGTGGTCGCTGAGAGTGCGGCCATTATCGGCCCGCTTCGCCTGCAGTTCAGGCGCAGTCAGGCGCCCGAGCGCAGCACGCGAACCGGCATAGGAGACGGGGAACCACACGCTCTCTTCAGCGCGCGTGACGATGACGACCAGATCGACCGGCGGCGCCTGTCCGCTGTCCACGAAAGCCGCCGCAAGGGCAACAGCGCCGGCGACACCGGCTGCGCCGTCATAGGCGCCTCCCATGGCAACCGTATCCACGTGCGAGCCGATGTAGATCGGCGGCGCATCGCGATCACGTCCCGGCAGACGCGCGAAGAGATTGAGCCCGGCATCCCGCGTCACGGTCATGCCCAGCCGCTCTACTTCCTCTGCCACCACATTATGCGCGCGGCTTTCGAGCGGGCTGTAGGATGGGCGGGTGAAGCCCGGGCCGGGGTCGGAAATGGCGTTGATGCGATCGAGCAGGCGATCGATCGTGTCCCTGATGATTGCGCTCACGCGGCTACCTCCGGCAGAAATTCAATGGTTGTGGCCGGCTTCTCGCCGGAGAGCGCCAGGAGCACATTGCGGGCGGCGCCGACTGCGACCCGCTGCAACGCCTCTGGCGTCGTGCCGCCGAGATGCGGGGTGAAGATAACCCGCTCGGTGGTGCCCAGCGGACCGTTCGGTGCTTCTGGCGAATAGACGTCCAGTGCGGCCGCAGCGACAATCCCGCCTGCAAGTGCCTCGGCAAGCGCCGGTTCGTCGATCAGACCTGCGCGCGCGGTGTTGACGAGAATGGTGCCCGGCTTCATGGCCGCAAAAGCACCGGGACCGATCATCCCGCGCGTCTCATCACGCATGGGGGTGTGGAGCGAGACGACATCGGCCTGTGCGAGGCCCTCGGCAAGCGTGGTCACCCGCTGGAACGAACCGGTATCCGAGCTTCTCGGCGAAAAGACGAGAACCCGCATGCCGAGCGCTGCGTGAAGCATCCGCCCCAAGCCGGCGCCCGTCGCGCCCCAGCCGACGACGAGCGCGGTCTTGCCGGACAACTCATGAAACGTATGGGCCTCGCGAAAGCCGCGCTCGCCGGAGCGAACCGCACGATCGGCGGCCGGAACAAGTCGAGCCGCCGCGAGCGTGAGCCCCAAGGCGAGTTCCGAAACCGATTTCGCGTTCGCGCCGGGTGTGTTGCACACCAGCACACCCTTTTGATGCGCCGCGTGCTTGTCGACGGCATCGTGGCCCGCGCCGTGAACGACAACGACCTTCAGGCAATCGCTTGCTAGGATGGGCGCAGCCGAGAGGCCCGCATCGCGGGTAATGGCGGCGTCGCAGCCCATGATCATCGTCGATACGGTCTCAGCATCCGGCGATGGGCACAAGACGGGTTCCACGCCCGCCTGCCGCAGGAGATCAAGGCCATCCTTGTGAATGGGCTGAACGATCAGGCACTTCATCGCGTTGCTTTCCGCTCGTTGCTTTCAAGCCGGCCGACAATGGCGTCGCGGGCATTGAGGACATGTCGGCTCATCAGCTTTCCAGCCTGTTCTCCATCCTTGGCGCGCAGCGCCGCGATGATCTCGAGATGCTCCTCGCAACCCTTCAGATAGCGTGCGGGAACGAGGCTGTGGTCGAACATGCAGGTCCGGCGCCTGAGATCGCTGATGGTGCGCACCACCATCTGGTTGGACGTGGAACGCGCCAGCGTCAGATGGAAATCGTCATCGACCCGGCGCTGCTCGTCTTCCTCGCCCGGTCCTTCGGTCATCAGGGCGGTCACACGCCTCTCAAGACCGTCGAGGATAGCGGGAGCAACCGCTGTCGCATGGCGGGCGCAATAGCCTTCGATGACACTTCTGAGAAAGAAGATCTCGTTCACCTCGCCTGAGGTCAGCGTGCGAACCTTGAGAAAGCGCCCTTCCTGGACGGCAAGTCCTTCGGCCTCGATGCGCTTGATCGCTTCGCGAACCGGCGTGCGCGACATGGCAAGTTCCTCGCCGAGCTTCGCCTCCTGCAAGACGTCTCCGGGCTTCAGTCCGCCGGCGAGGATCATCTCGATGATTTTCGCATAGGCCTGCTTGGCAAGCGGTTGGCTCATATTTGTCGGTCCTCCACCTTTGCCGCGTCCTCTGGTTTTTCTTCGAGAGACGCAAGGATATCCGCGAGCGCGTCATTACGCGCGATCAGCAGCTCCTCCGCCTCTTCCTGGGATATGGATTTGAAGCGAATGGTGCTGCCCGTCGCCGTCTGCGCCAATCTTGGCAGGTCGACCGAGGCAACGGTCGCGATCTTCGGGTAGCCGCCCGTGGTCTGGCGCTCCGCCATCAGCACGATCGGCCGCCCTGATGACGGCACCTGGATCGAGCCCGCCACCGTCCCATCAGAGACGATATCGTGACCGGCGAAGGCATGGATGACGGGACCATCGAGAACCTGCGCCATCCGGTCCCGGCTTGGGGTGACACTAAAGGGTTCCTGCAGGAAATTCTTCCAGGCGGTGGCGTCGAAATGATCCGCCTGCGGCCCCGGAACGACGCGCACCGGACCGTTCGATCGCGAGAAGGGCTTGCGCAATGCAAGGAGCGAAGACTTCTTGGTCTCGCCAAGCGGCAGCGCATCGCCGATCGCAAGACGCCGTCCCTCAATACCGCCGAGACCGGAGCGAAGATGCGTGGAGCGCGCCTCCAAAACCTTCGGCGTGTCGATGCCGCCCGAGATGGCGAGATAACCCCAGACGGCCTGCCGCAGGGCGCCGATCTTCAGCACCTCGCCCGGCATAAGCCAGTGGCTTTCCCAACCATGCCTGACCTGACCGTCGACGGTGATGTCGATGGCGCCGCCGGTCACCGCGAAACGCACCGGCTTTTCGGCCACGAACGCCCCGCCGACATGCGCGAATTCCAGCGCCGCGTCACTATCCGCGTTGCCGACCAGCCGATTGCCAATCAGCATCGACATCCGGTCCATCGCGCCGGCGCCGGAGACGCCGAGGTGCATGAGCCCGGTACGGCCGAGATCCTGGACCGTCAGCATGGGCCCGGCCTGCTTGATATGGAGCATGGTCATGGTGCCTCCCAGTCCTCCACTGCCCCGCCTCGGCTGACCGCAGCATCGAGGCTTTCGGCCTCGTCGGCATCGACAGGACGAAAGCGCACGCGATCGCCGGCGCGCAACAGGAATGGCTGAGGTCGCGAGGGATCGAATAGCCTGAGCGGCGTGCGGCCGATGAAGCGCCAACCACTAGGGCCGGGAACGGAATTGATACTGGCCTGCTTGCCGCCAATGCCGATCGCGCTGGCCTCGATCCGCTGGCGCGGAACGGCAAGGCGCGGTGTATGCAATTGCTGCGGCAGGCCGCCGAGATAGGAAAAGCCCGGCGCGAAGCCGATCATGTAGACACGATAGTCCGCGGACGCATGCAACGCGATCAGCTCCTCGCGCGACATCTGCTTCATATCCGCGAGCTCATCGAGATCGATCCCGACCTTCTCGCCATAAAGAACAGGTACGGTGATACGGCGCGCGGTTGCGCCGCCCACCGACAGCTGGCCGAGCAATGTTTCGAGCGAAGAGGAAAGGGTCTTCCCGCGTATGATGACGGGATCATAAGCGACGAGAAGCGAACGATAGGTCGGAACGGTTTCGATGACGCCTGTTATCGGCCGCGTCGCCAGCATGTCCGCCAAGGCGATGACACGCTCATTCGTCTCTTCATCGATCTGGTCGGAGAATTCGACCACGAGCGCACTGTCGCCGGACGCGATAATGCGCGGATAGTTGGGATGGACCGACTGCATCATGGCCATGGGCGCGACTTTACCTGTAAGAGGGGCGCGGGCGCAGTAGAATGCCGCTCGATAGGCCTAAGTGCCGAGCGCAAACGGAAAGCGAGAGATATTTCCACCATCACCATCAAACACGTCTCGACAAGCGAGATTCTCAATCGACAATGCCCTTGTCATTTCAGTACACCAACTGTATGTCAAGCATTATCCTACGCCCAGCGGCAATTGACGAATGGCCGGCGGCGCCCTCGCAAACAAGGAGTTCAGCCATGGTATCAGTAGATTTGAACTGCGACATGGGCGAGAGCTTCGGCGCCTACAAGATCGGCGACGATGCGGCCATGATGGAGATCATTACCACGGCGAATGTGGCCTGCGGTTTCCATGCCGGCGATCCCGTTGTCATGCGCGACACGATCCTCAACGCCAAGAAGCATGGCGTCGCCGTCGGCGCCCACCCATCCTTCATGGACCTCTACGGTTTCGGCCGACGCAGAATTTCGGGCGAGCGGCCTGAGGATATCGAGGCGCAGATCATCTATCAGATCGCCGCGATCCAGGGGATGGCGTCGGCGCTCGGCTGGCCGATCACCCATGTGAAGACGCATGGCTCGCTTGGCAACATGGCGGCCGAGGATGCGGAACTGGCGGCAGTTTGCGTGCGCGCCATTCGCGCCGTCGATCCGAACCTCGTCTTCATCACCCTCCCCTATTCGCAGACCATGCGGGCCGCAGAGGCCGCCGGCCTCAGCGTCGCCTGCGAGGTCTATGCCGATCGCCGTTATCTCGACAATGGCATGCTGGCGCCACGGCAAATGGAGGGCGCCGTCATTCATGATGTCGACCAAAGCGTCGATCAGGTGCTCTCGATGGTCTGCAACAACAAGATTCCGACGATCGGTGGCACAAGCCTCGACGTCGACGCGGCCACCGTCTGCATTCACGGCGATACGCCGGGTGCGGCGGTAACGGCACGCGCCCTGCGTGACAAACTTATCGCCGCTGGCGTAGATATCGCACCCTTTTCCAAGCCTGAAATCTGAACGAGGAATGATTTTGACCCGTACCGTATATCTGAATGGCAGCTGGCTCGCCGAAGCTGACGCAAAAGTCTCCGTTTTCGACCGCGGCTTCCTGTTCGCCGACGCGATCTACGAAGTCACCGGCGTGATCGGCGGCAAGCTGCTTGAATATGCCGGTCACGCGGCACGCCTGCAGCGCTCCACGGCCGAACTGGGAATCGCCTGCCCGCTGACGGAAGAGGAACTGCTTGAAGTTCATCGCGAGATCGTGCGCAGGAACGATCTTCAGGAGGGACTTATCTATCTGCAGATTTCCCGCGGCGCGGCCGACCGAGACTTTGCCTTCCCTGAGAACGCAACCCCGACGCTGGTTCTGTTCACCCAGGCCAAGTCCGTGCTCGACAACCCGAAGGTCAAGACCGGGATTTCCGTTGCGCTCGTTCCCGATCAGCGCTGGGCTCGGCGCGACATCAAGACGGTCCAGCTGCTCTATCCCTCGATGGCGAAGATGCAGGCTGCATCCGTCGGCGCCGATGACGCCTGGCTGGTCGAGGACGGCTTCGTAACCGAAGCAAGCGCGGCAACGGCACACATTATCAGCAAGGATGGGACGCTGATCACGCGGGGCCTGTCAAACGCGATCCTGCATGGCATCACGCGCCACAGTGTTCTCGACATCGCTCGCAACGCCGGCCTTGCCGTCGAGGAACGCGCTTTCACGCCAGAGGAAGCGAAGGATGCCGCCGAAGCCTTCATCACCTCGGCGACCAACTTCGTTCTGCCCGTGACCTCGATCGACGGACAGGCGGTCGGCGACGGAAAGCCAGGACCCCAGACGCTAAAGCTCCGCCAGCTCTATATCGAAGACAAGCTGGCAAACGCCATCTGACCCCTCGTTGTCGCCCGTTTACGGGCGACAACCGCTATTTCGCCGGCGTCGGCTCGCCGAGCGAGAGCATGAGGCGGTTCGCCCAGTTGAAGAAGGCGGCGCCGTGAATGACGTCGGCGATTTCGAGATCGTCGAGACCCTCCTTATGCAGCTGGTCGACCTGCTCCGCGCCGAATGCCGGTGGTGTCGCGGTCAAAGCCACCGAGGCCGCAACCACAGCCTTCCAACGGCGGCTGGAGAGATCGGCGCCGGTGCCTTCGTCAAGCAGCCTCTGAACCTCTTCCGTGCGCTTCGAATGATGCGACGCAAAGCGCGAATGTACCGAGGCGCAAAAGATGCACCCGTTACTGCGCGAAGCGGCCGTGGCGGAAAGCTCACGCTCGGCGCGCGGCAAACCGGCCTCCGTGTTGTAGAAAATGTCCTTGTCCGTCTTGGTGCGGGCTTCGAGGATCCCCGGATCGCGCGCAAGAAGCATGAAGTACGGAGACTTCGACCGAGAGGCGTCAACGAGGCCGGCCCAGTGCCGTTCCGTGAGCTCTCCTTCTGAAAGCGGCTCAAGCCAGGGCGTCCAGCCGATTTCTTCCTGGGTAAAGCTATTCGGGCGATTTTCGATCCGCGGATGAATGACGGTATCGGTCATGACGAGCTCCTTATTCCGCGGCCGCGCGTGGAGCGCGCGCCTGTACGGCGGTCCCCAGCGCTGAGAGCGCGGCGACGACACGGATCTGGAAAGAGAGGAACGCAACGAGTTGCGAGAGGGTGACGATCGCCGTTGTCGTCCATCCGGCGTCGAGCAGCTTCTGCAAGGCATCCGGGCTCGCCTCGCGCGGACGGAAAACGAGGAGATGTGCGTGCTCCAAAGCTGCCGACAGTCTGGCGCCGAAAACGGCGCGGCCAAAATCAGATACAGCATAGGCTGGCCCCGGCCTGTCTTCGACAGATAGCGGTCCCGCCGGATAATGCCCGTAGGGGCCTTCCGCCGCGGCCCGGAGCAATTCAGTCCTCACCGCTGCCACAAGTGACGCGCCGCCACTCGCTTCACTCAAACCGGCGGCGTAGAACTCGGTGACACCTGCGTCGCGATGCAGACCGGCAACAAATGCCGCAAGCGCAAGCCGTTCCGGGCGTGTCACATCGATCTCACTCACCGGGTCGAAGAGCGCGAGATAACTCTTCTGCGCGTTGATGCGCGTTTCCGGGCGCTGGTTACGGATGCGATCCAGAAACGAGCCTGGCTCGATTGCCGCCAGAAGATCGATAATGTCGGGTGTCTGCGCACTCATATGGGTTCCTTTCCTGATATCGTCCTAAACCGTGGCAAAGCGTCGCTCCTGGGTTTTCGGGTCCGGAGTCTTCTGCGATATCCAGCCGAGCGCGGGTGCGACGTGGCCTGCGATCAGTTCCAATGATCGCAGGATGTAGTCGTGCGGCGGATCGACGGAGTGGACCTGGAAGACGAGATCGGTGACGCGCTCGAGCGCCGTGTCTGCTTTCAAGGAGGCGATCACATCCTCTGGTGTGCCAACATGAACGTCGAACGCCCGGATGAGATCTTCCGTCTTGGTGCTCGCAACCTTGTGTCCGCTGGCGATGAAGCGCTCCACGCTGCGCCGAAGCCCCAGTTCGGCAAAATGAAGAGCCTGCTTGCGATCATCCGCCACGAAAAGGCTTCGCGATCCGAGAATGCGCGGCGCCCTCCCCTGTGGCAGGTTTTGGAGATAGGCGTCGATGATCGGGTTTTGCAGCTCCCAGAGAGGCGTGTCGGGGGCATCGGCGGCGCGCGGCTGCGTCCGGGACAGCATCAGTCCATCGCCATCGCGCCCTGCTCTTTCGCCGCCACCAACAGAGAAGGTTGCCTGCCAGACACGATCCAGAAGATGTGGCGCCGTTGGATAGAGCCGGCTACCCCCTGTAAGCGGGCGTCCCGCCCAGGCGTCGCGAACCGTTGCCAGGCTCTTGGCGTAGACGGCGGCCCGCGCGCTGCTCTCCAGTCCGAAGGGCAGGAAGGACGACGGCGTTCCACCCGTCCCGAAGCCGATCTCAAGGCGGTTGCTTGAGAGAATGTCGAGGACGGCGGCATCTTCCGCCACGCGCACAGCGCTTTCCATCGGCAGCGTGATGACGCCGGTCCCAAGCCTTATCCGCGAAGTCCGGGCCGCAAGCTCCGCCAGGAAAATCAGCGGCGACGGCAGGCCACCTTCTTCACCATCGAAGTGGTGCTGTGCCACCCAGGCGCTGTCGAAGCCGAGTTTCTCGGCATGAACGATCTGCTCGGCAACCAGCCGGTAACGCGTGGCCGCATCGGCCTGATCGAGCACGCGGCTGAAAAAGCCCAGCCGCTTGGGCGCAATTGCCTTCGTCATCGTTTGCTTCCCGTATTCGTCAAGGTGGATGGCCGCCGTGCCGGGGCGAATGTCTTGCCCGGAATTGCGGCGATGAGTTCGCGTGTGTAGTCGCTTGCGGGGTTGCCGAAGACCTGATCGACCGGACCGCTGTCAACCAGCTTTCCGCCGTTGAGCACGGAAACCGTGTCGGCGATCTGGCGAACGACGGCGAGATCGTGCGAGACGAAAAGGTAGGTCAGGCCGAGCTCGCGCTGCAGGTCGCCGAGCAGGGAAAGAATTTGCGCCTGCACCGTGACGTCGAGGGCGGAGACGGCTTCATCAAGCACCAGGATTTTCGGCTTCAATATCAAGGCGCGAGCAATCGCGACGCGCTGCCGCTGCCCGCCCGACAGCGCTTGCGGGCGTCTGCCCAGAACATCATCGGGAAGCCCGACTTTGGCGATGATCGCCTCAACCCGCGCCATCCGCTCGCCACGGGCCACCGGCTCGAAGTTCAAAAGCGGCTCCTCGACGATGCGCCGGATCGTCTGACGGGGATCGAGTGAGCCGAAGGGGTTCTGGTAGACGAGCTGTATCGCCTTGCGGAACAGCCGCAACGTCTCGCCGCGCAGCTCCGAAAGCGGCAGGCCGTCGATGACCACCCGACCCGAGGTCGGCTTCTCGAAAGCCGCAACGATACGGATGCTCGTCGTCTTGCCCGAGCCGGATTCGCCGACCAGTGCATGCGTCGTGCCCCGCCGAACCGTGAACGATATGTCATCGACCGCACGGAAGCGCCCATCCCCGCCGATGCCGAAGTCCTTGACCAGGTTCTCGACGACAATGATATCGTCACCCGGTTGCTCCCTTCGAGGCGTGGCAACGATGCGCGGGCGCCGGTTGAGCGATGGCGCATCGAGGAGCAGCTGGCGCGTATAGGCGCTCTTGGGGTTGGCCACGACATCCACTGTCCGGCCCTCCTCCTGGATTCTGCCGTTCTTTAGAACGATCAGGCGATCGGACCGGTCCACCGCCACGCCAAGATCGTGCGTGACGAGCAGGATCGCCGTGCCATATTCCCGGCGGAGCTCATCGATCAGGTCGAGAATGTGTTTCTGCACCGTCACGTCGAGCGCGCTTGTCGGCTCGTCGGCGATGATGAGCGCGGGCTTCAGCGCGATGGCGATGGCGATAAGCACACGTTGCTTCATGCCGCCGGAAAGCTCGTGCGGATATTGCTGTGCGCGCAGCCTCGGCTCGCTGAGGCCTACCCGCGTCAGGAGTTCGACGGCCTGCGCATAGGCGACCGGACCGGATGCCTTGCCATGGATGGCAAGAATCTCCGCGACTTGCTTGCCGATCGTCTTGACGGGATTGAGCGAGTTACCCGGATCCTGCGGCACGAGGCTGATGACCGCGCCACGAATGCCATCAAGCCGCCCTTGCTGCCAGCCGGCGATCTCCTCGCCATTTAGCCGGATGCTCCCGGCTTCAAGCCTGCCGTTACCGGGCAGGAGGCCGATGATTGCTTGCGCGGTCGAACTCTTGCCCGAGCCGGATTCGCCGACGAGCGCGACAACTTCGCCGGGATTGACGTGAAAGTCTATGCCGTGAACGGCAGTCCGCCTTCCGCCATGGCCTTCATAGCTGACCGTCAGCCCGGCAACGTCCAACACCGGCAATGGGTGGAGCAGGTTCCTTGGCAGATCGTTCGGTCTTATCGTCATCTCTCTCCTCCTCCGATTGCCTGGCTGATGCGGTTTACGCAGAGCACCACGAGAACAACGACGACACCGGGCGCGGCGGTGAGCCACCACGCGGTCGCGATGTAATTGCGACCTTCGGCGATCAGAAGTCCCCATTCCGGCGTCGGTGGCGGCGCGCCGTATCCGAGAAAGCCGAGCGTCGACAATTGCAGGATCGCCGATCCGACCTGCAGCGCCGCGAAGGCGATCACTGAGGTCAGGGAATTGGGCAGGATATGGCGCCAGAGGACCCTCAGAAACGTGCCGCCGCTGCCGAAGGCAGCTTCGACATATTCGCTGCGCCGAACTGTCACGACCTCGGAACGCACGATGCGGGCAAAGCTCGCAACCGAGGTGATGCCGACCGCGATCGCAGCGTTGAGCGTACCGAAACCGAGGAGGATGATGATGCTGAGAGAGAGCAGCAGAACCGGGATCGACAGCAAGACATCAACCAGCCGCATGATGACGGTATCCGTCCGGCCGCCGAGCGATCCGGCAAGCACACCGAGCGTGGTTCCGAGAGCGAGCCCGATCGCGACCGCCGCCAGAGCACCGGACAGCGAATGAACGGCGCCGTGCACCAGGCGCGCGAAGAGATCGCGCGCGAGTGCATCCGTGCCGAGGATATGCGTGAGGCTGGGCGCTTTCAGCTGCTGGCCGGGGAGCCCCTTGATGGGATCGTAGGATGTAAAGAGCAGCGGAACGATAGCCCACAACAGCACGATGGCCAGCACGGCGACGGCAAGCACGAGGCTGACATCAATACGCTGCCGGCGCGGCGCATCTGCCGCTGCCGGATCGCCAATGCTGTTGGCATCGTCGATTTCAAGCGGGCGTTCGGCGACATCAAGGCTTGTCATCGGGCAGTCTCCGGCTTGGCTTTGAGCCGTGGGTCGAGAATGGGATAGAGAAGATCGACCATTAGATTGATGGTCACGAAGGCGGCGGCCGACAGCACGACGATCGCCTGCAGCACCGCCACATCCTGGAAGTTCACGGCCTGCTCAGTGAGACTGCCGATGCCGTTGAGGCCGAAGACGGTTTCAGTGATCACGGCACCGGCCAGAAGTTCACCAAACAACACGCCGCCCACAGTCAACACTGGCAAGATTGCGTTCTTCGCCACGTGCCGCCACAGGACACCGGCATGCGAGGCTCCCTTGGCGCGCGCCACGGCGACGAACGGCCGCGTTTTAACCTGATCGATATTGCGAAGAAGGATTTGCGCCAGCGGTGCCGAGATGGGAACGGCGACGGCAAGCACCGGCAGTATCAAACCTTCCCACGGCCCCGGATTGATCACGGGAACCAATCTCAGGCGAAACGAGAAAATCTGGATCAACATGATCCCGAGCCAGAAGGTCGGCACGGACACGAATAGCGAGGGCACCGACTGAATGATGCCGCGCAGCCTGCCAAAGCCCTGGATGTTGGCGAGAACTGCCAACAATAGCGCGATCAAGATGGCGACGACGAAGGCAAAGCCGGCGAGGCGGACCGTGGGAGGCAGGTTCGTTGCGAGCTGGGCGCTGACGGCGACGCCCGCCTGCAGCGAGTAGCCGAAATCGCCGACCAGGAACCGTCCGGCGGTGTGCAGATACTGCGTGAACACAGAGCCGTCAGCTGCGTACGCCGCGCGAATATCGGCCAGCTGCTCGGGGCTCAGGCCATATTCGGGGTTCTGGAACTTGATCAGCACGGCATCTCCCGGCATCGCCTGCAAAAGGACGAAGGAGATGGTGAATGCGGCCCACAGCACCAAAAGCGCCTGACCTATGCGTGACGTGATATAGCGGGTCATACCGATCCCTTCGCGTGAGGGTGTGCCCGGCCAGCGCCGGGCACCTTGTTCAGTGCGCGGCTATCCAGGTGCCGTAGAAGCTCGGGCGGCCGACAGCTTCGAAGGCAACGCCATTCACATATGGGGCACCGGCGAAGGCCTGCGGCTCTTCGAAGATCGGGATCGCGTAAGCCTGATCGATCACGTAGTTCTGGACATCGCCGGCGATCGCCAACCGCTTGGCGCGATCAGGCTCCGAGGATAGTTGCTCGAGCAGGCCATTCAGCTTGTCGTCGACGAAGGACTTGACCTTGTCGCTTGGCCCGCCTTTTTGGCGAAGAACGTCGCGGTTCTTCGGATAATACTGGCTCTTGATGACATCGGGATCGGCGCGGCCGACCATCGCCGGAGAGACCGGCGTCTTGGCGGGATCCAGATCATCGACAGTCTTGCTGCCGGAATCGCCGGCAAGGACATTGAGCGTCACGCCAAGCTTGGCCCATTGCTCGGCAACCAGCTGAAGCGTCGCCTTGTTCTGTGGCTGAGGCGGCGATTCATAAGCGGTCAACACCAGCGGCTGACCATCCTTTTCGCGAATGCCGTTTGCACCGGCCTTCCAACCGGCCTCGTCGAGCAGCTTGGCGGCCTTGTCGCCGTCATAGGCCAGTTTTGGAGACAGATCGACATAGCCCTGTGCAGTGGAGGCGATGATCGACTTCGCCTGCGGGTAGTTTGCCGAAAACAATGTCGAGATAATCTCGGCGCTGTTGGTCCCGTGGAGCAGCGCCTGGCGCACCCTGATGTCCGACACGAGCGGATTGTCGGGCCGGAAGACGACGCTGTTGTTAACGCCCCGCGTCGGAGCGGCGTAGATTTTGTAGCCTTGGCTTTCGACCTGTTCTTCGTCATAGGCCTGAACCTGGCGGATGAAGTCCGCCTGGCCTGAGAGAAGCGCGCCGATCCGCACGCTGTCTTCGCCGGTGATGATGTACTTGATGCCATCGAGATAGGCGCGGCCCTGATGCTCAAGCTTTGCCGGCCCCCAGCCGTAATCCGGGCGAACTTTCAGGCTGAGCTCCTTGCCGAGTGTCTCGCTGTCGACGACGAAGGGACCCGAGCCGACGATCTTCGTCGCGTCTCCCAGCTGGTCAAACGGCAAGGCCAGCGTCTTCAGCGACACGAGACCGGATCCGATGACCGACGTGCCCTGCAGAAAGCCCGGCGACGGCTTCTTGAAATAGAACTTCACCGTCAGCGGATCGATAACCTCGGAGCGATCATAATTGTTGATCACCTCCGACACCGGTTGTTTCAGTTCCTTGTTGCCAAGACCGAAAGTGTCGAAATTCTTGGCGACCGCGTTGGCATCGAGCGGCGAGCCGTCTGAGAAGGTCACGCCCTTGCGCAGCTTGAAGGTATATTCGGTGGCGTTTTCATTCACCGTCCAGGATTCGGCGATCCACGGTTCGATCTCGAGCGTCTTCGGGTTCTGGTAAGTCAGCTTGTCCGTGATCTGGTTCAGCACCCCACCGTTCGGATAAAAGCCGCCAGCCGGCGGATAGAGGTTGGTGTGGGGTTGCTGCTCCAGATAGATCAACGTGCCGCCTTCCACTGGCTTGGAGGACTCCTCGCCCCAGGCGCTGGCCGCCGTGGCCGCGATCGTACCGGCAAGAAGAAGGCTCTTTATCGTCGTCGTGAAGCTCATCGATTTTCCCTCTGAAACGAATGGGAAAACAATAATCGGATAAGCATATAGTATATAGAATTAGTATTCTATAATCAGCAAACTCCTGAAAAATCTCCGATGCGCTTGGCGCGAGCCGTTGGAATTTTACCCCGCGATGCTGTCGCTGATCCGCTGCGCAACAGCGCGTGCCTGCGCCCGGATATCAGGGACAGCCGTGATCTCCCAGAACTGACCGGCCGTCAGCGCGCCTACCGCATGCATCGGCACTGAACCGGGATTGCCGCCCAAAACGCTGGAAGCCTCGTCCACTCCAATACCGAGCTGAAGCGGGTCGGCCTTGATCAAACCCTGTCGCATCATCTCCTGCAGCAAGGGCGAATGAGCGATGCCGGCGCGTTCCACGCCCGTACAGTTAACCAGCCAATCGCAGGCAATCTCGCTTGCATCATGCGTTCCTCGCCCGCGGTAGCGGAGCATCAGCCGATTTCCTGCCTGCTCGACACTTTGAAGATATCCGGCATGAACCGACACCTGACCGCTTGCCATCATGTCGCGAAACCTGTCGTAGACATCCGGCGCCACGCGATGGCGGTGGATGTTCCACCATGCAAGGCCGTGACGCAGGAACCTGGAGCGCTCCGACGGCGCCAGTCGCTGCCACAAAGCCTGCGTCTTCGGACGCAGGGTGTCCATAACGCTGCGCCAGTCCCCGGAGCGGCGGCTCTCGCGGCGCAATTCGCGCAGAAGTGCACTCATGCTGCTCGGCAGGCTGGCCGGATCAAAATCCGCCGGTGGTTTTGGTGCTCTTGCATGCCCGTGCGGCACAAGGCCCCTTCGCGACAGCACGTCGATCTTGCCGCGGAACCCCTGGGCAAACAAGGCAAGGACCTGATCAATCATCGTCAGTCCCGAGCCGAGGATGCAGACACTGTCATGTGCCTCCACGCGACGAAGCCAAGAAAGGCGCCAGGGATTTTCGACAGTCCTGTCGCGTGCCTCCGCGGAAAGTCCAGAGAGCCCAACGGGCAGCGGCGCATTGCCGACACCGAGACATAGCACCACGTTTCGTCCGACGATCTCGTCGCCATTGTCGAGCAGGAAGCCAAGCGTGGCGCTATAGCGCTCCACGCAGCCGGTGGCCTTTGCGCGGATGAAATCGACCTTGCAGCGTGATCGCTTATCCCGCAGCAGGGCTGCGAGCGTATCTCGAACGTAGAGCCCATAATCTTGGCGCGAGGCGAAATCGCCATCCCGCAGCGGACGCTTGCGCTCGGCAAGCCACGTCACGAACGCATCCGGCTTGTCGGGAAAAAGGCTCATCCTGCCGGCGGGCACATTCAATCTGTGCAGATAAAGCTCCGAGCGATAAGCGGTTCCGCGTCCAAATCCCGGATCATCGCCAACAACGGCAACCTTGGCCGAAGCGGGAAGATGCTCGATCAGATTGCAGACAGTGGCGATTGCCGAAAAGCCCGCCCCTACCACCACCACGTCATAGCTCATGCGCATCTCCTTCGCGGCCTGCATAAGACGTGGCTTCTCCGGCGGGAGTTTCAAGGCCGCTACAGCGGGCGGTTGATGCCACGCCAGTCTGCGACAGCCTCGAACTGTTGTTCCCAACCCAAGCGCCGGCCGGGAACAACCGGTGGGAAAATTCGTTGTGTCAGCATCTCGGAATAAACCCCATCCGAGACTCTCCTGTGGCGAAGCGCTTGAAGCGTCGGGCGCTTTGCCATCGGGCCTGTGGAAAGGAGACTAGGATGATCAACCGCGCCAAGCAGACAGCAGACGAGTATCGCCACCTCGGAGGACGGCGGTTGGCAGTTTTTGACGACAACAAGGCCTCGACGCGAGCCTGGGACAAGGACACGCCGGAAGCCGAGCGTTTTTGGCAGACGAGGATTGCGCCCCTCCCGGATAAGGAGCGCGCCGAGGTCCAGTCGTTCTTGCCATCAATCGTTGACGAGACCGACGAGCCACGCGGCAGACACTAACAACCTGTCCCGGTTTTGAAACTTTCTGATTTTCAGAACGTTTAGCTGGTCATGAGGGACGATGATGTTGATCCGACCAACGCTGGCGGCACCCGACCGGGTGATGGCGAAAACCCGGCCCAGGAGAACACGCCAACGCCTGATATTGCCCCTCCACCAGAAGTCCTGAAACCCGAAGAAGACATGACCCCCGAGGAATTCGAGGCGGCACGCAGGGCTTATCTTCTCAAGCGGTTCTGGATCAGCGCGCGCGGTTACTGGACGCGGCGCGGTGACAAGCTGGCCTGGCCGCTATGCATCGGTCTGCTGGCGCTGATCGGACTGAACGTCTGCTTCCAGTACGGTATAAACGTCTGGAACCGCGGCCTTTTCGATGCCATCGAAAAGCGCGATGCGCCCACGGTCTATTTCCTCGGCGCCCTCTTCCCGCCGCTCGTGCTGGGAAGCGTCGCCCTCGTAACCATTCAGGTCTACATGCGCATGAAGATGCAGCGGCGTTGGCGGTCATGGCTGACGAAGGCGCTCATTGGACGGTGGCTGGCCAGTGGTCGCTACTATCAGCTCAATCTCATCGGTGGTGACCACAAGAATCCGGAGGCTCGCATCTCCGAGGACATGCGCATCGCCACCGAATCTCCCGTCGATTTCGTCGCCGGCGTCATCGCGGCCTTCGTCTCCGCTTCGACCTTCATCGTGGTGCTCTGGATGATCGGTGGAGCATTGTCTTTGCCGATCGCGGGAACCGTGATTACCATTCCCGGTTTTCTTGTCGTCACGGCCGTTCTCTACGCCGTCATCACATCAACCTCGATCGCCTATATCGGCCGCCACTTCGTCAAGGTCTCGGAAGCCAAGAACCAGGTCGAGGCCGAATTTCGTTACACGCTGACGCGTGTGCGCGAGAATGGCGAGAGCATCGCTCTGCTCGGCGGCGAAGACGAAGAGCGCAACGACCTGGACAAGACCTTCGGGAGCGTTCTGCACCAGTGGGCCCTGCTCGCGCGTCAGTACATGCGAACGACCCTGGTGTCGCACGGCTCCATGCTGATCGCGCCCGTTGTGCCTGTTCTGCTCTGCGCGCCCAAATTCCTCGACGGCAGCATGAGCCTGGGCCAGGTCATGCAGGCAGCATCCGCGTTCACCATTGTCCAGAGCGCGTTCGGATGGCTGGTCGACAACTATCCGCGGCTTGCCGACTGGAACGCATGCGCAAGGCGCGTCGCGTCCTTGATGATGTCGATCGACGGACTGGAGCGAGCCGAACAGAGCGACGCGCTTGGACGTATAAAGAGGGGCGAAACCGAAGGTGATGCGATCCTCAGCTTGAACGACCTCTCCGTCTCGCTGGGCGACGGGACGGCCGTGGTAAAAGAGACGGAGGTGGAGATCCAGCCAGGGGAGCGGGTGCTTGTGGCAGGCGAATCCGGGTCCGGCAAAAGCACTCTGGTCCGGGCGATCGCCGGCCTCTGGCCTTGGGGGGATGGTGCCGTCAATTTCCGCCCCGACAAGCGCCTGTTCATGCTGCCGCAGCGACCATACATTCCATCAGGAACGCTGCGCAGGGCCGTTACTTATCCGGCGGGCGCCGACACATGGAGCGTCGAGGAGATTGGCGGTGTCCTTGAGCAGGTCGGCCTCGGCCATCTGAAGGAGAGGATCGAAGACGAGGCGCCGTGGGATCAGACATTATCAGGCGGCGAAAAGCAGCGGTTGGCGTTTGCAAGGCTGCTGTTGCACGATCCCGACATCATCGTTCTTGATGAAGCGACTTCGGCCCTAGACGAAAAGAGCCAGGATCGGCTGATGGAGATGCTGATTGCCGAATTGCCGAAGGCCACCATTCTAAGCGTCGGGCACCGGGTCGAACTGGAAGCGTTTCATAGCCGCAAGATCACGTTGGAAAAACGCGATGGCGGCGCAAGGCTTGTGAGCGACGTCGATTTGATCCCGCGGAAGAAGAAGCGCAACGTCTTGTCGCGGCTTGTGCGGCATCGAAGCCGGCGCAGTGGCGGCGGAACGCCTGTGTCCGGGGCTAAGCAGTGAACCAACCCAAAGCGCGTCAGCCCGGACCTGTCGAGCGCGCCCCGACAAGTTCCAGCACATCAACCTTGCCCGCCCGCCCCTTGAGCTGCGCCAGGCCGAGCGGTCGAAAATCGAACCCACTACCGACCGCATCCCTCACAGCTGCGCTGACCAGGATCGACGTGTCGAATTCCTTGTTCAATCCTTCGAGCCGTGACGCCACGTTGATCGTATCGCCCATTGCCGTGTACTGCTGGCGTGACGCGGCGCCGAAACTGCCGACAACAGCCGGCCCGGTGTGCAGGCCAAACCGCGTCAACAGCAGCGGACGCCCATCCCTCTCATTGGCATCGTTCAACGCATCCACGGCTGCCTTCATCGCAAGCACGCACCGGCAGCCCTCTTCCACATGCGTTGCGGTCTCGACGGGCGCGTTCCACATGACGAAGATGGAGTCGCCCAGATATTGGACAACCGTTCCGCCGTGGCGCTCGGCAACGCTGTTCAGCAGTTCGAAATAGGTGGACAGCGTTTCGACGACGTCTTCCGGCGAGTGCTGCTCGGAGATGGTGGTGAAGTCGCGGATGTCGGTGAACAGCGCGGTTATTTCCTGCCGCTTGGCAGTGACGATCGCCGGCCCGCCCGGCCCGACGATCCGCCGAACCACCTCACGTGGCACATAGAGCGCGAACTGGCCGATGGCCCGGCGGCTTGCCGCGAGAGCGGTCGCGAGCGTGTTGATCTCGGTGATCAAGGAATGCGAGGTGGTCTTTTCGTGCACATCGAGGTTGCCGATCTCACGTGCTTCCCCCGCCAGCTGGTTCAGCGAGCGGCTGACCATGCGCGACAGAAGCACCGACGCGACGACACCGGCAATGACAAAGCCAGCAGCGATAATGAGATTGTGCATCAGCGATCGGTTCGCTTGCTCCACGAGGTCCGCCAGTGGCACGACGATCGCCGCCTCGCTTCCTGCAAACAGTCCGGACACGCTGATCGGCGCGACCTGGATCAGATAGCGCTCGCCGTCGAGGTCCAGCCGCGCCAGTCCGCCGGCCCCGAAGGCCGAATCTCGCCGCAGGTTGGCAACGGTTGCCAGGCTGGTGTCGAAACCGCTTGCCGTCGCGCCGATGCCACCGGCACTTCGGGACCACAGGTCCATGAGCCTAGCCATGATTTCGGGGTCCGAATGAGCGACCAGCTGATCTTCGTCGTCAATTATGTAGGCACGGGCGCGCGGCGAAATCTGGCTGGCATCAAGGAGACGGCTGATCGTTCTCAGGTGGATGTTGATACCGACCACGACCTTGCCGTTGTCACGCATCGGCGCGGCGATCGTCAGCGTTGGCGTCTTGAGCGTTCCAGCGACGTAAGGCCCGACCGAGACGGCCTTTCCATCCTGTACGACCGCCTGATACCAGGGCCGCTGCCGTGGATCGAAGGATGCGTACTCGACGGCGCGCTCCTCGATCACGCCGGCGTTGGCATCCAGAAAACGCAGCGTCGATACGGCATCCGGCCGGTCTCTGCCGGTGATCGTCCGGATCGCGAAAGCCGTTCCATCAGGCGCCAACAGCGTTTGCCTGACGTCATCGCGGATAGCGGCGATCACCTGCAGGTACGAGCCATCAGGATATCCCGTGTAGACGCTTGTCGCATTGGGGACATTGCGCAGAACCTCGAGAAAGAAGCCCTCTTTCGCGCTGATATCCGCCGGCGGCGCGGAGACGAGCTGCTGCATGGTCGAGGCCAGCGCCACCGCTTCGGTGCCTTCCTGCAATGTGTTTCGGTATCCCTCGATCAGCCGCAGGCTCATCTCGCGCATCTGTTGCGCGCCCGCGGTGACTGCCGCGCTCGTTCCCTGGCTGAAAGCCATCCAGATGATGGGTATCGATGTGCAGAGAAGCGATCCAACGACCAGCACGCCAAGATGCAGCCTGAGCGGCCGGGACCAGTCCACCAGCCCCTTGGACGTGCCATGCCGCTTCATGCCGTCCCCCTCAACCGCGCTCCCTTAACACCAGCTAAGCGTGTTTTAAGCCGGCGCACAAGATGGGCAAAGGACGGACGGTGCAGAGGTTAGGAAGCGTTTGCCGGCGTCATGTCACGCACTACCGCGATGTTCGACATGGGGCTCGATCAAGACATGTCTGGCCTCGCGTCTTCCGTCGATCCGCTCAAGCAACATTTGCGTCGCCGTTCGTGCCAACTGGACGGGGTCTTGGTCGACGCTTGTCAGCCCGACCAGCGGAAGCGCCGAGACGGGCGAGTTGTCGTAGCCGATGATGGCCAGGTCCGAGGGGACGCCGATATCGCGCATCCGCGCGATGTTGATCAGCGGCACCGCATCGAGATCCGACCAGACGAACACGGCTCTCGGACGATCAGGTGCGGATAGAAAATCGTTCAGGGCGGCGGTTCTGTCGGCATCAACAGGCGGCAGCCGCAGCACGCGCGCCTCCAAGCCGGCCGCCCGCATGGCGTCCAGATAACCGAGTTCTCGCTGCATGGCGACGATGGTGGCCGGTGACCCCTCTATATCGTAGCCGAGCATCGCGATATCGCGATAGCCTTTCGAAAGAGCAGCCTCGACAGCGAGGTAGGCGCCCTTCCGGTCGTCGGAATTGGCGGTGTCATAGGTCTGGGCGTCCGGCTCGTGATGCGCAATGACCACAATCGGAATCTGCTTGGCGTAGCGCTCGAGAACCTTGCCGGAAATACGGGGGGCGATGATCAGAACGCCATCCATCCGGTTGTCGATCATCGACTCGATCATCGACGCCTCGATCGGCTGTGCAGATCGCCCAAGCCCGACCAGAGCCTTGAAGCCGCTGTCGGCGAGCGTGTTGCTGGCCGCCTCGATCAGGCCGGGCAGGAACGGGTTGGACAGCTCGATCGCCAGCACGCCGATGGTGTTCGTCCGCCCCCGCATGGCGCGGGCAGCGACGGAAGGGCGATAGTTGAGCTTCTCGATCGACGTCTCGACCTTCGTGCGCAGAAGCGCGCTTACGCCATATGCGTTTCGAAGGACTTTCGATACCGCCGCGACCGAGACGCCTGCGTCTTCCGCGACATGGCGGATCGTGACCCGCGCTCGCGCTCCGTCGTTATCCTTCTGAAAGGTCTGCATAATTTTCCGTTCATATCAATCTTGTCCGGAGTATAGGCATTTTTCTGTTGCACATCAAACAGGAATGTAGAATGATATACATATAACGATACACACTTCGTTTGATGGGTCCGCCTCAAGCGGATCGGGAGGGGACATGGATATTCTGCAAGGGCGCGCGAGAGCCGCCGCTGGCTCGTCGTTTCAATTCACCGCCGCGATGGTGGCGCCACTATGCGACGATGGCCAAGGCACCGCGGGTACGTTCGTATCGCGCAACTTCCAGCTTGAGCATGCCCCGCGCGAAGCCGTGCTGACCATTTCCGCACTCGGGCTCTACCGCGCTTTTATCAACGGCCGCCGCGTCGGCTCGGACCTGCTGACGCCGGGCTGGACCTGCTACGACGATCGCATCGCCTATCAGACCTATGACGTCGCCAGTCTGCTTCAGCCGGGCGAGAACAGGATCGAGATCTGGCTCGGCGACGGCTGGTATCGCGGCCAGCTCATGTGGGCGTCGAACCCGATCTTCAATTGCTGGGGCGACCGTACGGCTGCCATCGCCGAACTCAGCGTCGATGGCGCGTTGGCGGTGAAGACAGATTCCACTTGGAAGAGTGGACTGACCCCCGTCACCAGGAACGGCATCTATTACGGCGAGGACTATGACGCCCGCTTGAAGCCAGAAGACGCGTTCGGCGTTGAAGAACTCGCCTTCGACAAAACCCTGCTTGTGCCCCACGAGACCGCCGCCGTTGTCGAGCTCGCCCCGTTCGAGCCGATCGATAGCTGGACGGAAGAGGATGGTCGGCTGGTCTATGATTTCGGCCAGAATGCCGGCGCGTATATCCGCATCGAGGCGCAAGGCGAAGCCGGCGCGAGCGTACGCGTCGAGCATTCCGAAGTCCTCGGGCCCAACCGGTTCTTCGATAACCGCAACTACCGCAGCGCCAGGGCCGAGCTGGTCTACACGCTGTCGGGAGATGGCGTCGAAACCTACGCGCCGCTGTTCACCTTCATGGGCTTCCGCTACGCCCGCGTGACCATCATCGGCGATGCGAAGCTTCTCTCCATCAAGATGATCCCGATCACCTCGGTCCCGATCGCGACAGGCGGCATCACGACCGGCGTGCCCGCCGTCAACCGCCTTGTCGAGAACACGATCTGGTCTCAGCGATCGAACTTCATCGAGATACCGACGGATTGCCCGCAACGCGACGAACGGCTGGGATGGACGGGCGACGCCCAGGTTTTTGCCGGCACCGCATGCTGGCTTGCCGACAGCCAATCGTTTCTCAGGAAATTCTTGCGCGATGTGATGCACGATCAGAGAGAGAACGGCGCGGTGCCGCACTTCTCGCCGGATCCGACGCGTCTGCATCCAATCAGCAATCGCGGCGATTGGGCCGGCTCGACCGGCTGGGGCGATGCAATCGTCATCATCCCGTGGCAGCTCTATCTCCACTATGGCGACAAGGCCGCCCTGCAGGAGAGCTTTCCGGCGATGCTGCAATGGCTGGATTACCTCTGGGGTATTTCCAGCGGGCCCATCATCCGCCCTCCGGCGGTTTGGGGCGAGCACGGCTTCACCTTTGGCGACTGGCTGCAGCCGGTCGGCGACAATCGCAAGCCGCGCCCAACCGTCGCCGACGATTGCGCCGCAACACTCTATCACTTCGTCGCCACGCAACTGACGGCGAAGATCGCGCGGGTCCTCGGCGACACGAGCGAGGCGCAACGCCTCGACAGCAAGCTCGAGGACATCCGCGCGGCATTCAAGAGCGAGTTCTTTTCCCCATCGGGGCGCATTGCGCATAACGATCAAACGTCGTGGGCGATCGCCTTCCTCTATGGTCTCGTTCCGCCGGAATATGACGAGGCCGGTCGCGGCTATTTCCGCCGGGTCGCGGAAGAGACCGATGGCGTGATCGGCACCGGCTTCATCGGCACGCCCGCGCTGCTGCCGGCGCTTACCCGGCTCGGCATGCTCGATCTCGCGGAAAAGATGTTCCTCAATCGCAAGGTGCCCGGCTGGCTCTATCAGGTGGAGCGCGGAGCGACGTCGATCTGGGAGCGCTGGGATGCGCTTGCCGAAGACGGGACGATCTATGATCCCGATATGAACAGCTACAACCACTATGCCTATGGCGCCGTGTGCCAATGGCTGTTCGAGGATGTGGCTGGCATCAAGCCGCTTGAAGACAAGCCTGGTTTCGAGGAGATCGAGTTCGATCCCGCTATCCTTCCGGCTCTATCGCCCGTCGCGGCATGGCACGACACGCGCTTCGGCCGCATCGAGGCCGGATGGGATATCGACGGCGGCAAGGTTACCTGCCATCTTAAAATCCCAGATGGCATCACCGCGCACATACGCGGCAATCGTGCAAGAAAGAACCTGACGGTGAACGGCGCCGACGTGGCGGATGACGAGCGTGTCCAGATCGGACATGGCAGCCATTCGATCACCTTCGACGTCTGATCAAGACAGCGCGGCAGGCCGCGCACCACATGACTGATCGTAACGGTAAATCGCAAGTCCTTGGAGGAGGAGACGACCATGCGGATGACCAAGTGCAGCATTATCGCAGCGGCCACTTTGGCGCTGGCGAGCAGCGTCGCGCACGCAGACGTGACATTGAGCGTATTGATCGACACGAACCCGGAAACCATCGCTTCCTTCGATGCCGTTTCCAAAGCCTATAGCGAGAAGCGTCCGGATGTGACCTTCGATGTGGAGCAGCGCGCGGGCGGTTCCGCGGGCGACAACATCGTCAAGACGCGGCTGGCGACCGGCGAGATGCCGGATATCTTCCAGTATAACAGTGGCTCTCTGTTCCAGGCCTTGAAGCCCGAGCAGACGATGGCCGATCTCTCCGATCTTCCGTCCGCCGCCGGCATTCTCGAAAGCTTCAAGAAGGTGGTCAGCGGATCCGATGGCCATGTGCGGGGTATACCGTTCGGTCCGGCGATGGGCGGCGGGATTTTCTACAACAGGAAGATCTACGCCGAGCTCGGCCTGCAGCCGCCGAAGACCTGGGCCGAATTCATGGCCAACAACGAGAAGATCAAGGCAGCCGGCAAGGTGGCAATCGCGCAGACTTACGGCACCACCTGGACATCGCAGATCTTCGTCCTGGCGGACTTCTTCAACGTCCAGACCGAAGTTCCGACCTTTGCTGACGATTACACGGCCAACAAGGTCAAGTACGCCACCACACCCGCAGCACTTCGTGGTTTCGAACATCAGGAAGAGGTCGCAAAAGCGGGATTCTTCAACGAGGATTTCGGCGCGGCGAGCTTTGATGACGGCATGCGCATGGTCTCGACCGGTGAGGCAGCGCACTACCCCAGCCTGACCTTCGGGATCGGCAACATCCAGCAGAACTTCCCCGACAATGTTCAAGACGTCGGCTTTTTCGCGGAACCCGGGACCGATGCGGCGAAGAACGGTTTGACGATCTGGATGCCGGCGGCACTCTATCTGTCAGCCAAGGCCGAGCATCTCGACGAAGCCAAGAAGTTCCTCGATTTCGTGGCCTCCAAGGAAGGGTGCGAGCTGATGGCGAAGGCCGTTCCGTCGGGTCCCTATCTGATCAAGGGCTGCGAACTGCCGAAGGACGTGCCGCAAGCCGTCACGGACATGCTGCCCTATTTCCAGACGGAAGGCCGTGCCGGCCCGGCGCTGGAATTCCTGTCACCCGTAAAAGGACCGGCGCTCGAGCAGATCACCGTCGAGGTCGGAACGGGGATCCGCTCCGCCAAGGACGCGGCCGCGCTTTACGACCAGGACGTCGCCAAGCAGGCCAAGCAGCTCGGCCTCCCGAACTGGTAACATCCAGACGCACCTTGCCCGGCAAATATCCGGGCAAGGTGCTTAGGAGCCGCTATGGTTATACGCAAATCACCCTACCCCTATTGGTTCATCCTGCCGGCAGCGGTCATCTTCACCGTCCTGTTCCTGGCGCCCACGATCGCATCCTTCTGGTTCAGCCTGACGCGTTGGGACTTGTTCACGACAGTGTTCATCGGGCTTGAGAACTACAAGCAGTTCTTCCGCGAGCCCTTCCTCATCCAGGGGCTGACCAACACCGTCATCTATGCGGTGGCGACATCAGCCGCGAAGACGGTTCTCGGTCTGCTTCTGGCCGTCCTGCTGACATCCGGCCTCTGGGCCCAGGGTCTTCTTAGAACGGTGATCTTCTTTCCCGTGCTGGTGTCGACCATCGGCGTCGGCATAACCTTTTCGGTTCTCATGCATCCAACGCGTGGCATCATCAATGTCGCGCTGGCCGCGATCGGCATACACGGACCGGGCTGGCTGACGGATCCGGCGCTGGCGCTCTACTCGATCGTCCTCGTCGATCTGTGGAAGGGCATCGGGCTTGCGACGGTGATCTATATCGCCGGACTGGCATCCATCAGCGCCGACTATTACGAGGCCGCGCGCATCGACGGCGCAACCAGAACGCAGATGCTCTTCCGCGTGACCATACCCTTGGTCAAGCCGGCGACGATCACCGTCATCACCCTGTCGCTGATCGGCGGGCTGCGCAGCTTCGATCTGATCTGGGCGATGACAAAAGGCGGCCCCGGTTTTTCCTCGGACGTGCTCGCAAGCGTGATCTACAAGCAATACCAGGCGGGTTTTTATGGCTTGTCCACGGCCGGGAACGTCATCCTGTTCGTGCTGATCGCGGTGATCGTTCTGCCGCTCACCTTCTGGCTTAATCGCAGGGAGGTCGATGTATGACCCGGCGCCAATTCTACACCGGAGCCTCGGCGCTGGCCGCATGCTGCGTGATCTTCGTCATGCCGTTCCTGTTCATCTTTCTGACGGCTGCGAAAACCAAGCAGGATGCAGCGGCGCTTAAATTCACCCTGCCGAGCGAATGGCAGCTCTGGACCAATTTCGTCGATGTGATCCAGGCCCGCAACTACATGCTGCTGCTGGCGTACTTCAACTCGACGGTCATCACGGTCGCTGCCGTCACGTTGCTCGTGCTGTTCGGCGCGATGGTGGGCTATGTCCTGCAGCGCCGGCCATCACGGTGGAACGCGGTGATCTATGCCTTTGTGCTCGCAGGCTTGATGATCCCGCCGGCCGTCGTGCCGACGATCTGGGTGCTCCAGGCGCTTGGTCTCTTCAAGACAATTTCCGGCATGGTCCTGATCCAGGTCGCCTACGGACTGTCGTTTACCGTGCTGCTCTTTCGAAGCTTCATCGCGACCATCCCGCGCGACCTTGATGAGGCGGCGATCATCGACGGCGCAAAGCCGCTGCAGATCTTCTTCCGCGTTGTGCTTCCCTTGTTGAAGCCGGTGACCGTGACCGTCATCGTCGTCCAGTCGATTGCGATCTTCAACGATTTCACCAACCCGCTCTACTACCTGCCCGGCCGGGAAAATGTCACCGTGCAGCTCACCCTCTATAATTTCCAGGGACAGTTCCAGACGCAGTTCAACCTGCTGTTCATGAACATCCTGCTTGTGACCATACCGCCGCTGATCGTCTTCATCTTCTTCAACCGACAGATCGTTGCGGGCATGACTGCCGGCGCAGTGAAAGGATAAGCCATGACCAGCGTTGTTCTCGATGGCGTCAAAAAGAGCTTCGGCAGCCTCGAAGTTATCAAGGGCGTCGATCTCAACATCGGCGCCGGGGAATTTTGTGTATTCGTCGGACCGTCAGGCTGCGGAAAGTCGACGTTGCTGCGAATGATCTCGGGGCTTGAAACATCGAGCGCCGGAAAGATCGTCATCGACAACAAGGATGTGACCAACGCCGAACCCTCCGAGCGCGGCATCGCGATGGTGTTTCAATCCTATGCTCTCTACCCGCACCTCACAGTGGCCGAAAATATCGGCTTCGGCCTTTCGCTTGCGAGACGACCCAAGGCGGAAATCGCCGAGAAGGTGAAGCAGACCGCCGATATCCTGCAACTGTCGCATCTGCTCGATCGCAAGCCGAAGGCACTCTCCGGCGGCCAACGGCAGCGCGTGGCGATCGGGCGGGCGATCATCCGCAATCCGAAAGTGTTTCTATTCGACGAACCGCTTTCCAACCTCGACGCATCGCTGCGCTCGCAAATGCGCATGGAACTCACCGAGCTGCATGCTCGCCTTGGCGCGACGATGATCTATGTCACCCACGACCAAGTGGAGGCGATGACCATGGCCGACAAGATCGTGGTGTTGAACGGCGGCCACATCGAGCAGGTCGGCTCCCCGATGGCGCTCTACAACGGCCCGCAGACCGCCTTTGTCGCAGGCTTCATCGGATCCCCCAAGATGAACCTGTTTGAAGGCGCCGTTGCAAAGGCCGAAGGATGCCGCATCTACGGCATCCGGCCCGAGCACCTGGCGTTGTCTGCCACCGACGGCAAGTGGCGAGGCACTGTCCGGCACATCGAACGGCTGGGAGCGGATTCGATCATTCATCTCGATGTCGACACCCTCGGCGCCGTGCTCGTAAGGGCTGATGGCGACAGCACCATCAGCGTTGGCGACACGGCATTTGCCTCACCCTTGCCAAACAAGGAACATCGTTTTTCTTGAGACAGGCTCGGAAGTAAGCGCCGGCCGTTGCGGATGGCATCGGAAGCTATTCGTCTCTCGGGTTTAAGCCACGCGATCCCGCGCCGGCCGCACTCTCGAGACCGTTCGTGTCAACGACACCTTCCTTCCCTTGATCGCGGTGTCGGTGCGTCCTTCCTTCGGAAGAGAGATGATCGCCCTCAAGCCAGGATCATTGGAACGGAGAATGATGTCGCCGCCGTGCTGTCGCGCGATCGCCCGTGCGATGGACAAGCCAAGGCCGACACCACCTGTATCTCGATTGCGCGACGCCTCAAGCCGATAGAAGGGATCAAATACCTTCTCACGCATTGCCTCCGGAATTCCGGGGCCGTTGTCCTCAACGACGATATCGACCGTCGCAAGCGACTGCACAATATGCACGCGCGCCTTCCCACCGTAGCGCACGGCGTTTTCAGCGAGATTGCGCACAGCGCGCCGCAATCCATCCGGGCGGCATCGATAGGTCATCGTTGGGCCCTCGACATATTCGACGGCCTGGCCGAGATCGGAGAGATCGTCGCAGATGCTGCCGACCAGCGCATCCAGTTCCATGGCTCTCGTCTCCTCGACGTTCGCCTCTCCGCGCGCGAAAGCAATCGCGGCCTCGGTCATGTTCTGGAGCTCGTCGATGGTGGCCAGCATCTTCTGCTGGACGTTCTTATCGGTAACGAACTCCGCCCTCAGGCGCAGTGACGTCAGGGGCGTTCTGAGATCATGACCGATAGCTGCGAGCATTCTGGTCCGGTCGTCGACGAAGCGACGGAGCCGTTCCTGCATCTTGTTGAACGCCTCGGCCGTTCGACGAATGTCGTCCGGGCCTTGCTCGGGAAGTGGCGGAAGGCTTTCTCCCCGACCAAGGGCTTCGGCCGAGATCGCCAATCCCCGCAATGGCCGCGCAATCCTGCGCGCGACAAGAATGCAGATCAGGGCAAGGACAATAGCGGTCAGGCAAAGCGAGATCAGGGATTTGGCGTTCCACCATTGATCCACGTCGGCCTTGTAATAGGCCGTGTTCAACCACATCCCGTTGTTAAGCTGGACAGCCAGTCCGTAACCGTTGCGATCATCGAAATAAACGAACTTGGCGGGCTGCGGCAAATTCCACAACACTTGCGAGGGTGTCGTCCAGCCTTCGTTCGTGTTGGACTGTGCTACCCCCTGCTGAGTAAGACGCTTGGTCTGAGATCCAAGACCGTATTTCCGCATGAGATCGACATAGTTCTCGAGCGGTCGGTCGAGTTCCGACACTGCCCGGCTGCGCCATGTCGTGGCATCCGTCGGATCTTCCGCCGACAACCAGAAACGCGAATAGACCGTCTCACTTGCCAGCAGGGCCTGATCACGCAACGGCTGCGGCATTGTCTCCATGAGACGGGTAATGGACGCCGACCGGCTGAAGAACTCGCTCTTCATCGCCGCGTGCAGCGCTTTCGATCGCTCGTCCCAGGAAATGAGGATGGTAAGACCCTGTGCAACGACGAGCGCCATCAGCGTGAAGCCGATCAGTTGCGCCGCAAGGCTTCTTTTCCACCAGTGCCTCATTCGAAACCTACTTCTCCCGACAGGCTATATCCGCCGCCCCAATGCGTCTTGATGATCGACGGATTCTTCGGGTCCGGTTCGATCTTCTTGCGCAGACGGCTCACCTGATTGTCGATGCTTCGATCGAAAATATCGGCTGTTCTTCCGGCCGTCAGGTCGAGAAGCTGCTCGCGGCTCAGCACCAATCCGGGCCGTTCGAGAAAAACCTTCAGCAGGCGAAACTCCGCCGTGCTCAGCGAAATCCCCACACCGTCATCCCTGAAAAGCTCCTGCCGCCCGACATTCAGGCGAAGATGGCCGAGACGCACGACCTTTGATTTAAGCGTTTCCCTTTCTTGTGCCGGAAGGCTGTTGGCGCGCCTGAGCACCGCACGGATGCGGGCCAGCAATTCTCTCGGATTGAAAGGCTTCACGAGATAATCATCGGCGCCGAGTTCGAGACCGATGATCTTGTCCATCTCCTCTGCCATCGCCGTCAGAAAGATGATCGGGATCTGGGTGCTGGTTCGCAGCTGACGGCAAACCGAAAGTCCGTCCTCGCCGGGCATCATCACATCGAGAACGATGAGATCGACGTTGCTGCGTTCCATGATCCGGCGCAAGGATGCGCCGCTGTCGGCAACACTGATCCGGTAGCCTTGCTGTTGCAAGTACTCTCCAACAAGATCCCTAATGTCCCCATGGTCGTCGACGACCGCGATATGTGAAGCTTTCTGCATCATCCAAGTCCGTAATTTGCGCAACTCTACAGAAAGGCGGTCAAGGGCGCATCGAAAAAAGTGTAACAAAGTTTCGCAGTCACGAATCCTGCCCCGCGGACCCAACAACGCTAAGCCGCGGCCTTTCTTCTCTGGCCTTTGCTTTGAAACGCCCAACGAGGCTGAGCACGAAGGCGAAGAAGACTGGCACGAAGAAGATTGCCAGCACGGTCGCCGAAATCATGCCGCCGAGGACACCGGTGCCGATCGCATTCTGGCTCGCGGCGCTCGCGCCGGTGGCGATCGCGAGGGGGACGACCCCGAGTGTGAACGCCAGCGAGGTCATCAGGATCGGCCGGAACCGGAGATGCGCCGCTTCGACCACCGCATCGGGAACGGATCGGCCCTCGGCGACCAGATCCTTGGCGAACTCGACGATCAGGATCGCATTCTTCGCCGACAGGCCGACAATCGCAATCAAGCCAACGAGGAAGTAGACGTCATTGGGAAGACCTCTCATCATGGCCGCGCAGACCGAGCCAATCACGCCGAGCGGGACGACGAGCATGACGGACAGGGGGATGGCCCAGCTTTCGTAAAGCGCCGACAGAAGCAGAAACACCAGAAGGATGCTGAGGCCGATCAGCGCCGGAGCCTGAGAGCCCGAGCGTATCTCCTGAAGCGACTGGCCTGTCCATTCGTGGCCGAAGCCCGCCGGCAGCTGGCTCGTCAGGCGCTCCATTTCCGCAATGGCATCGCCCGAGGAGTAGCCGGCTGTGGACTGGCCACTGATGCGCAGCGAAGGGTAGCCGTTGTATCCCACCACCTGCGACGGTCCGCGAACCCAGTCGATCGAAGCAAACGAGGAGAGCGGCACCATGCCTCCGTGACTGTTGCGCACATTCAGTGCCAGCAAGTTGTCCGGCTGTGTGCGCTGAGAGGAATCGGCCTGCACGGTGACGCGCTGCATGCGGCCCGCGTTTGGATAGTCGTTGACATAGGACGATCCGAAGTTTGCGGAGAGGGTTGCGTTGATATCGGCGAAGCCGACGCCGAAGGCATTTGCCTTTTCACGGTCCACCAGAAGATTGATCTGTGCCGCATCAGGTAGCCCCTCAACTCGCAGCCCAGTCAAGATCGGGCTGTTTCGGGCAGCTTCCAACAGCTGAGACGCGGCTCCAGCAAGCGCCGCCTGCCCCGCGCCGGACCGATCCTGCAGACGGAAGGCGAAGCCGTTGGAGTTGCCGAGGCCCTGGATCGGAGGCGGCGACAGCGCGGTGGCCGCCGCATCCCGAATTCCACGAAATTTGGCATTTACCCGCGATGCAATCGCGGCTGCGCTGTCATTGGGTCCGCGCTCGCTCCAATCCTTCAAGGTTACGAAAGCCAGTCCGGCGTTTTGTCCCGAGCCGGAAAACGAAAATCCGGAAATGCTGACGACCCTTGCGACGGCGGGCTCGGCCGTGACGATCGTTTCCATCTGCCGGATCGCCTCGCGTGTCCGGTCCGAGCTCGCCTCTGCGGGGGTCTGCAGATCGACGATCAGAAAGCCCTGATCTTCATTGGGCAGAAACGAGGAGGGAAGCTGGAGATAGGCCCAGCCCAATCCGCCGAGCAGGACGACGTACAGGATCATGAAACGCCCGGCTCGGCGCACCGTCATGGCGACGCTCGATGAATAGCGTTTCGTGAGGCGGTCAAAGCCTCTGTTGAACCAGCGGAAGAACCGCCATTTGCTTTCGTGGTGCTTGGTGATCGGCTTAAGGAACGAGCCGCACAGAGCCGGCGTAAAGGTCAGTGCCAGAAGCCCGGAGAACAGGATGGACGCGACCATCGTCAGGCTGAACTGCTGGTAAATGACGCCAACGGCTCCCGGGAAAAACGCCATCGGCACGAAGACCGCGGTCAGGACAAGCGTGATGCCGATGATCGCCCCGGTGATCTGCGACATGGCCTTCTTGGTCGCCTCCTTGGGCGGGAGCCCCTCCTCGGCCATTATTCGCTCGACATTCTCGACAACGACGATCGCGTCGTCGACGAGGATGCCGATCGCAAGCACCATGGCGAACATGGTCAGAACGTTGATTGAGAAGCCTGCCGCGAACATGATCGCGCAGGTTCCAAGCAGCGCGACGGGAACGACCAGCGTCGGAATGATCGTGTAGCGAATATTCTGCAGGAAGAGGAACATCACGATGAAGACAAGGCCGATCGCCTCGAGCAGCGTGTGCAGCACCTTCTCGATCGACACTTCCACAAACGGCGTGGTGTCGTAGGGAATTTCGAACGAAAGCCCTGCCGGAAAGAACGGCGCAAGTTCCTGCATCTTGGCGCGCACGGCTTCCGCAGTCGAAAGCGCATTGCCGGTAGGCGCCAGCTGAATACCGATCGAGGCGCTGGGCTGCCCGTTCAACCGGCTTGCGAAATTATAGTTCTCCCCGCCGACTTCCACGCGGGCAACATCGCGAAGGCGCACGTTCGAGCCATCGGAATTTGCCCGCAATACGATGTCGCCGAATTCGTCGGGATTGGTCAGCTGTCCGGGAACGTTGACGATCGTCGATATCTGCTGGCCCGGCATGTTCGGACTGGCGCCAATCTGCCCGGCGGCAACCTGAGCGTTCTGCGCCGAAATCGCATTGGTGACATCGGCGGCAGTCAGGTTCAGGCCAAGCATCTTCTCCGGATCCATCCAGATGCGCATCGAGCGCTGCGTGGCGAAGAGCTGGGCGCTGCCGACGCCCGGAATGCGGCGCAGTTCCCCGATGACGTTCCGGTTCAGGTAGTCCCCGAGACCGATCGCATCCGTCGCTCCATCGTCGGATTTGAGAACGACCATCATGAGAAACGACGTGCCGGCGCGGTCGACGCGAAGCCCCTGCTGCGTCACCGTTCTCGGCAGGCGAGCCTCAACGCGGGCGATGCGGTTCTGTACCTCGACCTGCGCCTCGCCGACATTGGTTCCGGTCTCGAAGGTGACCGTCATCTGTACCCGGCCGGATGCTTCGGACACGGACTCGAAATAGAGAAGCCCCGGGACGCCGTTGAGCTCTTCTTCGACAAGGCGCGTGACGGATTGGTAGATGGTTTCCGGTGTCGCGCCGGGATAGTTCGTCGAGATGGTTATCTGCGGCGGCGCGACCTGGGGATAGCGCGCGATGGGAATGAACGGCAAGGTGAGCACGCCCGCCAACGAAATGAAGATCGCGATGACCCAGGCAAAGATCGGTCGCTGAATGAAAAAACCTGCCATCGAGAATACCTTGTGGTCTGAGCGGGGGGATATTAGTTCACGCGGCCCGTGCTGCCGCCCACGGGCTCGGCGGCGGCCAACGCAGGGGGCGTCCATGGTTGCGGCTGCACACTCGCGCCGGCTCTCGCACGCTGAAATCCATCGACCATCACCTGGTCACCGGCCGCGATGCCTTCTTCGATCAGCCAGGTGTTGCCATCCGCACGCCCCACGACAACTTTTCGCTGCTCGAGCTTGTTCTCGCCATTCACCACCAACACGCTCGCCTGACCTCCGGCATCGCGCTGAACCGCCTGCTGGGGCACGGACAGGCTTTGATTGTCGACACCCTGTTCAACCGTCACACGCACATACATGCCGGGCAGAAGTTCGCCGCCGGAATTCGGGAACTGGCCGCGCAAGGTGATCTGACCGGTCGTCTCATCAACCGCAGCTTCGGAAAAAAGCACGCGACCGGGCTCGCCGTATTCCGATCCATCATCGAGACGAAGCGTCACTCTCGCTTCGTTGGGACTGGCGGCGAGACGCCCGGCCGCAAGCGCCTTTCGCAGGCGAATAAGATCAGCGGCCGGCTGCGTGAAATCCGCATAGACTGGATCGAGTTGCTGGATCGTTGCGAGATTCTCGCTTCCCTCAGCCGAAACCAGCGCTCCTTCAGTGATCAGCGCCCGCCCGATCTTGCCGGAGATCGGCGCCGTGACATTGGCATATTGCAGGTTCAACCTGGCCGTGACCACGCCGGCCTCCGCAACGGCAACGTCCGCGTCGGCCTGGGCAAGACGAGCGATCGCGGAATCGTAATCCTGTCTGGACGTCACGTTCGACCGGCGCAACTGCTCCTGACGGTCCGCCGTCTGCCGCGCGTCGAGTTGCGCGGCCTCGGCGCGACGAAGCGTGGCTTCCGAACTGTCGACCTGCGCTTGAAAGGGAGCCGGATCGATCCGGTAGAGAACATCGCCGCGCTGGACGATCGCCCCCTGTTCGAAGACCTGCTCCGTGACGATACCCGAAACGCGTGGGCGAACCTCAGCAACCCGCGTCGCAGCAATTCTTCCTGGAAGCTCGGTCACGACAGACGACGGTTTTTGCGCGACCGTGACGACGCCGACGGTCGGAAGAGGCTGCGCCTGCGGCGTCGATGCCTCACCCTGCTCGCATGCCGTCAAGGCACACGTGCTGATAAGAACCGCGGCCAGGCGTAGGGTCAGTCTGCTCATGAAGCGCTCCAGTAGGGTTTCAAGGAGGCGGCGACTTGCCGCGCAACCGGCTCGTCCGACAGTTCGCGCCGGCTGGCACCGGCTCTAGCTGTAGGCAAACGAGGAACTCATGCGGCGACGACAACGTCTTCGAGACCTTTCCGATCACCTTGGGGCCCAGGATTTACAGATCGGGTGTCGCAGATATTTGCCATCGGAGGACTAAATTGTATCAAGCTGTCGCAGCTGCCGACGCCGTTTGGCTGATCGTTGGTGCGCTTTTCCGAAAGCGGGCGGCACAACCAGCGTCGCTTTATGCATTAGCGATTCATTAACCGGGCTTGGATAGAAATTGTTAACCATCCCGTCGATGCATGGCGGGTGCCCGTTAGCCTCGACCGAACCAGATGAAATCACTGCTCTCGGCATTCTCCCGCCGCCTAGGCTTGTTCACGGCACTTGCATCGGCCACGCTGCCGGCGCACGGCCTTGCCCAGTCTGCGTGGTCCGGTACTGCGGATAATGAGTTCAGCAATTCATCCAACTGGACCCCATCCGCGCCGGGGTCCAGCGACACCGCGCGTGTGGATGCAGGTTCTCCGCAGGTCACAACGGACGTCACGATTGGCCATCTCGATGTCGGTGGCGGCAACGTTACCGTCACCTCTGACGGTACGCTCAATGCTGCGAGCGGCATTACGATCAGCGCGGGCAGTCTTGGCATCAACCAGGGGGGCGTCGTCAACTCGGATGTAAACCTGGACGGCGGCAGCCTGTCTCTTGATGGCAACCTCAGTGGCCAGCTAAACCTCAATAACGGCAATGTCACCGTAACCGGCACCGGCACGCTCACCAGCGCCGAGGTCAAGGCCGGGACGGCCCTCACCAATAATGGCGCCACCGGCGCGGCGAACATCTCCGCTGGCGGAACATTGGTCAACAACAGCGGCGCGACGATTACGACGGTCAGCAATGCCGGCACGGCGTCGAACGCCGGTGCGGTAGGCAGCCTGACCAATACGGCGGGGACCTTCACCAATAACGTCGGCGGAACGGTGACCGGAAAGACGACCATCACGGGCGGGACCGTCACGAATAACTTCGTCATCACCGATGCAGATGTGGCCGCGACCGCTGCCTTCATCAACAACGCCGGAGCCTCAGCCGGCGCGATCAGGAATTCCGGCACCGTCACAAACGCGGGAACGATCGCCTCCATCCAGAATGACGCTGGGTCATTCACCAATAATACGGGCGGTATCGTCACCGGCACGACCAACGTCGACGGCGGGAATGTGACGAACAACGCCACGCTTAATGGGGTTGAGGTCGGCACGGCAGGCATTTTCACCAACACCAGCGGCGCCATCGCAGGGGCGGTCACGAACGCCGGCACCACATCCAACGCCGGCGCGATTGCGAGCCTGACCAATACGGCGGGCACCTTCACCAACAACGCCGGCGGAACGGTGACCGGAAAGACCACCGTCACTGGCGGAACCGTCACGAACAACTTCGTCATCACCGATGCCGACGTCGCCGCCACCGCTGCCTTTATCAACAATACGGGAGCCACGGCCGGCGCAATCAGGAACTCCGGCGCAGTTACAAACGCCGGCACGGTCGCCTCCCTGCAAAACGATGCCGGAACCTTCGTCAATAATGCAGGTGGGGTCGTCAGTGGCAACACCAGCGTCAATGGCGGCATCGTTACGAACAACGCCACGCTCAACGGCGTTGAGGTCGGCACGGCGGGCATCTTCACCAACGCCACTGGCGCGACCGCCGGGGATGTCACGAATGCCGGCACGACATCCAATGCCGGCACGGTTGCCAGCCTGACCAATAGGGCTGGCACTTTCACCAACAATAACGGCGGCACGATTGCCGGGCAAACCGTGGTCGCAGGCGGAACTGTGATCAACAATTTCGTCGTTACCGACGCCGACGTCGCAGCCGTGGCCTCGTTCGTGAACAACAGTGGAGCCACTACGGGCGCGATCAGGAACTCCGGGAGCGTCACAAATGCCGGAACGATCGCCTCCGTTCAAAACGACGGTGGGAGTTTCGTCAACAATGCGGGTGGCTCGGTAACCGGCACCACGACAGTGAGCGGAGGCGAGGTCGTCAACAATGCGGCATTGGCCGACGTCGATGTCGGCGCGCAGGGCACGCTCATCAACAACAGTGGCGCAGTGGCGGGAACGATTACAAATGCCGGCAGCACCGCAAACGACGGAACGGTCGCCGCATTGGTGAACAATGGCGGCACGTTCTCGAACACCGGAACCATAGCGGGAACGGCAACGGTTTCGGGCGGCGCGCTGATCAACGACGGCACTATCTCGGGCGCGGTCGACGTCAATGACGGCGGTCTTCTATCCGGTAGCGGCGTCGTCGGCGGGCTCCTCGTGAATGCCGGCGGCTCGTTGTCACCAGGACCGGGTATTGCGACGCTCAGCGTCAACGGCGATCTGACGTTTGGCGCCGGCTCGACCTATCAGGTGGACATCCAGTCCGATGGCCATTCCGACAGTGTCAATGCGACAGGCGCGGTTTCCATCCAGGGAGGCACGCTCGATATCAGAGCGGCAGGCGGCAATTATGGGACGACGAGCAGCTACACAATCCTGACCGCCGGAAGCGTTACTGGCGCCTTCGATAATATCTCAAGCGATTTTGCCTTTCTGTCGCCGACACTCACCTATGATGTCACCGGCATAGACATGACGCTCGATCGCAACAATGTGCGCTTTGCAGACGTTGCCGATACGGCAAATGGTCGGGCAACGGCTACGGCCGTGGAAGCATCAGGGTCGGGCAACGCGGTCTATGATGCAGTGTTGTCACTGGATGACATCACTGCGAAAAGCGCATTCTCGCAATTGAGCGGCGAGGTTCATGCCTCGCTCAAGAGCGCCCTCCTGTGGGAGAGCCGCTTCACACGTGAGGCGATCCTCAATGACATCGCTTCACACGAGGACGACGCGGTTTTCTGGACCTCCGGCTACGCATCGTCCAACCGTTGGTCGGACAATGGAAATGCGGCGGGGATCGATACCGGCGTTTCCGGTGTCGTGTTTGGAGCCGATGCGCCGATCTCCGATCAATGGCGCGTTGGCGCGGTAGCGGGTTACAGCAGAGGCTCCTTCAACCAGGCGGACACCGATTCCTACCACGCCGGGCTTTATGCCACGGGCGACTTCGGGCCGATAACCCTCACAAGCGGCGCCGTTTATTCCCATAACGAAGCTTCAATACACAGGGACGTCTCGTTTGGAACATTTTCGGATGAACTGAACGCCAAGTATGCGAGCGCCACCAGCCAGCTGTTCGCCGATGTCTCGTGGACGCAACAATGGAATGCCGTCAGGTTCCAGCCATTTGCCAACCTCGCTTACGTCAACCTCAAGACCGACGCATTTCAGGAAAGTGACGGCGCTGCAGCTCTGTCATCGGCGGGCGGTAACGATGCGATCGCCACATCGACGGTTGGGTTGCGTTGGTCCATGGATTGGTCGCAAGGCGACGTGCCTATCCTGTTCTCAGGCATGTTGGGATGGCGACATGTCGCGGGTGATGTGACGCCATATTCCAGCCTCGCCTTCGCCGGCGGTTCGCCATTCCTCATCGGTGGCGTCGATATTCCGGAAAACTCGGTCGTGACACAGTTTGGTATTTCGGCAAAGCTTTCCAAGTCGGCGCGCTTGACACTCGCCTACACCGGTGAGTTTGGCAAAGATCTGCGCTCCAGTGCAGCACAGATCAATTTTGTCACACGCTTCTAGAGGCCGACCCGCAAGGGCATCAGGCATAGCCCTTGGCAAGAGCCGGTGCAATCTGGAGCGTGCCATCGCCTCGATAACATGAGTTAAAAGGTAATATTTTCTACCTGCCGGAATTGTCAGAGTTGACGATCGCTGGTAGTGCCACCCCCGTGATGGATACGGCTTATTCCCAGGATCTGCTTACGATATTTCTAAGTCTGCGTAAGCGTTTGCATCTTACGATAGCCCGGCACGTGCGATCTCAATCGACAGCCGAGGATCTCGTGCAGCCACGTTTTTGCGACTTTGGGAGCGCCGATCCCACCTGCCGCAACGGTCGATGCTATCCGGCTACGTGGTTCGCACAGGGCGCAATCTTGCGATCGATTTCAACCGACGCGCGCGCATCGTTCCCTTCGTTTATGATATCCGCTTGCTTGAGTTCATGGTCGACACCACCCCGTCGCCCGAAGAGAACGCAATCGCTGCACAAACCCTGCGGGGTCTGTCCAGCGCAATTGCCGCCCTTCCTCCGAGAGCGCGGAAAGTCTTTGTAATGGCGCGGATCGAAGGCATGACCTATGTCGAGATCGCCGAAAGGCTCGGCATATCGCCGAAAACGGTCTTCAGCCACATGGTTGTCGCACTTGAGCGCCTCGAAGCATTCCAGCAAGACGAGCCATAATTTATTCTTCCGGGCACTTTCGACCCCGGTTTTTGGTGTCGCCACTCGTTTACTCACATGACTGGCTATCGGGATATGCGATGAACGATCTTCCGGACAAAGGCAAAGACGCCGAAAGGACACACGAGGCTGCGACCTGGTTCGCTCTTCTCCTTGATGAGAACGCGTCGACAGCGGACTACGAGCGGTTCCGCACTTGGCTTCTCGCCGATGAGAGAAATGCGCGCGCCTATGCGCGCATTGAAAGGGTTTGGGGCCATGCGGCGGTGGAGCAGGCACGGCCAGATGATGCTGTCTCGCGCCGCGGCTTCTTAAAGATCACGAGTGGCATCGTGCTGTTGGCTGGAACCGGCGGAACGGCTTGGCATATCGCGACACGCCCTGATTCCTCCACAGGCACGGGTGAGATTCGCAGCCTGACTCTCGCGGACGGATCGACAGTCGAACTTGGCGCTGCGAGCGCGATCTCGGTGGACTTCACAGCATCCATACGTCGCATCGTGCTGCACGGCGGCGAAGCCTTTTTCTCCGTTGTGCCCGACAGTCGGCGTCCTTTCAGGGTCGAAGCCGGCAGCCTTGCCGCGACGGCCCTCGGCACCGCCTACGCCGTAGCGATTGCGCCCGAGCGCACGAGTGTCGCGGTTACTGAACACAATGTGAGAGTGGAAGCAGGCGGCAGAAGCGTCGATCTCTCGCAGGGCGACGCTATCGACTGGCAAGACGGGGTACTTGGCAGCCCGATCATCGGAGATGCGGAAAGCCGCGTGAGATGGCGCGAACGGCAACTGGTCTTCCTCGCAAGACCCCTGGGCGAAGTTATCGCGGAGGTGAACCGCTGGCGCAAGGGACGGCTCTTCATTCCCGACGCCGCACTCGCCGCCAGAAGAGTGACCGCCATTCTCGACGTCAACGACATTGACGGCATCGATGCGACGCTTGAGCAGGGATTGCCGATCTCGCTGCAGAACTACACATCGCTTCTGACCATCGTCACGACCCGAAAATAATTTTACCGCAACACTCAGGTTTTTGCGTCCGCCATTCGTAAAGCACGCAGCCGGTCTTGGGAGGAGCCGGGAAACAAGCATTTTGCGGGGGCAAAAGTCATGACGTATAAGATTGAATTTCATGGAAAGTCGCTGGCTCGGGGCACGGCGTTGGCAATGATCGGGTGGCTTGCGGCAGCAACCGCCGGCACTGCCCAGGATGCAGCCACATCACACACATTCAGTATTCCCAGCCAATCAGTGGCCTCCGCCCTCGTCCGTTACTCCGCCATAACCGGCTCCAATATTGTCTATGACGGAACCCTGCCTGCCGATGCGCGCAGCCGCGCCATCCAGGGTCAGCTTTCGGACCGCCAGGCACTGCAGCAGCTCCTTTCCGGCACGGACTTGCGCTACACATTCGGCGCCAATGATACGATCACGATCATCGCGTCCGGAACAGTTGCTACCGACACCAGCGGCGCAACGGCACTTCAGCCGATCTTGCTGAGCGGCGGCGCTGCACCGGGCAGCTACGATGCAACCGAGAGCTCTGTCGGAACCAAGACCGATACGCCGCTGCGTGACGTGCCGCAATCGATCCAGGTCGTCAAGCGTAGCGTTCTCGAAGACCAGCAGGCGACGAGCCTGACCGAAGCGCTCGAGAATGTGTCGAACGTCCGCGAGAGCTCAACAGCCGCCAACCGCGCGCCATCCTACGTGTTACGCGGCTTCACAGCGAACAGCTACGCCGTTGACGGCGTGATGCTTGATGGCGCGGTCAACAATCCGGAGAACAGCACCGAACCCGACATGGCCGGCATAGAGAGAGTGGAGGTCCTGAAAGGGCCAGCCTCTGTTCTATATGGCCGTGGCCAGCCCGGTGGCCTGATCAACATCGTCACCCGCCAGCCCACCGAAGAACTGACAGCGGAAGCCAAGACGCAAGTCGGCAGCTACGGCTTCCGACGCGCCGAGGCGACGGTCAGCGGTTCCCTCAATGCAGACGGCTCGCTAACAGGTCGCCTCACGGGTGCAGCGCAGCGCGATCAGGGCTTCGTCGAGGAACGGCAGGCCAGCGAAAGACAGTACATCGGCGGCGTACTGCAATGGTCTCCGGATGACGATACCCTTGTCAATCTCAGCGTCAGCCGGACTCATCAGGATCAGCCTTATGACCGCGGTTTGGTCGTAAGCCGCGACGGCGAGATTCATATCCCCTATGATCGGTTTCTCGGCGAAGACTGGTCCATGGTCGACAATCACAAAACACAGATTGCTCTCACTGCCGAGCACCAGGCTCTCGATTGGTTGAAGCTCCGAGGCTCCGTTCGCTATAATGGGTCGTTGTCGCGAGATACCGGGATCGATTTGCGAGACCTGGCAGCAGATGGGCGGACGCTCTCACGCCGCTACAACCATCGCACCCAAGATCTCAGCAATCTCGATCTGCAATTCGAGACGGTCTTGAATTTCGATACTGGCGATATCGGCCATACGGTTCTGGCCGGCGTCGAGCACACCCGCTCCAGTTTGGATTTCTGGCGCGAACGCGGTAACATCGCGTCGATCGACATTTACGACCCTGTCTACGGGGCGCCGATGACGCCCACGAGCGGCCTCCTGGATTACACGCAGGAAATGGTCGCCAGTTCAGTCTATCTGCAAGATCAGATCGACCTCAGCAATCAATGGAAATTGCTGGCGGGCCTGCGCTACGACTATTTCGACCAGGACAATACCGTGCGCGTGGGTGATCCCGAACCGTCGGTCAGTGACGGCGCTCTAACGTGGCGGACTGGTGTTGTCTATCAACCGACCGACGCGCTTTCCTTCTACACCAGCTACGCCACGAGCTTCATGCCGCAAAGCGGTCTTGGCGAGAACAACACGCCGCTCGATCCGGAAAAAGGCTGGCAGATCGAGGCCGGCGTCAAGGCTGACCTTATTCCCGATCGGCTTTCCGCAACGTTCTCCGTGTTCCACATCACCAAAAACAATGTTGCCGTCTCTGTGCCGGGCGAAGATTATTCGCGCCTGACGGGTCAGCAGCGTTCGCGCGGCGTTGAATTGGATGTGGCCGGCGAGATCATGCCTGGTTGGCAGATTATCGGCTCGCTCGGCTATCTCGACGCCCAAGTCAGCAGAGACAGCGATGCGTCCATCATTGGCAACCGCCTCACCGGTACGCCGCACTGGAGCGGCAGCCTGTGGACGACCTATGAGTTCCAGACCGGCAAGCTCGAAGGCCTGAAGCTGGGCACCGGTATCACCGCCACAGGCGAACGCCCCGGCGACCTGGAAAACAGCTTCTTCGTCGATGGCTACTACACCCTGGATGCGTCACTCGCCTACAAGATCAACGAGCATCTGGACTTCTCGCTTATCGGTCGTAACCTGACCGACCAGCGCTACATCGAAACCACGGCGGGCAGAACAGACAACTACGCGGGCAGGCCGATCAACGTCATGGCATCCCTGAAGGCGAGTTTCTGACGGCTTAAAGGGAGCCGTTCCTCCCCTCCCAACGGCTCCCTTTTATACGCCAACATTCCATGATCCGCCCGTTATCAGTCCGCCTGTGCGCGGACACGCAGCGATCTGCGGGACGAAAGACCTCAGCGACGAACGGGCGGCATCCCGGTGACACGTTCCCAGAACTCATCGGCCCGTTTTTCAAATGTCGATGCGCCGCGCGCGTCGCTCTGGTAGAAGGCTCCTCGGGGGATCCCTTCCGCGTAGATCTGCTCGACCCAGCCTCGGGCATCATCATGCGGAAACTGGTATCCGACATGGCCGAGCGAAGCAGCCCCCTTGTAATGCGCATCACGCAAATGCAGCGGGACGCTTTCCGGGGGCTGTGAGGCGACGTATTGGAGAGCAAGCCCCAGGCCTCGGGAAGCCGAACTCGACTTAGGCGCACGCGCCAGATGAAGGGCGGCATGTGCCAGAATTGTCTGCGCTTCCGGATATCCGATTTTCTCAACCGCCTGTGAGGCCGCCACCGCGGTTTGGAGCACCGAGTTATCGGCCAATCCGATATCTTCCGACGCATGAATCATGATGCGCCGGGCGATGTAGCGCGGATCCTCGCCGCCGTGGATCAGCCGTGCGAGCCAATAAAGGGTCGCGTCCGGATCCGAACCGCGCATGGATTTGATGAAAGCCGAGACGATGTCGTAATGGGCATCACCCGAACGATCGTGATTGATAGGGGCCGACGCGTAGGCTTCGTCGATCATGTCATCTGTGATGACGATGTCTTCCTCGCCAGCGTGACCGACGGCCAGGCTCTCCAATGTGGTGAGAGCCCGGCGGGCGTCTCCACCCGAACGGCCGGCAATCAGCCGGACCATATCGGGCGTCAGGACAATCGGAATGTCGGTCGCGTGCAGATGATCGACGCCGCGCCGGACGACCTGCTCCATCTCGCCAAGCGTCAAAGGCTCGAGCCTGATGATCGTCGAGCGAGAGACAAGAGCGGGTGTCAGGACATGGAACGGATTGCCAGTCGTGGCGCCGATGAAGTCGACGAGCCCCTCTTCGCAAAGCGCCAGAAGATCGTCCGTCTGGGTCGCCGAGAAGCGCTGAACCTCATCGACGAAAATCAGGGTTGGATGGATGCGGGCGTCGTCCGCGATACGGCGGATATCGGCAACGCCCGCCCGTGTCGCATTGAGAGGTCGGAACGTCTTGCCGAGCATGTTGCCGACGGCGCGGGCGATCGACGTCTTGCCGAGGCCGGGAGGACCGTAAAGTATGATGCTTCCCAGCCGGCCGGCCGCAATACGCCGGCGCAGGATGGAGCCAGGAGCAACAACGGCTTCCTGGCCAATGATGTCGTCGAGCGTCGCTGGCCTCAGCGCCGCGGCAAGAGGTTGCGGATTCATCCGCGCAGCAGTGTCAAACAGGTCGCTCATCAGGTCATCCGGCGGATCGGCAATCACTCATCCGTGGCTCGTCAGCCATTTTGCCGCTCACAACGAGCCGTGATTGGCAGATGCCCGGTTTAAGATGAAGATGCCGGATCCGCAAGGCATCTGGCGCAAGGCCGATATCGCGCAGCACCTGCCCGACACGCTTTTGCCTGCGATCCGGTCCGTGGACTTCCAACACTTCCAGCAAAAGCGCGACAGATGAGGCGAAGGCCTATCCTTGATCAGCAATCACGCACTTGCTGCCCCAACTGCTGCAGTAGCTTGAAGGCGTCATATCTCCGCATGTGAATATCGGCCGCCGGGCCCGCGGATGACGTGAACGTTCCGTCGACCATCGTCAGCATGCTCATCGCTTCGCGAACATCGCGATAACTGCCACTGGCGACCGCGCCAAGAATGGCTGCGCCCAGCAACACCGGTTCATCAGCCGTTGTCGCGACAATGGGCTTGCCACAGGCATCCGCCAGAAGCTGACGAACAAAGGCCTGCTGCCCGGCCCCGCCGCTGATGACGACCGTATCGATATCGACACCCGCCTGCGCCTGCGCGTCAATGATCTGCCTGAGCCCATAACCGATGCCATAGAGTCCCGCCACATAGAGCCGGACGAGGCTGTCGATCTCGCGTTCCATGCCGAGGCCGGCGATCAGCGCGCGTGCGTGCGGATCGGCCAGCGGTGCGCGGTTGCCCAGAAATTCAGGGACGACGTGAAGACCTGTAACCAGCGAGGTGGCATTGGTCCCCGCCGCACCGGCCGCGAGGTCGGCAAGCATGACGGGGAGCGGTTGGCCTTTGTCTTTTGCGATCCGCGTCGCTTCCGCCGCGGCAGGATGAAAGGAGAGAAGCTGCTCGATCGCAGCACCCGCAGCACTCTGGCCGCCTTCATTGAGCCAAAGCCCGGGAACCATCGCAGAGTAATAGGGTCCCCAAACGCCCTGCACGAAGGCCGGTTCGACAGTCGATGTCATCGTGCAAGATGAGGTGCCGAAGACATAGCCAAGGTTCGCCGTCGGCCCATCGCCAAAGCCGACGGTCCCGATCCCGCCGGCATGGGCATCGATCAGTCCAGCAGCGACCGCTGTCCCCGGCAACAGCCCGAGCTCCGCTGCCGCAGCCGGCGTCAGACCGCCGCCAAGCGCCGAGCCCGGCTCGACAATCGTCTGGCCGATGCGGGCAAACCCTTCGTCGGCCAGTGAGCCGAGGCCGATCTCTTCGAAGTATGTCGGATCCCAGCGCTTCTCGTGAGCGAGATAGGTCCACTTGCAGGTCACCGTGCAGGTGGATCGCGAGAGGTCACCGGTGGCACGCCAGGTCAGGAAATCGGCGAGGTCGAAGAACTGCCACGCCGCGTCGAACACGTCAGGCCGGTTCTCCTTCAGCCAGAGCAGCTTGGGCGTTTCCATCTCCGGCGAGATGCGGCCGCCGACATAGCGCAGGACCTCGTGGCCGAGCGCATTGATCCGCTCCGCCTGAGAAACCGCCCGGTGATCCATCCAGACGATGATGTTGCGCTCCGGGTCTTCCGAAGGGCCGACCGGCAAGGGCTTGCCCTGGTCACCTAGAACGACGAGCGAGCAGGTCGCATCGAAACCCAGTCCGACGACGGCTTTAGCGTCTACGCCGGCATCTTGAACGGACTGGCGTACGGCCTCGCAAACCGCGCGCCAGATCTCGTTGCTCGACTGTTCGACGATCGATCCCGCCTCGCGATAAAGCGTGATGTCGCGCTTGGCGGAGGCCAGCATCCGCCCGCCGAGATCGAACACCCCCGCGCGAGCGCTTCCGGTGCCGACGTCAACGCCGATCACGTAGCGCGGTGTTTGGACTTCGTCGCTCATGGTCTCTCATCTTTCTGGCATGAATGGCTGATGCCCGCGCGTCGCGCGGAGATCACGGTCTTTAGAGGTCAACGCTATTCGGGAGGATCACGAGGTCGCGGATGGTGACGTTGCGCGGCCGCGACAGCATGAAGAGCACGCAGTCGGCGACTTCCTTGGGCTGCATCAGGCTGCCGTTGGCAAGCGCCTCTTCCATCTTCGCCTTCGGCCAATCATCAAGCAGGGCGGTGACAACAGGACCCGGCAGGACAGCGCCGACGCGAACGCCGTGCTGCGCCACCTGGCGGCGTGTCGAATGCACGAATGCCTGCACCGCGAATTTGGAAGCCGTATAGATCGGCTCCCAGACAACTGGCACGACACCGGCGATCGAGCTGGTGAACAGGATGTCGCCCGACTTCTGGGCGATCATGTGCGGCAAGACGGCATGAACGGAGCGGAAGGCGGCGTTGATGTTGAGGTTCAGCATCCGATCCCAGGCGTCCGGATCGCCCTCGGCGACCTGCCCACCGATATAGGCGCCGGCATTGGCGTGGAAGATGTCGAGCCTGCCGGCGATCTCCAGTATCCGGGGAAGGATGCCAGAGAGCTGCTTGCCGTCGAGAAGATCGACGACGAGAGGGAATGCGCGTTCGCCGAACTCCTCACAGATTTCATTCAGCTTGTCCTTGGCGCGGTCGATGAGAACGACGGTAGCACCTTCGGCGTGCAATGTGCGGGCGCATTCGAGGCCGATGCCGGAGGCCGAGCCGGTGATGGCGGCAACTTTGCCTTTCATGAGGTCGGTCATGAATTTACTCCTTGAAGTTTGATCAGGCGCGTCCGTGGCTGACGCGGGAACGGCGGGCGAGCGAGTCGACGATGACGGCAATGGCGAGAACGCCGCCAGTGATCATGTATCGCAACGAAGAACTGAGGTTGAGCAGCGTCAGACCGTTGGAGATCGCCTGGATGACGATGATCCCGAGCAGCGCGGAATAGGCGCTACCGCGACCGCCAAAGAGGCTCGTGCCGCCGATCACGGCTGCGGCGATGGCGTTGAGGTTGACGTCACCCGTGCCAGCCTGCTGGCTCGACGAGGCAAGACGCGATGCCGACAGGATGCCACCGATGGTCGCGAGCGTCGAGCAAAGCACGAAGGCGCTCAGATAGATGCGGCGAACGTTGATGCCGGCGCGCCGCGCGGCTTCGCGATTGCCGCCGACCGCGAACATCGAGCGTCCCCATTGGGTGCGCGTCAGCCCGTAGTTCAGGACCACCGCGATGGCGACGAACAGGCCGAACATCCACGGAATGCCGCGACCGAGGTTGAGATAATAGACCGCGAATTCGAGTGCCGCGGTCAGCACGACCGCCTTGATCGCGGTTGCGGCGAAGGGCTGCGAGGACAAGTTGACGGCAGCGCGCTGCCGGCGCGTCCGCAGGCCCTTGGCGATGATCACGGCGCCTGGGACCAAAGCGAGCAGATAAGACAGCCAATCGGGCATCACCAGAATCTGGCCGAAGCGGACCAGAGGGGACGCATAGGGAAGGTTGATGCTGCCGCTCGCGCCGAGAATGTAAAGCTGCATGCCGAGCAGCGCCAGGAGACCGGCAAGCGTCGCCACGAAGCTCGGCATTCCGAGGCGGTTGTAAAGCACGGCGTAAACGGTCCCGATGACCGCACCGGCGGCGATGGCAGCGATGATCGCAACCACGAACGGGACACCGTTGTTCACCCAGAGCACACCGAGGATGGCGGATGACAGGCCGCTCATCGAGCCCACGGAGAGATCGATCTCACCAAGCATGAGCACACAGACGATGCCGAGCGAGATGATGCCGACGGTCGCGCAGTCGAAGAGAAGGTTGACGAGGTTGTTCGGCGCGAGAAACACCGGGTTTAGCAGAGAGAAGACTGTCGAGATGACGATCAACCCGACCGCGACGGGCAGCATGCCGAGATCGCCGGATTTGACGCGATCGATGAAGGCCCCGACCATCGCCATCATGCTGTCGTCGTGGCGGACGCGTTCATCGCTGCGATCGAGCGTTGTGGCGGGTGCGATTGTGGTATCGGATGGTTTCTGGCTCATGCCGGTCTCCCGCTATTTTCCTGCGCCGTGCCTGTCTTGCGCTCGATGCGGCGCGAGACGGAATTTTCCGTGGCGCCGGTGATCGAGGCCACGAGTTCCTGGTTGGAGGCATCGGGCGTGAAGACGCCGTTGTTCCGGCCCAAGCGCAATACGATGATGCGATCGGCGACGGCGCGGACGTCTTCCATGTTGTGGCTGATGATGATGACGCCCAGGCCGCGATCACGAACCCGCTCGATGAGATTGAGCACCTCGGCGGTCTGCGCGACGCCGAGTGCGGCTGTCGGCTCGTCGAGCATGATGATCTTCGGATTGAGCAGCAGCGACCTTGCAATAGCCACCGTCTGGCGCTGGCCGCCTGATAGCGAGGCGATCGGCTCCCTGACGGATGGGATGCGCGCGGCCAGCTCCCGAAGCAGCGTCCAGGCGCGGACTTCCATCGCCACCTCGTCGAGCGCCCAGGGCGAGAGCTCATGCCCGAGGAACAGGTTGGCGACAACATCAAGATTTTCGCAGAGCGCCAGATCCTGGAAGACGGTAGCGATGCCGAGCTCCAGCGCCTTGCCGGGACTGTCGAGCGAGACGCTCTGGCCGCAGAATTCGATCGAGCCGGAAGAGGGTTGGTGAACGCCCGCCAGAACCTTGACCAAGGTCGACTTGCCGGCGCCGTTATCTCCCACCAGGGCCACGACTTCGCCCGCCTTGACGTCCAGTTCGATATCGGTCAGCGCCGAGACGGCACCGAAATTCTTCGACACATTTCGTAGTCGCAGGATTGCCTGCCCGCGCTCCGGTACATTGCTTGCTGTGGTGCTCATGGCTGAGGGCCTTTGTACGTCCTTGAGAAACCGGCCGCACGCGGTGCGGCCGGAATGGCGGATCGGCTTTTAGTTGCCGATGCCGAGCTTCTTGCAGCCTTCGGCATATTCGCCGGTGCAGATCTGCTCAGCCGTCTGGATCTTCTTGTCGAAGATTTCCGCCTTGATGTTCTCGGCGGTGACGACGGCCGGGATGAAGAGCTGCGACGGCGTGTTGTAGAGCGTCGTCTTGGCTTCCGGCTTCTCGCCCTTGATGAGCTGGACAGCCACCTGTGCGGCCGCGGCCGCTACGATCTCGGAAGGCTTGGAGATCGTGTTGTACTGATCGCCCGAAATGATGAGCTGCAGTGCCGCGATCGTCGCATCGTTGCCGGTAACAGGCGGAACGGGGTTGACGCCCGCCGCCTTGAACGCCGCGATCGCACCACCGCCGGTGCCGTCATTGGCGGCAACCACGCCCTTGATATCGGCGCCGAAGCGCGTGATCTGGCCGGCGGCCCACTCCTGCGCCTTCGGCGGCGCCCATTCCGGCGTGTCGAATTCGGCAAGCGTCTTGTACTTGGATTCCTTCAGGCCGCGATGGATGCCGTCGCGAATGAGGCCGGCGGCCGCGTCTGTCGGCGAACCGTTGATCTCAAGGACACCGGCGCCATCAGGCACACCGGCCTTCTTCAGATGCTCGACAAGCGACTTGGCAATCGCGTAGCCGATACCTTCATTGTCGAAGGAAACGTAGAAATCAGCCGGCTTGTCCGGGATCGGGCGATCATAGGCGATCACCTTGACGTCCTGGGACTGGGCAAGTTCCACAAGGCCTGCGGCTGCGGCGGAGTCGACCGGATCGAGGACCACGACCTTGGCGCCCTGCGCAATCACCGAGTTGAACTGTTGCTGCTGCAGCGATGCATCGCCATTGGCGTTCTGGTAGACGACGGTGCACTTGGCGCACAGCTTTTCCATCTCGGCCTTGAAGCCCGGAAAGTCGTGCTGCTCATAGCGGGTCGACGCCTGATCGGGCATCAGGAACGCCACCGTGGACGCTTCCTGGGCGAATGCTGCTCCGCCGAGCGCCATCAGCATGGTCGCCGACATCAGGGAAAGTTTGCGATAGGTCATGTTCTCCTCCTTAATTGACCAACGGCAAGGTTCGGCCATTGCCGCAACATCGGCCTGACGCGCGATGCGTCATTGCCCCAAGCCGCAACTCGACGAGAGCCGCACGGCAAAGAGGACCACCAATAGCTGCGAAATCACCTCCCGGTGCCAGCCTCCTAGCTGACACGTATCATCGATTGAGCGCATTTGCTCAATCGATGAAGCAAGATTTGCCACTTCTCTCGTTTGATGTCAAGTTAGCGCCCGATACAGGAGATGAGAATTTTGAGTCTGGACAGGCAGCAGAAGCGAACGACGATCTACGACCTTGCGGAACTTGCGGGCACATCTGCGAGCGCGGTCAGCGCTGTCTTGAACGGAAACTGGAAGAAGCGGCGCATCAGCAAGCAGCTTGCAGAGAAGATAACGCGCATAGCCGCGGAGCAGGGTTACGCGCTCAACATGCAGGCAAGTCTCCTGCGTCGCGAGAAGTCGCACATCATCGGCATGATCGTCCCCAAATATGACAACCGGTATTTCGGCTCTATCGTTGAGCTCTTCGAGACGATGGCGCGTGACAAGGGCCTCTTCCCGCTCATCACATGCACGCGACGCGACCCCGCGCTTGAGATCGAGGCCGCTCGAACGATGCTCTCGTATCAGGTGGATTGCGTGATCGCGACAGGTGCCACGGACCCTGACAGGATCACCGAGCTTTGTGCCGCCGCCGGCGTGCGCACGATCAACCTCGACCTACCGGGCAAACTCGCTCCATCCGTCATTTCCGACAATTTCGCAGGCGCCCGGGAGCTGACGCGGAGAATTCTCGTCAGCTGCCATCAACGATTTGGCGCCATGGAGCCGCTGATGTTCGTTGGCGGACGCGGTGGCGATCACAACACGATGGAGCGTTTGAGGGGCTTTCGCCAGGCACATGCGGATCACGGGATCGACCTTGAGGACAACATGGTCATCGCCTGTGGTTACGCCCCCGAAAAGGCGCAGACCGCACTTCAGGAGCGCGCCGCCAGCGACTTGCCCTTTTCGAGAGGCATGTTCGTCAATTCGACGATTACACTCGAAGGCGTGCTGCGCTGGGTGCGGCTCGCCGGACCAGTCAGCGAACAGGAGTTCGCTCTCGGTTGCTTCGACTACGACCCTCTCGTCGCCCTCCTCGGCGACAACATCGAGATGGTCCGCCAGGATGTGCCGGCAATGCTGACACGGATGTTCGAGCTCATTGAGCTCGGAAACTTTGAGCCAAACGTGTCCGAAATCCCGCCCGTTCTGAGGTAAGTGTTACCGTGCGGCCCAGAGAGCACCGCGTCTGAAGATTTCGTACATCTGCGGCACATCGAATTCCCTGGCAGCATGGCCAAGCGACGAGTAGAAAACGCGGCCTTTGCCATACATGCGCTTCCAGACAACAGGCATCGTGACGCCATCGATCCAATAAGCATGTTCACCGGTAAAGGTCGTCGTCGCCAGCACATCGTTCGACGGGTCGACATGCATGTAATACTGCTCGGAACTGTAGCGAAAATCAGCAATCCCCGCCATCAGCGGATCGTCCGGCCTGGTGATATTGACGGTGTAGTCGATAATGTTGCCGGGATGGGCAACCCACTGCCCTCCCACGATAAACTGGTAATCGGTTGAATCGCGAAAGCTGTCGCCGGCGCCTCCATGATAGCCGGCAAAACCAACGCCACTTTCGATCGCCTGCGCCAGACCTTTGACTTCCTCCTTTTCGATCTTCGACATGGTCACGATCGGTATGATGAGGCTGAAGTCCTTCAGGTCAGGGCTCGCAAACATGCTTGTCGTCGGCTCCACCAGAACGTCAAACCCCTCCTTCTCAAGGAGATCCTTGACGATAACCGAGCATTGCTCTGGCTCGTGGCCTTCCCAGCCACCCCAGACGATCAGCGCTTTACGCATCCTGTTTTCCTCCTGAATGTTACCTGCCGAGCATTCCGTCGACGAGAAATTGAGAAAGGGAAGCGGGTCGATCCGTCTGTCCGCTCCGGATCAACCGCGCTCAAGCCACTGAACCTCCGCCGGCGTCAGGCTTATCTGCGCGGCGTTGAGGCTATGACGCAGCTCGGAAAGAGTGGCAGGACCGATCAACGGGATCACCGGCCACGGCTGGTTGAGCACGTAGGCAAGCGCGATCTGGATCGGGTCTTTACCAAGGCGCCGGCCGAGCTCCTCAGCTCTCGCCTTGCGCTCGAAGTTGAGATCGGAGTACCAGGCGCGGGCGAGCTCCGGGTCCGACATATTCCCCGGTGCGGACCGATCGGTGAAAAAGCCTCTGGCCTGGCTGGACCATGCGAAGTTGATGACCTTCTTCTCCTTCAGCCAGCTCTTCCAATCCGCATCGGACGAAGCAATGCATCCGGACCACACCGGATTGACCATCTCGGCGAGCGAGAAATTATTGGAGAGCACGCTCGGTCTCGTTTTTCCCGTGCGCTCGGCATACTCGATCGCCTGGTCCATGCGCTCGCGCGTCCAGTTCGACCCGCCGATCGGGCCACGGATGCGCCCTGCCCGCACCTCCTCATCCATGGCATCTACGAATTCGCCGACAGGAATGTCGGGATTGTCGCGGTGCATGAAATAGACGTCGACATAATCGGTCTGCATGCGTTCGAGGCTGGTGGTCAGCTGCTTGGCGATCACGTCGGGATAGCAGAGCGGCGAATGCGCGCCCTTTTCGATAATCACCACATCGTCGCGCACGCCGCGACTGCGGACCCACTCACCAATCAGCCGGTCCTGCGTCCCGCCGCCATACTGGAACGCGGAATCGATCAGGTTGCCACCCGCCTCGTAGAATTCGTCGAGAGCGATCGATGCGCCAGGAAAGGTCGAAAACAGCATCATGCCGAGTGCCAGCATGGACGTTTCCTTTTCGACACCTGGGATGTGTGCTCTCGGCACCATCAGCTGCTTGCGGGTGAGCGCTTCGCCGGTCAACGTCCGGGTGCGGACATCAGGCGTTTCCAGCCTGTATTCCAGGCCGATCGCCGCACGCCACTTGTCCATGACCTTGAGGTTGCCGAGCGTGTCGGCGGCTGTCATGCCGGGATAGGCAAACTCGCGCCGTTCTTCCCGGATCGCCGCTGCGGCCGCATCGACCTCGAAACTGTAGACATGGCGCGGTTCGTCAACGGCGATGTCCTGCCGCTTGCCGGTCGCGTCGAACAGCCTGATGATAGCGGTCCCACCCTGCTTGCCGGCGGCAAACCAGAAATGGTCGATCTCGATAGAACCCGCCGTGCCGAAGATGCGCAGCACATTGTCCTGTGCCAGCGACACCGAGCAGGCGACTTCGGCGATGATGCCGTTCGGGAAGCGCAGGATGGCGGCGCTCCATTCGTCGACACCGGTCGAGCCGAGATGACCGACGCCGAAAACCTGGTCCGGCTCGATGATGCCGTGCGGTTCGGCAATGCCGGCGACGAGCCGCGCCATCGAGACCGGATAACCGCCGACATCGAGAATACCACCACCGGCAAGATCATTGGCAAACAGCCGATGATCCTTCTCGAAAGGCTTTGCGAAACCGAAGCTCGACTTGATCATACGGACGTCGCCGATCGCCTTGTCCTTCAAGAGCGCGATCAGCTTCAAGGTCAGCGGATGGAGCCTGTACATATAGGCTTCGCCGAGAAAGGTGCCGGCTTCGCGGGCGGCAGTCTGCATGGCCTCCGCTTCGGCTGCGGAAAGGCCGAGCGGCTTTTCGCATAGCACATGCTTGCCGGCCTTCGCCGCCTTGATCGCCCATTCGGCATGGGTCGGATGCGGCGTTGCGATGTAGATCGCATCAACATCGGGGTCGGCAAGCAGCGCCTCGTAGCCCTTGATGACGCGCGCGCCGGGGAAGCGCTCGGCAAGGCCCGGCCGTGATGGATCACGCGTTGCGATCGCCTCGACGCGTCCGGTTTTCGATTGGGCGACGCCTGCAAAGAAGTCAGCCGCGATCCGGCCGGGGCCAAGGATGCCCCAGCGAAGTCTATCCGTATCGGTCATGTCGTGTTCCTAATCTGCCAAGCCGCCGGCCTTTCCGGCGCCCGGTCGTTTCAAGAAAGTCGAACGACGGCGCAGCCGTAGCCGTCGAGGGTCAGCGTGCCGTTCACCGGCGTGTTCGCGTCGAGCAGATTGATGCCAACAGGAACGCGCTCGATCCGGGCGGGCTTGTCCAGGTAGTTCTGGATGAAAAGCAGGCGGCGATCGTCATTCATGCGCATCGCCACCTCGACCCCCTCAGGCAGATCCGCCACCAGCGGCGCGACGCCTGCATCGGTGAACAGCCGCTCGGAAAGCGCCTCCGTCAGATCCGGCGTGAGGTAGGTGCCGAGATAGACCACGCGGCCCTTGCCCACCGCACGGGATGTCGCCATCGGCGTTCCCTCGGCGTAACGGTTGGACCAGATGGCGATGGGCTCGACATCGGCATCGATCGCAAGGTTCTCGTAGAAATGGCCGGCCGTGATTTCGCGGTTGCCGATCTTGAAACGACGTTCACGCCGATGCGATTCCGCCGGGCGGTTTGGCGGCACGACGAGACCGCCGGAGCGTTCCATCACCTCGAACAAGCCTTTGGCGCCAGGCGCGGTCAGCCGGCCGAAATCCTCAACACGCACGCCGGTCAGCCGCGAGAGCGAGGATCCGGGCGCCGTCTCGCGGATGACATGGTTGTTCTCATCGCGCGTTCCCGTGCGAGCGCCGATCACCACCGTGCCACCCTGCTCGGCAAAGGCCCGCAGCCGCTCGGTCCATTCATCCTTCCACATGACCCAATGCGGCACGTAGAGAAGCTTCAGCCTCGAAAGATCGTCCTCGGGATGAATGAAGCCGCAGGCAATGCCACGGTCATAGCAATACTGATGCAGCAGCACCGCATCGTCCTGCGGGCTCGGAAGGCCGATCGAATAGGTCTTGTGCGCCTCCTGATTGTCGAAATCGGAGCCGGCGATACCGACATCCATGCGCACGTAGGTGCCGAGGATCGTGTCCTTAAGCGCCGTCATCTCGGTGGCGAATTGTTTCGCCTCCTCGTAGCGATGGCGACCGATGTCATCGTGATCGATGATGCCCATCCAGTAGATCTCGGCGCCGAAATGGGCCGGGCGCCAGCGGAAGAACATCAGCCCGTCGGCGCCACGCGCCACCGACGACATGGCCATGCGCCGCATCTCGCCCGGCTCCGGCGTCAGAGTGCAGAAGCCTGGTTGGCTGCCGAAACCGGATTGCTGTTCCGGCACGATGTAGTTGCCGGAGAACCCGCGGCAGATATCGAGATGCAGCGCCTGCACCTTGGCGTGGTTGCCGATGCGTTGGAACTCGTCGTAAAGCATCGGATAAAGATCGTAGCCGACGAAATCGAGATCGGTGGTGAACTGGCCGCGAAAGTCGATGTCGCGCAGGCCGCCGAGATTGTGAAAGACGAACCAGCGGGCGTTGACGCTGCGCAGGATCTCGACCTGATCGTGCTGGAAGCGCGCCGTCGAGAAGGCCAGGAAACGGTGATAGTCCTGCAGATGCCCGGGGCTCGGGAAGGTCGGTCCAAAATCGATGGGCAGCACGATCTGGTCGAAGCTCTGGTAAGCCGTTGCCCAGAAGTCTCCGCCCCAAGCATGATTCAGCTTGCCGATCTCACCGTATCTGTCGGCGAGATAAAGCTGGAATTCGCTAAGGGTCGCGTCTGAAAAACTCTCCGGCATGCTCGTATTGAGCTCGTTGTCCGTCTGCCAGCCGATGACGCTTTCATTGTCGCGGTAATGCTCGGCCATGGCCCTGGTAATGCGCCGACTATGCTCGCGAAAGACGGGGCTTGCCGTGTCGCAATGCTGGCGCGAGCCGTGGCTCATCGGCCTGCCCTTGCCATCGACGCGCAGGATCTCGGGATGCGCCACCGTCAGCCATCGCGGCGGCGTGGCCGTCGGCCTGCACATGATCGTGTCGATGCCGTGCCTGGCAAGAACCGCGATTGCCCGGTCGAAGAGATCGAAATCGAAGCGGTCGAGTTCCGGCTCGAGAATGTGCCAGGCGAATTCCGCCATGCGCACGACGTTGAAGCCGGCCTTGGCCATGCGCTCGGCATCGCGCTCCCAGTAGCTCTCGTCGACATGCTCGGGATAATGCGGCGCGCCTACGAGGAAGCGATCGGTCTTCACCGGATTCCAGACGGAGATTTTTGCGGATTTCTGTTCAGACACGATCGTCGATCCCAATCTTTTACTTGTCGAGGATTGTCTTGCGGGCGCTGATCGTGCGTCCGCCATCCGATGCGAAGAGATAGAGTTCGGAAGGGTCGAGCTTCAGCGTCACCGGCTGGTCGGCCTTGAAGGGCGCGACATAGCTGAGTTGGACGGTGATATTGCCGGTGCCGCTTTCCGAGGCGACGGTGCGAAGATTGCCGGCGTCGACATAGAGGATGGTCTCCCGGCCGAGATGTTCGACGAGACGGATGGTGCCGCTGACGACACCGGTCGACGATCCGTCCTGCACCACCGAGATGTTTTCCGGGCGAACGCCAAGCGTCAGGCTGGCCCCCTGTTGCAGCGCCGTCGGATTGGCGAGCGTGACCGTCACCGGCGCGAGGCCAGGAGCCGAAACGCGGACCTCATGCCCCGAGACATCATCGACCGTGACCGAGAGGAAGTTCATCCGCGGCGCCCCAAGGAAACCGGCCACGAAGAGATTGTCGGGATTTCGGTAAAGCTCGAGCGGCGAGCCGACCTGCTCGATATTGCCCTGGTTGAGAACGACGATGCGGCTTGCCATCGTCATGGCCTCCACCTGGTCATGCGTCACGTAGACCATGGTCGCGCCGAGCTCGGCATGCAGGCTGGAGAGTTCGACGCGCATCTGCGTGCGCAGCGCCGCATCGAGGTTCGACAACGGTTCGTCGAACAGGAAGACATCGGGCGAGCGGGTGATTGCCCGGCCGATCGCTACGCGCTGGCGCTGGCCGCCGGAGAGCTGCTTCGGTCGTTTCTCCAGCTGGTCGGTGATCCGCAGGATCCTGGCTGCGCGGGCAACGGCCGCGTCTATCTCCGCCTTCGGCCGTTTCGCCATGCGCAAGCCGAAACCCATGTTTTCGGCAACCGTCATGTGCGGGTAAAGCGCGTAGGACTGGAAGACCATGGCGATGCCGCGATCACCAGGCTCCTCGCGACTGACATCACGCCCGTTGATGAGGATCTGTCCGGAGCTGATCCCTTCGAGACCGGCAATGGTTTTCAGGAGCGTGGACTTGCCGCAGCCGGACGGGCCGACCATGACGATGAACTCGCCTTCGGCCACCGAGAGATCGATCCCTCTCAGCGCGTGATAGGCACCATAGCTCTTGTTAATCTGTCGCAGTTCGAGGCTGGTCATGCTTCCTGGCTCTCTGCTTTGAAAAATCGGATAGTCGGATGGTTGCGCGTGATCATCCCTTCACCGCTCCCATCGTCAGGCCGGCGATGAAGTGGCGTTGCATCAGGAAGAACATCACGACGGGCGGGACGGCGACGACGATCGTGCCGGCCGAGATCAGGTTCCATGCGGACACCCATTCGCCGCGCAGGTTGGCAAGGCCAGCCGTGACCGGCTTGACGGAATCGCTCACCGTCAGCACCACCGCCCAGAAATAGTCGTTCCAGATGAAGGTGAAGAGAAGGATGGCGAGCGCGGCAAGTGCTGGACGAACAAGCGGAACGGCAACGTGGATCAACGTCTGGAATGGCGTCGCTCCCTCGGCTCGCGCCGCCTGGAACAGCTCATCGGGCAAAGCCGCGATGAAGTTGCGCATGAAGAGCGTGGCAAAGCCGGTCTGGAAGGCGATATGGAAGATGATCAGCGCTGTCGTCGTATCGATGAGATCAAGCCGGACCATGAGGTCGCGAACCGGGATCATCATGATCTGGTGCGGCAGGAAATTGCCGCCGACGAAGAGCGCGAAGATCAGCATGTTGCCTGGAAAGCGATATCGCGAGAGGACGTAGCCGGACAGCGTGCTCAACACCAAGACACCGATCACCGAAGGGATGGTGATCGTCAGACTGTTGATGAAATACTGGCCCATCGGCGTCTGCGTGAAGACCGCCTTGTAGTTGTCGATCAGGCCAAACTCGGTCGGCCAGCCCCACAGGTTCCCGCCCATGACGTCAGCCGTCGAACGGAAGGAGGTCAATATGATCGCGAAGAGTGGGCAGAGCCAGAGAAGCAGAACGACCAGCACCAGAAGAAAATAGAACCGGCGATGCCAGACGGCGGTCTCGGGAATAGGACGAGGATACATCAGCCACCCCTCTCTTCGGTGCGGATGATCCGCGACAAGTACCAGACGATGAACGCCGCCATGATCAGGAACAGGATCGATGCGATGGCTGCGCCATATCCGAACCGGTACGAGAAGATCGACTGTTCGAACATCTGGTAGGCAAGCACCGACGAGGAACCGAACGGACCGCCGCGTGTCATCACCGACACCATGTCGAAGGAGCGAAGCGCGCCGACGACGGTGACCGCAATCGCGATGAAGGAGACCTGCGTGAGCTGCGGAAGGACGATGTGCCAGAGCATGCTCCATCCCCGCGCGCCATCAACACGTCCTGCCCCGATCAACTCCTCGCTGAGATTATTGAGGCCGGCGAGGTAGAGGACCATGCAGAAGGTGACCTGAGGCCAGAGCGCCGCGATCACGATCGCGAATGTCACGAAGTGCTCATCCGAAAGCACCGCGGGCGCGACGGCTCCGAATGCCTTGAATATCAACGCCAGAAGTCCGAACTCCGGTGTGTAGACCCAGGTGAAGACCACACCGACGGTGACGGATGCGAGCACCAGCGGGATGAAGAACAGCGACTTCAGGAAGCGCATGCCGCGGATCTTCTGATTGACGAGCAGCGCGATGGCGAGCCCGAGCGGCGGTGCTGCCATGAACATGACGAGCCAGATCAGATTGTTCTTCAGCGACGTATAGAACTGCGGATCGTTGTAGAGCTCCAGATAGTTGCCGAAGCCAATCCAGGTCATCGGCCCCATTCCGTCCCAGTCGTGCAGGCTGATCCACAGACTGCGGACGGCCGACAGAAGAATGACCGTGAAAAACAGAATAATCGCGGGAGCGATCAGCAAAGTGGGGGTGAGCCACCATCGCTGGCGGCGCCATAACATCAACATTGTTCAGAACCTCTGGAGGAAGTGAGGGAGCGGAACCGCAACTCCGCCCCCTGGTCGTCGGGAGGAGAACTAGATCTTGTAGATACGCTTGCGGGTGCCTTCGAGGCGCTGCAGGATCGCCTGGCGACGATCGGGCTTGGCCATGAATTCCTGGAAGCCGACGAGACCAGCCTGCGCCATATCAGGATCGCTGTCGCGGTCGTAATATTGCGAGGTTCCCTTGACCTGCTTCAAGGATTCCACTGCCGCGTTGACCAGCGGATCCTTGCTTGGCGGCAGGTCGTTGCGCGGCGGCACGTTGCCGCCGGGCTCCAGATAGGTGGCAAGGTTTTCCGGCTTGTAGAAATAAGCCAGGAACTCGCGCGCGCCCTGCTTGTTTTTGCCATTCGTCGGTATGTGCACCGAATTGAGCGAGAACTCCTCGAAGCGAGGGACGTTGGCATCCAGCGTCGGGAACGGCGCGAAGGTGAGCTGAGGCAAATCGGCCTCGGTGAAGGCTGCCCGCAGGAAGGCGCCGAGGTTCATCATCCCGGCCTTCTTCTGGGCGAGCAAGGCCGCGGCCTCCTGCCAGCCGAACGAGGTGTGGTTCTGCGTGAACACCTCGTTCTTGATCATGGCTTCCCACTGATCGAAGACAGGGGTCAGCGCCGGATCGAGATAGCTCATCTGGCCGTCCATCAAGGCCATGTGCTTGTCGAGACCGTTGATGCGAAGGTTCATCTGATCGAACCAGCCGGCGGCGGGCCAAAGTTCCTTCGTCCCCATTGCAACAGGCGTCAGGCCGGCAGCCTTCGCCTTGTCGCAATAGGCCGAGAACTCCTCGGCCGAGGTCGGCATCGTCAGACCATTCTGTTCGAACACGTCCTTGCGATAGAACATGCCCCAGAGTGTGCCGCCGGTCGGCAGGCCGTATTGCTTGTTGTCGACGGTAACGGCACCGGCGCTCGCACCGAGCACATCCTTGTACTTTTCCTTCTCGAAGAGATCAGAGATGTCGTCGAAGAGGCCGCGCTTGACGAAGGCGCGCATGCGGTTGCCGGAAAACCAGAAGCAGACGTCGGGGGCGCCGGCCGTCAGATAATTGCGGATCGCGGTCTTGTGGGCCTCGTGGTCCATATTGTTGACCACGACCTTGGTGCCTGCCTGCTTGCCGAAATCCTCGGCGATCTTCTTCAGCGCTTCGAGCGCCTTGCCGTTGCTTTCAGCGGAAATCACATTGACTTCCTGAGCCTGCGCAATTGCTGGGATCGGGAAGCTGCCTGCCATCGCAGCCACGGATGCCAGTCCTGTTCCCTTCAGAAAGGTTCGGCGCGTGGTCGATGAAAAATGCTTGGAAAATGCCATTGAATTCCTCCCAGTTGAACTGATCAACACGCCCCGGCGGCCGTCCTCCACAACGAGACACCGGGTATTCAACGTGCCGACCACATCATTCCGAGTTGATCGACGGGGCAAATTTATGCATAGATCATCCAGCGTCGCAATAGTTAATTTACAAAATTAAGGAACTCGCATCGTGAAGCTCAAGGGCGACCCGACAACGACCAGAGCCCTCAATCGCCGCCTGATCCTCAATCTTTTGCGGCAGGAGGGGCCGAGAAGCCGCGCCGAATTGGCGACCTTGTCGGGCCTCAGCCCGGCTGCTGTGACCTTCGTGGTCGCCGATCTTGTCGAGGAAGGCATCGTCAAGGAGGGCGAGGCGATTTCGGGCATGACCGGCCGCCGGCCAATTCCTGTCCAGATCGACTATGACCACGGCATCGCGATCGGGTTTAAATTGATGCTTGGGGCCGTGGAGTGTGTGGCGACGGATCTCGCAACGAACCCGATCGCGACCATGCGACTGGGGCTCGGAGACCATGCGCCCGACGCTATCGCGGATGTCCTGGCCAGAGCCGTGCCCAGGCTTGTCGCGCTTGCCCAGCGTCCTGAGGCGACGCTTGCCGGTATTGGCATCTCGATGCCTGGGGTCATCAGCAATGATCAGACGTCGTGCGTCCGAAGCAATCGTTTCGACTGGAACGACGTGCCGCTCGCCCAGATGCTTGCGGAGCGCGTCAGCGTACCGGTCTGGCTCGAGGACGACACCAATGCCTACGCAATTGCGCAACAATTGTTCGGTCTGGGTCGTCAACACAGGAATATGGCGGTGCTGGCGGTCGGTGTCGGCATCGCCTGCGCGCAGATCATTGAAGGCAAGCTGTACCGCGGGGCCAATGGTGCGGCCGGCAAGATGGGTCATACTCTTTTCGAGCCGAATGGCAGACCATGCGAATGCGGCAAGCGCGGATGCCTTATGGCCTACCACTCCGAAGCGGCGGTCGTGCAGCGTTGGCGCGAGGCGACTGGAGGGCGCGACAAAGGGCCGACGGAGTTGCGCAGCGCGCTCGCCGCGGAAGACCCGGTGGTCGTGGGCCTGGTCGAGGAAGCTGGCCGGTGCATCGGAACTACATTGGCCAATATCACAAACGTCACGGATCCGGAGGTGGTTGTTGCTGGTGGAGAGGCCGTCTCGCTGGGGGAGCATTTTCTGCGTCCCCTTCGAAAAGCGCTCGCCGACGGTGCTTTCCGAGCACCGCCTCCCCTTCTACTGGATTGGAAGGACAATTCCTGGGCGCGGGGTGCTGCAGCCCTCGTCACTCAACGCATGTTCGATTTTGAACTGTCCGGAGGGGTGACCGGCAGACACTGAGGCTCTCGTAACGAATTGAGATGGATAGGGCTGCAACGCAGCCACGCTGCACAGAACTCGGCGAATGAATACCAGCTTCCGGCGACTAAAGCTGCCGAGCGCTAAGCCTCACTCACCGCAGCCAGCAGCCAGTCGCGAAATGCGCGTACCACGGGCCTTGCCTCGTTGCGCTGGGGATAGACCAGGAAGTGGTTGGCCTCGGTCAGCGCCACCGCCCGGCCGGCGAACGGCTGCACGAGGCGGCCGCTCGACAGTTCGCGCTCGGCGAGCTTGACGGCCTCGAGGCATACGCCCATGCCATCAGCCGCTGCCGCGATCGCCATGAAGCTACGATCGAAGCGAAGCGCGGGCTGTCGCGGCATCGTGGATCCGTTGGCGTGAAACCAGTCCGACCAGCTGACATTCTTGATCATGCTGCGGATCAACGGCACACGATGCAAATCCTCGACCGTCTGAAGCTGCAGCGCCATTTCAGGCGTGCACATCGGCTGGACCTCCACCGGGCCAAGCGAATGGGTGACCAGCCCCTCGTGGTGATCGTTCAGACCATAGACGATATCGACGTCGAACTGGTCCTGGGCGAAGTGCACGGGCTTCGTGTCCGCCGAGATCGTCACCTCGAAACCCGGATTGTCGATCAGAAACCTGTTGAGGCGCGGCGCCAGCCACTGCGCCGCGAAGCTGGGGGATGAATGCAGGCGCAGCACCAGCGACTGACGGGCGGATAGCGTCTCCATCGCGCCGCGCAGCAACGCCATGGCCTCGACGACGGGTCGCTGGAACATCAGCCCATCGGCGGTCAGTCGCAGCTCGCCATGGCTGCGGTCAAAGAGAAGCGTGCCGATCTCCCGCTCCAGCTTGGTAATCGCATGGCTGACGGCGCTGGGCGAGAGGTTCAGATCCTTGGCGGCGAGCTTGAATGAGAGATGCCGCGCCGCAGCCTCGAAAGCCGGCAGCCCGCCGATTGGAATCCGCTTCATCAGTTGTCGATCCGTCCGTTTCGCAGTCGCGGCAGGGCTATGACATTTTGTCACCTTGCGAAAGCGAAATGAGAAAATTTCACCCGGCCGGATATGTTTTCACCTGCGGCCATCATTGCTTGTCCAGACAATGTCAACGGCGCAAAACGCGGCGTCACTTTGACCCGCGTCAATTTGCGCGGGCCTTCCAATCACGCCGACCTTTGCCGCAAGGCATCGTCTTTCTGTGAGGCAATCTTGTTATCTAATAGAGGCGCGAAGATCGCGCAGATCATATTCGGAGCGGTGTTATCGCTCCTGGGCTTGTACTTTGCCGCGAATGGCGGCTGGTTGGTGACCTTAGGCGGCACCTTCTATTATCTCATCGTCGGTCTCCTGATGGTCGCCAGCGGCGTCCAAGTGGCGCGCGGTCGCAATTCCGGCTTTGTCATCTATTTCGTGGCCTGGGCCCTGACGCTGGTTTGGAGCTTCGTCGAATCCGGGCTCGACCCGTGGAAGCTCGAGGTACGCCTCTTTGCGCCAAGCGTTCTGCTTGCCGCCTTCCTGTTGCCGGGCCTTGGCCGTGGCGTGAAAGCCGCAAGCCCGCGTTTCTGGCGTGGCTTCCAGGCAGCGACGGGTGTCGTTGCCGTGCTCCTGGTGGGCGCGATCCTCTACGCCGCATATGGCCCCGCTTCGGGCGAGACCACGCAGATGACAGCCCAGGCTGCACCGATGCCCCCGACCGACTGGCAGCATTACGGCAATGACGCCGGCCAGAGCCGCTTTGCCGACCTGGCTCAGATCACGCCTGATAACGTAGGCAAGTTGCAGGTGGCCTGGAGCTCGCATTCGGGCGACCTGCCTGACGACATCGAAGTGCATCGCAAAGGCCGTGAATATCACTCGGAATCGACGCCTATCAAGGTCGGCAACACGCTCTACAGCTGCACACCGCATTCCTGGGTCATTGCCACCGACGCCACGACCGGTAAGGTGAAATGGACCTTCGATCCCAAGCTGCCGCGCACCAACCCGTACATCGTGTGCCGGGGCGTCAGCTATTACGAAGCCCCTCAGGCCGATACCTGCAAGACCCGCGTCTTCGCGCCGACCATGGACGGACGCATGTATGCGCTTGATGCCGAAAACGGCCAGATTTGCCAAGGCTTCGGCAACGGCGGCTTCATCGACCTCAAGGACCAGACCGGCAAGGACGACAATGGCAAGTCCTGGGGCGGTGGCTGGCAGGTCTCAACCTCCACCCCGCTGGTCATGAATGACCGCCTTGTGGTCGGTAGCCGCGTGATCGACAACATGTCCACGGACGAGCCCTCGGGCGTCGTACGCGCCTTCGATCCGCTCGACGGACATCAAGTCTGGGCCTGGGACGTCGGCCGCTCGGAAGACGCCCTGCCCGGCCGCCTGCCGGAGGGTGAACTCTACACCAAGGGCACACCGAATGTCTGGGGCACCATCACCGGTGATGCCAAGCTGAACATGGTGTATCTGGGTACCGGCAACGCCGCCCCCGACTACTACACCGCCTTCCGCCGTCCGTTCGACAACAAGTTCGGCACCTCGCTTGTCGCGCTTGATGTGACGACCGGCAAGCTGCGCTGGCACTATCAGCTCGTGCACAACGACATGTGGGACTTTGACGTGCCGGTCGGCCCGTCGCTCTTCGACATGCCCGACGGCACGCCGGCCCTGATCCAGACCACCAAGATGGGCGAGGTCTTCATGTTCAACCGCGCGACAGGCGAGCCCTTGGTCGAGACCAAGGAAATGCCCTTTGCGCAGAACGGCGCAGCACCCAACGTTCCCGTCTCACCCACCCAGCCGGTTCCGGTTGGCATGCCCTCGCTGGTCCCGGAAAAATTGACCGAGCAGGACATGTGGGGCGCGACGCCGATCGATCAGCTCGCATGCCGCATCGATTTTGCCCGCGCGCGCAGCGAAGGCATCTTCACGCCGATCGGCCCGACCCGTTCGATCGGCAACCCGGCCTTCGACGGCGTGACGGACTGGGGCGGCGCCTCGGTCGATCCGGTGAACAAGGTCATGTACGTCAACACGATGAACATGCCCTTCTATTTCCAGCTGGTCGACCGCAACACGCCTTATGGCAAGGAACTGCTGAAGCAGAAGAGCAGCGGCGGCGAGAATGCGCAGAAGCTCGATGTGCGCCTGCAGGAAAACACGCCCTACCTGGCGACCCTGCGCGCATGGCTCAGCCCCTTCATGGTGCCTTGCGTCCCACCGCCATGGGGTCAGATGGTGGCGATCGACCTGAAGACGCAGAGGGTGCTTTGGCGCAAAACGCTCGGCAATGCTCGTAAGAACAACGCCTTCGGTCTGACGCAGAACCTGCCGCTGCCCACAGGCACGCCGAACCTTGGCGGTTCGCTGGCAACCGCGGGCGGCCTGGTGTTCATCGGCGCAACTACGGACAACTACGTGCGCGCATTCGATGCCCACACAGGCAAGGAAGTCTGGCGCTACAGCCTGCCCGCCGGCGGACAGGCGAACCCGATGAGCTACGTGGGCGAGGATGGCCGGCAGTATGTCGTCATCACCGCTGGTGGCCATGGCGCACTCGGCACGTCCTATGGCGACGAAACGATCGCATTCGCCCTGCCGAAGTAACCTCGAAAACCTCCGCCCGCTCGATCAACGTGGGGCGGGTAGATGTGCCTGTGCAATGAATGCATGTGCATGAGCCGCTGCGGCAAGACAGAGCGTCTTGCCGTCGCATTGTGACCACCGCTCGCAGGATCGGCGGCGCCTGAAATCAAACACGAAAGGAATACCACCATGAAATGGTCTGCACCAAAGTTCATCGAAGTCAGCTGCGGAATGGAAATCAATCGCTACGCCCCGGCTGATGGCGGTGAGCCAATCCTGTTCTAAGCAATTGGACATGCGATCTTGCTAAGTCTGCCGGCGACGGCGTTGCGCGTTTCGATGACGTGCATCGACGCCTCCGCCGGCAGCTCGCCACTATCCGGCTTTTGGACGATATCTTTCACGGAAGCCGCGACCATGTTTCCCATCGACAACATGGCAGCCGTCGATCAGCCCATGCGCTCGGACTTGTAAGAACCGGGGCTCGGCGGGAAGACGATGGTCTTGTTGCCGTTCATGAAGACGCGGTGGTGGATATGGGCATGCACCGCGCGGGCGAGCACCTGGCTCTCCACGTCCCGGCCGATCGAGACATAGTCGTCGGCGGATTGCGCATGTGTGATCCGGGCCACGTCCTGCTCGATGATCGGACCTTCGTCCAGATCTTCCGTGACATAGTGTGCCGTCGCGCCGATAAGCTTCACACCACGCTCGAAGGCCTGCTTGTAGGGATTGGCTCCCTTGAAGCTGGGCAGGAACGAGTGGTGGATGTTGATGATGCGGCCGGACATCTTCTTGCAGACCGCGTCGGAAAGTACCTGCATGTAGCGGGCAAGCACGATCAGCTCCGCGCCGGAGGAGGTGACAATCTCCATCAGCCTCGCTTCAGCCTCAGGCTTGTTTTCCCTGGTCACCTTGATGTGGTGGAACGGGATGTCGTGGTTGACGATCACCTTCTGATAATCGAAATGATTGGACACGACACCAACGATGTCGATCGGCAAGGCGCCGATCTTCCAGCGGTAGAGCAGATCGTTGAGGCAATGCCCAAAGCGCGAGACCATGAGCAGCACCTTCATGCGCTCGTCGCTGTCATTGAACCGGTATGTCATCGCAAAAGCTTTGGCGACCGGACCAAAGCCTGATCTGATCTCCTCTTCCGAAACGTCTTCCTGTGACAGGAAGGTCAGGCGCATGAAGAACAGATCGGTCTCCTGGTCGTCGAACTGTGAGGAGTCGGAGATGTAGCAGCCCTTTTCGGCCAGATAGCCGGTGATGGCTGCGACGATGCCGCGGCTCGATTGACAGGAAACGGTCAGGACGTGACTTTTCATTGGTGGCTCTCGTGGACAGGGATGTCAAAGAAGTGGCGTGGCCGTTCAGGCCAAGCCAAGTGATGCATTAAGGCAAGCTCATGCGGCGAGCAGCGCCTTGAGCCTGATGTCAGGTGATGCAAGCGCCGCGGGGTCGACGGACCTGCCTGACGCGATGAGCATTTCGGCAAGCCGGATGTCGCGGGCAACAGCATTGCCGGGACCTATGCCGCTGGCTGAGAGCAACAGGCCGGCATCATCCATTTCGAAGACGATGAAGGCGCCGTTGCCGAGGTCACGCCGAACGGATCGGGTGCTGCCCGTGGAAAGGCCAGCGACCTGGAGCGTGAGGTCGAACTGATCGGACCAAAACCATGGCACGGCGGCAATCGTTTCGCTTGCGCCAACAAGATTGGCGGCGGCGATCAGGGCATGTTCCTGGGCGCTGCGCCATGATTCCAGACGAACGCGCCGGCCACCGTAATGAGCAAGTGGGAACGAACAGCAATCCCCGGCCGCCCATATATCCGGCTCGCTCGTCTGCAAATGCCGATCAACGGCGATGCCGTTGTCGATGGCAAGGCCTGCTTCCGCCGCTAGTTCGACATTCGGGAGCGAGCCGATGCCGACCACGAGCATATCCGCCTCGATGACGCGGCCATCCGACAACGTCAAACGAACCTCCTCGTCCGAGGCGCGTAAAGTCTCGACACGAGCATTGCAGACGATATCGATACCTTCGGCCTCATGTCGCGCCGCCACTGCGGCGGCGATCTCGGCGGGCACGCCGCGAGACAGGATACGTGGCAGACCTTCCAGCAAGACAACATGGGCCCCAACACGTCGAGCGCTTGCCGCCAGCTCCAAACCGATGAAGCCACCGCCCAGGATAGCGAGCCGACTGTCGTGCGTCAGGTGCTCCCGGATGTGGAGAGCATCGGCGTGTGTGCGCAGCGACAGGACGCGCGGGCATTCAGCCTGATCGCCCGGCAGGCCTCGCGCGCGGGCACCCGTTGCCAAAAGCAGCTTCGTATAAGGCAAACACTCGCCATTATCGAGTTCCACCGCCCTGTTCACGCGATCGAGACGTGTCGCGGATGCGCCAAGCCGCAGCGCGATGCGCTTATCGGCATAATCGCCAAGATTTGCGATGAAGCGCGGGGCGGCACCGGCGACGATGCCGTCCTTGGACAGAGGCGGCCGCTCATAGGGCGGATGATCCTCGGCTCCGACAAGCGTAATCGCTCCGTCGAAGCCGCGATCGCGCAGGCTGAGCGCGGCGCGGCCACCGCATTCTCCCGCACCGATGATAACGATGGAAGTCATTTAAGAGGCCCTTGATGTTGGACGATCGGATCAAGCGGCCCGGCGAGCGAGACGCGGCGCAGCTGGAGCCTCCGGTCGAGGTCAGCCAATCATGCTTTCAAGCAGGACCGGAGCACCCGTTTTTACCGACAGCGTGGCTGCTTCCGCCATGGCGAGCGCGGCAACGCCATCATCAAGCGTCACCGGCAAAGACTTGCCGCCGTTGACCGCATCCACGAAGGCTGCCCACTCGGCCGCATAGGCAGGCATGTAACGCTCAAGGAAGAAATAGGTGGGCTTGGCGCCGGTCACGCCCTGCGTTGTTGATTTCACCACGGTGTTCTCGAGCATGTTCTGCGCCTGCAGCAGCCCCTCTGAGCCCAACAGTTCCAACCGCTGATCATAACCATAGACCGCGCGTCGGCTGTTCTTGATGACGGCGATGCGACCGTCGGCATAGGTCAAGGTTACGACGGCGGTATCGACATCGCCGGCGCTCCCGATCTCGGGATCGACGATCGACGAACCGACCGCCGTCACGGTTGCGGGCGCCGCACCCATGATAAAATTCGCCATGTCGAAGTCGTGGATCATCATGTCCCGGAAAAGACCGCCCGAAACCTTGATATAGGCGACCGGCGGCGGCGCCGGATCAAAGGAGGTGATCGACAGCAGTTCGGGCTTGCCGATCTCGCCGGCATCGACGGCCTTCTTCAGCGCGGCGAAATTCGGGTCAAAGCGGCGGTTGAAGCCGATCATCACCGGGCGGCCCGCCTTTGCGACGACCTTCTGGCAAGCCCGCGCACGCTCAAGGCTTAGATCGACAGGCTTTTCGCACAGCACTGCCTTGCCGGCCGCCGTTGCTCGCTCGATGAGGTCGGAGTGAGTGTCGGTGGAGGTGGCGATCAGGACCGCATCGATCGTGCCGTCACCCAAAATAGCATCCGTGCTGCGCACTTCGGCACCATACTGCGCCGCTATCTTTTCCGCAGCGGACATATTGATATCGGAAACAGCGGCGAGCGTGCTGCCGGGATGGCCGGAGATAGCGGTGGCGTGGACGCCAGCAATACGGCCGGCGCCGAGAAGGCCAACTTTAAGCATCGGATATTCCTTTTCGTTAGAGACCGAGTTCGGTCTTGAAGGCGTTGAACTCGTTGTCGCCAATCGCGACATTGTGCTGGGGCTGCGGGTAGGCGCCGCTATTCACATCCGCGATGAACTCGCGGAATGCGGCGACGCGTTCCCTTTGCAGCCGCTCAAATTCGGCGGCGAAGTTGCGATAGGTCTTGGCATGACGCGGACGATGGCCGTCTGTATGGCCAAGCACGTCCTCGGCGAACAGATACTGCGCATCCGCGCCTGGCCCGGCGCCCATGCCGAGCATGATCATCGAGGTGTTATTGGAAATCAGCTCGCCAACGCGATCCGGTACCACTTCCAGTTCCGCGCCGAAGCAGCCGATCGCCTCCAATTGCTTGACGTGACGAAAGACGTCGACAGCCTCCCGCGCCGTTTTGCCAACGGCGCGAAAGCCGGTCCAGGTAATGTAGGACGGGATGAGCCCGACATGCGCGACAATGGGAACGTGATTGTCGCAGAGCACCTTCTGGATATCGAGCGAGGCGGTGCAATAGAAGCAATCCCCACCCATGGCGGAGAAGTGGTAGGCGGCGCGCAGATAGTCTTCGGCGGTCGCCAGCGGCCGCCCCTCGAATTTGCCCCAGCCACCATAGGGAAGACCGACCTGGACGAAGCAACGGCCTGCAGCCTCGCGCATCTCCGGCGAGAAGAAGCGGCCCTCGATCGACAACATATGGATGCCCGCCGCATCGGCAGCCGCGGCCTCCTCCGGCGTTGTCACATAGAGCATGGAAATCTTCTCGCCCCGCGCCTTCATGGCGCGTATGTCGGCGACAGTCGGTCGGGTATTCTTGTGAACCATTGGACTACACCATGAAAGCGTTGCGGAAAGCTGTGAGTGCGGCTTCCGGGTCACCGGAAGCAAAGGCCTCCATGCCGACCGGACCGGTGTAACCCATGGCCTTCAGCGCCTTGGCGATACCGTGCCAGTTCACTTCGCCCGTTCCCGGCTCGCAGCGACCAGGCACATCTGCGACCTGGATTTCGCCTATCCAGGGCAAGGATTTGCGGCAGAGTTCGATAAGGTTCCCCTCGCCGATCTGCGCGTGATAGAGGTCGAGATTGAGCCGCAGGCGCGGATGGTCGATGCTGGAGACGAGCGCCAGCGTATCCTCGGCGCGAGCGAAGGGGACACCCGGATGATCGACCGGCAGGTTGAGGTTCTCGAGCGTGAAGGTCACGTTCTCCTCCTCGGCCATGTCGGCGATACGACGCAGCGTGTCACTCGCCTTCAGCCACATGGCGCCGGTAACCACCTCTATCGGCTCGACCGGCAGACCGCCCTCTCCGAGCCCTGTTCCGTGGAGGTTGAGACGCTGGACACCGAGCCGCTTTCCGACCTTAGCCGTTTCGCGTGCACTGCGTAGAAGCTCGTCGGCTCCTTCGTCATCCGTCAGCCGCCCCGTGAGGTAGCCGTTCATGATGGTGAAGGAGGCGCCTGTCGCCTCGAGTTTGGCAAGATCATGGTCCGGCCAGTTCCAAAGGCCGACGCCGAAGCCCATATCCTTGAGACGGGAGGCGCGCCATTCGATGGGGCGGTCCCGCCAGATCATTTCGGCGCAAGCCGCTAAAGCAAACTGTGTCATGTGATCAGATCTCTATAAAAACGTCGCCATTCTCGACCTTCACCGGCCAAGTCTTCAGATTGATGCAGGCAGGCGCGCGCTTGGCCTCGCCGGTCTTGTAATCGAAATGCGCGCTGTGCTTCGGGCACTCGATGGTGCCGTCCATCACCAGCCCCTCGGCAAGATGTACATGCTCGTGCGTGCAGATGCCGTCGATGCAGAAGAACTCGTCCTCGGGGCTGCGGTTCACCAGAAAGGTGCGTCCTCCCTGATCGAAACGGATCTGCTCTTCGAGTTCGACATCGTCGGTTGCGCAGGCGCGGGTCCAAGTCCCCATCATCTCATCCTTCGGTATTTCAGTTCATGAATAGTCGACATCAGCCGGCCGCGCTGGAAAGCTGCGCGTGGCCATCATGCGTGGTGCGGTAGCCGTCGATCTGGGCCTCGAGCTCCGCCATGGTCTCGCCACCCGCCATCAGGTCGGTGATTTCCTCGCGGGTCTTCTCGCCCTTGCGGAAATCCGCCGCGATCGCGCCGCGGATCAGCACCGCGAAATGATCGCCCACGGCCATGGCATGCATGACCTGATGGGTGATGAAGACAACCGCCAGGCCCCGGCGTTTCGCCTCGTTGACGATCCTGAGCACATGGGTCGCCTGCTTCACCCCGAGCGCCGCCGTCGGCTCGTCCAGGATGAGCACCTTGGCACCGAAGTGGACAGCGCGGGCGATCGCGAGCGACTGCCGCTCCCCTCCCGACAGCCCACCCACCAGCCGGTCGCCGTCATCGATACGGGTGATGCCGAAATCCCTGATCGCCTTGACGGCGATCTCATTGGCCTTCTTACGGTCGAAGATCTTGAACGGCCCCCACCCCTTGGTCGGTTCGACGCCGACGAAGAAGCTGCGGCCGATCGACATCAGCGGAAACGTGCCGCCGAATTGGTGAACCGTCGCTATGCCGCGGCTGCTCGCATCGCGTGGGCCGTTGAACTCGATGGGCTTGCCGTCCATTTCCATCGTGCCCGAGTTCGGGCGATAGACGCCGGAGAGCGTCTTGATGAGTGTCGATTTGCCGGCGCCGTTGTCACCGAGCAGACAGAGCACTTCGCCGGGACAGATATCCAGCGAGATGTCGTTGAGGACATCGATCGGGCCAAAGGACTTGCAGATATTTCTAAGCGTCAGGATGGGTGTGGACATGACCAACCTCACTTCTTCTTTGGCGCGTAGGACAGCGCCATGCTGCGGAAGGTGTTGTTCATCAGCACCGCAAGCAGCAGCATCACGCCGATGATCAGGCTCGACCAGTTACGGTCGAAGGACGTGAAGTAGATGCCCTGGTTGACGACCGCAAAGGTGATCGTGCCGAAGAAGATGCCGATGATGGAACCAAACCCGCCTGTCAGAAGCACGCCGCCCACGACCACCGAGATGATCGAGTTGAAGATGAAGGACATGCCGGCGGAGACCTGGGCGGAGTTGAACAGGATTGCCTGACACATGCCGACGAAGGCGGCACTGGTCGAGGAGAGCACGAAGAGCGCGACCGTGAGTTTGGTGGTGGGAATGCCGGCGTTGCGGGCGCTGATCCTGTCTCCACCCATGGCGAAGATCCAGTTGCCGAATGGGGACAAATGAATGAAGAACACATAAATCGCCGTCAGTGCCAGCCACCAGAAGATGATCACCTGGAACGTGTTCCCGACGAACTGGCCAAAGAAGAACTTAGCCAGTTCCGGCGCCTTGAGCGCGACGCTGGTGGTGCCGGTCAGTAGGACGGATAGACCGAGCACGAAGCCCGCGACCGCAAAGAGCGTTCCAAGCGTGACGATCAGCGACGGCACATTGGTGCGGATGACGAGGTAGCCGTTGATCAGGCCGACCAGCACTCCGAGGCCCAGTGAGGCCGCGATCCCTAGCCAGATGGGCATTCCGTAATAGCCCGAGATGATCGCGACGGTCATGGAGCCGGCCGGAATCATCGAGCCGATGGAGATATCGAGTTCGCCGGCAATCATCAGCAGTCCGATCGGAAATGCGACGATGCCGAGATTGGCAGCGACGTTCAGCCAACTCGCGGCCCCCGCCGGCTTCAGGAAGTCCATGCTTCCGAAGACGAGGAAAAAGGCGAAGACGCCGACGAGGCCGAGAAAGGCCCCGGCTTCGGGCCTGCGGAACAGGCCGCCAACGGAGAAGCTGGTGACGGACGTTACTTTCGGTGTCTGCGCCATGGCGATTGGCTGGCTTGCGGTTTTCAAACTCATGATGGTTCCCCTTCCCGGCTTGCGGGTTGTCGTAAGGCCGCTCCCTGGGAGGTGCAGGGAGCGGCCGGCGAGCGCGCGTTCTTAGCGGGCGCCCTTCGATACGCCCTGCAGCGTCGATTCGATGTTGGAGGCATCGACGATACCCGGTCCGGTCAGAACGGGCTTCACCGGAAGGTCCGTGCCGAAATCGATGTGAGAAGCAAGCAGCGTGACGGAGAGGAGCGACTGCAGGTAGGGCTGCTGGTCGATGGCGAAGAACTGCGCCTTGTTCTTGATGCGGTCGAGCGCTGCCTCGTTGAAGTCGAAGGAGCCGAGCTTGACGCTCTCGACCTTGCCGGCCTGCTGAATGCCGCTTGCGGCCGCATCCGCATCACCGGCGCCGATGGTGATCACGCCGTCAATCGTGCCGTCCTGCGTCAGCGTCGCCTTGACGGCCTCGGCAATGGCGGTCGGATCGCCAAAGCTCGTCGCCGGGAGCGGCAATTGCTTGCCGGTGCCGCCCGCCTTGGTGATGCCGTCGATCACGCCTTTGCAGCGGGCTTCCTGGTTAGCGCTGCCCGGCAGAGTGTTGACGCAGAGCACATTCTTCTGACCACCCTTGCCGAAGTAGTCGCCGCCCGCAACGCCAGCGATATATTCATCCGAGCCGACATAGTTGATTGCCCCGAGCTCCTTCGCTTTTTCGAGCGAGCCGGCATTCATGAGGATGACCTTGATGCCGGCGCTGGTCGCGGCCTTGATCGCCTCGTCCTCGGCCTCCGGAACCCAGTTCGGGACGACCAGCCCGGTCACGCCCTGGCTGATCGCGGTGCGCACCAGACCGGCAGCGTCGGGGCCGAGATTGTCGTAGGTCTGCAGCTGAAGATAAGTCACCTTGCCGCCATTGGCCTCGATGACGAAGCGGCTGTCATCGACGCCTTTCTTGATCTTGGTCCAGAAGGCATCGTCCGTCTTGCCACCGACCACGGCGACATTGGCGGCCAGCGCCACGCCTGCGGTGAGACAGATAGCAACCGTAGCCGCAAGGGCCTTGGTGATGGTGGTCAGCATTGTCATCGGGTTTCCTCCCCCAGTTTCCGCCGGATGGCGGGTTCAAAGATGTGATGCTTCCCCTTCAAGCACCCGCCTCCTCGCGGGTACCTTGGGTCGTTGTCTGCTCAAGAGTTCGCGCGAGCCGCCTTGGCATTCACACGCGCCTTCTTCTTCTCGAAGCGCGCCTCCATCTGCACGTCGCCCTCCTTGGTGCCGTCGTGCCAGGTGCCAAACCACTTATCGAGCGGGATCAGACCGTCGCCGCCGTAGTTCACCTCGAAATACTTGTGGTGCAGGTAATGGGCATAGGCATGCGTATCGAGCGGCGTATCCTCGGTGACTTCAAGCTTGTCGAAGCCGATATGCCCGTTGACCGCGCCGAAGCCGGCAATGTGAAGCTGAAACAGCGCAATGATCGGGTTCGACGGGATCACGAGGTGCCACAGGGCGACGGCGTGGTAGAGAAAGCCTTCGACCGGATGCATCGACAGCGACGACCAAGGCGACGGGTTCACCGAGTTGTGGTGCACCGAATGAACCCAGCGATAGAGCGGTCCCCAGTGGATCAGCCGGTGGATGATGAAGAAGTGCACTTCATGGATCATCGGCGCGGCGACGACGAGAAACGCCAGATAGTAGGGATTGTTCGCCCAGGTGAGCCACGGCACCCAGCCATTGGCAAAGACCCAGAGAAAGGCCACTTCGACGACTGTCCAGAGCGGGATCGACAGGAAGAACGAACGCAGGAAATTGTCGATGTTCTGGCTTTTGAACCAGAACACATCTGACGGCTGCTCGCCGGGGAATTTGGCGTTGTACTTGAACCGGTTGCCTTGCCTGCGCTTGACGTAGAAGAAGAATTCCACGGAGCCGTAGAAGACGAAGATGGCGGTGGCATTGACCGCGTAGAGCCAAAGCGCCCAGCCCCAGCTCAGCGTCTTCATCACTTCCACGTCGGGCACGACGTAAAACCAGTAGAGAAGAGCCGTCGCCATGTGGAAGGCATTCCACGGCCAGATATATTCCGGCAGCCACTTCAGGATGGATGGAATTTTCGGTGGCCACGACCAGAACGGCGCTATCTCGATGCGCCCGTTCGGCGCCCAGTCTCCGCGCTTGTTGCGCTTTCCATATTTGAGATCATCCATCCTCATACCTCCCGGACGCCGCTTGTCCAATGTTCTTCATGGCGGGAGGCCGCCCGACATCGGGGCAAAGTTCCACCGTCTTCGGGCACGTGCCCAAAGCGATCAAACCAACGATGTCGAGACCATTTCCTCCCGAGCCAAGCGATCGCTACCGCGCTCACCCGCCTTCCTCTGACCGGTACAATGCCAACTTGACGCCCGCCAAATCAAGGCGCATTTCTTTCGCAAGATACGTTCGTATCATTCATCTCAGAAAACTCGAACAATGATACATTTCGTATCACGGAGCCATGATGAAGAGACCGACAATCCGCGACGTCGCCGAAAAGGCCGGCGTCTCCGTGGCGACGACCAACCGGGTATTGTCGGGCGCAGAAAGCGTCAGCGCGAAGACGCGCGAGAAGGTGCGCGAGGCGGCTGAAGCGATCGGCTTTTACGGGCTGGGAGCGATTGCGGCGCGCAACAACGCTGCGCGGCCGCGATATCGCTTCGGGGTCATCCTTCTTCAACCACACCGCCCGTTTTATCAGCTGGTGGCACGCGCGCTTACGGAGGCAGCGCAGGCACAAGAGGCTTTCGATATCGAACTCCGGATCGAACATCTGGAGGATTTGTCTCCCCAGAACACGGCGGAGCGCGCCTTGGCCCTCGCAAACGAATGCGACGCAGTGTGCGTGACGACTGCCGTGCATCCCGTTGTTACCAAGGCGATGGAGGAAATCCAGGCGCGCGGCATTCCCGTCTTCGCGCTGATCTCTCAGCTCGCCGCCACCGGCCAAATCCACTACATCGGCCTTGATCACTGGAAGGTAGGAAGGACCGCCGCCTGGGCTTTTCACCACATCTGCAAGTCTCCGGGAAAAATCGCGCTCCTCGTGGGCAATCCGCGCTTTCGGAACCAGGAAATGAACGAGACCGGCTTCCGATCCTATTTTCGCGAGCATGCCAGGGACTTCACGCTGCTTGAACCGTTATCGACATTCGAATCCTCCGCGGTCGCCGAGGAGATGACGGAGAGGGTATTGAGCGACCATCCGGATCTTGCGGGGCTCTATGTGGCCGGCGGCGGGATTAGCGGCGTGCTCGCCGCGCTGCGCACGACAGGGCGTGCCGGCACGCTTGTGGTGGTGGGATACGAACTGATGGACAATGTGCGGTCGGCCCTGCTCGACGGCGCGCTGACCCTATCGATCTCGCATCCGCTCGCGCAGCTCGCCGGCGAGGCGATCACCGGGATGATCAGCGCGGTCGCTTCAAAGGAAGCGAATGCCAGTTATACGAAAATCGTCCCCTTCAACCTCTATACGCGAGAGAACGTGTGAGATTTCGCAGCGCGCTCCAGTCGTCATTGCGCAAGACGTTCATGCCGCAATGCGTTCGCCAGGTGAAGCGCAAAGACATTCTCACTGCAATATAATATATAGATTTTATCGTCTTTTATTCTGACGAGACTTCTTGCACCCCTATTGCTTCAATCCGGAGCGAAGGAAACGGCATGGCACGACATCAGATAGATCGAATTGAACAACGGTCAGCACGCCTGACAAATGAGGAAGAAGCGATTTCGGCGGCTCGCGTGTTGGCAGACCGCTTCAAAATTGAAGCGTCGTTGCGCGACCAGGAGCGCTTGCTTCCTCATCACGAGCTGGATGCCTTATCGCGGGCAGGTCTTCTGGCGATTACGGTTCCTCACGAATATGGCGGGATCGATGTTTCCAACAGCGTGCTTGCCGAGGTGACCGCCATTCTTGCCGAGGCAGATGCATCGATCGGCCAGATCCCACAGAACCATTTCTACATTCTCGAAGCGCTTAGAACGGATGGCACGGAAGAACAGAAGCGCTTCTTCTTCGCACGCGCGCTGGCCGGCGACCGGTTCGGCAACGCACTTTCCGAACGCGGCACCAAGACCGTCGGGCACTACAACACCCGAATTGTCCGTGATGGGCTCGGCTATCGCATCAATGGCCGCAAGTTCTATTCGACCGGCGTCATATTTGCCGACTGGATCACGGTTTTCGCATTGGACGAGAACGATCGATTGACCATGTCTTTCGTCCAGAAAGGGAGCGATGGCGTAGAGATCCTTGATGACTGGGATGGCTTCGGGCAACGCACGACCGGCAGCGGCACGACCATTCTGGACAATGTCTACGTCCCGGCCGATGCCGTCGTACACCATCACAAAGGTTTCGAGCGACCGACGACGATTGGCTCGGTGGGGCAGATCATCCATGCGGGGATCGACCTCGGCATTGCCCGCGCGGCTTTTAAAGAAATGGTCGAGTTCGTGAAGACCCGATCGCGGCCGTGGACCAACAGTGGCGTTGAGCGGGCATCCGAGGACCCGCTGACCATCGCCAAGGCCGGCGAAATTGCGATCAGATTGGAAGCGGCGTCCGCGCTGGTCGAACGAGCCGGAAACAAGGTGGACATCCCCCAGATCGACACCACCGAGGAAAACGTCGTTGCGGCAACGCTCGCCGTGGCGGCAGCGAAAGTGCTGACATCGGAAATCGCCCTCGACGCCTCCAGCGCCCTCTTCGAACTTGCCGGTACGGCCTCCACGAGCACAGGCCTCAACCTCGACCGCCACTGGCGTAATGCACGGACGCACACGCTGCACGATCCGGTGCGCTGGAAATACCATGTGGTTGGCAACTATCATCTCAACGGCGCAGTACCGCCGAGAAGCGGTGCCCTCTGAGAGACGAAAATAGCCCCGCCGCATGCGACGGGGCTATCTAGGGTCGGGAGGACCACTGTTTAACTATAGAGGCTGACTTCGGGGATCTTGTCGTTGAGAACGAACTCGCCGACTTCCTTGGCCTTGTAGAAGACGGGATCGTGCAGCGTGTGCGTTCGAACGTTTCTCCAGTAGCGGTCGAAACGATAGGATTGCGCCGTCGAACGGGCACCTGTCAGCTCGAAGACACGGGAAGTGATGTCGAGCGACACATTCGTGGCGTGCACCTTGGCGGCATAGGCTTCAGCGGCCGCTTCCCCGCGCTCGCGCGCCGTGACGTCAACACCTCGATACAGCGCAGCCTGAACCGCACCGGCCGCCTGATCCGCCAAGGCAGCGGCGGCCTTCACCGACGCCGTAAACTCTCCGACACGCTCGAGGATGTAGGGATCGTCCTGCGCGCGGGCGACACCCGACGTGACCCAGGGGCGCGTGGTCGTCCTGACATAGTCGACCGCCTGCGCAAGAGCGCCTTCGGTGGTGCCGAGGTAGAAGTTCACGAAAACAAGCTGGATCAGCGGTGTGTTGAAGCTCGCCAGCACCGGGGGTGCTGCTCCCTCGTCCGCTGGTGCGCCAATCAAATCCTCCTCATAAACGGGGAAGTCCCGGAACTCGACGCTGCCGCTGTCGGAGAGACGCTGGCCGATGTTGTCCCAGTCGTCGTTGGCGATATAGCCCGGCCGATCGGTGGGAACCGCGAAACTCGCGATCTTTCCGTCCAGCGTGGCATTGGCGTTGATATAATCGGAGATCCGCGCCGCGGTGGAGAAGGACTTGCGGCCGTTCAGCACATAGCCGTTGCCACGCCTCGTCAGTGTGAGGCCCGGATCGCGAGGATTGACGGCGGCACCCCAGTAAAGGCCCTTGGCGACCGTTTCGGTGCCAAGCGCATTGGCACGAGCCGCGTCCTCGATCGCCCAGTAGATGTACTGGCTATTGACGAAGTGATAGCCGAGCAGCTGCCCGATCGAGCTTTCTCCACGGGCCAGGATGCGAACGAGCTTCAAGCCATCGACCCAGTCGAGGCCGCCTCCGCCGATCGCCGAAGCATGCAGCGCGTTGAGCAGCCCGGCATTCTTGAGCTTGACGATCTCACTGAGCGGCGGGCGGCCGTCACGGTCGAGTTCGGCGCCTCGGCTTGCGAGGTCAGCTGAAATCTCCTCCGCCCGCGCGAAAAGCTCGGCCCTTGTCGCGCCTCGTGCCGCGACATGAATGACATTGGATTGGCTCATCGAAAACTCCCATTGAAAATAGAGCAGTCCGGCAGGTGATCCGCCGGACTGGTGTGCCTGCGGTCAGAAAAGCTTTGCCGGGATCCAGGGAGCGGTCACCACATCGCTGGTGTTGAACTCGGGCAGCTTCTTCGCGAGATCCTCGATCGTCTTGACGTTCGCCGACCTCAGCGCCGCCTGTGTCAGCAGCGTTGGCTTCACCGTGATGTTGCGGGGAACTTCTTCGCCGGCGATCTGCAGGGCCGCGGCGCGAATGGATACGGCGCCGACGACGGCAGGATTGGTCGCGACGGTCGCCACCCAGGGGCTTCCCTCCTCGGTGATCTCCTGAATATCGGCCGTGGAGACATCGGCGGAATAGATCTTCAGCTTGGATGCGATGCCGAGGTCGTTAGCCGCCAGTTTCACGCCGCGGGCGAACTCGTCATAGGGAGCGAAGACGACGCTGATGTCGGGATTCGCCGTCAGCGCCGCCTTCGCCTGGTCCGCCGTCGATGTCGCGGTCGTGTCGCTCACATTGCCAAAGCGTGCCTTCTCGACAACGCCCTTGTTATCGGCCTTGAATTTTTCCCAGACCTCGTTGCGGCGGTCGAGCGGCGCGAAACCGGCGACATAGACATAACCGGCATTGAAGCTCGCTCCGTTTTCCTTCACCGCCTGCTCAAGCGCCTGCTTGGCAAGCTCATGATCGCTCTGCTCGACCTGCGGTATCTTGGGATTGTTCAAATTGACGTCGAAGGCGACGACCTTCACGCCCTTGTCGAGCGCCTGCTGCACGACGTCGCCAAGCGATTCCGGCAGACCGTGGTCAACGACGATCCCCTGAACGCCAAGATTGACGGCTTGCAGGATCTGCTCGCGCTGTTCGGCGGCGTTCTGGCGGCCTGGGAAGATGCGAAGGTCGATACCGAGCGCCTTTGCCTGCGCCTCCGCGCCGGCCTGATAGGCCTGGAAGAAATCTCCGGCCGAAATGTAGCTGATCAGGGCAAGCTTGACGCCGCCCTTGTCGAATGGCGCAGGCGCACCGGCGAGCCCTTCGGCATGAACACCACTCAAGGCAACGAATGAAATCGCGGCGGCAGAAAGCGCCAGGCGGCTGAAGGTCTTCATGATGCGCTCCTAAAAAGATCCAAGTTATCCGCGGCTTTTCACCCGCATTTTCATTAGGGTATATTTTCTACGTTTTTAGTAGACAAATTGCTCCGATATTTCCGCTGAACGGGAAAAACTTTGTGCGGTTTGCGTGCAGGGCGGGAAACGCTTTGCCTGTCGCGACACCGGGTTCCGGTGCAACTTGTCGTCAATGAAACCGGTTTCGTTGAGGGCAAATCAAGACGAATAGCTCGCGTAAAAGACATCTAAATCAAGGCGATGCCTCCCAACCGTCACCTCTCGATCCTCCTCACTCGTAGTTCGCCCATGCCGCTGCTCTCCGTTGAAAATCTATCCCGCAGTTTTGACTCAACGCGTGCGCTGTCGGGTGCCTCGCTATCGATCGCCCGCGGCGAGATCGTCGCGCTTATGGGCGCGAACGGCGCGGGCAAATCGACACTCGTGAAAATCCTCTCCGGCGTGCTCTCCGCCGATGGCGGTATCGTCGCCCTTGATGGCCGGCCCTTTGCGCCGCGAACGCCGGCGGAAGCGGCGGCGCGGGGCATCGTGACCGTGCATCAATCAACCGATCTGGTCGGCGCACCGGGGCTGACGGTCGCCGATGTCTTGCTCCTCAATCGCTTCACCGACCGCAGCCAGCCGTTCTTCGTCTCAAGACGGGCGGTCCGCGCGCAGGCAAAGGCCATGCTAGACGCCGCAGGCTTTGAACTCCCGCTCGATCGCGATTTCGCGGACCTCGGCGCCGCCGATCGGCAACTGGTGGCGATTGCGCGCGCGCTTGCCAACAAGGCGGACCTGCTGATCCTCGATGAGCCAACAGCCAGCCTGTCGATCGAGGAAAGCCAGCGGCTGTTCGATATCCTGCTACGCTTGCGCGCGCAGGGTCTCGCCGTTCTCTATATCTCGCACCGGACCGCCGACCTGCAGGCCATCGCCGATCGGGCACTGGTCATGCGCGGCGGCCGTGTGGTCGGCGCCTTCGAAAGACCGATCGACTTCAGCGCTGCGATCGAGACGATGATCGGTCGCAAGCTGGAGAAAGCCCGGCCGGATACGCGCGCTGAAACGGGCCGCGTCATTTTCGAGATGGCGAATATCAAGCTTCTCGCCAACAGTGTGCCATTCGACCTTTCCATCCGCGAGGGCGAAGTCGTCGCCATCACCGGCGTGCTCGGCGCCGGCAAGAGCCGGCTGCTGTCCGCCATTTTTGGGACGGGAGCGCTGGCCTCAGGCACCATGACACTCGAAGGCCAAGTCTACCGACCCAGCGGTCCCGCTGCTGCGATTGCGGCCGGTGTCGTGATGGCCGCCGAGGATCGCCACCATTCTTCCCTGATGCCGCCGTCGTGGCCAGGAAACAGCGTGGCGGCGACAATCAGCCTTCCGCACCTGCGCAAATGGTACCCGCGGGGTTTCCTGTGGGGCAACCGCGAACGACGCGAGGCGAAACAGGCGATCAAGAGGCTACGCATCAAGGCCTCCGGTCCCGACGCATCGATCTGGACCCTTTCCGGTGGCAACCAGCAGAAGACGGTTCTAGCCCGCTGGGAAGCGGAGCCGAGCCGACTGCTGTTGCTCGACGAGCCGTTCCAGGGCGTTGATGTCGGCGCCCGTCAGGACATCATCGAAGCCATCAGGGGGCGGGGCGATCGCGCCACGCTGATCGCAACCTCCGATCCCGAAGAGGCCTTCGAGGTCGCCGATCGCATCCTCGTCATCGATCACCACAGCGTCCGCCCCGCGCAAGAACACGAAGACCAAACCGCTGCCGAAGGAATTCCAGCATGAGCTCCATCCAAGATGAAACCATTGGCGCGACGCCTTCGCCGCAGGGCACAGGCGCGTTTCTGAGCCGCGTGGCTGCGGTGATCCGCTCCGGCGCGGTCTTCCTGCTCCTCATCGCGCTGGTGATCGGCTTCACCGCCGCGCAGCCGGCCTTCATCAACATCAACAACCTGATGAGTATCCTGCAGGCGGTATCGGTTGTCGCCATTCTCGGCGCCGGGGTCACGGTCACCCTTGCCGTCGGCGGCTTCGATCTCTCGATCGGTGCGGTGGCCGCCTCCAGCGTCATGGCCGCCAGCTATGCGATGATCGTGCTCGGGCTCGACGCTTTCGCAACCGTCCCGCTGGTGCTCGCCTTCGGCGCGCTCATCGGCCTCATCAACGCCTTCGTCATCGTTCGGTTGAAGGTGCCCGATCTCTTGGCGACGCTCTCGATGATGTTCCTGCTATCGGGACTGCAGCTGATCCCGACCGCGGGTCGCTCGATCTCGGCCGGCCTCATCCTGCCTGATGGCTCGACGGCGCCCGGCGTCTACGATCCACGCTTCCTGCTGATCGGCCGCTACAGCATCGCCGGCACCGTTCCGGTGGCCGTCGTCCTGATGATCCTGGTCGCGATTGTTCTCTACGTCCTGACGGAGCGTACGCGCATCGGTAGGCTGCTGTTTGCCACCGGCGGAAACGAGGTCGCCACCCGCCTCGCCGGCGCCTCCACCACGCGTCTCAAGACGCTGGCCTACGTGATCTCGGGAACGCTGGCCTCGCTCGGCGGCATCATCGTTGCCGCCCGCGTCGGGCGTGGCGACGTGTCATCGGGCGGCTCGCTGCTCATGGATGCCGTCGCGGCCTCGCTGATCGGCTTTACCGTCATGGGCCTTCGCCGCCCGAACGTTCTCGGCACGATCGTAGGCGCCGTCTTCGTCGGCGTGCTGCTCAACGGCCTGACGATGCTGAATGCACCCTACTACACCCAGGATTTCGTCAAGGGCGCCGTGCTGGCGGGCGCGCTCGCGCTCACTTACGGCCTCGGTCGAGCCAACCCATGAACGAACAACAATGACACGCCATAGCCCAAGGAGAGGCTGACCTATGAAGACGACACTGAAATCCTTTGCCGCCGCGCTCATCTCGGGCGCGCTGCTTGCAAGCTCCAGCCTCGCAGCCGGCATCGAAGGCGCGCCGGCGCCGTTCGACAAGCGCCAGGTCAATATCGCGGTTGTCAGCTATCTCGGCGGCGGTGACTGGCTGCAGGCCTTCGAGGCCGGCATCAAGCGGCAGGCCGACGCGCTCGGGATCAAGACGACGATCTCCCAGGCCCGCAACGACAATGACACGGAACGCACGCTGATCGAGCAGGCGATCAACCTTGGCGTCGATGGCATCATCATCAACAACGGCCGCCCCGAGGTGCTCAAGGACGTCGCGCAGAAGGCACTCGATGCCGGCATCAAGGTCGTGGCCTATGACGTCGACCTCGACAACCCGGCGATCCCGCAGATCGAACAGAGCGACAAGGACATGGCAAGCCTCGTGCTCGAGCAGGCGGTCAAGGACAAGGGCGACGGCTTCGTCGGCGGCGCCGTCTATGTCGCCGGCTTCGCGCCGCTCGATCGCCGCTATGCCGTTTGGAAGGATTTCGTCGCCAAGCACAAGCTGACGGAAAAAGCAGTGTGGGGCGTGGTCAACGATACGGTTCCAGCCTCCGTGGCCGACCAGACGAAGGCGGTGCTTCGCGCCAATCCCGATATCTCGGTGATCTTCACGCCCTGGGACGAATTCGCCAAGGGAGCCAAGCTCGCTATCGACGAGCTCGGCGTAGCCGACAAGGTGAAGATTTACGGCGTCGACACCTCGACCGCCGATATCCAGCTGATGATCGAACCCGACAGCGCCTGGGTTGCCACCGCCGCCACCAACGCCGCCGTCGTCGGTGAAGTCTCGGTCCGCGCCGTATCGCTCGATATCGCCGGCCAGTTCCCGGGCCGCTCCGTGCTCCTGAAGCCGACGCTGGTGACCCGTGACGATCTCATCAACAACAAGATCACCAAGATCGAAGACCTGCAGCAGAAATTCCCGGCCTTCCTGAAGAGCGATGCGGCGACCGCGCCGTGGATCCAGCCGCTGAACTAAGCATTCGAGACAATCAAGCGCCGCCCGTCGAGGCGGCGCTTTTCTATGTTCAATTCATATTTTACAGGTGACCACATGGCTGACAGCCTCGACCTCCCACACCCGGATTTCGCCCGCAACATGAAGCTGATCGGGCACTCCGACATTGGTGGACGTGGCGACGGATTGCAGCTGATGGTGCATCGGGGACATGCTTATGTCGCCCATCCCTGGTCGCAGGGCTTCTCGATCGTCGATGTACGCGATCCCAAGCGGCCCAGCGCGGTTACCTACATCCCAGCTCCCGCAAACACCTGGAACATTCATCTGCAGACGCATGACGATCTGCTACTCGTTATCAACGCGCTCGATCTCTTCGCCGACGTCGAGACGTTTTCCAGCGAGAAGGACTACTACACCAAATCGATCGGCGAGACCGTCGCTGGTCGCAAGACAGGTCGATCCTGGACGGCCGGCATGACGGTCTACGATATCTCGACGCCGGACAAGCCGCGCAAGATCGGCCAGCTGGATGTCGAGGGCATCGGTTTCCATCGCCTCTGGTATGTCGGCGGCCGCTATGCCTATGCATCGGCGCTCCTCGACGGCTTCTCCGACTACATTTTCGTGACCATCGATCTCGCCGATCCGACACGCCCCGAAATCGTCGGGCGCTGGTGGCTGCCGGGCATGAACCGCGCGGCCGGCGAAACCTCTACCGCGCCGGAGGGCAAACGCTATGCGCTGCATCACGCGCTGGTTTCCGGCAACACGGCTTACGCCTGCTGGCGCGACGGCGGGTTGACGCTGCTCGACATATCCGACCACGCCGCGCCCAAGCTGATAGCGCACCGCAACTGGTCTCCGCCCTATGGCGGTGGCACCCACTCGCCTTTGCCGTTGCCGGGACGCGATCTGCTCGTCGTCGCCGACGAGGCTGTGGCCGACAATGAAGAAGACGGCCGCAAGCACACCTGGATCTTCGATATCCGCGAGCCGTCGAACCCGATCAGCATCTCCACCTTCCCCATCCCCGATGAAGTCGACTACACCAAGAAGGGCGGCCATTTCGGGCCGCATAACCTTCATGAGAACCGTCCAGGTTCGTTCGTGTCCGAGACGCTGATTTTCGCGACCTGGCAGAATGCCGGCATCCGCGCCTTCGACATCTCCGATCCGTACCGCCCCGTCGAGACCGGCGCGCTCGTGCCCGCCGCACCGAAAGCCATGACCGACAAGCGCCCCGGACGCCCGCAAGTCATCCAGTCCGCCGACGTCTTCGTCGATGCCTCAGGCCTTATCTACGCGACCGACTACAATGCCGGCCTGGAGATCATCGAGTACGGCGGCTGAGCTTCGGGACAGTACCCGCACCGTTGGAGGCCGATCCGGAATCGGCCGCCAACTCTTCGGCTCCAATGCTTTTGAAACCCTCTCCTAACGCCACTGAAAACGCCTATCCGTACCCCTTCTTCCCTCCGGTTCATTTCCTCCCGACGCCGCCTTTTGGAAAAGCGTTTCTCTCAATTCCATTTAATCTACATATTCTATGGATATTGATCATTGAGGGACATCGAGATGACTGAACCAATCTTTTCCGGCCTCGGCCGCCGCGAAATCCTGAAATTCGCCGCCGTGGCTGGCGCGACCTTCGCAGGCACCAGCCTTCTCGCCAGCGCCGGCACCGCTGCTGCTGCAGACGACGAGGGGCTTTCCCTGAAGGGCAAGCGCATCGCCATAAGCGCCACCGGCACCGACCACTATTTCGACCTGCAGGCCTATAACGCCCAGATCGAGGAAGTGAAACGCCTTGGCGGTGAGCCGATCGCGGTGGATGCCGGCCGTAACGACGGCAAGCTCGTCGCGCAGCTGCAGACGCTGGTGGCGCAGAAGCCCGATGCGATCGTCCAGATTCTCGGCACGCTCAGCGTCATCGATCCCTGGCTGAAGAAGGCGCGCGACGCCGGCATTCCAGTTCTCACCGTCGATGTCGGCTCGACCAACTCGATCAACAACACGACTTCCGATAACTGGGGCATCGGCAAGGATCTGGCGCTGCAGCTGGTCTCCGACATCGGCGCCGAAGGCAACATCGTCGTGTTCAACGGCTTCTACGGCGTCACGCCCTGCGCGATCCGCTACGACCAGCTGGTCAATGTCGTGAAGTATTTCCCGAAGGTGAAGATCATCCAGCCGGAACTGCGCGACGTGATCCCGAACACCGTTCAGGACGCCTTCACGCAGATCACCGCGATCCTCAACAAGTACCCGGAAAAGGGTTCGATCAAGGCTATCTGGTCGGCCTGGGATATTCCCCAGCTCGGCGCGACGCAGGCGCTTTCCGCCGCCGGCCGCACCGAGATCCGCACCTACGGCGTGGATGGGAGCCCCGAGGTCCTGCAGCTCGTCGCCGACCCGAATTCGCCGGCCGGCGCCAACGCCGCCCAGCAGCCCGCCGAGATCGGCCGCACGGCGATCCGCAATGTCGCCAGGCTGCTCGCCGGCCAGACGCTGCCGCGCGAGACTTACGTGCCGGCGCTGCTCGCCAACAAGGCCAACGTCAACAACGTCACCAAGAAGCTCGGCATCGGCTGATTGCGGACGGGTGATGCGGCAGCCGCCGCGTCACCCTCGTCTCCACTGGGGTTCCCGACATGACGGCAATACTTCCTCCGCAGCCCGCCAAGCGGTCTGACGACATCATCCGCTTCGACCGCATCGTGAAGCGCTTCGGCGGCTCTCAGGCGCTGGCCGGCGCATCGCTGGCGATCAGGCGCGGCACGATCCACGGGCTCGTCGGACAAAACGGCGCGGGGAAATCGACGCTGATCAAGATCCTCGCCGGCCTGCACCAGCAGGATGAGGGCACGATCGAGATCGAGGGACAGCGGATCGATCACCTGACGCCGCATCTCGCCGAAACCCATGGCATCCATTTCATCCACCAGGACCGCCTGCTCGTTCCGACCTTCACCGTCGGCGAGGCGCTGTTTCTCGGCCGCGAACCGCGCCTTCCGGGAACACCATTCCTCGATCGCCGCAAGATGCAGCGGCAGGCGAACGAGACGCTGGCCGACTATTTCGGGATCAAGCTTCCCACGCACGCCCTCATCGGGGAGCTCTCGACCGCGGAGAAGCAGATCGTCCAGATCACGCGCGCATTGCTCGATCATCCTAAGGTGCTGGTTTTCGACGAGCCGACCGCGGCGCTTGTGCGGCGCGAGGCCGATATCCTCTTCCGCCTGATCCGCCGCCTGCGCGACGAGGGCGTCACCATCATCTACATCTCGCACTATCTGAACGAAATCGAAGAGCTCTGCGACCACGTCACCGTGCTTCGCAACGGCATCGACGTCGCCTCGACGCCGATTGCCGAGACATCGGCGAACGACATCGCGCGACTGATGGTCGAGCGCGATATCGCCGACATGTTTCCCAAGCGACGCGTAGAAATCGGCGAAGAACTTCTCAAGGTCGAGGGACTGACCGCCACAAACCGCTTTTCCGACGTGAGCTTCACGGTCCGGCGGGGCGAGGTGCTCGGGATTACCGGCTTGCTCGGCTCGGGCGCCAAGGATCTCGTGCGCACGCTGTTCGGACTGGAACGCGCGCAGTCGGGCCACATCGAGGTCGCAGGCGCAGCGGATCGGGCGCGCACGCCGGAGGCCGCTGTCGTCAGGCAGATCGCACTGGTGCCGGAAGATCGCCGCGGCCACGGCGTCGCGCTCGATCTCAGCGTCGCGGAAAACATCACGCTCGCGAGCCTCGATCGCTACACCAATCTGGGCGTGCTGAACGGGAAGCGCGAGAGGCGCGACAGCGACGATGTGATCAAGCGCCTGCAGATCAAGACCGCTAGCCGCGATGCGCTAGTGCGCACGCTGTCGGGCGGCAACCAGCAGAAGGTGGCGATCGCCAAGTGGCTGAGCCGCCACTCTGAAATCTATCTCCTCGACGAGCCGACCGTCGGGGTCGACATCGGCTCGAAGGTCGAGATCTACACGCTGATCGGCGAGCTTGCCGAACGCGGCGCCGGCATCATCGTTCTATCCTCGGACCTGCCGGAGCTGATTGGGATCACTGACCGGATCCTGGTGCTGTTTCGCGGCCGTGTGACGCGCGAATTCATCTCTTCGGAAACCACAACGGATGAAGTGCTGGCGGAATCGACCGGCGCCTCGGAAAGATTGCGCCATGTCGGCTGATATCCACATCGGCGATCTGGCCGACTTTACCGCTGAACAGAGCAAGGAACGCTCCGCCCGCAATCTGGCGGCAGCATCGCTGCGCTTCGGTTCGCTGATCGCCTTCGCGGTCATCCTCACCGTTTTCTCGCTGACCGCACCCTACTTCCTGAGCATCGGCAATATCGGCAACGTGCTCGGCCAGTCGGCGATCTCGGGCGTGCTGGCGATCGGCCTGACCATCGTTCTGGTCGCCGGCGGCGCCAATGTCGTGACGGGAGGTATCGACCTCTCGCTCGCCGCCAATATGGGCCTCAGCGCCGCCGTCTATGCGACCGTCACGCAACTTGGCTACGGCGATCAGGTGGCGGTTGCAGCAAGTCTGTTGACGGGACTGGCGATCGGCGCGGTCAATGCCGCCGCCGTCGTCTTCGCCGGCATCGTGCCGCTGCTTGCAACGCTTGCCGTGATGAATGTCGTGGCGGGTCTCGAACTGGTGCTTACGCAGAATACCGTCGTTCCAGCGTCCACCGATTTCCTGACGGCATTATCGGCTTCCGATGCGCTCGGCATTCCCGTGCTCGCCTATGTGCTGCTCGGCTTCACCGCCGTGGTGACCGCGATCGTGCAATACACGCCTCTTGGCCTCCGGCTTTATGCGATCGGCGAATTCCCCGATGCCGCGCGCGCTGCTGGCCTGCCGCTGAAGCGTCTGCTCGCCGGCGCCTTCCTGGCGAGTGGCCTGTGCGGCGGTATCGCCGGCATATTGTCGGTGTCCTATCTGAGCGGCAGCACGACAGGCTCGAGCGAGATGCTGCTTCCTGTTGTCGTAACGGCGCTTCTTGGCGCGGTGTTCTCCCGCAGGCTCGTACCGACGATCACTGGCACGCTGCTCTCCGCGCTCCTCGTCGGCTTCCTCGTCAACGGCTTTCAGCTCCTCAACCTCTCCAGCACGCTGGTCAGCGGCGTCCAGGGAATTCTCATCCTCATCGTCGTCTCGGCGACGACATTGCTGCGCAAGCGGGAGATCTGACCATGTCGCTTTCGGCTTCCCATCCTTCGCTCGCGCCCTGGCATCACCGTGTACTCTCAGGTCTCGCGCGATACGGCCTCATCCTGGCGCTCGTCGCCGTCTTTGCCGCCTTCTCCCTGGCGACGCCGACATTCCTGACGGCAGGCAATCTGCAGAGCCTTCTCGTCAACAACTTCACGCTGCTTGCAATCGTTTCCGTGGCCATGACCTTTGCGGTATCGGCCGGCGGTATCGATCTCTCGGTCGGCACGGCGGTCGATTTCGCGAGCTTCGCCTTCGTCTCGCTGGTCCTCGCCGGGCAACCGGTTGCGATCGGCCTGCTGGGAGGCCTCGCCGCCGGCGCGGTCGTCGGCGCCTTCAACGCGGTGCTGATCTCGGGGATCGGCGTCTCGCCGTTTCTGGCGACGCTCGGAACCCTGTTCATCGGCCGAAGCGTCCAGCAGCTGCTGACCAATGGCGGGAACCCGGTCTATCTGCCGCCATCGGGCGTGCCCGACGCCTTCCGCTTCATCGGCCATGGCACGATATCAGGCTTTCCGCTGGCGCTTTTGATCGCGATCGTCGTCATCGCCGCCGCCGCATTCATCTTCGCCCGGACGCGCTTCGGCCGCGTGGTTCTCGCGATCGGCATCCAGCCGAGCGTGGTGCGCTATTCCGGCATCGGCCTTGGCCGGCATGTCGCCGTGACATTCATTCTGACCGCAATTATCGCCGCCATCGCCGGCCTGATCCTGACGGCCACCGTCACCGTCTACATCCCCTCCTCCGGCAACGCGTTTCTCTTGAACGCGATCGGCGCGACCTTCATTGGCACGACGCTCTCGCCGCTCGGCCGGCCCAATATCGCCGGCACCGTGCTCGGCGTACTGCTGCTGAGCATCGTCGCCAACGGGCTGCTGCTTACCGGGCTGAATTTCTACTGGCAACAGGTCGGCACCGGCACGCTCATCTTCGCCGTGCTCGCCTTCAGCTTCATCAACCGAAAGACCAGCGGCGCCTGATTGGCGCGCGCCCAGACAATACGCAGGAAGAATGACATGAGCCGTAAAATCAGATTGAACGCCTTCGACATGAACTGTGTCGGACACCAGTCGCCGGGCCTCTGGCGCCATCCGCGCGACAAGTCCTGGACCTACAAGGACATGGACTACTGGGTGCATCTGGCAAAAACGCTGGAGCGCGGCAAGTTCGACGGCCTGTTCATCGCGGACGTGCTCGGCGTCTACGATGTGCTCCACGGCAATGTCGATGCGGCGTTGCGCCATTCCGCGCAGGTGCCGGTCAACGACCCGCTGCAGCTGATCCCGACCATGGCCTATGTCACGGAAAACCTCGGCTTCGGGCTGACGGCGTCGCTCTCCTTCGAGCATCCCTACACCTTCGCCCGCCGCATCTCGACGCTCGACCATCTCACCAAAGGCCGCGTCGGGTGGAATATCGTTACCTCCTATCTCAACAGCGGCGCGCTCAATATCGGGCAATCCGCCCAGACCAAGCACGACGACCGCTACGATCTGGCGGAGGAATATCTCGAAGTCTGCTACAAGCTTTGGGAGGGTAGCTGGGAAGATGACGCGGTCGTTCGTGATCGCGCCGCCGGCATCTTCACGCATCCGGAGAAAGTCCACCCGATCGGCCATTCCGGCAAGCATTTCACGGTGCCGGGCATTCACCTCAGTGAACCCTCCCCGCAGCGCACGCCGGTGCTCTACCAGGCCGGCGCCTCCAGCCGCGGCAAGGATTTCGCTGGCGAGCATGCCGAGTGCATCTTCGTCGCAGCCCCCTCCAAGCCGGTGCTGAAGCGCTATGTCGCCAATGTCCGCGAGGCAGCCGAGCGCGCCGGCCGCAACCCGCGCGAGATCCTCGCCTTCAATCTTCAGACCGTCATCCTCGGCGAGACCGATGCGGAAGCGAAGAAGAAGTTCGACGACTATCGCCGCTACGCCTCCTTCGAGGGCGCGCAGGCGCTGATCTCCGGCTGGACGGGCATCGATTTCGGCCAGTTCTCGCCCGACGAGCCGCTCCGCCACCGCTACACCAACGCGGTGCAATCCGCCGTCGAGACCTTCACGACGATTGATCCTGATAAGGTCTGGTCGGTGCGTGAAATGGCCGATTGGGTTGGAGTCGGCGGCTTCGGCCCTGTTTTTGTCGGCTCGCCGCAGACGGTCGCCGACCTGTTGCAGGAATGGGTCGAGGATACCGATGTCGACGGCTTCAACCTCGCCTATGCCATCACGCCCGAAAGCTTTGAGGACGCGGTTGACCTGCTCGTGCCCGAATTGCAGAAGCGCGGTGTCTACAAGAAGGATTATCGCCAGGGCACCTTGCGCGAAAAGCTGTTCGGCCATGGCCCGCGATTGCAGGCACCGCATCCGGGCGCGAACTATCGTCGGTTCGACAGACAGAGAACGCTGGAACGACGAACAGGCTAACCTCCCATCGCCATCTCGAAATGCTGCGACAATCCGATCGCGATGGGGAGGATGTTGTTCACGCAGGCAAAGACATGGATCGCCCCAGCCAATAAGTCCGCCGCCTGGAAGATGCTTCGCAAATCTCCTTCGGAGCGCGGCCAGCCTCTATTTCAGAGACACTGGCTCGCCCAGCGTATGCATCAGCCGGTTCGCCCAGCCGAAGATCGAGGTTGACAGGATCAGGTCGAGGATTTCCACCTCGTCGAGACCGACGGCCTTGAGGCGCGCCATGTCTTCATCCGTTGCAGCCGGTGGAAAGGCGGAGAGCTTGACGGCGAAATCGAAGATCGCCTGCTCGCGCTCCGGCAGCTTTGCCGCCGTCTCGTTGGCGAAAATTTCCTCGACGACCTCGGTCGTCTTGGTCGCCTGGTTGTAGTGACGGGCATGGACTGCAATGCAATAGATGCAGCGATTGACGATAGACGAGCCGATTGCTCCGAGTTCGCGGCTGCCGCGATCGAGCCCGTCGCGGCCGTACATGATGCCGTTGAACAGCGGCGAGCGATGCAGCAGCGATTCCGGATCATGCGCGAGCGTCAGCACGTAATCAGAGATCTTCTTGTTCGCCGGCGTGATCTTCATCGCCTCCATCTGCTCCGGCGTCGCCTCGTCGAGCCTGACGGGGGTGACGAAGGGGCGCCAATCGAGAACTTCGGTCGTGTATTCGTGGACAGCATCGCTCATCGGCTCATCTCCATCAGGCGAAGGCCGGCGACAAGGCGGGCCTGGTATCCGAGGAAGGCGGCAAGTTCGGCAATCCGAACGATATCAGCATCGCTGACGCCGGCGGAAAGAAGCCTGTCTATGTCGGCCTTGGTCGCCGTGCGCGGACGGCAGGTCAGCATGTCGGCATGATCGAGAACCGCCTGTAGCCATGGATCGCCCGATGTTGCATCCGCATCGACCAGGCCGACGAAATCATAGAAATCCTCGCACTGGGTGAAATGCTCGTAATAGTGATCCTTCATCCTGATGTCGCCGAGGCGCTCGGACGCGCGCACGGCAATCAGCGCCCGCAGTGCATGCGACAGGCCGCCGGCTTCCGCCGGCGTCAGCACCGCCTTGCGGCTGGCCTCCGTCAAGGCCATCAGCTCGGCGCGGCGCGCAAGAAGCTGTTTCAACCGGTCATCGGAGGCATCGCCGACCAGGGTTTCGATCAATTCAGTCATCGTCAACTTTCAAGAAAGAAGGGGCACGGGGGAAGAAAGGTTAGCCTTGGCTGGAAGGTCGGCCGGTGTCGAAAGCCATCACACCTCGCGTCCGTCCTTGTAGCGGTACCAGGGTAGGATGAGCCGGGCGAAGCGGGAGACGAAGGCGTGAAAAGGCACCGGCGGCGGCGCGGTAGGCTTAAGCGCCAGTGCCTCGTCCGGCACGCCCTCGATGGCGTCTGCCAGAACCGGCGCCATGGCGCAGGCCAGCGCTAGACCGCGGCCATTGCAGCCGATCCAGGCGCAAAGCCCGTCATCGCGCCTGTGAAGCCGTGGCAAGCGGTCGACCGTCATGGCGATGCGCCCACCCCAGAATGAGGTCATCGGGTTGTCCGGCAACACCGGGAACATCTCTTTCAGCCGCTTGCCGACCATCTTCGGCAGGCGGCGCGACGCGGCAAGCTGGATCGCCAGCGCCCCGCCGGAAACAAGCCGACCGTCTCGGGTCTTGCGGAAATAGCGCAGGTCCATGCGGGTGTCGGACGACGCCTCGTCATTCGGCAGGATCGTATCTGCGAGTGTTCCGAGCGGCTCCGTACCGGCCTGATAGGAGGTGACGGGCACGATGGACCGGGCAAGTTCCGGCCAGAGATCTCCGGTACAGGCCGCCGTCGCCAGCCCCACTTTTGCCGCACGAACACGGCCCTGCGGCGTTTCGACGATCCAGCCCTCGGCATCACGCACAAGCGCCAAGGCCGGGCTGTTTTCGTGGATCACGACACCCTCCGACGCTGCACCACGAGCAAGACCGACGGTGAAGGCGTAGGGGTTTATATGGCCGCCACGACGATGTTCCCACCCGCCGCAATAAACGGCTGTGCCAAGGCGTTGCGCAACGTCATCGGCCGACAATGCGCCGGTCTCGGCACCGCTTGCCGCCCATTGCGCGGCAAGGCCTGCAACACGCTTGGCACGGCCCGGCGTATGTGCCGGCTGAACCCATCCGTTTCGCCGCGCGTCGCAATCGATGCCGTAGCGCTCCACTAGGTCGTAGAGCTGGTCGGCGGCGCCTTTGACGAGAGTGATGAACCGTTCGCCCCGTTCGCCCGGCCAGACTTTCCTAACCCCATCCGGCCCATGGCGGGTGAGCGCGGATATGACCTGGCCATTGGCACGGCCGGATGCGCCGTAACCGACACGGGTCGCTTCCAGCACAATGACGCGGCGGCCGCGGCGGGCCAGTTCCAGCGCCGTCGAAAGGCCCGAAATCCCCCCGCCAACAAAGACGACGTCAGCATCCGCTTCGCCCTGCAGGGCCGGCGCCTCGAATTTTTCACGCGACAGCGACATCCAGAGGGAAGAAGGTTTATCGGCAGGCCACGCACTCATTCTGCGAGGATCTCCAGTTCAACACCGCAGGTTTCGCGAAGATCATGATGTCCCGCCTGGGAACCCGATAGCAGAAGCTTGCTGCTGCCGGGCTCGATCGAGACGCCCTCCCCCGTGCCATCCTTCGGCAGGTCCGACAGCGATGCTGCCTGCGGCAGGATAACGGACGCCAGACGTGCGGTGCCATTGGGATGCACCAGTGTTTCCGGCAGCCACAAAAGCTCGGCCGTATGATGCTGGCAAACAAGGCATTGCAGACCGGGCGTGGATTTCGGGTCTATGCGGGCAACGGAGAAACGCAACTCGCCGACCGCCGTCAGACGTGAAAAATGTCGCACCGGCTCCGCGCCGATACCAGCTGACGCAAGCGCTGCGGCCGAGGCCTCTATATCCCGGCTGCCGAGCGCAATGCCGCGAATGCCGGCTCCTTGCGACAGGAGCTTTCTCCATGTCGTATTGGCGTCCGTCTCGGCAACGATGCCCATGATCTCGATATAGCTGCCATCCAGCATGACGCAGCGATTGGCGGTACCCATGGCGGCGCTGTGCAGCGTCTTCGGGGTCACATGGAAACCGGCCGCCTCGAATGCCTGCCCTGCTGCGTCGAGATCGGCCACAAGGACAACGACGTGATCGAGAGCAAGCGAAATCATCAGCCCGCCACCGTCATCTTTTCGATGCCGTAGACGCGGTCGACGATCAGGAGGGCGACGACGGCGAGCAGGAGTTGCAACGTGCTGAGCGCCGCGATCGTCGGATCGAACTGGTTTTCCATATAGCTCAGCATGACCACCGGCAGCGTATTGGTGCCGGCGCTGCCGAAGAAATAGCTGATCGGCAGGTTGTCGAAGGAGGTGAGGAAGGAAAACAGCGAGCCCGCCATGATGCCCGGCCGGATCAGCGGCAGCGTTACATGCCAGAAGGTCAAAAGCGGATTGGCGCCGAGGATGGCGGCGGCCTCCTCGTAGGAGCGCGGCATGCCCGCATAGACGCCCGCCACCGTGCGAACGATGTAGGGCAGGCAGACGACGGTATGGGTGATCAGCAGCGCGGTGAACGAGATGCCGACGCCGAGCCAGGAGAGGAAGAACAGCGAGGCGAAACCGATGACGATCATCGGCATGGACAGCGGCGACAAGAGAAACGTCATGACGGCGCTCGCCCAGGCGCTGCGCGAGCGCGCCAGATAGAGCGCCGCCGGAACGCCGATCAGGCAGGAAGCAAGCGTTGCGCCGATGGCGATCTGGAAACTGACGATCAGCGCATCGATGAACGGCTGGTACTCGAAAATCCGCGCAAACCACTTCATCGACCAGCCGGGGATCGGAAACGAGACGTAGCCGGCGGACGTGAAGGACACGACGACGACGATCAGGATCGGCGCCAGCATGAAGACGAAGAAGAGGACGACGAAGGCGGCAAGGCCGATATTGATCCAGTCGCGTTTCATCGCTCAGGCTCCCTTGCGGCGCACGAGGCGCAATTGCAGGAACAGGCACAAGACCGCGATGACGAGTAGAATGGTGCTCATGGCGCTCGCCATGCCGAAATCGCGCGTCGTGTTGAACTGCTGGTAGATCATCAAGGGCAGCGTCTGCATGCCACCGCCGAGCAGGACCAGCGTGACGAAACTGCCGTTGGCGATCATGAAGACGAGAATAGCGCCGGTGCCGATGCCATCGAGCGACAGCGGCAGGGTCACCTCGAAAAACGTGCGCAACCGGTTGGCGCCAAGGATCTTTGCCGACTCTTCCAGCCGCGTATCGATGCCCTGAAGTACCGTCGCGATCGACAGAACCATGAAGGGTACGAGAACGTGGACGAGCGCGGCAATGGCGATTTCCGGCGAGTTGGTCAGGCGCAGCGGCGCCGACAGAATACCGAGTTGATCGACCAGAAGATTGTTGACGAGGCCGCGGCGGGCAAACAGCACCTGCCAGCCGAAGGTGCGCATGATGATCGAGGTCAGAAGCGGGGCGATCAACAGGAAGATGATGAGACCTGCCCAGCGTCCGGCCTTGCGCACGAGGAAATAGGCGACCGGATAACCGATCAGGATCGAGATCACCGTGACGCCGGCCGACAGAGCCACGGTCTGGGCGATGATGCCGAGATAGAAACTGTCGGTCAGCAGAGAGACGTAGCGCGACAGGGTGAAGCTGCCATCTTCCGCCAGCACGCTGCGCATGCCGTTGTCGAAAAGCGGCAGGACGAAGAAGACAGCCAGGAACAGTAAGGCAGGCAGCGCCATGAGATGCGGCGTCAGCAGCCGCGGGCGGCGGCTTGTCGGGGCCTGTTCTATGCTGGTCTGGCTCATGTGTCCCTATCCGTTGGCGCGCGGCGGGGGGGGGGGG
>NZ_JBMDKV010000059.1:0-1264 GCF_057809895.1 Rhizobium sp. FG113 | reverse complement strand
GCGGCCTATAGCATCCATCTCTCCACACCCGAAAATGCGTTCGCCGGACGCTCACGATGCTTCATGCGAGGCACGGTCTTGTTCTTGGCTTCGCGATACTCTTCGGTTTCCATACCAAAGGCCTCGATGATCAGCGTCGTGGGTCGGTGGTCCTTATAGCTCGCCTCCAGGACGAAATCTGGCCGGCAAGGTCCAAGCGGTGTTTCGGACGCAAAGAGCGGTTTGGTGATCTTGATGCGAAGATCAGGAACGCCTTCGAACAGGGATTCCTGAAGCCAGAACAGGAGATGGGAGACGTCCCTTTCGAAACCGGATTCCACCGGAAACAACGTGTCGCCATTATAGACCGGCTGGGCATAGGCTTGTACGGCGCGCACCGGCCCCTCGTCATCGTCGCCAAAGTCCACGTTCAGCAGGCTGACGAATGGGCCACGTTGTTTTGGATCGCCTCGCAACGGTTGTCTTACCTTTCCGAGCACGTCAATCGATCGTGAGGACGATGCCGGCATGATCTCTTGAGCCGATACGGACTTCGCAAACAGCAGCATGAAGCCCGTCCGGCGGAGCGTTCCGGGCCAATCCGGACGTGAGGTTTCGAGCAGACGTTGCCAGCGACTGTCGGTCTCCCAGTAATCGGCCGCCCAGGTCGATAGCAGTGCGTTGAGGGACCATGTTCTCAAGACCCGAAGGTCCCTGGCGGCTGCGCGCAGTCTCGAAAGCTGGTTTCGAAGCGTTAGATCGGGATTATCCTGTAGCGGTTGGACGACGTTCGTCCCGGCGTCGTCGAGCAGCCTCCACAGGATGCCACCGAGTCTGGACGGTCGGTCGTTCCGTTCCGTCGAACGGGAGATGTCGTCGTCTGCGGCGTCGGCCAAACGGTCGGGAATGGCCGGCAATGCATCGATGTAGCTCCGATCGGATTTTCGAACCGGTCGAATGTGGTAGCTGCGATCGACAAGTGCCGGCGAGGTGTCCTTGTCAACGTGAAACGGACAGGTGCTCGCATGGTTCGGCCGCTCTTCGTGCCGGAGGGGATCCTCGTCCTTCGACGTCAATCGTCGCAGCGTATAGGTGTGCTCCTGCCGGATCGGGGCGAGCAGTGGCTGCGGCCGACCGGCGAGGCAATCGCACTCGATCCAGCCGTTCATCACCTTGGCTTGCCTGATGACTGCGAGAGCCATCGCCTTCTCCGCGTTGGAAGCAGCATTGCCATACCATGCCCGAAGCGCTGCGGCCTCTTCCTCGGTAAGCTCTGCCAGGCTGT
>NZ_JBMDKV010000058.1:0-1407 GCF_057809895.1 Rhizobium sp. FG113 | reverse complement strand
CCGACCCCTGATGAGGTGGAACGGCCCGCTCCGACAGCATCAAAGTGCTAACGTGGTCGTTGTCGCAAACGCCACAAGGAGTGACCGTTCCATGAAAGAAGTTACCACTATCGGGCTGGATTTGGCCAAACTGGTTTTTCAGGCCCATGGCTCTGACGCCGAAGGCAACACGCTATTCAACCGAAAGCTGCGACGCGCAGAGGTGCTACGTTTCTTTGCGAAACTTCCGCCATGCCTTGTCGGAATGGAAGCATGCGGCAGTGCGCATTATTGGGCTCGAGAAATATCCGCCTTCGGCCACGAGGTCCGCCTAATACCAGCGCAATACGTGAAGCCCTTTGTCAAGCGTGGCAAGACAGATGCCGCCGATGCTGAGGCAATCAGCGAAGCGTTAACGCGCAAAACAATGCGCTTCGTCCCGATCAAATCGGCCGAGCAACAGGCCTCTGTCATGGTTTTCCATGCTCGCGCTCTGCTCGTACGCCAGAGGACACAGGCGATCAATTCCCTGCGCGCTCACATGAGCGAGCTGGGGATCATCGCGTCGGTCGGCATTGCAAACATCAAGCCGCTGGCGGAAATCGTCCGCGATGAAAACGATCCACGTTTACCGGCCGCCGCTCGCTTTGCGCTTGAAGAGATCGTCGACCTGATCGAGCGTTTGGCTGTACGAATAGAGAAGCTAGAGCGTGCGATGATAACCGTCGCCAGGCAGGACGAAGACATGCGTCGGCTAGCCACCATACCCGGCGTAGGCGCTATCACAGCTATGGCTATCAAGGCTTTTGTACCAGATCCCGCTGGTTTCAAATCGGCGCGTCATTTCGCAGCCTGGATTGGGCTAACACCGAAATCGCATTCAACCGGAGGGAAGCAACGCCTCGGCCGAATATCTAAGATGGGGAATTCGCAAATGCGATCCCTCCTGGTGGTCGGCGCGGCATCTACACTTCGTCATGTTCGAAAGGACGACAAGGCACGACCATGGCTACGAGAATTGCTCACGCGGCGGCCGTTCAAGGTGGTAGCTGTTGCGCTCGCCAATAAGACCGCGAGAGTGATCTGGTCCCTTCTGATACGGGGAGGAGTCTATCACGGCCCCACAGCATTGAAGGCAGAAAGCGTTCCCGCCTGAGACGCAGATTCAAAATCGAGATCTGACGGCAAAGGCCGGCAGGTAGAGGTGCAGAAAAAACGATGAACTGACGGGACGACATCCCGGAGCAGGCCAGGCCGAAACCCGCTGCGTGCGTAAGAGCACGAACCCCTGATCAAGCCACCTGCTTCGCGAACCTCATCGAGGCCAGCGGTCTATGAGCCGCACAAAAAGGCCGGACATATGACCGCACCGTTCCCGTATGGTGAAATCGACGAAATTGCACCTTGCACCGCGGGCCGTTCCACATA
>NZ_JBMDKV010000056.1:0-2447 GCF_057809895.1 Rhizobium sp. FG113 | reverse complement strand
GCCGCCCTCGTTCTGTGAAGCGGCTTATAAGGCCCCAGAGCCAAACAAGTCAACAAGCCTTTTTCAAAAAATCGCAGTTTCTGTCAACTGACTGATTTTGATAGGGAATTTCCAGAAGGCCTGTTTGGGCGTCGGAAACACACCGCTTTGGCGCAGGCTTGCGGCAAGCATCCACCTCTATATAGGACTGCAAAAGCATGAGACGAGGCCGTCTGCCCTCACATTTTCACAATCGGGTGGTCTCAAGGGCAGCGTGAACGTCGTGGCCGGTCCATTCGGGTCCGCTCATTTGACTCCCATATGTAAACTATGCACTTTTCCGGCCACCCAAATGCCCCCTGGGCCTGGTTGACCCGATCAGCTGAAAGGATGCGGACGCCTTTGCCATGGTGACTGAGAAGATGATGATCCGCTCGTTCGGCAACGAGCCAGCCCTTCTCGCCGATGGCAGACGTGCGCCCGACCGCCGCGAAGTCTCGCTGCGCTGGCTATCCGGCACCTTCCTGACCGGTATCACCTCGAGTGTGCTGATGGGCGTGGCGCTCTTTGCAGCACTCGACGGCCGCCAGCAGTTGGCGATCCCCGCCGAGGCCTATGCCAGCATTGCCAACACCGCCAATCCCGACGCAGACGTCACCCGTGGCGGTCGCCTGATCGCGCCCGCCATTGCCGCCAAGCCCTCCGATCGCAAGATCATGGAAGTCTCGACCGTCGTTCATGAAGGCGACAAGGAAGTGGTGCGCCGCCAGCCCTTCGCGCGCGTGAAGATGACGCTTGCCGCCAATCACGTCGCCACCGAGGACTACCCGGCCTTCAACCCGCTCTCGATCTTTTCCGCCGACGAGCCGGAACCGCAGCCGGGCGTGCGCACCGGCCAGATCTACGGCTCCGACGTCGAATCTGAAGTCAGCCTGAAGACCGAGGCCTATCCGGCATCGGGCTCAAACCTGAAGATCGCCGCCGGCATGTCGCTCGACGAGATCGAGGAGAACGTCCGCTCCAACGGCTCGGTACTGACCGACGGCGCCTCGCAGGTCGCCGCCCTCTATTATGTCGACCCGCAGCGCTTCTCGGCAGACGACAACGACGTCGACCTGGCATCGGGCCTGACCGCCCGCGTGCTCGAGCAGAACATGACGGTATCGGCGCCGGAATCCATCACCCCGCAGACCGAGGAATTCGCCGACGATATCGTGCCGGTTCGCCAGGATACGCCGATCGTCAAGGCCATGATGGACCAGGGCTATCCCGAACCGCAGGCGAAGGGTCTGTCCACCTATCTCGCGCCGTTGTTCGGCTCGGAAAGCCTGTCCAAGGGCGACGTGCTGCGCATCGGCATCCTGCAGAAGGGCGAGCAGGCGAAGATCATCCGCGCCAGCGTCTATCGCGGTTCCCGCCATGTCGTCACGGTGGCACTCGACGACACCGACCATTACGTCGCCGGCAGCGAACCGCCGAAGCTCGATGCGATCGCAACCGCCTTCGACGACAGCGCCATGACCGCGCCGTCGAACCAGAATCTTCCCCGCGTCTATGACGGCATTTATCGCGCCGCCCTCTCCTACGGCATGACCAAGGACATGACGGCGCTGATCATCAAGCTGCTCGCCAGCAGCGTCGACTTTCAGGCCGAACTGCGCCCGACCGATACGCTCGAAGCCTTCTTCTCGGTGGCCGACGCCAGCGGCCAGGCGACCGACCAGTCCGAGCTGCTTTATGTCAACGCTCGCTTCGGCGACACCCAGACGCGTTTCTATCGCTTCCAGGATCCGGAAGACGGCTCGATCGACTACTTCGACCAGGACGGCAAGAGTATTCGCCAGTTCCTGCTGCGCAACCCTGTCCCGAACGGCATCTTCCGCTCCGGCTTCGGCATGCGCCGCCATCCGATCTTAGGCTTTGCCCGCATGCACACCGGCGTCGACTGGGCCGCCCCACGCGGCACGGCGATCATCGCCGTCGGCAACGGCACGGTGGAAAAGGCCGGCTGGGACAGTGGCGGCTACGGCAACCAGACGATCGTGCGTCACGCCAATGGCTACGAATCCTCGTATAACCACCAGAGCGCGATCGCCAAGGGTGTCGTCCCGGGCGCCAAGGTGCGCCAGGGCCAGGTGATCGGCTGGGTCGGCACCACGGGTGAATCGACGGGTCCGCATCTGCATTACGAGATGATCGTCAACGGCACCAAGGTCGACCCTTTGCGTGTGCGCCTGCCCGGCGGCAAGTCGCTCGCCGGTCCGGCGCTCGCCAAGTTCGAGGATGAGCGCAAGCGGATCGATACGCTGCTGGGCAACCAGCCGCCGCCGCAGGTGGCGAGCAAGTAGTTCTCGGGTTGGTTCGGGATTTCGGTTCCGTGAAGAGCCGGTCGCTGTAAGCAACGTTTTTCCGTGTGTTACCCCCCTCTGCCCTGCCGGGCATCTCCCCCACAGGTGGGGAGATTGGCT
>NZ_JBMDKV010000055.1:0-2531 GCF_057809895.1 Rhizobium sp. FG113 | reverse complement strand
ACAGATGCATGACGGTGATGGGCTCCAGGAGGACGAGTCCACCTTCAGAATCCATCATGAGCCCAGCCACAAGCCATCCCGTTCAGTGCGTCACGGCCATATGCGATTCCCCTGATGTCGGGGCTCATAGCGCTGAGAGTTCTCACGGTGCTTCGCCCCCGCACCGCTTCCGCATCGCTGTGAGCAAAGCACGAAGGGCCGCGCCCGACCCTGGGTGGGCGCGCGCACCCGCTCCACAACGCGGGCGCTCAAAAGCACTGATGTCAGGTGTGCGGTGAAAGACATCACCGATGCGCCCTCCCATGGGGAGGGTCGGGCGCGGCCCGGCGGTGCCGCCGGGCCCTGCAGTTGGGACATGCTTCGCTGAGATTTTCAGGGGCATCTGCCAACGGTATCCTCACACCTCCACTCAAAGTGAAGCGATAAGGGACGCGCCCGATCTTGGGTGGGCGCCAGTCCTTGCCACGAAGCTCTGCGCTCAAAAGCACTGATGTCGGGTGTGCGGTGAAAGACAGCGCCGAGGCGCCCCCTCCTTGGGGGAGGGTCGGGCGCGGCCCGTGGGGGCCACGGGCGACGCAGAGATAAAAACGCCGGCCCCTTGTGAGGGCCGGCGTCTGTGTTCATCCCGGAACGCTGGGCTTAGCCCGCCTGCCCCGCGCGCACCGCGTCTTCGATGCGCTGGCCGACCTCCGCGTCGACGCTCTTCCAATAGTCGAACGCCCGCTCGAGCACCGGAGAGCGCACCCCGCCGAGCAGCGCGCCGCTGACCGTCTCGACCAACTGGCGGCGCTCGTCATCATTGAACACCTCGCGCACCAGTTTGCCCGGCTGCGAGAAGTCGTCATCACCCGGCCGCAACGTATAGGCGCTGCGCACGAAATCGCCGTCCGCCTCCCAGCCGTCATGCACCGCGCCGGTCTCGTCGGACCAGCTGCGGCCGCCGCTATTGGTCGCATGCACCGGTGCGCTGCCGCTGTGGTGATAGGCCATCTGCCCGTCGAACATATAGGTGTTCACCGGAACCTTGGGCTGGTTCACCGGCAGCTGGTGGAAGTTGGTGCCGATCCGGTTGCGCTGCGCATCATTATAGGCAAAGGCGCGGCCAAGCAGCATTTTATCCGGCGAGAGGCCAATCCCCGGCACTGTATTCCCCGGCGAGAAGGCCGCCTGCTCGATCTGGGCAAAGAAGTTCTCGGGGTTGCGGTTCAGGGTCATCTTGCCGACTTCGATCAGCGGGTAATCCGCATGCGGCCAGGTTTTGGTCAGGTCAAAGGGGTTGATATGATAGGTTTTTCCCTCTTCATAGGGCATCACCTGCACCGACATCGTCCAGGCCGGATGCTCGCCACGGGCAATCGCGTCAAACAGGTCGCGGCGGTGGAAATCTGCATCGGCACCGGCCATCGCGCCGGCCTCTTCATTGGTGAAGAACTCCATCCCCTGATGGGTGTGGAAATGGTATTTCACCCAGAACCGCTCCCCCGCCTCGTTCACCCACATATAGGTGTGCGAGCCGTAGCCGTTCATATGACGCCAGGTGCGGGGCAGCCCGCGCACGCCCATCACATAGGTCACCTGATGCGCGGATTCGGGGTTATTGGTCCAGAAATCCCACTGCATATGATTGTCGCGCAGACCCGAGTCCGGCAGGCGTTTCTGGCTGCGGATGAAATGCGGGAATTTCATCGGGTCACGGACAAAGAAAATCGGGGTGTTATTGCCGACGAGATCGTAATTGCCCTCATCGGTGTAGAATTTCAGCGAGAAGCCGCGCACATCGCGCCATGTGTCGGGGCTGCCCATCTCGCCGGCAACGGTGGAGAAGCGCGCCAGCATCTCGGTGGTTGCGCCCTTTTGGAACAGCGCCGCCTTGGTATAGGCCGAGACGTCATGGGTGGTCTCGAAAGTGCCGAACGCGCCCGAACCTTTGGCGTGGGGCTGGCGCTCGGGCACTTTCTCGCGGTTGAAATGGGCCATTTGCTCGAGGAAATGCACGTCATGCAGCAGGATCGGGCCATCGGGGCCCACGGTCAGAGAGTTGCGGTCGCTTACCGCCGGTGCGCCGGTGCCCGTGGTCGAGCCCGTTCCACCCTGTTTCTTATTCATATCGGTCATCTAAATCCTCCTATAGTGCCCGTGAACTGACCCGGTGCTGTGCGCGGATGCCGCGCGCATCGCCAAGTGTTACATGTCGAGCCTAAGCAACCGGCACCTTTTTGTCAAAACCTAATGCCGTGGATGGCGAAGAACGGCTGTGATGGAGGCTCTGCGAGGGCCTGCGAGATCGGGGCGGTGGAAATCGCCGCCAAATTGCCACAAAATCTTTGCATATTGTGCAGCTTGGGCGCGCAATAGGCGCGGGACAGCGGTCGCAAGGCCACAAAGGAGAGACATAAGCGCAACGGCAGAGGGAATGAGCAGCATGGATGAGGCAATTCTGCTTTGGCTGGACGGGATCGCCGCCAGATCCGAGGCATTCAACGCATTTATCACCGTGATCTCGGACAATCCGCTGATCAAAGGCGTGCCGA
>NZ_JBMDKV010000054.1:0-2795 GCF_057809895.1 Rhizobium sp. FG113 | reverse complement strand
GTGAGCGTCCGGCGAACGCATTTTCGGGTGTGGAGAGATGGATGCTATAGGCCGCGTTTCATCTCATCGACCATGATGCGGTAGATTATTTCGGGATCGCATTGTGTCTCGATGAGAAACTCGCGGAGACCGCCGTCCCACGTCCTGATGTCGACAAGCAAGCTTTGAAGCTCTTCGATGCCGTTCTCGGTCAGACCCTTCGTGCCATCCTCACTACCATCACTGACGTAAACCAGTTCGCCTTCGGAGATGTTGTCGGAGTTTGCGGTGATTTCCTCGATCAGCTCGAGGTTCTCGCCAATCATGCCGGCGACTTGGCTGAGTGTGTAGATAAACCTCGAACGAGCCATCAGCCGGCCTCGCTTCGAGCGTTTGGCGTCCAGTTCCAGGGCAACAGGTCTTCAAGTCGATCCTTGGGGTAATCCTGGATCCGGGTCAGGACATCTGTCAGGTAGACCTCCGGATTATGGCCTTGCAGTTTGACCGTCTCGATGATCGTCAAAATGTTGGCGATGCGCTCACCGCCTTTGTCCGAGCCGGCAAACAGCCAGTTCTTCCGACCAATTCCGAGCGGACGCATGGCTCGTTCAGCAATGTTGTTGTCGATTTCAACACGGCCGTCATCGATGTAGACGCTCAAGGCGGCCCATCGCGACAGCGCATATCGCATCGCCTCGGCCAGCTTCTGCTTTTGCGGCAGCGTAGAAAGCGTGGATTCAATCCAGGCCTTGAGCTCGTCCAGAACGGGCCGGGCATGTTCTTGGCGCAGGGTACACCGCTCGTCAGCTGACATGCAGCGGATACGGTTCTCGATATCGTAGAGCGCGCCAATGCGCGACAGCGCTTCCTCCGCGATCGGTGACGGCTTCAGCTTGATCACATCATGGAACTTGCGGCGCACATGCGCCATGCAGGCGGCCTCAACGATCTGGTTGCCGTAGAGTTTCCTGTAGCCCCCATAACCGTCGGCATGCATGACGCCGCTGAAGCTTGCCAGGTGGTCAGCCGGATGTGCCCCCTTGCGGTCAGGGCTATAGTAATAGGCGATGGCTGCGGGAGTGGCGGATTGGTAGCCACTGCCGTCGAAGACGTAGACCCAGACCCTGCCGGTTTTTGTCTTGCCCCGTCCGGGGTCGAGAACATCGACCGGGGTATCGTCCGTATGTATTCGGTCGAGTGCTGCGATATGGGCCCTGATCAACAAGACGAGTGGCGTCAGCAAAGCGGATACGCGGCCGACCCAGTCGGCCATCACGGATCGGGAGATATCTATCCCCAACCGGTCGTACATCTCGGACAGACGGTAGAGGGGAATGTGATCGTCGAATTTGGCGATCATGATATGGGCGAGCAGTCCCGGCCCGGGTTTGCCGCGCTCAATCGGCAAGGTCGGCATCTCGCCAGCCACCGTCGTATCGCATTCCCGGCAGATCATACGCTTTTCGACATGCCGGACAATCTTGACCGACGCCGGCACGTGCTCGAGCACCTGGACCACCCTGTCGGGCGCCTTGAGGAATGACGTGCCACCGCAGGTCGGGCAATTGCAGGGAGCCGCATAGACCAGTTCCTCGGCGGGAAGACCATCGGGCAGAACCTTGCGCTTCGGCTTTTCGGATGCGTCCTCCAACTCTGGCAGAGGAGTTTTGCCGGAGCGCAGTTCAGTTTCGGCTCGAGACGCCTCAATCTCCTCCAGCATCAGTTCGAACTGCTCGATCTTCCGGTCGATCTTTTCCGAAGAGGCGCCATGCTGCCGATGTCGGAGCAGCTGCAGTTGCGCGCGAAGAAGCCCGATTATGGAGTCACGCTTGATGACCTCGGCTTCCTGGCTCTCAAGCTTCGCCGCCTGTTCGGCGACCAATGCGCGCAAAGCAGTGAGCTCGTCCTGACTGTCCAGCGGCGCTGTTTCCATGTCTGCAAATCTAGCCGATTTGCCTCTGACGCGCCAGCGTTAAGCCTCGGATGTACCTGCAAAATATGGCTTTTATCCCGTTCGGCCAGGAGCGGACGTCCACGCCGGGCGGCGCCAATCGATCCCTTCGACGAGCATCGAAAGCTGCGCCTGCGTCAGGTGCGCGACGCCCTCTTTCGCCGTCGGCCAGGGAAAGTACCCACGCTCCAAAATCTTGTAGAACAGGCAAAACCCCTGGCCGTCCCACCACAGAAGCTTGATCCGGTCAGCGCGCTTTCCGCGGAAGCCGAAGATCGCGCCCGAGCCAGGCGCCTCCTTCACGACCGTCTCGACCAGCGCGGACAGACCATCAATGCCACGCCGCATATCGGTCACCCCGCAGGCCAGATAGACCCGCACATTCCCCGATGGCCCGATCATGCCGCCTCCACGCAAGCGACCAGCGGACCAAGCAGCTTCACCTCAACGTCAGCCGGAACCTTCAAGCGCCGACCGTTTCGGAGCAAGATCTCGACGATCGCCGGCCTCGTTGCCGCGGTAGAAGCCTGGCCTGCGCCAACCTCCTGGGTGATCTCCACCGGGAGGAACACCGTCGGCCGATCGGCATAGCTGAATGATTGCCGCCATAAGCGGATCTGGCCCGGATGAATGTCATGTCGGCGCGCCACATCACCAATGCGAGCACCGGGCTCTTCAGCTTCCGCAAGTATCCTCAGCTTCGCCTCGTCCGACCAACGCCGTCTGCGTTCGGTACCGGACATGATCTCCATGCGAGCCATGAAACCTCTTTGTTCTGGTATTAATGTCAGCATTAATGCTGGTTCGAATGCCAGAACATCGCCTGATTTGCCCGATCAGCAAAAACAACTCACCGGACGCTCAC
>NZ_JBMDKV010000053.1:0-2881 GCF_057809895.1 Rhizobium sp. FG113 | reverse complement strand
GGCGTCACGACACGAAAGTGTTGGATCTGTCCGACTTTTGAGAACGTATGGTGATCACGCTGCGAGGATAGATGTTTCGCGCCGCAATGGCCTGAGATCAACGCCGTCTGTTGGGGTCCAGATGTAATCGCCGGTGAGACTGATGTGCTGCCAGCCGAGTGGGGTAATGTGTTTGATGATGTCAAGCGGCGTGGGAATGCCATCTCGGTTGAGCTCGGCGAACGCCGGTTCGAGATAGAGTGTGTTCCAGTAGACGATGGCGTTGATTAGCAGGTTCAGTCCAGATGCTCGGTAGAACTGGCTCTCGAAAGTCCGGTCGCGCAATTCTCCGAGGCGATTGAAGAACAGTGCGCGGGCCAAGGTGTTCTGGGATTCGCTCTTGTTGAGGCCGACCGTCGCGTTCCTGCGCATTTCGGGGTTCTGCCACCACTGGGGCAGAAAGATGGACCGATTGATGCGACCGAGATCGCGTAGCGCCAACGCCAGTCCGTTCTGGCGTGGGAATGCGGACAGCTTTGCCAACACCGTCGAAGGCCGAACCTGCCCGGAACGGATCGTCGTGACCAGCCGCAGGATGTCGTTCCAGTTTGCCTTGATCCGCTCGACGTTGATGTGCTCGCCAACGAGCGGCGCCAGGTTTTCGGGAGGCGCGTCGCCCGGGAAGAGATAGAGCTTGCGATCCTTGAGACCGCGCAGCCGAGGCACAATCTGGAAACCAACGAGATGGCAAAGGGCGAAGCTCATATCGCTTACCCCGCCGGTATCGACATAGTGGGTTTCGATGGCGAGATCGCTGCCATGATAGAGCAGTCCATCGAGGACATAGATGGCTTCGCTCGCATTGGCATTCATGGCGATGATGTAGAAAGCGCCGTACTGGTCAGAGGTGAACCGGTAGAATTTGGCGCCGGGGTTGGGACCATAGCGGCCGTTGAGGTCGCCGATCGCCTCGGCGTGTCCGCCCGCCGGAAAATACTGGCCATCGGAGGATGACGTTGTTCCATCGCCCCACAAGCTTGCCAGAGGCAATTGCCTCTGGGCGTTGACGAGAATGGCGTGCGCGGCCGTGTAACCTTCCTCGCGAATATGCCAGTCGTGCGCCCAGGCGAGTTGGCGCATCGTAATGCCGGGGGAAACGTCCGCCATTCTCGTGAGACCGAGATTGATGCCGTCCGCCAGGATGGCGGTGAGGAGCGCAAGCTTGTTGTCGGCCGTCCGACCGCTGCGCAAATGGGTAAAGGCGTTCGAAAATTCCGTTCGGGCGTCAACCTCGAGCAAAAGGTCAGTGATGCGGATCGCAGGCAGACGGCTTTCCACCTTTAGCTTCAGCGACTTGGCGATGTCCGGAAACATAGCCTTGTGCGGCGTGACGCTAAACCCCGCCCCGGTCAGTTCTACATCGTCGAGCTCGCCGGCTGCGGCCAGACGCGAGAGGTCAGCCAGTCCATCGTTCAGCAGCTGGCGCTGTTGGCGAAGATACGTCTCGACATCGGTATCAACGGCGATTGGAAGCGGTCCTTCCTCACGCATCAGCTCGAATGTCGGCGTGGGAATGAGAAAGCTTTCGAAAGACTGGAAGCGTTTGGCTCCTTCCACCCAGACATCGCCCGCATCGAGCCGGCGCTTCAATTCGCTGAACAGGCAAAGCTCATAAGCCCTGCGATCAATCTTTCCATCTTTGAGTATGAGAGGCATCCAGCCCTTCGGCGCAAAGGAGATCGGTGCCTTGTCGGGTATGGTCCTTTTGCCCGTACGATATAGACCCGCGACCACGGATAGCGCCCGCAAGAGGGTCGCCGCCACTGCGTGACCGCGGAACACGAGAGTGGAGAGAAACTGTGGCGCCAGTTTCCTGATCGTCGGATAGCGCTGGAGCATTTCGATTTTACCGTCGATAACATCCGGCGCGATCAGCGTATCGACCGCCTGGACACTGGTTGTAAAAGCTGGCCATTGGATGACCAGATCAAGCGCTTTGGCCATGTCCTCACCCTTCTCTCTAGCCTTGATGATCGCATGGCAGACTTTTGAAACGTCCTTCAACGGCGTCTGCACTTCCCGAACGGATCGGGTGACGCGAGCAGCCGCCTGGTTATTGGCTCGCCGCGTCAGGATGCCCATGAGTTTCTTGAACATGTCGATCGCGCAATCGGTGAGATGGCGGGAAAGGTGGAGCACTGTTGCAGCCAGGACAGCATGTCGGCGTTCGGTGTTAAGGTCGCGCAGATGCTGCGCGCTCATTCGCGTCCCCTCTGCAGCAAATTCGTCAAAGACCTTGGCCGGAATTCGATCCATCAACGTCGTCGGCAGGTTCAGAGACCGGAGAAAGCGAATGCGCTCGGCAATTCTGTCGAGGTTGACGGCGGCTGGCGACAATGCCGGCGTTCTCGCCCAGGCAAGAATGGTCACGCTTGTCCCCTCACGCGGATCGAGAAGCTTGTCCAGATCGAGCTTTTGGCCTTCTGAGATCCCGCCGGCCAAGGCCCGATGAGCAATACGAATGCCGCGCCTGATCGCCACATGAATGATGGCTTCGAGCGCTGGCCGCGCTGGCAAGAGAATTCTCCTGCGTCGCAGTTCTTCCACGACCATATCCGCCAATACATCGGCCTGGCGCAGGGTTTGTGCGGCAGGTGTCAGCCAGCCTGTGAGTGCCCGCACGTCCGAAGGCACAAACGGACGCATCTGCATTCTGTCGAAAAGCAGGGCCAGATGCTCGCGCCGCGTCTGTGGGCGCTCGAAATAACGTTCGATCTCATGGTGATCGACGCCGATCTGCCGCGCCAGAAATCGTAAGACGCCAGCCGGCAGGACCTCGCCATCCGCAAGCGGTCGGCCAGGGTATCGTAGCGTGGCCAGAACACAGGCGAGGCCCAGTCTG
>NZ_JBMDKV010000052.1:0-3123 GCF_057809895.1 Rhizobium sp. FG113 | reverse complement strand
TCCCGAGTATCTGCTAAGCGTGCCACTTGCTCGACGGGAATGGACACGAGGAAAGGCGGCGCTGCGGGTGTTCGCAGGCACCGAGTCAAAGCCGCGCCGTCGTACTCTCGGCGGCGTGCTTAGATCCTCGGCACCTTGGCCGAGGATGACGTCGCGAATGAGGTTTCGCTGCGGAAACAAATAGTTGCACGCCATCGCCCGATGCCGGGCACCGCCGGCACTCCACTCTCCGCGTCATACTCGGGCTCGTCCCGAGTATCTACCAAGCATCCGACTTGCTCGACGGGAATGGACACGAGGAAAGACAGCGCTGCGGGTGCTCGCAGCCGTCCACCCAGAGCCGTACCGTTGCATTCTCGGCGGCGTGCTTAGATCCTCGGGACAAGCCCGAGGATGACGCCGCGCGTGGGGTTTTCGCTGCGGAAGCAATCGGCTGCCGATTGCCCGCCCCGAATCGCCACCACACATAGCGTAAACGAAATCTTAATCCCGCCCATCGACCTCGGTCAATCGGCTGAAATTCATCACAACATTCCCCTTTTGACGCCGCCGGCAAATCACCTTAGCCCGTCCCTGCTCGTCCATGAAGGACGGCTTTCACGATGGACTCGCAAAGGAGATTCAAGTGACCAGTGTTTCCTCCCTGGGCGGCAACGGCGCCCAGTATATTTCCAGCCTCGACAAGAACGGCGACGGCATCGTCTCCGCCGACGAGCTGGCCGCCGCCAACACCACCAGCGGCACGACCGCGACGACGACCAAGGCCTCGACGGCAAACAGCACCGCCGATAGCGCCAGCGTCACCCAGAAGATCGCAGCCGATATCCTCTCCTTGATGCTGCAGCTGCAGCAGTCGAGCGAAAGCGACGATGGATCGAACGACGATGGCAGCCTCTCCGGCAACAGCCCGAAGGGCATTCTGGCGCTGATGGACAGCAACAACGACGGCAAGCTGACGACCAGTGAGGTTCTCTCCGCCGATCCGTCGAAGATCGCCGAGAGCGCCGGCGCCGGCGACAACACCGCCGTCACGCAGGTCCTCACCGACATGCAGACCGCGATCCGCGCCTACCAGACCACCTACGGCTCCTCGCTCGCCTCCGATACCGACAACACCCAGACTGCCTGATCGACCAGACTTCTGACCTACGAGGCCGCCTGATTGGCGCGCAACACGGCTCCGCCGGGGGAGCCGAAACAGCCTGTCCTTTCGATACCGCGCGCCGTGTATGGGCAAGCGGATCCAGCCTCATCAAGGACTTGACCTCAACGCAAGCGCCGATGGCGCAATGTCGCAGGTGGCCCGAAACAGGGTCCACGACCGTTGCAACGACAGCCAAAAACCCGCAAAACCGAACTTCGACGGTAAGAACGAAGGACATGGCATTTCATGGAAAGCATCAGCGTTTCGTTGATCCTGCTGTTTGCAGTGGTCGTTAGCGGAACACTCACCAGGCTCTCCCCGATCCCGGTCCCGCCGCCTCTCGTGCAGATCGCGCTCGGCGCCGTCATCGCCTCGGTGGCCGATCTCGGCGTCAGCCTCGATCCCGACCTCTTCTTCATGCTCTTCCTGCCGCCCCTGCTGTTTCTCGATGGCTGGCGCATCCCCAAGGAAGGCCTGCTGCGCGACAAGACCGTCATCCTCGAGCTGGCGCTCGGCCTCGTCATCTTCACCGTGCTCGGCGTCGGCCTCCTCGTTCACCTCCTCATCCCCTCCATGCCGCTCGCGGTCGCCTTCGCGCTTGCGGCAGTCGTCTCGCCGACGGATCCGATCGCCGTCTCCGCGATTGCCGCGCGCGTGCCGATCCCCAACCGTCTGATGCACATTCTTGAGGGTGAATCGCTGCTCAACGACGCGTCCGGCCTCGTCTGCATGCGCTTTGCGGTCGCAGCCGCCCTCACCGGCACCTTCTCGCTGACGGATGCCGTCGGCACCTTCTTCTGGGTGGCGATCGGCGGCATTGTCATCGGCATCGGCGTCACCTGGGCGGTCATGCAGCTGCAGCGTTTCCTCACCCGCCGGCTTGGCGAGGAGACCGGCTCGCAGATCCTCATCAGCCTGCTTCTGCCGTTTGCCGCCTATCTGATCGCCGAACACCTGGAATGCTCCGGCATCCTGGCGGCGGTCGCGGCCGGCATCACCATGAGCTTCGGCGAGCAGAGCGGCCGCGCATCCGCCGTCACCCGCGTGCGCCGCACCGCCGTCTGGGATACGGTCCAGTTCGCCATGAACGGCGTCATCTTCGTGCTGCTCGGCGAGCAGCTGCCGCAGATCGCCTCCAGCGCCATCAATATCGTCCGCGAAACCGGGCACTACGACCCGCTGTGGCTGATCGTCTACATCGTCGCGATCAACGTGGCGCTGGGGGTGCTACGCTTCTCCTGGGTCTGGGTATCGCTGCGCTTCACGCTCTATCGCGCTGCCCGAAACGGCCTGGACTTCACCCGCCCGAGCTGGCGCCTTGTGGCCGCCACCTCGCTTGCCGGCGCCCGCGGCGCCATCACGCTCGCCGGCGTTCTGACATTGCCGCTGACCATGGGCGACGGCTCTCCCTTCCCGGGCCGCGACCTCGCGATCTTCCTCGCAGCCGGCGTCATCATCGTCTCGCTCTTGGCGGCCAGCATCGGCCTGCCCTTCCTCTTGAAGAACCTCCACGTCCCCGCAGAACCGTCGCACCAGCGCGAGGAAGACGAGGCCCGCATTCGCGGCGCCGAGGCCGCCATCAAGGCGATCGAGCAGCTGCAGCACGACATGGGCGAAGGCCGCGCCGATGCCGACCTCTACGCCGACGCCGGCGCCCGCCTGATGGACATCTACCGCCAACGCATCGCCGGCCGCTCCAAGACCGGCGACGACGCCATGCTCGCCCGCCGCAGCGAAGAGATCGAACGCAAACTTCGCCTCGCCGGCGTCAAGGCCGAACGTGCCGAGTTCTTCCGGCTGGCCAGGAACCGCAAGCTCTCGGAAGAGCTGATGAAGAAGCTGGTGCGTGAGGCTGATCTTGCCGAGGCGCGTTTTTCGGGGCCGTGAGGGCGGGCTTTGGGGCGGGGCGTCCGTTGAGAGGTTTTGCCGTGTGATACCCCCCTCTGCCCTGCCGGGCATCTCCCCCACAGGTGGGGAGA
>NZ_JBMDKV010000051.1:0-3434 GCF_057809895.1 Rhizobium sp. FG113 | reverse complement strand
TTCCGGATACGTTCTTAAAAGTCGGACAGATTCGCCACTTTCGTGTCGTGACGCCTACAGATTATGTCGGGTGCGTTTGTACCGGCTTAAGTCGGTGCCTCTCTTGATCGGGCCGGTGCTTCCAAGTCGGAAAGCAAGGACGAGATCAGCTCATCCGGCGCTTTGAACCGACCCCGCCTCAGGTCAGGTGGCACGACCGCCTCGACTGCTTCCAACTTTTCGGAAGGATCCATGCGGAGATAGACTTCCGTCGTGCGGATATCAGCATGCCCGAGCCACAATGCCACCTTCCGTATGTCATGAGTCGCCTGCAGCATGACGACCGCGCAACTATGCCGAAGCTGATGCGGCGAGATGCTCCGATTGCGCAGCGTCGGGCAGGTCTTGGCGGCCTTGCCTACGTGCTTGTCGAGCACATACTCGAAGCCGGCTCGGGTCATCGGTTCGCCTTGGGCATTGACGAAGAGTTCCGGTACGCGAACTGAGCCCCTAACACTCAGCCAGGCGCGGAGGTCCCTTGCGGTTTCCTTCCAAAGCGGCAGGCAACGTTGCTTGCGGCCCTTGCCCTGAACAGTAATGCTGGCTCCGTGCTGGAGCGCGAGATTTTCCGTGAGCACACCAACCAGTTCAGAGACCCGCAAGCCCCCGGCGAAGCACAGATGCATCATCGCCCGGTCGCGTATGCCTGATCGCGACGCGAGATCAGGAGCATTGAGGATCGCGCGGACCTCGTCCATTGTCAGGTGGCGGATGAGCTTCTGATCATGGCGCTTGTTCGGGATTGCATGGACCCGGCCCACCTGCTCCAAGACGGAAGGTACCTTGTGCTCGATATAGCGCATGAACGCCTTGATGGCGGCGAGCCGCACATTGCGCGTCGACGCACCGTTCCCGCGCTCCTGTTCAATATGAGCGAGGAAGGCCAGGATCATCGGCGCATCGAGATCTTCGATCATCAGCATGGACGGGCGGACGCGGAGCCGCGTGGCTGCGAAGTCAAACAGCAGCCTGTAGCTGAATGCATATGTTTCGCAGCTCTGGGGACTATAGCCCCGCTGTCGGGGCATGTAGTCACGCAGGAAGCTTGTGATATGAGGGGCGAGCTTTGTCATGCGGCGCTCTCTTCCATAAGCATTTCCGCGGCCGCGGCGATATCAGTCATCAATTCGGGCGTTGCCTCAAGGTACCAGTAGGTGCCTCGGATGTTGACATGGCCCAAATAGGTCGAGAGGGCGACGAAGTGCCGAGCGACCTCACCGCGACCGGCGCCGCACTGCTGCAAAACTCGGGTTGCGAAGGTATGGCGAAGATCATGGATACGGGGCTGCGGACGTCGCTCCGGCGCGATCCCCGCTCGTCGCAGGATGCAGCGGAATGTGTAGTTGACCGTTGTCGGGTAGATCTCTCGGTGCTCGACGGATGGGAACAGCCAGTCACTCTCACCGGCCCGTTGGCGCCGAGCCTCAAGATAGCCCTCAAGCGCCTCGATGACAGTCGCGTGCAGCGGAACGAGCCGGCTCTTGCGGAACTTCGTTTCGCGGATGTGCAAGACGCCGCCGGCCTGGATGTCGTCAAGTCTGAGGGCAAGGGCCTCGGAGATGCGCAGTCCGGTGGCAGCAATCAACCCGAACAGCATGACGTAGAGCTGGCGTCTCAGGGGATTGGGCTTCTGATACCGGAGAGCGCCGGCTGCATTTAGAATGCGGCCGATCTCGTCCGGCGTATAGATGTAGGGAATGGGTCGCTTCTGCGAGCTCCGCTTGACGTCCGCGCGTGGGATTTCGTGCCGAGGATCTTCGGCAAACAGGAAGCGCGCCAACAGGATCACGTTCGTCAGGCGTCGCGCACGAGCACCCGGCGTACTAACGACCGTGTCCAGCCATGACACAGCTGATATGGTGCGAATGTGGGTCTCACCCCGGTCGGTGGCAAAGCTCGCAAAGGCACGAAGGTGCCGCTCGGCCCTGACCAGCTTGTAGCCCAGCGAGCGACGCAGAGTGATGTAGCGGTCGATGTCATCGCTCAGCATGGCAGTCTCCCTCCCCAAGGTTGAGCAATCTCCGATAGGAGGCCCATATCTACTTTGGCATAGAGCGCTGTGACCGACGGCGAGCGATGCCGCAGAACCGCGCCGACGCCAGAAAGGCTTGCGCCGCTTCGCAGCATGGCAGTTGCTGCGGAGTGCCGGAGCAGATGGGCGCCGCGATGGACACTCTTGATCTCCGCCCTGTCGAGGGCGCGTTTCACGATGCATTTTACGGCGATGCGGCCGATTGGCCTGATCGGTGCGATATCTGTCAGGAAGACCCGCGCCGTCCCAAGGCGCGGTCGTGCTCGCTCGATATAGGCGAGGATAGCGTCGCCGATGTCCTGGGTTAGCGGCAGGTGCTCTTCGCGCCGCACCTTGCCAACAAGCTTTATCCGGCTGTTCACCCAATCGATGTCGCTGAAGGTTAGGTTGGCGACTTCACTCGCTCTCAGGCCCAAACGGGCAAGCAAAAGTATGATGGCCCGGTCACGCAGACGCTCTTCGCCGTCACAGACGACAAAAGGTCGATATCGGCTTGCCCGAGAAAGCGCGGTATTGCCGCTAACTGCCAATTCGCGAATCCTGGAACCGCATATTCACGGCCCACCGGGCATTCCCCGATCGCCACGAGATATTTGAGATACGCGCGTGTCGCCACAGTGATGCCCTGTGCCCTTGCACGTCCGTGCGGCTTTGCTCGATCGAGCACGAAGCTACGGATCGCAACCGCGGTATATGCTATGGGATCTGCACCGAGCGACGCCAGCAAATGGATCAAGACCCCCTGATAGGTATCGAGCGTCGAATCCTTGATGCCGCGTTGCTCGCGCATCCAGGAGCGGAAGGCAGCCAATGTCGGCCAGAGATCCTCCAGCGACGGGCGCTGTTCCGGCGCCAGGATGTTTCTCTCACGCAGACAGGCAATGAACAGCTTAGCTGCACCCTGCGGCGCGCGAGCCGTCTTGCCGCCGCGGAATATAACCGCTGATGCAGCAAAGCCTGTGACCAGGGTCTCGATCCCGAAGCCGGCCGCACGCGCCCAATCGGCCCATAATGCAAGCAAACGCACGACCTCCGTTATCGTCGGGGCAGAATAATACCGCTCGGTGAGCCAGCTTTTGAAGCCATCGACATGAGGTTGTAACCAATTGATCCGTGCATCGACGCTTCGACGATGCCTGTATCTTCGTTTTGCCACGCTGCTTTCCTTCGATTTGCAGTTCACACCGGGGAAGTCCGGCGGTTCGAGCAAACCGGAGGTTTCGCCTCTCTCAAACTGTCTTGTTGAGCAGAAGATTGGGCTTGGGTGATGTCATCGGTTCGGAGCACGGCGGCCATGCCAGTGGGATCGGTGCAGTACCGGTTGCGCTGAACGTGCTGATGGGGGTGCCGGTCATTCATGTCA
>NZ_JBMDKV010000050.1:0-3504 GCF_057809895.1 Rhizobium sp. FG113 | reverse complement strand
GACGTCCGAGCCCAGTTCCAATGACGTCGTGAATGGCCTAGCCGGCCGGAAGCGAAAGAGGGACTGGAGGTAGGTAGGAAGCTTGTCGCTCTGGATTGTTGGTTGTTCGGTGTCTTTGACACTGTCTGATCAACAATCGGATTACCGTTGCCTGACCGCGCGGTACCGGATTTAATCTCGAGAAGCTGGTCTTAAAGATCGGACACAAGTGAACTGCTCGGCGTAGTTCCAATAAAGTGATCCGATCGAACACGTCGATGGCATCATGAGATGACGCGGTTGTAAAAGGTAACCGCGTTGCTTTCGCATTCCTCTGGGAATGCTGAGCTAACTGATGAGCATTGGCAATGAGAACGATTAAGTGTCGTAAGGGCATTTGGTGGATGCCTTGGCATGCACAGGCGATGAAGGACGTGATACGCTGCGAAAAGCCGTGGGGAGCTGCGAATAAGCTTTGATCCATGGATATCCGAATGGGGAAACCCACCTTAAATGCTTGGAAAATCATTCTGGTTGGCTCAGCCTTGCGAGGGAAACTTCGTAGGGCGGTAGCCCGTCGCCGGTTATCCGGCGCGCCGTCCGCAGGCCTTTGGCCGTGAGGACAGAACCCGAGTGGTTTCCAAGCATTGTGATAAGGTATCTACACCTGAATAAAATAGGGTGTAAGAAGCGAACTCGGGGAACTGAAACATCTAAGTACCCGAAGGAAAGGACATCAACCGAGACTCCGCAAGTAGTGGCGAGCGAACGCGGACCAGGCCAGTGGCAATGAGGAATAAAGCGGAACCTTCTGGAAAGTTGGGCCGTAGCGGGTGATAGCCCCGTACGCGTAGAACACTCATTGTCCTAGAGTAGGGCGGGGCACGTGAAACCCTGTCTGAACGTGGGTAGACCACTATCCAAGCCTAAGTACTCGTGCATGACCGATAGCGAACAAGTACCGTGAGGGAAAGGTGAAAAGCACCCCGACAAGGGGAGTGAAATAGAACCTGAAACCGGATGCCTACAAACAGTCGGAGCCTGAAAGGGTGACGGCGTACCTTTTGTATAATGGGTCAACGACTTAGTGTAACAAGCAAGCTTAAGCCGGTAGGTGTAGGCGAAGCGAAAGCGAGTCTGAATAGGGCGATTTAGTTTGTTGCATTAGACCCGAAACCGAGTGATCTAGCCATGAGCAGGTTGAAGGTTGGGTAACACCAACTGGAGGACCGAACCCGCATCTGTTGCAATAGATTGGGATGACTTGTGGTTAGGGGTGAAAGGCCAATCAAACTCGGAAATAGCTGGTTCTCCGCGAAATCTATTTAGGTAGAGCGTCGAGCGAATACCCCGGGGGGTAGAGCACTGGATGGGCTATGGGGACTCACCGTCTTACTGATCCTAACCAAACTCCGAATACCCGGGAGTACTACTCGGCAGACACACGGCGGGTGCTAACGTCCGTCGTGAAAAGGGCAACAACCCTAACCTCCAGCTAAGGTCCCCAAGTCATGGCTAAGTGGGAAAGGATGTGAGGATCCCAAAACAACCAGGATGTTGGCTTAGAAGCAGCCATCATTTAAAGAAAGCGTAACAGCTCACTGGTCTAAATAAGGGTCTTTGCGCCGAAAATGTAACGGGGCTGAAGCCATGCACCGAAGCTGAGGATGTGCAGTAATGCACGTGGTAGCGGAGCGTTCCGTAAGCCTGTGAAGGGACAGTCGTGAGACATCCTGGAGGTATCGGAAGTGCGAATGTTGACATGAGTAACGATAAAGAGGGTGAGAGACCCTCTCGCCGAAAGACCAAGGGTTCCTGCTTAAAGTTAATCTGAGCAGGGTTAGCCGGCCCCTAAGGCGAGGCGGAAACGCGTAGTCGATGGGAACCACGTTAATATTCGTGGGCCTGGTGGTAGTGACGGATTGCGTAACTTGTATTCACTTATTGGATTGTGGGTGCAGGGAAGCGGTTCCAGGAAATAGCTCCATCATTATAGACCGTACCCGAAACCGACACAGGTGGTCAGGTAGAGTATACCAAGGCGCTTGAGAGAACTATGTTGAAGGAACTCGGCAAATTGCACGCGTAACTTCGGAAGAAGCGTGACCCCATGCTAGGCAACTATTATGGGGTGGCACAGACCAGGGGGTAGCGACTGTTTATCAAAAACACAGGGCTCTGCGAAGTCGCAAGACGACGTATAGGGTCTGACGCCTGCCCGGTGCTGGAAGGTTAAAGGGAGAGGTGCAAGCTTTGAACTGAAGCCCCAGTAAACGGCGGCCGTAACTATAACGGTCCTAAGGTAGCGAAATTCCTTGTCGGGTAAGTTCCGACCTGCACGAATGGCGTAACGACTTCCCCGCTGTCTCCAACATAGACTCAGTGAAATTGAATTCCCCGTGAAGATGCGGGGTTCCTGCGGTCAGACGGAAAGACCCCGTGCACCTTTACTATAGCTTTACACTGGCATTCGTGTCGGCATGTGTAGGATAGGTGGTAGGCTTTGAAGCAGGGACGCCAGTTTCTGTGGAGCCATCCTTGAAATACCACCCTTATCGTCATGGATGTCTAACCGCGGTCCGTTATCCGGATCCGGGACAGTGTATGGTGGGTAGTTTGACTGGGGCGGTCGCCTCCGAAAGAGTAACGGAGGCGCGCGATGGTGGGCTCAGACCGGTCGGAAATCGGTCGTCGAGTGCAATGGCATAAGCCCGCCTGACTGCGAGACTGACAAGTCGAGCAGAGACGAAAGTCGGTCATAGTGATCCGGTGGTCCCGCGTGGAAGGGCCATCGCTCAACGGATAAAAGGTACGCCGGGGATAACAGGCTGATGACCCCCAAGAGTCCATATCGACGGGGTTGTTTGGCACCTCGATGTCGGCTCATCGCATCCTGGGGCTGGAGCAGGTCCCAAGGGTTTGGCTGTTCGCCAATTAAAGCGGTACGTGAGCTGGGTTCAGAACGTCGTGAGACAGTTCGGTCCCTATCTGCCGTGGGTGTAGGAATATTGACAGGATCTGTCCCTAGTACGAGAGGACCGGGATGGACATATCTCTGGTGGACCTGTTGTCGTGCCAACGGCATAGCAGGGTAGCTACATATGGAATGGATAACCGCTGAAGGCATCTAAGCGGGAAACCAACCTGAAAACGAGTATTCCCTATCAGAGCCGTGGAAGACGACCACGTTGATAGGACGGGTGTGGAAGCGCAGCAATGTGTGAAGCTTACCGTTACTAATAGCTCGATCGGCTTAATTGTTCTCATTGCTTATGCTCATGCCGTCGAAAGACGGCCATGATGCCAAGACGTGTTCAAGACTAAAAACGAGGCCTAACCGGCCTCACCAGCTTCTCATCGTTGCGCTTCGCTGACCTGGTGGTTATGGCGGGGCGGCTGCACCCGTTCCCATTCCGAACACGGCCGTGAAACGCCCCTGCGCCTATGGTACTTCGTCTTAAGACGCGGGAGAGTCGGTCGCTGCCAGGTCTGCTAAACGCAACATAAAATCTTCTCTGATCGAAA
>NZ_JBMDKV010000005.1:0-326649 GCF_057809895.1 Rhizobium sp. FG113 | reverse complement strand
AATCTCCCCACCTGTGGGGGAGATGCCCGGCAGGGCAGAGGGGGGTATCACACGGCACAACGCCAACCGTCATGCGACACCCCACGCAATCCCACCCACCACGCACGCCAAAACCGCGCGCGAAGCAAAACCTCGCGACGGTCAGCGTCATAAAGCGGGAAGGGCAGGCGGGTTGTGGTCGGTGGTATTGGTTGTCAGGCTTTCCGCCTGCCCGATCATCTCGGTTTCCGGTTCGCCCGACCCGACAGGAGCGTCTCTCGGATCGGTCTTGCCGGTGGATCATCGGCCCTGACGGCGTCTAATCCCCTTGGCAACCATCACCACACGCCGGATTTCGAGCGGCTGAGCATCCGGTTCGCGACCCGGCTCCCAGTGCGGTGACGAGGGGAGTATGGCGGAGTGGTGCGGGGTGGGGATGAGAAATGTGCGGGGTTGGGGGTAGGGTGTTGAGCGGGTTGAGGGATTTGTTTTGTGGGGTGGGTGGTTGTGCCCGTGAGGTGGGGTGGTGGTATGGGCGGCTTGTTGTGCAGGTTGCTTCGGCTGGTGTTAGTGCTGAGCCATACCCTCCTCTGTCCTGCCGGACATCTCCCCCACAAGGGGGGGAGATCGACTCGTGGCGTGCGCCCAGCCGAACAATGAGCGTGGAGCGAGCGGTCGCCCCTAGCCAATCTCCCCACTTGTGGGGGAGATGCCCGGCAGGGCAGAGGGGGGTATCACACGGTAAAACGCTCGCCGGCAGGCCAGCGCGAGCGTCAGATGGCGTTCACCGAGATCGCACGCAAGGCAGAAATCACAACCCCGAAGCCGGCGTCCCCTGCAGCTTGCCGCGGGCCTTGATCACAGGGATCGCCTCCGAATAGCTCACACAGGCCACATCAGCCCTACGGCAGACATCGCTCACCAGCCGGTCGAGTGCCCGCCAGTAGGCGCCGCCGTTCATCTCGACGAAGTGGAAGCCGAGCTGCAGCGGAATGCGGTCGCCTGCGTATTGCTTGTCGAAGGCGCTTTTGAACGCTCTGTAGGCGCGGTCTTCGAATTCCTTGCTGTCGGCCTTGTCTTCCTCGCCCTTGGAGTGGCGGACGAAGAGGTTGTAGTCCATGCCGACGATCGGGCGGTCGCGCGGGCCCTCGGGGATCAAGGGCAGGCCGAAGCGGATGATGCCGCCTTCCTCGACTGGCATGGCCGGACCCTTGGTGACGAGGCTGGCGTCATAGGTGAAGCCGGCCTTCTTTTCGGCGGCGATCATGTCCGAGCCAGCGGTGGCCGAAAGATAGGGCGCGCGAAAACCATGGATGCCATGGTCGACGAGATCCTGCCAGCCCTTCGGCTCTTCCAGATCGACGCCCTTCCAGGCATTCTTCAGCGTCCGGTGGAAGGTGGCGTATTCGTCCGACCAGTCGGCCTCGCTCCACTGGCGGCCGTCGAAATGGCCGCAGGCGTGGCTGGAGATGTCGTGGCCTTCGAGATGGGCGTGCCAGATGTTACCGAGGCGCTCGCGGATCTCGTCGTCGCTCTGGGCAAAGCCGATGTTGGAGCGGCCGGGCTTCTGGTGCGGTGCCTGATAGGCCTTCTTCATCTCCTTGTTCATCAGGAAGGTGCAGGAGAGGAAATAGGTGAAATGCGCGCCGTTCTTCGCCGCCATCTCGCGGCTCTTCTGCCACAGCGCATTGTCGTGGGCGCCGTCGAAGGAGATCATCACCAGCTGCTTCGGCTTGGTCGCCGGGGTGGCGTTTGCGGCGCCGTCGGCGGTCTGGGCGAGCGCCGGGGCAATGGCCGGCGCCAGCAGCGAGAGGGCGAGCGAAAGGGAAAGACAGGAACGAGAGATAAAACCAGACATCAAAGTAGACATGGGCACCGCGACAATTTGTTTCGGGCTTTTCTGTTACAGAATTGAGGCGAAGCTGCGGTGCCGCTGGCATTTTCCTGCTCACGACGATAAGCCTGTCTCATAGTCAAAACAGGAATTTAGCGATGCAGCTTCTCATCTTGAGCCTCATCCTCTTTATCGGCCTTCACCTGATCCGCGTCGTCGTTCCGGATTTCCGCCGGTCGATGATCGACAAGCTCGGCAAGCCGGTCTGGGGCGCCGTCCACGGCATCCTCAGCATCGTGACGCTGCTGTTCCTCGCCTACGCCTTCGATCAGGCGCGCGGCATGTATGGCACGCTCTACAATCCGCCGATCTGGATGGCGCATATCACGCTGACCCTGATGCTGATCGCGATGATCTGTCTGGTGGCGGGCTTCCTGCCCGCCGGGCATATCCGCGCCAAGCTGAAGTTTCCGCTTCTGGTGGCGATCAAGATCTGGGCGCTGTCGCATCTTCTGGCCAATGGCGAGCCGGAGGCGATCGTGCTGTTCGTGGCGTTTCTTGCCTGGGCGGTGCTGCTCCGGATCTCGATGAAGCAGCGGCTGCGCAATGGGGAAATCACGTTGCCGGTGTTCGTCTCGGCCAAGTATGACCTCTGTGCCGTCGTCATCGGCGCGGTGCTTTGGGCGGTCATCCTGTTCAAGCTGCACGAACTGGTGATCGGCGTTTCTCCGCTTGTGATGTAACGATTCTTTCACATCCCCCTTACAACGGATGCAAAATGGGGTAGAAGGCCCGACAATGTGCGTGCAACCCGCATGATTTTGCATATCCGCTGCCGGAGACGAGAATGGCATTCAACGACGATAGCTTCATTCGTGAGGTCAATGAGGAACTGCGTTCGGACCAGATGAAGGGTGCGTGGCAGCGTTTCGGCCGCTACCTGATCGTGCTGGCCGTCCTCATCGTTCTCGGCACGGTCGGCTACAAGGTGTTCCAGTATTGGGATAACAACCAGTCGTCCGGCACCGGCGACCAGTTCATCGCCGCCATGAAGCTTGCCGACGAGAACAAGAGCGACGAGGCGCTGACCGCGCTCGAGAAGCTCGAGAAGGAAGGTCACGGCGACTATCCGATCCTGGCCCGTCTGCGCGCTGCCTCCGTGCTTGCCCAGAAGGGTGACGCCACGGGCGCCATCGCCGCCTTCGACGTGATCGGCAAGGATCAGAAGGCGCCGGCGCCGATCCGCGATGCCGCCAAGATGCGCGCCGCATGGCTCCTGATCGAAAACGGCACCTATGAGCAGGTCTCGGCCCAGGTCGAGGAAATGGCTGTTCCGACCAACGCATTCCGCCACTCCGCTCGCGAAGCGCTCGGCCTTGCCGCCTACAAGGCCGGCAACATGGCTCAGGCCCGCCAGTGGTACCAGGCGATCGCCGACGATGCGCAGTCACCGCGCAATGTTGCCAATCGCGCCCAGATGATGCTTGATAACATCACCGCATCCGGCAAGGCGCCCGCCGCACAGGGCTGAGTTTAGGGTATTTCAATGAGCTTTACGGTCGCGATCGTCGGTCGCCCGAATGTCGGCAAGTCGACGCTTTTCAACCGGCTGGTCGGAAAGAAGCTGGCGCTTGTCGACGACACGCCCGGCGTCACCCGCGACCGCCGCCCCGGCGACGCGCGCCTGATGGGGCTGACCTTCACCATCATCGATACCGCTGGTCTCGAAAAGGCCGAGGCCGAGAGCCTGCAGGGCCGCATGCGCGCCCAGACGGAAGCGGCGATCGACGAGGCCGATATCTCGCTCTTCGTGGTCGATGCCAAGTTCGGCCTGACGCCGGTCGACAAGGAACTGGCCGAGATGCTGCGCCGTCGCGGCAAGCCGGTCGTGCTCGTCGCCAACAAGTCGGAAGCCAAGGGCTCGGACGGCGGCTTCTACGATGCCTATACGCTCGGGCTCGGCGAACCGGTGCCGATTTCTGCCGAACACGGGCAGGGCATGCTCGACCTGCGCGACGCGATCGTCGAAGCGGTCGGCGAGGATCGCGCCTATCCGCCGAAGGAAGACATAGCCGAGACCAACGTCAATCTTCCTCACGAGATGGAAGAGGACGAAGACTACGAGCCCGAATATGACGACACCAAGCCGCTGCGCGTGGCGATCATCGGCCGCCCGAATGCCGGCAAGTCGACACTGATCAACCGCTTCCTCGGCGAGGACCGGTTGCTGACCGGCCCCGAGGCCGGCATTACCCGCGACAGCATTTCCGTCGAATGGGACTGGAACGGCCGCACCATCAAGATGTTCGATACGGCGGGTATGCGCCGCAAGGCGCGCGTGACCGAGAAGCTCGAGAAGCTGTCGGTCGCCGATTCCTTGCGCTCCATCCGCTTCGCCGAGACCGTGGTCATCGTCTTCGACGCGACCATTCCCTTCGAGAAGCAGGACCTGCAGTTGGTCGACCTCGTGGTTCGCGAGGGACGCGCCGCGGTTCTCGCCTTCAACAAGTGGGACCTGATCGACGAGCCGCAGGCGCTTCTGGCGGACCTGCGCGAGAAGACCGAGCGGCTGTTGCCGCAGGCGCGCGGCATACGCGCCGTGCCGATCTCGGGCCAGACCGGCCGCGGCCTCGACAAGCTGATGCAGTCGATCATCGATACGGACATGACGTGGAACCGCCGCATCTCGACCGCCAAGCTGAACCGCTGGTTGGATTCGATCACGACGCAGCATCCGCCACCGGCCGTCTCCGGCCGCCGCCTGAAGCTGAAATACATGACCCAGGTCAAGGCCCGTCCGCCGGCCTTCATGATCTCCTGCACCCGCGCCGACGCGCTGCCGGAATCCTACACGCGCTATCTGGTCAACAGCCTGCGCACGGATTTCAACATGCCCGGCGTGCCGATCCGGATCATGTATCGCGAGAAGGACAATCCGTACGAATCCAAGAGCGGCGGACGACGCAAGCCGCAGCCGGCGAAGTAGCAGCTTCGCCTGGTAGCTGGCCAAGTGATATGTCGGGTGCAGCCAAGGCTGCGCCCGCTTCCTTAGCGATGAAGATGGGCTGTCTCAGCCGTCGAAGTAATAAACCGGCTCGCGGGTCAATTCGCCGTTGCCGACATGGCCATAGACGTCGTTTCCAAGAATCCAGAAGCTTATCGCCTGGGTCTCCATGGAAAAAATATAGTCTCCTGATATCCAGTGCTCGGCTTTACTTCCGGATAGCGAAAACAGGTGTTCGCCGGCCTGGTACATGACCGCCTTGTGCGACTTCGAATCATATAGATAACGTTCGTCAGCCATGTTGCGCCCTGATTCTACATGCAAAGAATCTCACGCCGACCTGTGTTTGTCTAATAATCCTGATTTAATATGTATGACCATTTTTGGTATAAAGGCTGCCGGGGCTGCGCGCCGGGCGGGCAATTCTTGAAAATTATGTGACAGGCTGTCGGATGCGGCCGATGTCGGACGTCTTGATGGGGAGGGCACGGATCGTCTTTTATAGGGCATCCGCGCCGGATCGGTTCGCACAGGGAGGTGCACGATGATGAGCCATTCGCATCAAGGGTCCTATCGGTGGGTGATCGTGGCAGCGGGGGCGCTGATGACCTGCGTCGCGCTCGGGGCGATGTTTTCGCTGGCGATCTTCCAGGAGCCGATCGCGCTCGACACCGGCTGGTCGCATATCGGCATCGCCAGCGCGATGACGCTCAATTTCATCGTCATGGGCAACGGCGGCTTCGTCTGGGGGGCCGCAAGTGATCGCTTCGGGCCGCGCGCCGTGGTGCTTGTCGGCGCCGCGCTGCTCGGGCTGGCGTTGGTTCTTTCCAGCCGGGCGGTGACGCTCCTGCAATTCCAGCTGACCTACGGCATCCTTGTCGGCATCGCCGCCAGCACCTTCTTCGCACCGATGATCGCGGCGACCACTGCATGGTTCGACGAGCATCGCGGGCTTGCCGTCTCGCTGGTCTCGGCCGGCATGGGCGTGGCGCCGATGACCATCTCGCCCTTCGCCCGCTTCCTGATCTCGGCCTATGACTGGCGCACCGCCATGCTGATCATCGGCATCGGCGCCTGGGTGCTGTTGCTTCCGGCCGCACTCCTGGTGCGGCGCGCGCCCGAAAGCGCTGACGATGAGATTTGCGCAGCGCCGGTTGGTGGCGCGACCGCCACCGGCTCATTGCCGGCGGAGCGGGGGAATGCACGGCTCTCCGACGTGTTCCGCTCGCCGCAGTTCATCGTGCTCGGGCTGACCTTCTTCGCTTGCTGCGCCGCCCATTCCGGGCCGATCTTTCATATGGTGAGCTACGCGACGATCTGCGGCGTGGCGCCGATGGCGGCCGTCAGCATCTACAGCGTCGAGGGACTGGCGGGGCTGGGCGGCCGGTTGATCTACGGCTCGCTTGCGGATCGCGTCGGTGTCAAGCCCGTGATTGTCGGCGGGCTGCTCATCCAGGCAATTGCGCTGATGGGCTATCTCTTCGTCAGCCGGCTCGGAGAATTCTACGCGCTGGCGATGATCTTCGGCAGCGCCTACGGTGGCGTCATGCCGCTTTACGCAGTGCTGGCGCGGGAATATTTCGGCCAGAGGATCATCGGGACCGTCTTCGGCGCCGCTACCATGCTCTCCAGCCTCGGCATGGCCTTCGGCCCGCTGATCGGCGGCTGGATCTTCGATCACTTCGCCAATTACTCCTGGCTGTTCATCGGCTCGGCGCTGGTGGGGCTGGGCGCGGCCGCGATCGCGCTGGCGTTTCCGCCGCTGCCGGGGGAGAGGGGGCGACAGGTGGTGGGGGCTGCGGAGTAGGGTTTACACCATCGTCGCCGCATCCCCATCGCCGAGGCGCTTGTTGCGCGGCAGGGACTTGGCGGCGTATTGCCAGGCTTTCTTCCACTTCGGGGTGATCACCCCGTTGGCGGCGCGGATGTTGGTGATGAACTGCAGCGTCGCCGCTTCCCAGGAATATTGGACGGCGAGTTCGCGGGCCTTTTGCCGCGAGGCGGAGAGCGCCGCGAGGCAGGCGATACGCAGGTCGTCGTCGAGCGCGCCGACCTCGCTATCCTCGCCGATGATATCGAGCGGGCCGGTGACCGGGTAGGCGGCGACGGGGACGCCCGAGGCAAGCGCCTCGAGAATGGTGTTGCCGAAGGTATCGGTCAGCGACGGGAAGACGAAGACATCGGCCTGGGCGTAGATCGCCGCCAGTTCCGGGCCGACCTTGAGGCCAGTGAAATTCACATCCGGATAGCGCTTCTCGAGCTCGGCGCGAGCCGGGCCATCGCCGACGACCACCTTGGAGCCGGGCAGATCAAGATCGAGAAAGGCCGGCAGGTTCTTTTCCAGCGCCACCCGACCGACCGTCATGAAGATCGGGCGGGCAAGGCCGAAGGGCTTTTCCTCTAGCTCGGCCGGGTGGAACTGGTTGGCGTCGATGCCGCGCGTCCAGGGCATCAGGTTACGGATGCCCTTTTCGGAAAGCTCGCGCGCCAAAGAGGGCGTCGCCACCATGCAGCCGGCGCCGGAATTGTGGAACCACTTGACGAAGGCGTAGAGCCAGCTCTTCGGAATGGGGAGCCGCGCCGCGACATATTCGGGAAAGCGGGTGTGGTAGCTGGTGGAGAACGGCATGCGGTTCTTCAGGCACCAGCGCCGCGCCGTCAGCCCCAGCGGCCCCTCGGTGGCGATATGGACGTAGGACGGCTTGTGCTTGGCGATTTCGCGGGCGACGCTGCGGTAGCGGGCGATCGACAGACGGATTTCGGGATAGGTGGGGCAGGGGATGTTGCGGAACCCCTGCGGCGTCACCATCGCCACCTCGACGCCGATCTTGGCGAGCTCACGGTTGGTGTTTTCGATCGAGCGGACGACGCCGTTGACCTGCGGATGCCAGGCATCCGTGACGATGACCAGCCGCTCCGGCTTGCCCATCGGCAAAGCGGCGACGTTATCGCCATCGCTGGCATTTTGCAGGCGTTGCAACATGATCCGACTTCCATCCGCGCCATCGGCGCACAGCTCCGGGCGGGCGCCGGATAATCGATTCCCGCGCTCTTATTCTCGCTGCTGTCGATGATGGAAATATTACAGACGGGCGGTACAGCCTGATGCAACTTGGGCCGTGATCTTGGGTTGTGTTTGGTTTGTTGTTTGCAATCGGCAATGTGCTATCCCTAGCTGCAGTTAGGGGAACAATCCATGTTGAAACGATTGCGGGTGCTGGCGTTGCTGGCGGCCACGGCTTTGGCCGGCTGCGCCAGTGTGGATGCGACTGATATTCAGAAGTTTGGCGTGGCGACGGCGGCGGTTGCGCAGGCGGCGCGGGATGCCGGTACGATAAATCAGGCGATGGGAGATAAGCGCGACGTCGAGAAGGAGGCATATCTATTCACCAACGGCAACAGGGCATACGCTTTTCCGCCCAAAGCTGCGCCTTCTCAAGCTCACGTAGACAGACAATGGAACCAGCGGATCGCCTTCGCGCAGGCGCTTTCCGACTATGGTCAATCTCTCGCGAAAGCGGCTGCGGGCGTAGCGGGAGACCAGCTCGATACGTCGCTCAGCAATCTGCAAACGGCGGCGACTACCGTCGCGCCGAAGTTGACTGAAAGAACGAACTTCGATGCCGTCTCAAGCGGAATTAGCTTGCTCGCGCACAAGGCCATCACGGAGGTTGCGTATCGGAGGATCCAGCACATTGCTGCACAGGCGCATCCCTCGATCGTCAAAGGACGTGTGCTTCTTGCTGAGGATTTCCGTTTCATGGCCAGAAATGCCCGCTCGTCATATCTCGACTGGGCGCTATGGCAAAATGCCTCGCTTGATGCAATCCAATCGCGCTCGAGCGGCCGCGAGCGATACGCGGCCTATCATGACTTCCTGAAAGATCGTGGCGATATGCAGGCTGCGGTGGCCGCGCTCGTGCCGCGTTCGTCGACTGATCGGCCCAGCTACGAAGTGCTTCTCGACAAGCTCGTTGCGGCTCACAAGACGCTGGCGGACGGTACGCCAGATCCCGAGAACCTTGAACAGTTCATAGCAGCAGCAAAAGAGCTGCAGGCGGCAGTCGAGCCGTTTCTCGGCGATAGGGGGTAGGGATGGTCACATACCGAAATGCATATGAACGTATCGAGCAGGCCATGCTGGCGGCCACGACCGCGAGCATAAAGTCTACGTCCCATAAAGATCAAAAGCGGTTTGCCGATCTCAGCGATATATTCAAAGCAGAGCTGAATGAACTGACGGCGAAAGCTCTTGAACATAGTTCATCACAGTACGTGCCTCAGACTGCCGCGATGCTGTGGGGGAAGACCAAACTGGACGAAATAAGAAAGGAACTTGAAGATTGGGCGCGGGTCAGCGATGCGGCAGCGAGAATAGTAGAGGCGATAATGCGGGTTCTCACGTTGCTTTAGCCGACATCCCCACTCAAACCCCAAGCTTATCCTTCGCCACCAGCGCCCCATGCTCGCTGACAACGCGCGCCGCGACCTTGGCGGCGAAGCGGGCGGATGCGGGGGCGTCCTGGGTTTCGAGATAGTGGGCGATGAAGGCGCCGTTGAAGCTGTCGCCGGCGCTTGTCGTGTCGACGACCTGCTCCACCCGCTCTGAGGGCACGAAGGTCTCTTCGCCGTCGAAATCGAGCGTTATGCCGTCGGCGCCGTTCTTGACGACGACATCGCGGACGCCAAGCGCGCGGTAGCGGTGGATGGTCGCTTCGATCGAGACGTCGCCGAAGTGCAGGGCCTCGTCCTCGAAGCTCGGCAGCACCATCGATGCGGCGCGCGCGCCTTCGCTGATGGTGGCGTGCATCTCGTCATAGCCCGACCACAGGCGCGGGCGGATGTTGGGGTCGAAGGCGACGAGCTTGCCGGATGCCTTGGCGCGGCGTGCTTCCGACAGCAGCGTGTCGGCGTCGTCGCGCGAGAGTATCGCCAGCGTGATGCCGGAGAAATACACGACGTCGGCGCCTTCGATCGCCTGGCGCAGGAAGTCGGCATCGGCGGCGAGCTGGCGGGCGGCGGAGCTGTCGCGCCAGTAGCTGAAGGAGCGTTCGCCGTCCTTCAGGCTGATCATGTAGAGGCCGGGCGCCTTGCCCTTGATGCGGCGAATGCTCTCCGTGCCGATGCCGGCTTCTTTGAAGAAGGCCACCATCTCGTCGGACATGGCGTCGTCGCCGAGCGCGGTGCAGTAGTCGACCGACCAATCCTGAGGAAGGCAGGCGCGGGCGTACCAGGCGGTGTTCAGCGTATCGCCGGCAAAGCCCTTGCGCAGCAGCCCGGCGCCGGCCTGCGACAGCTCCACCATGCATTCCCCGATCGATAGAAAACGTCCGCCCACTGCCTGCCTCCCAGATGTTGCGTGTTCGCTGATACGCGCCGCGCGCGACGCTGACAAGCGCGGATTGGCCGGATATCGCGATGTCCGGCTCGCGGGATGCCGGCGGGCTGGCCGGTGTCTTTGCAACTGGCGCGCAAAAAGACGTGAGCGCGGTTGTCTTTTACTTTCTGCGCTTTAGTCTCGGCATGGACAGGAACATGGCGAGGATATGCGACAGATGGTGGTTCGGACGGGCGGGAATGCGGACTGGTGGCGGGGTGCTGTTGTCTATCAGGTCTATCCGAGATCGTTTCAGGATACGAATGGCGACGGGCTCGGCGACCTCAAGGGGATCACCAGGCGTCTGCCCTATATCGCCAGCCTCGGCGTCGACGCGATCTGGCTCTCGCCCTTCTTCAAGTCGCCGATGGCCGACATGGGCTACGACGTTTCCGATTATTGCGACGTCGACCCGATTTTCGGGACGATCGCCGATTTCGACGAGATGATGGTGGCCGCGCATGCGCTGGGGCTGAAGGTGATCATCGACCAGGTGATCTCGCATACCGCTGATGTGCACCCCTGGTTCGTCGAAAGCCGCTCCAGCCGCACCAACGACAAGGCGGACTGGTATGTCTGGGCCGACCCGAAGCCGGATGGGACGGCGCCGAACAACTGGCTGTCGATCTTCGGTGGGCCGGGCTGGGAGTGGGACGGCGTGCGCCGGCAGTATTACCAGCACAATTTCCTCACCTCGCAGCCGGATCTCAACTTCCACAATGAGGATGTGCAGGACGCGCTTCTGAAGACGGTAAAATTCTGGCTCGATCGCGGGGTCGATGGCTTCCGGCTGGATACGGTCAATTACTACTTTTGCGACAAGCTCCTGCGCGACAACCCTCCGCACGAGCCTGATGTCAGCGATGGCGGGCTGGATGCGCCGGATACCAACCCCTATGGCATGCAGAACCATCTCTACGACAAGACGCAGCCGGAAAATATCGGCTTCCTGCAGCGTTTTCGCGCGCTGCTCGACCGCTATGAGGGGCGCACGACGGTCGGCGAGGTGGGCGACGGGGCGCGCTCGCTGAAGACGGTCGCGGCCTATACGACGGGCGGCGACAAGCTGCACATGTGCTACACCTTCGACCTCCTGGGACCGGAGTTCACCGCGGCCCATATCCGCAACTGCGTCGATGCCTTCCAGAAATCCGTGGCCGATGGGTGGGTCTGCTGGGCCTTCTCCAACCACGACGTCAACCGCCATCTCAGCCGTTTCGCCAAGACGGTTGAAGAGCGGCCCGTGGTCGCCAAGCTGGCGATCTCGGTGCTTTCCGCACTGCGCGGCTCGATCTGCCTCTACCAGGGCGAGGAACTTGGCCTGCCGGAAGCCGATCTCGCCTTCGAGGACCTGCGCGACCCCTACGGCATCCGCTTCTGGCCGGCCTTCAAGGGCCGCGACGGATGCCGCACGCCGATGCCCTGGGAAGCAGCCAAGGCGCATGCCGGCTTCACCACGGCCGAAAAATCCTGGCTGCCGGTGCCCTATGAGCAGGCGGCACTTTCCGTCGATGTGCAGGAGGGCGATGCGCATTCGGTGCTCACCCACTACCGCGACACGCTGGCCTTCCGCAAAAAGCATCCGGCGCTGATCGACGGGGCGATGACCTTCCTCGACACGAACCAGGATCTGCTGGTGTTTACGCGAAAGAAAGAGGGCGAGACGCTGCTGTTTGTGTTCAACCTGACACGGGAGCCGGCGTTGTTCGGTTTGCCTGCGGGCTTTGAGAGGGTATCTCCGGTGGAAATGCCGGGCTTCGTTTCGCGCATCGAAAAGGGTGTGGTGATGTTGAACGCGTTGGACGGGTTCTGCGCGCGGCTTGGCTAATCGCCGTCCATCGTCGTTTCCTCGACGAAGACAGGCTGTCCGTCGAAGGCCAGCGAGAATTGTCCGCGCCCGGTCGGCACCAGCTGGATGGGCGAGGTCTTGTCGGCGAGGCGGCGGCGCAGGAGGAGAAGCCGGGTCTCGAGGTTGTCCTTGAATTCGGGAAGCCTAAGCGATGTGGAGAGGCGCAGTTCGCGGTTGGTGAAACCGGTACGGCCGCTCTCCACATGGGCGCGCAGCATGTGGTTCAGCAGCCGGCCGGCAATGCCCTTGATGATGTATTCGTCGGCAATGAAGATGCTGTCGTCGAAGGCGTAGTAGCGGATTTCGATCCGGTGGGTGTTCTTCCCCGGCGGCTGCCCTGAAGGCGCCGGCTTCTGGTCTTCCGGCAATGCTTGCGACAGGGCGATGACACCGGCCAGATGCTGGGCCGCAAGCGTCAGCGCTGCCTCCCGCACTGCCGTAAAGGCAAGCCTTCGGCGGCTTTCGGCGCCGAGAACGCCGATGAGGTGACCGCCTGAGATCATCGGCACGGCAATTTGGCTCATGGTCTCGGCATCCATCGGCGGGGCGATGGTGCGGGTCAGATTTTCATTCTCGGCCGATGCCTTGACCGCGGCGCTGTAGCGTCGCGCCCGGCTGAGATCGCTGATCTTGACGATATCCCGCTCACGGGCCGCACTGCCGAAGATGCCGTCTCCGAAGGCGATCTCCGAGCCGACGCCCGACCGCTCGTAGCCCAGGCTGCCCGCCGTCGCGAGCTGGCCGCTGTTTTCGTCGGCGAGAAACACGACGGTCTGGTCGCATTCAAGCGTGTCGCGCATCCATTCCAGCGTCGCGTCAAGGGCGGTGTCGATCTGCGCGGGAAGGTGGGCGAGTGTCATGGCGAGGGTGGCGGTCGCCTCAAGCAGCGGCTCGCGCGCCACCGGCTCGATCGGGGCATCTACGGGTGAGGGGTAGATCGTGATATCGACCACCCGGAAGATATCGACGCCGCGAAGCCGCATGATGCCGGCCATGCCGACCTGCGCGCTCGTCGCATCGAGTTGGGTCGAAACGCGGCTGAACAGCGGACCGTCGAAGACGGTCTTCTCATAGACGGCGCGCAACCGGCACTGGCCGCCACGGGCGCCATCGACCAGCAATATGGCTGCCTTCGGGTTTTCCGCGAGATTTGCCATGGTCGTGTTGAAAAACTGGTTGGAGAGGCCGACGCGCTCGTCGTCCACCAGCACGACATGCGAGAGGTAGGAGACATTGGGAATGCCGTCCGCCGAGGAAGTAGCGATGATCGAGGGGACGATGCCCTCGAAGAAGGTCTCCATATCGCGTAGCCGCAGCGCGATCTCCTTCATGCGGGCGCTCCGATCAGCGCGCCGGCGCTGCTGCCGGGCGTCTTGATGGAGATGGTGCGGACATCGAGTATGGCGGTGGCGAGATCGCGGGATGTCAGCCAGACCTCGATCATCGACGAGGGGACGCCCTGCTCGGCGAGTGCTGTGGTGACGCCGGCGATATAGCGCTCGCAGAGCACGCGGTCGTCTTCGGTGGCGGCGCGCAGGCTGGCGCTGCCCTTCAGCTGAAGCGAGCGATAATCGGACGGGCGCACGAAGGTGAAGGCGGCTTGCCCGGTCTCGATTATGTTGGCGAGCGTATCCGGCCACTGCCAACCGGAGATCAAGACTTCGATGGTTTCGCCACTCGGCAGGACGCGGCAGCCGACGCCGCGGCCGACATCGGGCTGGTTGGCACTATCGCTGGTGCCGACGATCATCATGACAGGGCCGGCAATGAAACCGGCGATTTCCTCATCGAAACGCACCCGACCGATCCCCAGATGTCCCCGCCGCCAGCATAAGCGAGGGGCTGCGCCGTTAGCAAACTTTTAGGGAGCGGCGGCAAATGGGCGACGGTACAAGCTTGGTGTCACACCAGATGAGGGATCAGGACATGTTTGACTTCGACCAATATGCGAGGCGGATCGGCCTCAAGGACATCGACATCACGCCGGCCGGGCTCACCGCCCTGCAGCGGGCGCAGCTTGCCGCCATTGCATTCGAAAGCATCGACCCTTTTCTTGGCCGGGTTCCTAGCCTGCAGCCCGCCGATATCTGGAAGCAGCTCGTCGAGAAGAAGCGCGGGGGATATTGCTTCCAGCTCAACTGGCTGTTCGGCGAGGCGCTGAAGCATCTCGGGTTCGAGGCGCGGCCGATCCTCGGGCGGGTGCGCATGGGAGCGCCGGTCGGCGGCATCAGGGCGCATCTCGCCTGGATCGTGACCATCGGCGGCGAGGAGTGGCTGGCGGATGCAGGCTTCGGCGGGCCGGGACCGCGCGATCCGGTTGCCATCCGGCCCGGCGAACAGCTGATCGGTGGCATGACCTTCCGCCTGCGGGACGACACGGCAACCGCCGAGCTGGTGCTGGAATGGCAGGGGCCGGACGGGTGGTTCCCGCTGTTCGGCTTCGATGAAAGCCCGTTCACGCAGGCCGATCTCGAAGGCGCCAACCAGCTTTGCACCGTCTGGGCGGCGCTGCCGTTCCGCGACAACCTGATGATGAGCATCCGCCTGCCGGATGCCGATGTGGCCTTGATGAACCGTTGCCTCCGGCGCTCGGGCGCGCAGGGAACGAAGAGCCTGCAGATCGGATCGGCCGACGAGCTGGCGACCTCCCTGCGTGATCTCTTCGGTCTCGATTGCGAGCCGGAAACCGTGGCGCGGATCTGGTCAAGGCTCGACACGCCGGTGCGGGCTGCCGCCTGAACCGGAAGGTGGTCTTCTTTCCGCGTGGATGTCAGATCAGCTTGAACTGATCGACATCCACCATGCCCCTGTCCGATATCTTCAGATGCGGGATAACGGGCAGCGGCAGGAAGGCGACCTGGAGGAAGGGTTCTTCGAGGGTCGTGCCGAGGGCGTAGGCTGCTTTTCTGAGGTCGTGCAGCGTGTCGCGGACGGTCTCGTAGGGTTCGAGGCTCATCAGGCCGGCGAGCGGCAGCGGGATTTCGCCGGTGACCTTGCCGTCCTCGACGACGACGAAGCCGCCCTTGATTTCGCCGAGCCGGTTGGCGGCCATCGCCATGTCGTCTTCCGAGACGCCGACGACGCAGATGTTGTGGCTGTCATGACCGACGGTGGAGGCGATCGCGCCCTTCTTCAGGCCGAAGCCCTGGACGAAGCCGTTGGCGTGGTTGCCGTTCTTGCCATGGCGCTCGATGACGGCGACCTTGATGATGTCGTTGTCGAGATCGACCGCCGTCTGGTTGCCCTTGACGGGCAGGCGGTAGCGGCGGTGTTCGGTGATGATCTTGCCCGGCATGACGCCGATGACGGGTGTTTCGCCATCGGCAACCGGCACGCCGAAGTGGGCGGCGTTCACCGTTCGCGCCTTGACGCTGTCGAGGCCGACGGGGGCGATGGGCTTGCGGGTTTCGAAGAGCGCCGAGGTGACCTTGCGGCCGGCGGAGAAGACCAACTCGGCCTTGCAGTTTTCCAGGCTGTCGAGGATCGCGAGGTCGGCGCGCCAGCCGGGGGCGACGAGGCCACGGTCTCTTAGACCGAAGGCACGGGCGGCGGAGATCGAGGCGGCGCGGTAGATGGCGAGCGGCTCGACGCCGTTCTTGATCGCGGTGCGGATCATGTAGTCGAGATGGCCCTGCTCGGCGATGTCGAGCGGGTTGCGGTCGTCGGTGCAAAGCGCCAGGTGCGGCGACAGGCGCTCGGTGATGATCGACATCAGCGCGTGCAAATCCTTGGAGACGGAGCCTTCGCGCACCAGGATGTGCATGCCCTTGCGGATCTTTTCCAGCGCTTCCTCGGCGCTGGTGCATTCATGCTCGGTGCGGATGCCGGCTGCGAGATAGCCGTTGAGGTCGTTGCCCGAGAGAAGCGGGGCGTGGCCGTCGATGTGCTCTCCTTGAAAGGCAGCAAGCTTGGCCATGCAGACGGGATCCTTGTGGATCACGCCGGGGAAATTCATGAATTCGGCAAGGCCGATGACCTTCTCGTGGTCGCGGAAGGGCAGGAGCTTTTCGATCGGCAGGTCGGCGCCGGAGGTTTCCAGATGCGTGGCGGGGACGCAGGAGGAGAGCTGGACGCGGATGTCCATGATGGTTTGTTCGGCAGAGTCCAGGAAGTAGCGGATGCCTTCTTCGCCGAGCACGTTGGCGATCTCGTGCGGGTCGCAGATCACGGTCGTGACGCCATAGGGGAGCACGCAGCGGTCGAACTCGTGGGGGGTGACGAGCGAGCTTTCGATGTGCAGATGCGTGTCGATGAAGCCGGGCACGACGATCTTGCCGGATATGTCGATCTCGGTCTTGCCGTTGTAATCGCCGCAGGTGCCGACGATGGTGTCGCCGGAGATGGCGATATCGGATTGCACCAGTTCGCCCGTCACCAGATCAAAGAACCGCCCGCCCTTGAGCACGATATCGGCCGGTTCGCGGCCGGTTCCCTGGTCGATGAGGCGTTCTAGTCTTTCGGTCATGGTACTCTCTGGTTCGATTTTGTGTTGGCGGCCACTTTAGAGAGGCGGGCGCTGCATGGGAAGGCGCGGATCGGTCTTGTCCTGGTCCATGCCGTCGCAGGGGTCGCCCCGTTCCGGGGTGGGGCAGGGTTGCGTCTATTCGGTCTTGCCAAGGGCGCCGATCAGCGTGTGGATCTGCTGGTTCAAGGCTTCGATCTCGGTCAAGGTCATGCCGGAACGGCTGAGCAGCGTGTCGCCCAGGCATTTGCTGCGGGCGAGCATGTCGCGGCCCGTCTGGGTCAGGAAGACGTTCACCTGGCGTTCGTCGAGCGTCGAGCGGCGACGTTCGAGGAGGCCTGCCTGCTCCAGGCGCTTGACCGGCGGGGTGATGGTGCTCGATTCCAGCGACAGCCGGTCGGCGATGGCGCCGATCGTGGCGCCATCCTGCTCGCCCAGCACGTTCAACACCAGATATTGCGGATAGGTGATGCCCATCTCGTCCAGCATCGGCTTGTAGGTGCGGTTGATGGCGAGGCTTGCCGCATAGAGCGAGAAGCACAGCTGGTCGTCCAGCGGCGGCGTGGTGGCGCCGGGTTCGGGCTTATGGGAGGCGTGTATCTGGTCGGTCATGCCGAGGCTCCATATGTCTGCTCGATTACCGCTATCATAAAAATGATATCGCGATAATCTTTTTCGTAGACAAGAAAATCTGAGGTGCTATGAATATGTTTATCGCGATATCGATTATCGCGAAAACAAATGGAGATGAACATGACTGACGACATCCAAAATGCCTCAAGACGGCATGTTATGGTCGCAGGGCTCGGCCTCGTCGCGACGGCCGCTGCCGCCTCCTTCACCAATTCGGCTGAAGCCGCGAGCCACAAGCATTCCGCAGCCGCCAACCAGAAGACAGCTCATTCGACAGGTAAGGACAAGAACGCCATGACCAGCAGCTACATCACCACCAAGGACGGCACGCAGATCTTCTACAAGGATTGGGGCACCGGTCAGCCGATCGTGTTCCATCACGGCTGGCCGCTCAGCGCCGACGACTGGGATGCGCAGATGCTGTACTTCCTCGGCAAGGGCTATCGGGTGATCGCCCATGACCGTCGCGGCCATGGCCGCTCCAGCCAGCCGGGCCACGGCAACGACATGGATACCTACGCGGCCGATGTCGCCGAGCTTGCCGAACATCTGGATCTCAAGAATGCCATCCATGTGGGCCACTCGACCGGTGGCGGCGAAGTCACGCGTTATGTCGGCAACTACGAGAGCCGTGGCCGGATTGCCAAGGCGGTGCTGATCGGCGCGATCCCGCCTGTCATGCTGAAGTCCGACAAGAACCCCGGGGGTCTGCCGCTTGAGGTGTTCGATGGCTTCCGTACGTCAATTGCCGCCAACCGCGCGCAATTCTATCGCGACATCCCCGAAGGCCCGTTCTACGGCTTCAACCGGCCGGGCGCCAAGGTCTCGCAGGGCGTGATCGACAATTGGTGGCGGCAGGGGATGATGGGAAGCGCCAAGGATCAGTATGATTGCGTCGAGGTGTTTTCCGAAACCGATTTCACCGACGATCTCAAGAAGATCAAGGTTCCGGTTCTCGTCATGCATGGCACCGACGACCAGATCGTGCCGATCGCCGATTCGGCACTGCTTGCCGCCAAGCTTTTGAAGAACGGCACGCTGAAGACTTATGACGGCCTGCCGCACGGCATGGCGACCACGCATGCCGACATCATCAATGCCGACCTCCTGAAATTCTTCCAGGCCTGATCGAGGCCGGCTGCGGCCAAGGCCATTTCGAATGATCCGCAAACGAAAACCGGGCGCCCGCGAGGGCGCCCGGTCTGTATTTGATCGCAGAGGCGAGCCGAATTACTCGGCGGAGACGATCTTGCCGGCTTCCCACTTGTAGAGGGAGAAGCTCTGCGAGGTCAGGTCACCGGTTTCGCCGTAGGTGAGCTTGCCGATGGCGGTCGAGATCGGCTCGCCGGCCTTCAGCGCTGTCGCGACGGCTTCGGAATCTTCAGCACTTTTCGCCTTTTCGATGCCGGCCTTGATGACTTCGACGGCGGCGTAGGCGTTCAGCGTGAAGGCTTCGGCCGGGATGCCCTTGGCCTTCAGCGCGTCGGCGGCGGCTTTGGAGTCGGGGCTCTTGGTGGCGTCGACGGCGTTGGTGAAGATGGTGCCGGCGGCAGCATCCGTGCCGATGTTCCAGAACTCGGTGTTCGACAGGCCATCGCCGCCGATGATCACGGCATTGACCTGCAGGTCATGCAGCTGGCGTGCAAGCAGGCCGCCTTCCGGGTGGTAGCCGCCGAAATAGACGACGTCGACCTTCTCGGCCTTGAGACGCGTGGTCAGCGCGCTGAAATCCTTGTCGCCGGGCGAGAGCGCGTCGTCGAGAACTTCCTTGATGCCGCCGGCGTTGATCGTCGCCTTGAAGTTGTCGGCTAGACCCTTACCGTAAGCGCCCTTGTCGTTGATGATGGCGATGCGCTTGTCCTTGAAGTTCTTCAGGACGTAGTTGGCGGCGACTTCGGCCTGCTGGTCGTCGCGGCCGCAGGTGCGCAGAACGTTGGCGAGGCCACGCTTCGTCAGATCAGGGGCGGTCGCGGTCGGGGTGACCATCAGCACGCCGTTTTCAGCGAAGACGTCGGAAGCCGGGATGGCGACGCCCGAGGTGACCGGGCCGACGACGAAGCGGATGCCGTCGCCGACGAGCTGGTTGGCGGCGGAAACGCCCTGCTTGGGTTCGCCGGCGTCGTCAGCGGTCTTCAGCACGACCTTCTCGCCGAGGATGCCGCCGGCCTTGTTGATTTCGTCAACGGCGGTCTGGGCGCCGTTCTTCACCTGGTCGCCGTAAGCGGCAACCGGGCCGGTCAGCGGTGCGATCAGGCCGATTGTGATATCGGCATGCGCCAGCGGCGCGAAAGAAATGGAGGCAACCAGCGCCGCCGTCAGGGTCTTCAGGGTCATTTTGTCTCTCCTTGGATGGGTCTTCGACCCGCGACTGTCCTGCCGCTGCGATCAATCCAGGTCGTACAAACATCCATTTCCGGATGCGCCAAAGACGACGGATTGCGCGCGGCAAACGCGCCAAACGGCCATGTTTGGCTCGAAGGACGCATGGCAAGTTTATTAGGAATTTCGCGTCGATTTAGCAAGAAGATAGAATGGCGATGGCGAATTGTGACGGATTCGATATCCGCGACGCCGAAAATCACGACTTTTTGGGCGAAAAGCCGTGATTTTTCGGCAAAGCTGCTCGGCGTCATTGGTCGGTTAGCGCACTCCCGAGAAAGACCATTATTCTGTCACCCACGTCGCGATGGATCGCTTGTCGATCGGCGCCAGGCGCATCCCGGCAGACAATGCTCTCGCCAGGTGCCTCTTCTTCGATGAGCGCTGCCGCGCCCGGCTTGCAAAGCTGCATGAAACTGAAATGCAAGGCACCTGGAACCAGGGCGAATTGCGTCGTGGTTGGCGGTAGGTGCTCGGCGAGGTAGAAGGAGTCCTTGTTGGTCGCGGCGATGCTGGCTTTCTCCGCAGTCTCGGGATCGACGTTCTCGCCCGCGCCGAGGACAAGGACCGGAACCTTTGCCGCAGCGAGGCTTTCCGACGTCAGGCCGCGTCCGAGGCCGAGGTCCAGCGTGACGATCGCCTTGATTCTGGCGTCGCCAAGATCCGCGCCAAGGGCAGCCATGGAGGCCGCGTCGCGGCCGACGCCCAATGCGGTGAACGTCCTGCAGTAGACGGGGCCGAACAGTCGAGGGCAGTCTTTCATGACCGCCTCCGCGTCAAACCGGCCGCCGCCGAGCTCCATCACGGTCCATCCGCCAAGGGAGTGGCCGATGGCGCCGATGCGGTCTGGCGATATCGAACCTGCAAGGGCAGGGTCTGCAAGAAGCGTATCGATCACCCGGCTGATGTCGCGCGGGCGCTGCCAGAGCGCCACGATGTCTGATGATTGCATGTCGAAGGTGGTCGTGCCCGGATGATCGGGGGCCGCCACGACATAGCCCTTGCCGGCGAGCTCTCCTGCAAGCCAGGCGAGGTTGCGCCAGCTGCCGCCATAGCCATGCGAGAGCACAATCAGCGGGTGCGGGGCGGACGTGGGTTGCGCATCACGGATGACGGGGAGGCCGATGAAGGCCGGTGTCTCGCCAAGGCTTATCGGCTTGGCCGTGGATGCCGTGGGATACCAAAGGCTGATGGAGAGGGGCGGGCTGTCGTCTGTCGCCGCGATGGCGGCTTGGCGAAAGCCTGGTGCGGCGAAGGCCGGGCAGGTGGACAGGCTGGCGAGCAGGGTCAGCGCGATCAGTCGTGTGAACATTCAATGATCTCCGGTTGGAAGGGCTGCCCTTCGTTCTCAGAGAATTCGGTCCGCGGAGACCGATATCGTGTTTCAGGTCCTGATTTTCTTGTTCACGCCGGTCTGTGATGAGGTTTTTGCGGCCTTGAGCGGCGGCTTGCGACGCCGCAGTCGCGTGAGCGCACAAAAAAGGATCGGCAAACCAGAGGTCGCCGATCCATCAATATCAAATGGTGCTAAAAATAGTCAGCCGCTCCATAAAGACGCGACCGGAAACGGTGTGATGGGATATCAGGCCGCGGACTTGGCGCGGACGGGTTCGGCGTAGATCTGGGTCAGGGTTTCGAGAATGCGAATGACCTGATCGGACGTGCTGGAATAGTAGATCGTCTGTGCGTCGCGGCGGGTCTTGACCAGCTTCTGGGCGCGCAGCTTGGAGAGGTGCTGCGACAGAGCCGACTGGCTGAGGCCGACTTCGGTGGCCAGCGCGCCAACGGGGATTTCACCCTTGACCAGATTACAGAGGATCAGAAGTCTCTTGGGATTTGCCATTGCGGACAACAGTGCGGCGGCAACATTCGCGTGAGCGGTCAAATCTATTGTGTCCATAATCATCTTCCCATGGAAACGGAATTCAAAAAAACGTCTGCCTGAAATTGCCGACGGTGAAAACTAGCAAGAGGGGTTCAAGATTGTATATAGCTAAATTTCAGGTATTGAGTATTTCATGTTAGATATATGTGAATAAAGTTCAACGCGGCTGCTGATCGGTGTGTCAAACTCGTGCCGCAGCAGCAAATCGCCCGAAATCACATCAAAACCGGCGCAATCGACTCCACAAATCGCCCATCTGGTGCCCGTACGGGCTTTATGCGCGATCGCTGTTTTCCTTGCCAAATCCGGCTCCAGGGCTAGCAAATCTTGCACTACCTCGGCAGCGTTTTCCGCAAGCTCTTCGTTGGCGTCCGAGCGGATAATCAGCTCTTCTCCGCCCAAAATGTAGGCGCGACCGAAGCCGCCGTTGAGGCTGGCGCTCTCGGGAATCAGCCGGAAAAACCTGAAATCCGGGAAATCGACGTAGAGTTTCGCCTTGGAATGGCGGGCCAGAAAACGGTCACGAATGCGTGTGTGGGCCGCGCTGTCGCGCTCGACGGCTGCCGCGAGGCACTGAGTCGTCAGCCGCGCATGGGCCAGCGGGTCGCCCTTGCCGGGCTCGCCGGTCAGAAGCGAGGCACGCGGATCGGCATCGAGCGCGCGGGTGTGTGCCGAAAGGCCGGAGACGAGAATGACGGGAACGCCATCGAAATCGGTGCCGAGAAGCACGCGGCTGGAGAAGGGGAAGCCGGTCTTTGGGTCGAGGACCGCGATGGCGGCGTAGCGGGCGGAACGGAGAAGAGTGCGCGCCAGCTTGCGCGCGTCTTCGTCCGTTTCCCTGATAACAGAAGCCTGATCTTTCATGTCCACTTTTCTGGCGCAAGCGGACGGCTGGATCAAGCCTGTTCTTTCTTCCTGTGCTGCGTCAGGCCGGCGACGACGTCCTGGGCGGAAATCGTGCCGATGATGGCGCCGTTTTCGACCACGCCGATGCTGCCCGGCTGGCGGGAGAGCGCGTCGAGAATGTCGATCAGCGGGGTCTCGGCCTTGGCCGTGCCGCTGACGCTGGCGCCGCTTGCTGCATCGCCGAGGCCCGCATGCATGACGTCGCGGGCGGTCAGCATGCTGATCGGGTTCATGTGCTGGACGAAATCGGCGACATACTGGTCGGCCGGGTTCTTGACGATGTCCTGCGGCGTGCCGCACTGGATGATGCGTCCGCCCTCCATGATCGCGATGCGGTTGCCGATGCGGAAGGCCTCGTCAAGATCGTGGCTGACGAAGAGGATGGTCTTCTTCAGGCGGCGCTGGAACTCGAGCAGTTCATCCTGCAGGCGGGTGCGGATGAGCGGATCGAGTGCCGAGAACGGCTCGTCCATCAGCAGGATCGGCGCGCCGGTCGCAAAAGCGCGGGCAAGGCCGACGCGCTGCTGCATGCCGCCGGAAAGCTCGTTGACCTTGCGGTCGGCCCATTTGGTGAGGTTGACCAGCTCGAGCTGTTCGGCGACGCGCTTCTTGCGCTCGCCCTCGGCCATGCCGGCGAGTTCGAGACCGAAGCCGACATTGTCGGCCACGGTGCGCCATGGGAGCAGCGCGAACTGCTGGAACACCATCGAGACGGTGTGCATGCGCAGGTCCCGCAGGCCCTTGGCCGAGGTCTTGTAGGGATTGACCGGTCCCGAGGAGGTGTTGACGGTGACCTCGCCGCGCACGACGGGGGCAAGCCCGTTGACGGCGCGCAGAAGCGTCGACTTGCCGGAGCCGGACAGACCCATGAGCACGAGGATCTCGCCCTCCTGGATTTCCAGCGAGGCATCGGCGACACCGAGGACGAGCCCGGTTTCGGCGCCGATCTCGTCGCGGGTCTTGCCCTTGTCGGCAAGGGTGAGGGCAGCTTCCGGCTTGTCGCCGAAGACGATGCTGACATTATCGAAGCGAACCGCGGTCATGCGCCGTCTCCTTCACCCGCCGCGCGGAACATTCGGTCGAGAATGATCGCCAGGATGACGATGCAGAGACCTGCCTCGAAGCCCTTGGCGACGTTGACGGTGTTGAGCGCGCGCACAACGGGAACGCCGAGGCCGTCGGCGCCGACGAGTGCCGCGATGACGACCATCGACAGCGAGAGCATGATCGTCTGCGTCAGGCCGGCCATGATCTGCGGCGTGGCATAGGGAAGCTCGACCTTGCGCAGCACCTGCATCGGGGTCGCGCCGAAGGATTCGGCGGCTTCGACCAGCGAGGGCGGCGTCGAGATGATGCCGAGGCGCGTGAGGCGGATGGGGGCGGGGATGGCGAAGATCACGGTGGCGATCAGGCCGGGCACCATGCCGAGGCCGAAAAGGATAAGCGCTGGTATAAGATAGACGAATGTCGGAATGGTCTGCATCAAGTCGAGGATCGGCCGCAGCAGCGAGTTCACCCAGGGGCGGCGGGCAGCCGCGATGCCAAGGGGAATGCCGACGATCATGCTGACGAAGGTGGAGGCGAGCACCAGCGCCAGCGTCGCGGTCGTTTCCTTCCAGTAGCCCTGGTTCATGATGAACAGCAGCCCAAGACAGGTGAAGACGGCGACGACGAGCGAGCGCCTCAGCCAGTAGGCGATGGCGGTGATCGCCAGCACGACGATCAGCGGGTGCGGCTTCTGCAGGACGAACAGGATCCCGTCGATGACGTGGGACAGCACGAAGGCAAGCTGGTTGAAGAACCAGTCGGCATTGGAGGTGAGCCAATCCACGAAGGCTTTCGCCCAGGGACCAATGGGAATTTTAAAGTCGGTGATCCAGTTCAAGGGCGTGCCTATCCAGAAAGAACAACGAGAGGGGCGAGGATAGCGAAAACGGGGTGGTCAGAGCCACCCCGCCTTTCGATATCAGAGGCCGAGGCTTTTCTTGACGGCGGCAACGCCGTCGCCGCTGCCGTCAAGCGTCTTGACGCCTGCGAGCCACGGCTCGATTGCCGTCGGATTGGCCTTCAGCCATTCCGTCGCGGCCTTTTCCGGCTCGTCGCCGTCGTTCAGGATCTTGCCCATGATCTGGTTCTCCATCGGGAGAGAAAAGACCATGTTCTTGAGCATGGTGCCGACGTTCGGGCATTCCGTCAGGTAATTGGCGCGAACGTTGGTGAACACCTTGGCGCCGCCGAAGTCAGGACCGAAAACGTCGTCGCCACCCGTGAGATAGGTGAGCTTGAAGTTTTCGTTCATCGGATGCGGCGCCCAGCCGAGGAAGACGACCGGCTTGCCGGCCTTCTCGGCGCGGGCAACCTGCGCCAGCATTCCCTGCTCGGAGGATTCGACGACCTCCATGCCCTTCATGCCGAAGGTATCCTTCTCGATCATGCCCATGACCAGACGGTTGCCGTCATTGCCCGGCTCGATGCCGTAGATCTTGCCTTCGAGGTCTTCCTTGTGGGCAGCGATGTCCTTGAAGTCCTTGATGCCGAGCTCGGCGCCCTTGGCGTTGGTCGCCAATGTGTATTTCGCGCCGGTCAGGTTCGGGCCGAAGGATTCGACCGACTTGTCGTCGATGAAGGGACGAACATCCTTTTCCTGCGTCGGCATCCAGTTGCCGAGGAAGATGTCGATGTCCTTGTTCTTCAGCGACTGGTAGGTGACCGGTACGGAAAGAACCTTCACGTCGGGGGTGTATCCGAGACCCTTGAGGATCACGGATGCGGTTGCTGTAGTCGCGGTGATATCGGTCCAGCCCACATCCGACAGATGGACGGTGGAGCAGCTGGCGGGATCAGCGGAATATGCGGCGGTTGCGACAGAGAGTGCAGCAACGGCTGTGGCAGTGATCAGTTTGAATGCGCTTGTCGTTTTCATTTATAGACTCCCAGTCTTACGTTCCCAAGCCAATCACCAATAGCCGAGTTTTACAAGCGACCTCAGTGCGTTTGCGCCGCATTGCGGTATCCGATTGCGACGTGTCGTATTTAATGGATCGCTTGAATTTTGTCAGTTTTGAAGGGGTTTTCAGGCAATTTTCTGTGATTAACGATAGCCGGGGGTTTTCTTGATCGTATCCAGCTTTCAAGAAGCGGAGAGACGGAGAATGCAATGGCGAAGCTCTACTTCAACTACTCGACGATGAATGCCGGCAAATCGACGATGCTGCTGCAGGCCGCGTATAATTACGAGGAGCGCGGCATGCGCGTTCTTCTGCTGATCGCGGCGTTCGACGAGCGGGCGGGCAGGGGCATCATCGGCTCGCGGATCGGGCTGCAGGCCAACGCGGTCGCCTTCGAGCAGGATGCCGACCTCCTGGCGCTGATCGCCGAGCAGGGGGCTGCGGGCGAACCGATCGCCTGCGTCTTCGTCGACGAGGCGCATTTCATGACGCGCGAGCATATCTGGCAGCTGGCGCGCGTCGTCGATCGGCTCAATATCCCCGTCATGGTCTACGGGCTGCGCACGGATTTCCAGGGCAAGCTGTTTCCCGCCTCGCAGGAGCTGATGGCGATCTCGGACGAGATGCGCGAAGTGCGCACCATCTGCCATTGCGGCCGCAAGGCGACGATGGTCGTGCGCCTCGACGGCAATGGCGCGGTGGCGCGGGAAGGGGCGCAGATCGAGGTCGGCGGCAACGAGAAATACGTGTCGCTCTGCCGTCGCCACTGGGACGATGCCATGAACGGCGAGTGGGTCGCCGAGGCGGTGTGAGCGCTCTTTGCGCCTTAAGAGTCAAGGCGCTGCTTCCATTTGAGAATGAACGGCTCTAATTTGACGGCATTCGATTCCCCGGGGATATCAGGTGCGCAAGCCTGTCTCGTTTGACACCACATTTGATGCAGCCAGTGCGATTGCCGACGAACTGCCGGTGAAGGTCAAGACCTGCGCCGATTTCGTCGGCGAGTTCGCGCGCCATCCTGCCGAGATCGACGACGAGCGCTTTTTGGTCGAAAACGAGCGTTTCCAGGGCTTTGCCACTGATGCCAGGAACCTCGCGGAGCTGCTTGCCGAGCTGGTGGCGACGCTGGATGCGATGACGGTCAGGGTGTCGTCGGATCTCGACAGTTTCCGCGGGCTGACGGCGACCGAGCGGTTCATCGGGCATTTCTCGCGCCAACGCATGTGGCGGCGCCACAGCAGCCGGGTCCGGGCAGCACCCGTGGTCGAGCGGCTCCGCGATCTGATGGTCAAGTCCGACAGCGTTGCGGGACTGATCACGCACCATCGCGCCGTCGTCCTCACCGCCCACAAGGAGGCCGAGCGCCGGCTCGTCGATATCGTCGAGCGCCGGCGCCGACTGGTGGACGAGATCGACATCGCCCGCATCCGCATCAAGGAGCTCAATGCCAAGGCGCTGACGACGCAGGGGCGCATCGGCGTCTACGGCAGCAAGGCCGAGTGGGATCGGATGGAAGAGGAGCGCAAGGCGCTGAAGGCGCAGGCCGATGAGGTTTCCACCCGCGAGCATGAATTGCGCGACGAAAGCCAGCGGCGCGAGCGCTTCATCGGGATCTTCCAGCTTCTGGTCGATGGGCTGAACACCGAGATCGGCCAGTGCAACACGCTGATGCGCAAGCTGATGATCGATACGGAAGAGCGCTTGCTGATCTATCAGGCGCAGGTGGATACCGATATTCCGGGCTCCAAGGTGCAGATTTCGTCGGACCTGTTTCCCAGCATTGCCGATGCCATCGTTCTCTTCGAGCGTGACATGCTGCTGCCGCAGGAGATCGAGCATCGCAAGCGTACCGCCGACGCGCAGTTCGGCAAGAAATTTCCTGCCTATGCGCATCAGAACGAGGATGTTCCGGGTGCGCCTTTGATCGACACGATGAAGATCTCCTCGCGGCTGCGCTTCCGGATGCCGCGCCTTTAGGCCTGTCGCCTCTAAACAGGGCCGAAGAAACAATAATATCAGCACGATGTTGCCGTTTCGGATGCGGATGCATATTTGAGAGCGGGTGAAACACGCGCTTTTGGATGCAGAGGGGAATGGGCGATGCTTGACGGAATCTCCGGTTTTTTCAGATCGATCGGCCGGGCGATTGCTCGTTGGGCGCGGCTTTTCGTGGCGTGGGCCTTCTGGCCGTTCATGGCCGCGCGCGGATGGTATGGTCGTCGCAGCTGGCTGGTCAGGCTTCCCGTTATCGGCGTGCTAGCGCTGCTCGTCTTGATGTACGGCTATTTCTTCGTTCAGACGCAGATGTGGACCGGCTTCAACCCGTCCTTCGTCGATCAGTACAAGCTTGCGGAGCGCAAGGTTCAGGTTGGCCAGGAAGTTCCGCCCGCCGAGGGTGCGACCACGCCTGCGGCCAAGACCTGCCAGCGCTCGGCGATCGTCGACGTCACGGCCGATCTCACGGATTTCAACGTCAACCAGAACGCATGGATTTCCTCCATGCTGCTCTATCGGCTCGGTTTCTTCGGGATCGACTGGGATCACACCCCGTTTCTTGACAACAAGGCCTCGTTCCAGCGCGGCGTGAACCAGGCCCTGCGCCGTACCTCGGCTGAACTCGTCGATACGCTCGGCCGTGTACGCGGCACCTCCGGCATCAACAACGACCTGCAGAGCGCGCGCGGTAACCTGCAGTTCGACGAGTACAGCTGGTATTTCGGGCTCAATCCGTTTGGCCCGAAGACGCCGACGCCAAGCTATTATCGCTCGGCGATCGACAGCCTGCGCAAGTTCAATACGGATCTCTCCAATTGTAACGCGGTCTTCGATACGCGCGCCGACAACCTCATCCAGTTCATCGACCGTATCGCCAACGATCTCGGCGGCACCGCCGACATGCTGGCGGAGCGCTCGGCCAACCATGCGAGCGGCTGGTTCGATACGCGCGCAGACGATCGCTTCTGGTTCGCCTATGGCCAGCTCTACGGCTACTACGCCATTCTGGCGGCTGCCCAATCGGACTTTTCGCGGGTGATCGCCGAGCGCAATCTTGGCGCGCTCTATGGCGCGACGAACGCCCAGTTCCAGGCGGCCTTGCGCATCCAGCCTGCGATCATTTCCAACGGACGTGAGGACGGCTGGATCATGCCGAGCCATCTGGCGACCATGGGCTTTTATATTCTGAGAGTGCGCTCCAACCTGGTTGAGATGCGCGCGGTGCTCGGCCGCTAAGGGCGAGGCCGGTGGCGCTGCTCTGGCGGCGCTACATAAGGCTTGGCGTCAGGTGATCAGCTTGTAGCGGATCGCCTTGGCGACCAGCTGGGTGCGGTTGACGCAATCGAGCTTCCTGATCGCGCTGGTCATGTAGGCGTTGACGGTGTGGTCCGATAGCGACAGGATCTGGCCGATCTCGATCGAGGTCTTGCCCTGCGATGTCCAACGCACGACTTCGCGCTCGCGGGCCGACAGGGGCGGATGCTCGCTGCTCTTGGCCGATTTTACCAGATTGAAGGCGTCGAGCGCATGCAGCAGGATCATGGTCAGTTCGTTGACCTCGGTCTGGCCAAGCGGCGCGCGGGTTCCGGAGAACCAGAAAAGCAGGCGATTGCCATCGACAGAACAGACAGGAAAAGCAACGCCAACCTGCATGCCGAATTCGTTCTTGAGATCCTGCAGTTCGGGCGGGAAAATGTCGGACTGATCACGAAGGTTCCAGTAACGCGGGAGGACGGAACTGGACATGCCGGAGGAAAACAACGGCAGCTGCATGAAGCGCGCGCGATCGAAACGGCTGACATAGCTATCGGGCAGGTTTGTTTCGATCAGGAGGGACTTGAGGAGAAAACTCTCGGCTGTCGGTGCATCCATCAGCGTGGCATATTTGAAGCCGAAAGCTTCGGCCGTTCGAACCAGAATTTGGACGAATGCCGGCCGCGTCTTCACGCCTGTGATTTCAGCCGTGAGTAACGACTGTCTTTCCGAGGTAGTTACGTAAGACATCAACTAGTCCATTCGTGCGCACAACTCGACTAATAAGATCTACTATCTGATATATTTGCTAGTCAGAATTTGTGCGGTGCACCGTGATTAAATTAAGGTGTTATAATTTAATCACGAAATATCCGCCTGCGGTTGTTTTTAGTTTTTCTTAAATCAACTAGGTGGAGTTTTTCGTATTCTGGCGCACGAAATACGCGCAAAGGCAAATGGAAATGAAACGATTTGCCTTGCGCGATATGTCGCAGGCGGCCGGGCCGCCCGCGAATCGCTTGGCTCTAGATCTTCGAGGTGTCCTTGGCCTTTTTCATCAGCTGCTCGAGGAAACCGAGCATGACGGCGGAGACCACGAAGGCCAGATGCATGGCGGTCAGCCACATGATCTTGCTGTCGGTGAACTGGTTGGAATTCAGGAAGACCTGCAGCAGGTGGATCGACGAGATGGCGACGATCGACGAGGCGACCTTGATCTTCAGGCTGCCGGAATCGAGCTTGCCGATGAAGGAGACATCGGTTTCGTTGTCGTCGAAGCGGCTGACGAAATTCTCGTAGCCGGAGATCATCACCATGACGATCAGGCTGGCGACCAGCGCCGCGTCGATGAGGCCGAGCATGGCCAAGATCATCTCACCTTCGTCATAGGTGAAGACGTTGATCGCCACCTTAGAGAACTTGTAGGCGAAGGAGATCGCGTAGACGGCCAGCGACAGCGCCAGGCCGAGATAGAAGGCGACCAGGATCCACCGGCTGGACAGAATGATGCGCTCGACGATGAGCTCGAGTGATTTCATGGTTTACCCCCGTAAATGCTGAATCAATGCGTTGGTGATAGAGGCTGTGGGCTGCTGTGCGCAACCGCCGACGCCTTCAAACTTTCGGTATATTTCACCATGCCATTGGCATAAACGTGACCTCTACGAGACGAAATAGATCTGAGGGCGGCATGGCTGAGTATAAAACCGACATCGAGATCGCGCGCGCCGCGGTGAAAAAGCCGATCTACGAGATCGGCGACAGGCTCGGAATCCCGGCGGCTCAGCTCTCGCCCTATGGCCATGACAAGGCAAAGATCAGCGCCGAATTCACGGCCGCGCAGGCGGGCAAGCCCGATGGCAAGCTCATTCTTGTCACCGCCATCAACCCGACGCCGGCGGGCGAGGGCAAGACGACCACGACGGTGGGGCTCGGCGACGGGCTGAACCGGATCGGCAAGAAGGCCGTCATCTGTGTGCGCGAACCGTCGCTCGGACCCTGTTTTGGGGTGAAGGGCGGGGCGGCCGGCGGCGGCTATGCGCAGGTCGTGCCGATGGAGGATATCAACCTCCACTTTACCGGCGATTTCCACGCGATCACGGCGGCGCACAATCTTTTGTCGGCGATGATCGACAATCACATCTACTGGGGCAACGCGCTCGATATCGACGTGCGCCGCGTTACCTGGCGGCGCGTGATGGACATGAACGACCGGGCGCTGCGCGAGATCGTCGCGTCGCTCGGCGGGGTGTCCAACGGGTTTCCGCGCGAGAGCGGCTTCGACATCACGGTCGCCTCTGAAGTGATGGCGATCCTTTGCCTGGCGTCGGATCTTACGGATCTCGAAGAACGTCTCGGCAACATCATCATTGGCTATCGCTTCGACAAGACGCCGGTATTCGCGCGCGATCTGAAGGCCGATGGTGCCATGGCCGTGCTTCTCAAGGATGCGATGCAGCCGAACCTGGTGCAGACGCTGGAAAACAATCCGGCGCTGGTGCATGGCGGCCCGTTCGCCAATATCGCCCACGGCTGCAACTCCGTCATCGCCACCAAGACGGCGCTGAAGCTTGCCGACTACGTCGTGACCGAGGCGGGCTTTGGGGCGGATCTCGGCGCTGAGAAATTCTTCGACATCAAGTGCCGCAAGGCCGGGCTGAAGCCGGATGCGGCGGTGATCGTGGCGACCGTGCGGGCGCTGAAGATGAATGGCGGCGTCGGGAAGGGCGATCTCGGGCGCGAGGATGTCGGCGCTGTGACGCGCGGCTGCTCCAACCTCGGCCGTCACGTGGCCAATGTCCGCAAGTTCGGCGTGCCCGTCGTGGTCGCCATCAACCACTTCGTTTCCGACACGGATGCCGAGGTGCAGGCGGTGAAGGCCTATGTCGCGCATCTCGGCGCGGAAGCCATCGTCTGCCGACACTGGGCGGAAGGCTCGGCCGGGATCGAGGAGCTGGCCTGGAAGGTGGTCGAGATGGCCGAATCCGGCGCTGCCAAGTTCGCGCCAATCTATCCCGATGCCATGCCGCTCATCGAAAAGATCGAGGAAGTCGCCGCCCAGATTTATCATGCCGGCGAAGTCAGCGTGCCGAAGACGGTGCGCGACCAGCTGCAGGTCTGGGAAGAGCAGGGCTATGGCGATCTGCCCGTCTGCATCGCCAAGACGCAATATTCCTTCTCGACCGATCCCAACCTGCGCGGCGCGCCGGAGGGGCATGTGGTTTCGGTGCGCGAGGTGCGACTATCGGCCGGCGCCGGCTTCGTCGTCGTCATCACCGGCGAAATCATGACCATGCCCGGCCTGCCGAAATCACCCGCCGCCGAGCGCATCCATCTCAACGAAGAAGGCGCGATCGAGGGGCTGTTTTGATCTCTCGCATCAATTGAAGATGCTCGGTTTCCGATTCACCTGATGCCGGCAAGACACTGACGCCGCTCGCCATTTTCAATGGCAATAGCGATATCCGCCCTTTCTCTGCAGGACGTCGAGATGGAAGTGGGTCTCGTGGGCGGCGTCGCTTTCGGGGTCGAGCACCGTCGTGAAATAGAGGCAGCCGGCGGCGCTGACGGTGCGCTGGAAAGCGCCGATCAGGGTTGAATCCTCGCGCCTCGGCTTGACCGCGATATCCTCTCCCTTCTCGAAGCTGAAGCTTGCGATATCGACCGCATTACCGCGCGCGTGTTCGGAGATCTTGCCGGTCTCTGCGCTGTTGCGCAGGCGGCAGATATAGGAGGAGGCCTGGTTGATGGTGGTGATGCGGCCCTGATCGGCGGCCGCAATGGCCGCGGCCGGGATGACCGTCCCCTTCATCCAGCGGGCGAGCGCGAGCGCCACCGGGCAGCGGAAGACGCCATCCGGCTTCAGCTTGATGCCGGGCAGGGCTTCGGTGACCTTGATCGGCTTATCGATACCGCAGCCATTGCCATCGTCGATACGGCCGAGATCGGTGAAGACGACGCCGAGCGCTTGCAGCTCCTTGACGCATTCGGAGTGGTCGGCATCGCTTTCCGGCTCGATCGTCAGATGCTGGGCCTCAAGCGTCTGCTTATCGGGAGGGCTCTTGTCGGGGAGGTTGGGGCCTTGCACCTCGCGCTTGGGCGCGGCTGCGTCCTTGGCTGACGGGTCGGAGGAGGGGGTGGGTTGGTCGCCTTCGGTGGTCTTCTCACCGGGTTTTGTGTCCGGCTTTGGAACATCGGGGCTGGCAGCGTCGGGTTCCGTCACGTCTGGTTTGGAGCCCGGTTTGGGCTGCGGCTTAGGCGCGACATCGATATTCGTGGGGTCGTCGGCCTGCTGTTCGACTTGTTTGTCGCCGGGTTTTACTTCCGGTTTGGGGCCGGTCTCGGGCAGGCCGGCGCCGGTCAACATGATGAGGCAGAGAAGTGCTGTCGCGATCTGGCCTGTCTTCTTCACGCATCCATCCATCGTTTTATTCCCAGCGGAATAACAACGTATGAGGGCGGATTTCGTTGCAATTTCGCAACGTTGATCGGCATCGTTAAAACATGACCATTTAGATCATGATATCTCGGCTACATATATTGACAACTATACTCATGTTTTTTATGCGGCAAGAAGAAGGCGGAATTATTCGCCTCAACACCTAGCCAGCCCCTCCAAGCGCGAATGCGTGACGACCAGCCAGCCCGGTACTTTTTTCATTGAGGGGTTGATTATGGTTATCCGACATTGGCGCTCGGCGCTTTTGGTGAGCGCGGCGTTTGTCTGCGCTGGTCCGGTCTCGCAGGCGCTGGCGCAGAGCGCGCAGACGACGACGCCGGCTGCAAATGCTGAGACCGACGAAAACGGCACGGCGCTGCAGAAGATTGTTGTTAAGGGCAAGCGGGTTGTGAACGCTGGCGATGCCGAAAACACGCCGCTCGCGACCGAGACGAACGAGGCGCAGATCGAGCGCAACCAAATCCAGAGCATCGAGAACCTTGGCCGTACGGTCGACCCGGCCGTGAATTTCAATCGGACGACGAGCTCTGTCAACATTCGAGGACTTGAAGGCAATCGAGTAGCAACGCTGGTCGACGGTATCCCACTCAGCTATCTGAGGGATGGTGCGCGCGGCACGAGCGGCGGTACCGATAGCTTCGACTTCTTCTCTCTGACAAGCGTCAATGTCGTGAAGGGTGCGGATAGCAGCCGTATCGGTGATGGCGCGCTTGGCGGCGCGCTTCTGCTGCGTACACTTGAACCTGGCGATCTGATTGGCGAAGGCAAGGATTGGGGCGGCAAAGTCGGCACCGGCTTCGATACATCCGACAAGAGCTGGTACGGCGGCGCGGCTGTTGCAAAGCGTATCGAGAACACCTCGATCATGTTCCTCGGCAGCTACAAGAAGGGCCATGAGGACCGAAACCAGGGGACGGTCGGCGGCTACGGTACGACGCGCACCGAGGCAAACCCGGCTGACTACGGTCAGAACAACCTCTTGTTCAAGCTGCGCCAGGACACCGATTCCGGACATTCGTTCGGGTTCACCGCGGAGCGGTTCCACTACGACAAGGACACCGACCTGCTGCGAGACAGGACGGCCACAGGCAACTATCGCCCAAGCGGCAAGCATACCTCTGGCGAAGAGAACGAGCGGACCCGCTTCTCACTCGACTATGAATACGAGGCTCCAAGCACCGACGGCCTGATCGACGCCGCGCAAGCATCGCTTTACTGGCAGAAGCAGGTGCGCGCGATTACCCAGGACTCACAGCGGTTCGGTGCGTTGGCTGGTCCGTTCATCCGCCGCAACGAAATGACCGAAACAGGCGTCGGCTTCAACGGCTATATCGACAGCGGTTTCAAGACGGGTGTTGTCGATCACGTCTTCACCGTTGGAACGAACATTTTCATCTCGAAGGCTGATCAGTATTCCTCCGGCATGGACGCGTGCTACACGCTGACGCCACAGCCGGCCACTTGCGCCTTTCTGCATACCAACCAGTCGGACATGCCTGACGTCGACAGCAAGAAGTTCGGCATCTATGCGCAGGACCGGATGAGCTTCGGAGATACGGGCTTCTCGCTGACGCCTGGCCTGCGTTTCGACTGGTACGATCATAGCCCGCAGGATTCTGCCGCCTACTCCAACGGCCCGTTGTCGCCTTCGCTTCCAAGGGGATCCAGTGACAGCGCGATCTCGCCAAAGCTTCTCGCCGAATACGAGGTGGCACCGGGTGTGACGCTGTTCGGACAGTGGGCCATGGGCTTCCGTTCGCCTACGGCCAACGAGCTTTACATGACCTATGGTGGCGTCGGCACGTATCTGTCGATCGGCAATCCCGACCTTCAGCCTGAAACCAGCAATGGCTTCGAGCTTGGGGCGCGTTTCGGAGACGACGATTTCGGCGGATCGGTCAGCGGCTTCTACAACCGCTATCGCAACTTCATCGATACGCGCGCGTTCACTGACCCAGAAACGATCGCTGCGGGATACGATCCGGCTCTCTACAACAACAATGTCAGCGGGTATCAGAACGTCGCGCGCGCCCAGATTTCGGGTGTCGAATTCAACGTTCACAAGCAGTTCGAAAGCGGTATCAATCTGCGTGCCGGGCTTGCCTATACACGCGGTATCAACCTGATCACGAACAGGTATCTCAACTCCGTTGCACCTATGAAGGCGGTTCTGGGCGTTGGCTACGAGCAGGAGACCTGGGGTGTGGATGCCCTGTGGACAGGTGTTGCAGGCGTTTCCGACAAGTCGGCTGCGACCTTCAAGGCGCCGGGCTACGGAATTGTGGACCTGACGGCATGGTGGACGCCGGAGAAGCTGAACGGCATGCAGATCAATGCAGGCGTCTACAACCTGTTTGACAAGAAGTATTTCGACGCACTGAGCAATGCGACCCAGTCGGGTGTGACGGTTGCCAACCGCGACTACTATTCAGAGCCGGGCCGCTACTTCAAGGTTTCGCTGACCCAGCGCTTCTAAACCAATCAAAAGGGCGGCCCCAGAGCCGCCCTTTTTCGTGGCCGCATTCACCTCTTGCGCTGGCTCTCATCTCACGCTAACAATTCCGCCCATGAACATGTCCTTGAACATCGCAATCTGGTGGTGGGCTCGCTAAGGCGGCCTCGACCAATCGTGTCCAAAGACGACGATGAGCCGCCCGGAAAACACCAGGCGGCTTTTTTTGTTTTTAAGGCCGCCTGTCATCCGGGCCGATAACGGAGTGAAGCAATGGTAACGATCATCAGGGATGACGGAGCGGAGATTTACGAGACCAAGGGTGGCATCACGGTCACGCGGCAGCGCCGGGCGATCCCTTATGCCGACGCGGTCTCCTCCTATATCGACAAGCTCGACGAGCGCCGCGGGGCAGTGTTTTCGTCGAACTACGAATATCCGGGCCGCTATACGCGCTGGGATACGGCCGTGGTCGATCCGCCGCTCGGCATCTCCTGCAACGGCCGCAAGGTCTGGATCGACGCCTATAACGAGCGCGGCGAGGTCATCCTCGGCTTCGTCACCGAGCGGCTGAAGACGATCTTAGAGCTGGAACTCGGCGCCTCGACCAAGCGGCGGCTGGATCTGACCGTCAAGGCGCCGGATCGGGCGTTCACGGAAGAAGAGCGCTCGAAGATCCCGACGGTTTTCACCGTGCTGCGCGCCGTTACCGATCTCTTTTATTCGCAGGCCGATGCCAGCCTCGGGCTCTATGGCGCCTTCGGCTACGATCTCGCCTTCCAGTTCGACGCCATCAACTTGAAGCTGACACGGCCTTCCGACCAGCGCGACATGGTGCTTTATCTCCCTGATGAAATCCTCGTCGTCGACAATTATTCGGCCAAGGCCTGGATCGACCGCTACGATTTCGAAAAGGGCGGGCTGACCACCGAGGGGAAGGCCGGCGACATCCCGGCCGAGCCGTTCCAGCGCACCGACACGATCCCGCCGAAGAGCGATCACCGCCCCGGCGAATATTCCGAGCTGGTGGTGAAGGCGAAAGAGAGCTTCCGCAAGGGCGATCTGTTCGAGGTCGTGCCCGGGCAGAAGTTCATGGAGCGCTGCGACAGCAAGCCGTCCGACATTTCCAAGCGTCTGAAGGCGATCAATCCGTCGCCCTATTCCTTCTTCATCAATCTCGGCAACCAGGAATATCTGGTCGGCGCATCGCCGGAGATGTTCGTGCGCGTCTCCGGTCGTCGCATCGAGACCTGCCCGATCTCAGGCACGATCAAGCGTGGTGACGATCCGATCGCCGACTCGGAGCAGATCCTGAAGCTCTTGAACTCCAAGAAGGATGAGTCCGAGCTCACCATGTGCTCGGACGTCGATCGCAACGACAAATCACGCGTCTGCGAGCCGGGTTCGGTCAAGGTCATCGGCCGTCGGCAGATCGAGATGTATTCGCGTCTCATTCACACGGTCGACCATATCGAGGGACGTCTGCGCGATGACATGGACGCTTTCGACGGCTTCCTGTCTCACGCCTGGGCGGTCACCGTCACCGGCGCGCCGAAGCTGTGGGCCATGCGCTTCATCGAGAGCCATGAGAAGAGCCCGCGCGCCTGGTATGGCGGCGCGATCGGCATGGTCGGGTTCAATGGCGACATGAACACGGGGCTGACGCTGCGCACCGTGCGCATCAAGGACGGGATCGCCGAAGTCCGGGCAGGGGCGACCTTGCTCAACGATTCCATCCCCGAGGAAGAAGAAGCCGAAACCGAACTGAAGGCGTCCGCCATGCTCTCCGCCATCCGCGATGCCAAGGCCGGCAATACGGCCAAGGCCAGCCGCGACGTCGCCGCTGTGGGCAAGGGCGTCAAGATCCTGCTCGTCGACCACGAAGACAGCTTCGTGCATACGCTGGCCAATTACTTCCGCCAGACGGGCGCCGAGGTCTCAACCGTACGCTCGCCGGTGCCGGAAGAGATCTTCGACCGGCTCGATCCCGATCTCGTCGTGCTCTCGCCCGGTCCCGGCAACCCGAAGGATTTCGACTGCAAGGCGACGATCAAGAAGGCGCGCGCCCGCAATCTGCCGATCTTCGGCGTCTGCCTCGGCCTGCAGGCGATCGCCGAGGCCTATGGCGGCGAGCTCCGTCATCTGGCGCTGCCCATGCACGGCAAGCCGTCGCGCATCCGCGTGCTGGAGCCGGGCCTGGTGTTCTCCGGCCTCGGCAAGGAGGTCACCGTCGGCCGCTACCACTCGATCTTCGCCGACCCCTCGACCCTGCCGCGCGATTTCATCATCACGGCGGAGAGCGAGGATGGCACGATCATGGGCATTGAGCACGCCAAGGAACCGATCGCGGCCGTGCAGTTCCATCCGGAATCGATCATGACGCTCGGCGGCGACGCCGGCATGCGGATGATCGAGAACGTGGTGGCGCATCTGTCGCGCAAGCGCGCGACGCGGGCGGCTTGAGGGCTCAAGCTCTCGAGGTTTTCCGACATGGCGGGCGGGTTGAAAACAGATATCAACCCGTCGCCCGATGGCAGAATCATGCTCGGCTGCGCTGCCGCTCCACCTCTTTCAGCACATCGATGAAGGCGCGCAGCGGGGATGGAACGTGGCGATAGCCGGGGTAATAAAGCACGTTGCCCGGTATGGCCGGGCACCAGTCTTCGAGTAGCGTCACCAGCGCGCCGCGCTCCAGTTCCTCATGGGCAAAGAGGTCAGGCACATAGGCTATGCCGAGACCGCGAGCTGCGCTCTTGACCATGAGGGCGTTGTCATCAAGCGTGAGATGGCCGGGAACATCGATCGACAGATCCTCGCCGTTGCGGCTGAATTCCCAGCGATAGCGCCTGCCACCCGGCAGACGCTGGCGGATGCATATGTGCTTCGTTAGGTCGTCTGGCACCGATGGTTGCCCATGTGCCCGTACATAGCCGGGGGAGGCGACGGCGATGAAGCGAATGCTGCCGCCGAAGGGCACCGCGATCATGTCCTGTGGCACGGATTCGGCCAGGCGCACACCGGCATCAAAACCCTGCTCGACAATATCGACAAGGCGCCCCTCCGAAACGAGGTCGAGTTCGACAGCGGGATAGCGCGCGAGGAATGTCGGCACCACGTTGCCCAAAAGCCATTGGCCGGCGCCCCTGTTGGTGTTGATCCGCAGGATACCGGCCGGCTCGCCGCGTTCGTCGGCGATGCCGTCGATCGCCTCTTCGAGATCGCGCAGAACCGGATCCAGCCTTTCCAGCAGCCGCCGGCCAGCATCGGTGGTGGCGACGCTGCGCGTTGTCCGGTTGAGAAGCCGAACACCCATGTTTTTCTCGAGGTTGATCAGCGTGTGGCTCAGCGACGAGCGCGACACGCCCAGCGCATCGGCCGCCTTGCGGAAGCTGCGGTGACTGGCGACGGCGCGGAAGGCTTCGAGTTCACTCAGTGTCGGTCTGGTCATTGGTGAAAATGTCACACGATCTCATGCGGGATTGGGTGACTTATATCACCAAAGGAAAAGGACGATATGGGGTCTGCTTGAAAAAAGGAGATAGCCATGAGCAAGACCTGGTTCATTACCGGCACATCGTCCGGCCTCGGTCGCGAAATGACCGAGCAGTTGCTGTCACGTGGTGACAGCGTCGTGGCGACCGTGCGGCGCGCCGATCAATTGGACGCGCTGCAGGCGCAGTATGGCGAGCGGCTTGTCGTGCTGACGCTCGACATCCTCGATACAGCCGGCATCCGCTCCGCTGTTGCGGATGCATTCCAGCGCATGGGGCGCATCGATGTCGTCGTCAGCAATGCCGGATATGGTCTCTTTGGCGCGGCCGAGGAACTCGGCGATGCGCAGATCGACCAGCAGATCGCCACCAACCTGACGGGCTCGATACAGCTCATCCGCGCGGTCTTGCCACATCTGCGCCAGCAGGGCGGGGGACGGATCATGCAGGTCTCGTCGGAGGGCGGGCAGATTACCTACCCCAACTTCAGCCTCTATCATGCGACGAAGTGGGGCATCGAAGGCTTCGTCGAGGCGGTCGCCAAGGAGGTCGCTCCCTTCGGCATCGACTTCATCATCGCGGAACCGGGGCCGACCGTGACGAACTTTGGAGCAGGTCTGGTGCACGGCAAGCCGATGGATGTCTATGAGGCGACACCGGCGGGCGATGTCCGCCGTGCCGTCGCAAGCGGCAGCTTCGACATCAAAGGCGATGCCGCACGCACCGTGGCTGCGATGATCGCCGCTGCCGACATGGAGCGGCCGGCGCTCCGTTTGGCGCTCGGAAGCATCGCCTACCGCTCGATCTCCACGGCGCTCGCGGAACGGCTTGCGGCGATCGAGGCGCAGCGTGACGTTGCCTTCTCGGCGGATCGCGACGGATAACGGTCCATGGGAGGGGCGTGACCGGTCCCGCGCTCCTCACCCCCGCCGCTGCACGATCTTCACATTCATCCGGCTGCGCAGCTTGAAACCTAGCTGCTCGTAGAGCGCAATCGCCGACGTGTTGCTCGCATAGGCGTGCAGAAACACTTGCTCATCGCGCGCCGTGATCTCGCCGGCGACGAAGCGGAAGAGGAGGGTGCCGAGGCCGCGTTTCTGGAAATCGGGGTGGGTGCAGAGGCCGCTCAATTCGGAAAGGCCGGGATGGCGCATGCGCTGGCCGGCCATGGCCGCCAGGCGGCCGTCGATCTTGACGCCCCAGAAGGTGCCGAGGCGCTGGGCGCCGAGCGTGAAGGGGCCGGGTTTGGTCAGCGTCGCCAGTGCCAGCATCTCTTCGGCATCGTCGGGTGTCAGCGGCTCGATACTCATCTCGTCGATGCGCTCGTAGGGACGGTCGCCGATCATCTGGACGAGCGTGCTTTCGATGAGTACGTCGTGGCCATCAGGCACGATGATCGGGCCGGCCTCGACGAGCGCCATGATCTCGCCGGGCGCGGAAAGTGTGGCCAGCGCCCTCAAGCTCTCCGGCGTGCCGTCGCGCGGGGCGGCGAAGGGGACGATCGAGGTGGGATAACGCATCGCGAGCGGGCCGCCTTCGGCGAGATCGGCATGCACCGTTTGAAGCGCGTTCCAGGCGGGACGGTCGAGGCTGTGGGTCACGGCTGTTTCTCCCTGGTCGCGTTGCAGGCGTATCCGGGACGCGGGCCGGTCCGACGCAATCATTCTTTCACTCAATTTAGAGCCGTTTGCCGATCAATGCCATAATGTCGATCGCTTCAATTTCCGGTCTTTGGGGTCTGCTGGGAAGGGGCGCGGCTCGGTTTGCCAGGGCTGTGGGTGTGATGCCCCCCTCTGCCCTGCCGGGCTACCGGGGCAGAGCCACGCGTCTCTGCCCGCGCTTCGCGCCCCCCACAGGTGGGGAGATTGGCTAGGTGCGCCCGCTCACTCCAAATTTCGGTGGTTGGCGTAAACCTCGCCGCGAGTCGATCTACCTCCTTGTGGGGGAGATGCCCGGCAGGACAGAGGGGGGTAACGCAGCCTCGACCCATGCTTTCATCCACCCATACCATTGACATCCGCCCTCAAATCAGAACGTTTCAGGAACGATCAATCGGGAATCCTGCGCGTGTCCACTGGTGAAAAGTTTATCGTGATCCCCTACCGCAGCAATCGCGGCAAGCTGGTGCCGGGCGAGATGCGGCAGGCGTCGAACCCGATCAGCGCGGAGAAGATCGCATCCGCCATGTCGGAGCGCTTCGCGGGCGTCGCGGCCTATGCGATCACCGTCGACGAGGAGACCGGCGACATGCTGTCTCCACGGCTCTTGGCGCAGTTCGGCGAGATCGCCGATCTCAATCCGTAAGCGTTGTGATGGAGACTTCGCTCTATCTGCCGGTGAAGGCCTTTCTGGAGGCGGCGGGGTATGTCGTGAAGGGGGAGGTGGCGACCTGCGATGTCGTGGGCTTGAGCGAAAGCGAGCCGCCGGTCGTGGTCGTTTGCGAATTGAAGATGTCGTTCAATCTCGAGCTCATCCTGCAGGCGGTCGACCGGGCGGCGATGGCCGATGAAGTCTGGATCGCGGCGAGGGTCTCGGCCAAGGGACGAGGGCGGGAGGCGGACAGGCGTTATCGCGATCTCTGCCGGAGGATGGGGATCGGCATGCTCGGGATATCCGATACCGGCGAGGTGAGCGTCATCGTCAGCTCCGTATCGCCGATGCCGAGGACGAACCCGAAGCGGCGGACGCGGCTTGTCAAAGAGCACCGGAAGAGGCAGGGCGACCCTGCGCTCGGCGGCGCCACGCGCTCGCCGATCATGACCGCCTACCGGCAACAGGCACTGATCTGCGCCTCGGCGTTGCAACAGGGGCTGGCGCGGCCGCGCGACATGAAGACGTGGGCGCCGCAGGCGGGACGCATCCTGCTCGACAACGTCTATGGCTGGTTCGACCGGCAGGGGAAGGGCGTCTATGCGCTGAACGAGGCGGGCGAGGCGGCGCTGCTGCGCTGGCCGCAGACGGTGGTGGTTAGTGGTGGTGATGCGGGTGAGGGCGGGGAGTAGGGCGGCCGACGGTTTACGGGCTTTTCAGAATTGAATCTCGATCAGCTCGGGTGGCTCCTGGTTGAAATCGGAGTATCGAATCCATCTTGGCGTCGCTTTGAAGATCACGGCCCCTCTCTCGATGAACTCTCTGGCGGCCGGAAGGCTGTCGAGATAAGCCTCCTGGTATTCTTCGATATCCGCGGCAGCAACCCTTGTTGCCTCACCCTCATATTGAACCGTGATGTTGTCGTCCCATCCGACGACGAAGGCGACGCCGGGACGCTCCGCGAGATTGCCGAACTTTCGCGTCTCCTTGAAAGTGCAGAACACGACCTCAAGATTGTCGCGCACCGTGAAGTCGATCGTGGCAGCCTCCGGTTTCCCATCGCTATGGCAGGTCGCGATCACCGCCAGCTTGTGCTTTCTCAGGAATTCAAGAAGCATGCGTTTTCCATGAACATCATCCATTGACGCATCCTTTCCGATCTCGTGCCTTCCAGCGCAGCAGGATTAGCACATCGCGCGCCCTCGTTCGAGGATGGTCACCGCGCCGGGTGAGGGTAGGGAGTAGCGGTTACGGCCACTTTCGGCCCGAAGCGGACGTAGGCCGTCGCAAAAATCGGTCGCGAAACTCTGACTTTTGCGACCGAGTTTTGCGACAGAAATTCCCTTTGTGATTTCAGCGGCGGCCAATCCTGTCGTGAAGGTTAGGAGTTGCGCGACAACCGGGCGAAACGGTGCCCGCCCGGTGCGGATAGCCGCTTTAGATCACCTGACCAACATCAATGCGATTTCCATCCGGGTCCTCGAACACAAACGCCCGCAAGCCATAGTCCTTGTCCTGAAGGCCCTTGGTGATCCTCATTCCGTGTTGCTTGCACACGGCGAAAAGAGCATCAACATCGTCCACGATCAGGTGGGCAACGTTGAAATCCACTGCTTTGTGGCCCGGCTGTAAGGTCAGGTGCAATTCACCCTCATCGCGCTTCAGGATCATGAAGCCGACAGGATTGCCATTCTCGAAAATCTTCTTGAAGCCGAGAACCTTGGTATAAAAATCATGGGACTTGCTCATGTCCCTTACGGGGAGCGTGGCGGCAATTCGTCCAAAACGGACACCGTGACCGGCGATATTGTTCATCGCAGAGCCTCTAATTGCAAAGTCGCGATCCCATCTTCAGACGGTGCTGGCCGACATGGCGCGCTTTGTTGTTTGAATCAGCAGGACGGTGCCTACACCGTAGATTTAACTCGCGTCGATCCCCAGCGGAATAGGGAATGTGTCGCAAAATTCCCGATTAACGCGAGAGTTCTTTTACTGACTTTTGCAACCCCACAGAATAGGGACTTCTGCGACACCCGCAATGTCTCCTGTTGGCGCAGAGCGGAAACAGCCATCGACGATTATGAGACTTTAGGGGTTTCTCGTTTTTGCTGAGGCTCCGGCTCGAGGCGCTGATCAGTGTCGCCCAATCTTTATAAAACAGGACGCCCTTTGACGACGACGTCCTCTTTTTTGTGGCTGAGCCGATCATTAGAGCCTGCCCTTGCAGTCGGCCCTCGTCGGACGGAGGTCTTCCTCTCATCCGCGGCGGCTCATTGATCCCGGGCGCGAACCTCAGTGCGCGATTACATATCTGCGTTGCACAATAAGCAGTACGCGTTTGCCTAAAACGGGAGCATAAAGCGCGCAGTGCCGCACGCAAGGATATCTGTCATGGATTGGTTTCCCATAGTCTTCGTGATTTTCAAGGTTCTCGCGTTGGGCACGGGAATGTACTTCGCCATCAAGTGGCATTACGATCAGGTGGACAAGATCGAGAGAGGCTCGGTACTGCTCGCGGGCGGCAAGATCGCGGGAGCCTTCGTGCTGGCGCTGTTGGGTGTCGGGGTCGTCGCCTTAGTCATGAGCCGCATGCTTGGGTTGGACCTGGGTCTCTGACGGCGACTTTGGCGCAAAACTAGCTAGGATTTTCCCGACATCAGAGACAGCGCGGCACCGGGGACCCTCTGGTGCGCCAGCCATTGCACCGGCGTCACGCCGACTTCGGTGCGGAATGCCGTGCGTAGTGCATGGGCATCAGGGAAACCGCTGCGCACGGCAACGTCGTCCAGCCCGCGCACGCCGGCCACCAGTAGCTCCTTCGCCCGCGCCACGCGAACGCGCCTTATCCATTCGCCGAGACTGCCTCCGGTACGTGCCCGGATATGGCGCGTCAGGCTTCGGCGGCTCATGTTTGAGCGCTTGGCCAGTTCATCCAGCGAAGGCGGCGCAATGGGATCGGCGCGCAGGACTTCGAGAAGTTCGGTCACTCGCCGATCGGCAGTCGATCCGATCGCTGGCCGCTCGATCAGTTGCGGTTGTCCGCCCGCGCGCTGAGGGGCGACGACGAGATGGCGCGCTATCCGGTTTGCTTCACCAATCCCGCCAATCCGGCCAAGCAGATGCAGGCAGCAATCCAGCCCCGAAGCGACACCGGCGGACGTCAGGACACGGCCTTCGTCCACGAACAGCGCGGCTGCATCGACCGTTATACGCGGATAGCGGGCCGCGAAGGTCTCCGCATGCGCCCAATGGGTCGTTGCGCGCCGCCGATCCAGCAATCCCGCCTCGGCAAGGCCGAAGGCCCCCAGGCACAAGCCCACGACGATGGATCCTCGAGCATCGGCCGCCTTCAGCCTGGCAACGATATCGGGCGATACGGGCTCGTCCACGCTCCGCCAACCCGGTAAAATGACGATATCGGCGTCATCGACAGCATCCAGCCGATGGGCGGCCTCGATGATCATGCCGCCGCTCGTGTTCAGCCGGAACTGATCAGAGCACACCTGAACCTGATGTCCACCTGCAAGGAGCCCCTCGCCAAACACGGCCAGCGGCGTGGATAGCATGAAAGGGCTGATATGGTCGTAAGCGATGATAGCGATGCGCATTGGCCCGATTTACACGATAAAAGGCAATCAGGCCACTCAACGGCGGTGAAATCGGATGTCATCACTGTGGGCGAAACATCAAATGGAGCCTCCTGATGACCCGCACCCTTCTCGTGATCGACGTTCAGAATGACTATTTCCCCGGTGGCGCGCTGCCGCTCTGGGAGGCCGAAGAAACAGAAAAGCGGGTCGTCGAGGCGATCCGGCAAGCACGCGCAAGGGGTGACGGGGTTGTTCTCGTTCGACACGTTTCGACAGCTCCGACGGGCCTGTTTGCCGCCGGCGGTGATGGCGTTGAGATCCGTCCGGCTGTTCTGGCTGCGGCTGGCGATGCTCCGGTGGTGACGAAGCAATACGCAGACGCATTTCAGGAGACGAACCTCGCAGATCATTTGAGGGGAACGACGGAACTGCTGATCTGCGGGATGATGACGCAGAACTGCGTGGTGTTTACGGCATTGTCACGCGCTGCGGAGGACTTCCAGATCAAGGTGATCGACGATCTTTGCACTGCTCCTCTGGAGGTCGTCCATTTGATCGCCTTGAGTGCCCTGCGGTCCAAGACGCGAGTGATCCATTCTTCCGAGGTTTGAGGCGCGGCCACTACCGCCCGTCGACCTCCTGCCGCCACTTCCGCTTTGACAAATCCCAATTTCTGGCCCATATCCCCCGCAACAGCCGCCTGCGCGATTTTCGCGCGGGCGGTTTTGCGTTTGAATGGCTTGTGAAAGAGCACCGAAGAGGCAGGACGATCCGGCGCGCGGCGGCGCCACGCGCTCGCCGATCATGACCGCATACCGGCAGCGGGCGCTGATCTGCGCCTCGGCCTTGCAACAGGGGTAGTGCGGCCGCGCGACATGAAGGCTTGGGCACCGCAGGCGGGGCGGCTTTGCTGCGCTGGCCGCAGACGTTGGTGGTTGGTGGCGATGCGGGTGAGGGTGGGGAGTAGTGGTTGCGGCTGCTGAGTTTTTGGCGGCGAGCTACCAAAGTCGGGCGCGTGCCGCAACTTGTGGAGCCTGGATGTCTTGCCCTCCCGAAATGGCTCTCACGTGGAGGGCGAAGTTGGCGCGTAGGCAACGGGGATAACTTCGCTCGCTGATTGATAATCCTCGACAACCATACCGATATTGGACATCATTTCGATTGAGATATCCGGGAGATAGGTGCAAATGCCAAGGCCGAAATCGTCAGCATTAGAAGCATTTGACCTCTCGAGTGAAGTCTTGGCGGACCTAGAACTCGGACGTCTTCCGCTTTCTGGCTGCGTTATGAAGGCTGCTCGCCTTGCTCGTCTCGTCGGCGACGATGATTACTTCTTAATTCTCAGGAATGAGCTGTCGGGATATCCCTCAACGCCCAAAGGTGTTCCACCTGAAGTGTGGCGTCTTTGCAAGCTGGCGGATCGGGTAAAGACTAAAGAAAAAACCGACGACAAAGGCAAGGGCACTGGAGACGTAATCGAAACAGCAGAGATAAGATCAATTGCTAGCATCGAGGAAAACGCCGCTACCTTAAAGATGCGGTTGAGCTTCTTTCAACCTCAGCCGGTGAATATCTCCTCCGCAAATCCAAACCAGTACATATCCACTCCTTTCCGCGATATCAGTACTGAGGCAAAGATTGCAACGAATTATCGCGACGAGATGTCGTTGTTGGCTGCGAGGCGCGCATTTGTTTATGATTTCGTACTGGCCAAGCACTTTGAGCTGCGGGTATCCTCAGCAGCGGAAGACATCTTTGACGGGTATCGTAAACGGGTCGATGACTACCTCGGCCATCTCATTCCGGACGAGTTGCGTCGATTGGACTCGATTCGCGCCAACCTCGAATCAGATAATCCAGAGGACTGGGCAAACGCAGCCCATAGCTGCCGTAGGCTTTTGCAGGCCGTGGCAGATGTGCTTTACCCGCCTGCTGATCAGCCGGTGAAATCAGCTGATGGCAAGACTATTAAGATCGGCAAAGAAAACTACATTAATCGGCTCATAATGTTCTGCGAGAGCAAGATGTCATCCGGCGTCTCATTCAAGGTGATGAGCTCCGATCTGAAATATATAGGCGAAAGGCTGGATGCTGTATTTTCAGCGGCTCAGAAGGGATCTCATGCGGAAATTGACCTATCGGAAGCCGAGCGGTTCGTGATCCATATCTACTTATTGATTGGCGACGTTCTTGATCTCAATGCGGAGGCCTCTCATCTAGCCGTCGCGCCTGATTTGTCAAACTAGTCTTATCCGCGCCTGCCGAGTGTGAGGTAACGCACGTCGGTGTTAGGTTGACACTTTCTGTTGCTCGGTCGCAAGCGAATGAACCGCGACGCTTCGCCACCCACCCCCACACCACTTCCACTTTGACAAATCGCCATTTCTGGCCCATATCCCCCGCAACAGCCGCCTGCGCGATTTTCGCGCGGGCGGTTTTGCGTTTGAATGGCGTTGTTTCTGCAATTCGTTCGCATCCGCACCGGTATTGGACATCTAAGAAGGCAGAGGGACAGAGATGAGCGAACAGGGAAACCTTACGGTTCGGAAGCTGGCATTCTGGGGTATTCCGATGTCGCTTGGGGTCATGGGCCTGAAGATGGTGGCATGGTGGGTCACGGGGTCGGTGGCGCTTTTGTCGGACGGACTGGAATCGACGGTCAACGTCGTTGCCGCCTTTATCGCCTTCTTCGTCATCCGCTATGCGCAGAAGCCGGCGGACCATGACCATCCCTTCGGGCACCACAAGGCGGAGTATCTCTCGGCCGTTACCGAGGGCGTGCTGATCGTTGTCGCGGCGCTTCTGATCGTCAACGAGGCGGTCGGGCATCTGGCCGATCCGCGCATGCTCGAGGCGCCGGTGCTGGGTCTTGCCATCAACTTCGCGGCCGGCGTGATCAACGCGGTCTGGGCGCGGCTTTTGATCACCACAGGGCGCAAGTATCGCTCGGCGGCGCTGACGGCGGATGGCCAGCATATCATGTCGGATGTCGTCACCTCCGTCGGCGTGCTGATCGGCCTGCTTTTGGCGATTGCCACCGGCTATGCGATCTTCGACCCCATCCTCGCCATCCTGGTCGCGATCAACATCCTCTATCAGGGCTGGAAGGTGATCTCGCATTCGATCGGCGGGTTGATGGACCAGGCGGTCGAGCCGCAGGAAGAAGAGGCGATCAAGGCTGCCATCGCCACGCATGCGACGGGGTCGCTCGGGGTGCATGATCTGAAGACGCGTCGCGCCGGCGCCGTCACTTTCATCGATTTCCATCTTGTCGTGCCCGCCGCAATGTCTGTAAGGCAGGCGCACGATATCTGCGATCGCCTTGAGGATGCCATTCGTGCCGTGCATCCGGGCTCCAGCATCGCCATTCACGTCGAGCCGGAGGGCGAAAAGGCCCACGGCATCCGCGTCAAAGTCATCAAGGAGGCTTGAATGCCCAATACAGACGTCTCCAGCCTGTCCATGCTGGGAAAACAGACCGAAGCGCCGACCTCGCCCGAAACGGCGGTGCTGGAAAAGGTGCCCGCCAGCAATGCCGGCACAGATTATGTCGTGCGCTTCACCGCGCCCGAATTCACCTCGCTCTGCCCGATGACCGGGCAGCCGGATTTCGCCCATATCGTCATCGATTACATCCCGAACGAATGGCTGGTGGAATCCAAGGCGCTAAAGCTCTTCCTGCACTCCTTCCGCAACCACGGCGCCTTCCACGAGGATTGCTCGATCTATATCGCCAAGCGCCTGGTCGAGTTGCTCGATCCGAAGTGGCTGAGGATCGGAGCCTACTGGTATCCGCGCGGGGGCATCCCGATCGACGTGTTCTGGCAGACGGGCAAGCCGCCCGAGGGCGTGTGGTTGCCCGACCAGGGTGTCGCGACCTATCGTGGTCGTGGTTGATCGGCCGCGGCTGAGTTTAGTCGGATGATTTGGCGGGATCGGGCGGGAAACTTGCCCGGTCCATGCGCAGCGGGCGCTTCTCGCCGCCAAGCCCACGGATGAGGTTGCGGGCCTTGATCGCCTCCAGCTTCAGACGCAGCAGGTTCTTGCGCAGCTTGCTCGGCGTGAAGGCGCGGTCGATCGATTTGCGGATGAAGGCCGCCTTGTCGGCGCTGCCGTCGAGAAACTGCATCTGGATGACGGGGGCGGGCTCGATCTGGTAGGCCTTCAGCCAGGCGCGGTGCCACATATAGGCATCGAGCAGGCCATAGGTCTCGGTGTCCCTCAACATGCGCGCGGCGGCACCCGGGCCGATGACATAGCCGGCCGTGCCGACGCGGTTCTGGAACACGCGCCGGGCGCTATAAGTCCCGTCTGTCCAGAGCGGATGTTTCGCGACGATATGGTCGCGCGGGGCGAATTCGAGATCGTAGGCGATATCGTCGCCATCAGGGCGCGCTTCGATGCTTGCCAGCGCGTCGGCGAAACTTTGCGACAGCACGGCGTCGTCTTCCAGGATCAGCATCCGCTGATTGCTGTCAATGATCCTGCGCCAGGCGATGCGGTGCGAGGTGAAGCAGGCGACATCTTCGCGCAGCGTCGGGCTCGGCCAGCTGTCGGCGGCCTTCTGGCACTCTTCCGGTGTGAGGTCGCGGGCCTCGAAGGCATCCAGAAACTCGAAATCGAGGCCCAGCGCCTGCATCTGCCGCGTCTGAAAGCGCCGCCTTGTTTCCTCGGCCTTGCGGCTGATGATGAGGGTTTTCAATGCTCTGTCGTCCGATGTCGGTTTTTGGTGCGGTGATTGCGGCGGACCTTATCGATGCGGCGGGGGCTTATCAATCGGCAGCGGGGCGGCGCCCACATCGAAAGCTTGCATCCGGACTGGTTGCTGCAATGACTTGATGGTCAAGCGACTATCGCATGAAGCGGCCTCGTTCATTTGTATGAGCCTCATCCAATCAGGGTAATTGCAGTCCTGAGTTTCATATCTACTGTGCTCAAAGACAATTTGAGCGGGTAGGCAATTGCGAGCGGCGGGGCCTACTGACAGCCATTGATGCTTTCCAGAATTGGACGATCGGATGTTTCGAAATCTCGTTTTCGGATGCGCCGCATTGCTTGCGGTGTTCATCTCCGGTGGCATGAGTGCGCGGCACGAAATGTTTCCCTGGCCCCAGTTTTCAGCGCTGAAACATCAGTTCGTCGCCCCCGAACCGCCGCCTCCGAGCCGCTATACGTTCGACGACAAGGAGCGTCTGATTGGAGACGAGACGAAGACGGCGGTCGCATGCCCCGCCCAGACCGATCGAACCGCTGTTCTCCTGGTTCTCGGACAGTCGAACGCCGCCAATGACGGCGGCCAGCGCCACCGGTCGATGTATGGCGAGCGCGTGATCAATGAATTCGATGGTCATTGCTTCACCGCCGCATCGCCGCTTCTCGGCTCGACGGATACCAAGGGCGAATATTGGACGGAGGTCGGCAATTCGCTGATCGCATCCGGACGCTATGACAATGTCATCATCGCGCCGGTTGCCTATTCCGGCTCCGAGGTGGCGCGCTGGGCCGAAGGCGGGGATATCAACCCTGTGCTGGCCGACAGCACGAGGAAGCTTCACGACGCCGGCTATCGCGTGACCAACGTGCTTTGGGTGCAGGGCGAGGCCGATTTCGTCAAGGGCACCAGCACGGAGGTTTACGAACAGCGCTTTCTGTCGATGGTGGGGACGCTGCGCGGGCTTGGGGTCGCGGCGCCTGTCTATATCTCGGTGGCGACCAGATGTCTCGAACCCGCCAATGGCGGTTTCAAACAGCATACGGACGACAATCCCATCCTGCGGGCGCAGCTTGCCTTGCCGAAGAGCGGCAACGGCATCGTTCAGGGCGTGAACTCGGACGCGCTGCTCACCGGTGACGATCGTTACGATGATTGCCACATCGGCGGTTCGGGCGCCGAGAAAGTCTCGGCCGCGTGGCTTGATCTTCTGCTTGCGGGTCCGCAGTTGCAGGCTTCGTCGCAATAGGGATTTGCGTGGTACATGTTTGGCAGGGGCCGCCTCAGCGCGGCCCCTGATGCGTTCGCGGCGATCGTCAGACGTTGAAGCTGTCGTCGCTGCCGAAGTCGGACTGATCGTCGAAATTGTCGTCGTCGTTATCGTAATCGGCCTGCTGCAGGCCGCTGTCGTCGTTATCGTTGTTATCGGCGACGTTGTTGTCAGCGACCGTGCGGGTGTTGTCGGCCTGCTGGCTGCCGCCGTCATTGTTGTAATAGTTGTTGATCACTGTTTCTTCCGTCGGCGCGCTTGATGGCGTGGCGCCCGAGCCGAGGCCGAGCGAGGACATGTGACCGCCGCTGAAGATGCCGCTCAGCGAATTGGCAAGCAGCATGCCGCCGGCAACACCGGCCGCGGTGCCGAGCGCGCCCTGCAGGAAGCTGCCGCCGGCCGATGGCGCCTGGGCTTGCGGGCTCCAGGGGCCGGAAGGTTGCTGCTGCATGCGTGGGGCGGTGTCGAAGCCCTGGTTCTCACGGATCTGCTGGCGCGGGGCGCTGCCCCAGGGGCCGCTTGGTGCCGCGTCCGAAGCTGCCGGCTGCTGTCGCTGCTGCGGCGGCTGGCTGCTGCCGAAGATGGAGGAGAGGAAGCCACCGCCTTGCTCGGCCTGATGGGTGTCGCTCTGGCTCGCCTCCAGCTGGCGGACGCGTTCTTCGAGCTCCTTGATATGGCCGGCGGCGGCCTCGAGGCCCTTTTCCTGCACGATCACGGCCTGTGCCAGATAATAGGCCGCATAGGGCTGTTCGCGGGTGTTTTGCTCGACCAGCTGTTCGGCGTCGCGGTCGCGCGGGGTAGTGGCTGCGGTGCGGACGCGCTCGAAAAGGGCGGTCAGGAGTTGGCGTTCTTCGGGTGACATCGGCTGTCTCCTTGGCTCTGGGCTCGCATGTGGTCTCAAGTGGGTCGCTTGGGAAGGACGTAGGAACGGATTGAGACTTTTCAAAGCCTCCACAAGTTACATTTCAGTAAGCCAATGACCCCTAACCATATCTTCACCCGTTCCGTGGCTTGTCTTTTTCACGCATTGTTTTACGCATTGAGTCGCACTATGTGCGGGGAACCCGAATTTACGTGAGAGAGGTTCGAATGAACGACGAAGACCAGGACGACAAGACGAAGGAACTGCCGCTCGGCAAGGAAACGGAGGCGAACCTTTTCAAGTCGCGTTCCATCTTCATCTATGGACCGATCAACCAGGAACTGGCGCAGAAGGTCTGCTCGCAGCTCGTGGCGCTTGCCGCGGCCAGCGACGAGGACATCCGCATCTACGTCAATTCGCCCGGCGGCCACGTCGAATCCGGCGATTCGATCCACGACATGATCAAGTTCATCAAGCCGAAGGTCTGGATGATCGGAACCGGCTGGGTCGCTTCTGCCGGCGCGCTGATCTATGTCGCCGCGCCCAAGGAGCAGCGCCTTTGCCTGCCCAACACCCGCTTCCTGCTGCACCAACCCTCGGGCGGCACGCGCGGCATGGCGTCCGACATCGAAATCCAGGCACGCGAGATCATCAAGATGAACGAGCGCCTGAACAAGATCATGGCTGACGCCACCGGCCAGTCCTACGAAAAGATCGCCGCCGACACCGACCGTGACTACTGGCTCTCCGCTGAGGAAGCCAAGGCCTACGGCCTGGTCTCGCGCATCGTGACGTCGCAGAGCGACATCTGATCGGATTGAGATGAGAGCGCCCTCGCTTGCCGGATGATGGTGGGCGAGGGCGCTTTTTTTGCGCATCTCTTTTCATCCCGGCCTTGTGCCCGGAAGAGTCTTTCGCCGCGCGGACGCGCGTCGGCTGGATCCCCGCCACAAGGGCGAGAATGAGGGTGGTGGGTGTATCTGGTCTTGCGCCCCCGTTTGCGATACGGCTGCATGACGCCATTCTTCGCTCCGAGTCCCCCGCATGCTTAAAGACTTCTCCGTCCAGGCCCTGTTCATGGGCGTTCTTACCGCTTTTGTCGGTTTCGCCAGTTCGTTCGCCGTCGTGCTGCACGGGTTGCAGGCCGTTGGCGCGACGGAGGCGCAGGCGGCTTCGGGGTTGATGGCTTTGTCGGTCTCGCTCGGGCTTTGCGGGATCGTTCTCAGCGCCACGTCGAGGTTGCCGATCAGCATGGCCTGGTCGACGCCGGGCGGCGCGCTTTTGGCCGCGACCGGGGTGGTCGAGGGCGGGTTCAATGCGGCCGTGGGCGCCTTTATCATCTGCGCATTGCTGATCGTTATCGCCGGGCTGTTCAGGCCGCTCGGGCGGGCGGTGGCGGCGATACCGGCGCCGTTGGCCAATGCGATGCTTGCGGGCGTGCTGATCGGGCTCTGCTTCGCGCCGGTGAAAGCCGTCGGGTTCAATCCGTTGCTCGGGCTGCCGATCGTGCTTGCCTGGATCGTCGTTGGTGCCTTCAAGCGGCTCTGGGCCGTGCCGGCGGCGCTGGCGGCCTTTGTGCTTGTCGTGGTCTTCGGGGTCGATGTGCCCGTGGGCGCGCTCGATACGGTCAAGCGCTCGCTGGTGCCGACAATCGAGTTCGTCATGCCGGTGTTCAACGTGCCGGCCTTCGTGTCGATCGCTTTGCCGCTCTTCATCGTCACCATGGCCTCGCAGAATATTCCTGGGATCGCGGTCATGAAGGTCAATGGCTATGAGACCAAGCCCGGGCCGCTCTTTGCCTCGACCGGTTTCTTCTCGCTGCTGTCTGCGCCTTTCGGCGGCCATGCCGTCAATCTGGCGGCGATCACGGCGGCCATGTGCGCCGGGCCGGATGCGCATCCCGATCCGAAGCGGCGCTACTGGGCGGTGATCGTCTGTGGCGTCTGCTATCTCATCCTCGGGCCGCTTGCGGGTGCGGTGACTGCATCCGTCGCACTGGCGCCGCCGATCCTGATCCAGGCGGTGGCGGGGCTGGCGCTGGTCGGCGCCTTCTCGGGCTCCGCGATGGCCGCCTTTCAGGCACCCGATACGCGGGAAGCCGCGGCGATCACTTTCCTGGTGACGGCATCCGGCGTCTCCTTCGGCGGCATTTCCGGTGCGTTCTGGGGGCTGCTGGCCGGCGGGCTGATGATGGCGTTGCAGCGATTTGTGCAGATGAGGAAAAAATAATCGGGCACTTGCCAGTTTTTCGCGCGGCGGCTATACAGGCCGGCATGAAGAGCACGGGCATCATGATTTCTGAGCACATTGCACGCGGGCGTATCGCCCTGCGCGACAATACGCGCGCCCTGACCTCGCTTCTTCTCCTCGGCCTTACGCGCGGTTGCCGGGTCCGTTGAGGAGCGCCCGGCGGCCCAAAGCCCGCCGGCCATAGCTCCTCTTCACATATCCCAAAAATCGATAAACCGGACGCTTTGCGCCGGATTCGTCATCGCCAACAGGCAGGCCATGCGCTATGACGCGGCCAGATGACGGGAATAGGAAGAGAAGACATGGACACGAAGACCCGCTCCCACGGCATGCCTGATGCGGCGATGAAGTATCGCCCTTATCCGCAGGTCAACATCCCCGATCGCACATGGCCGACCAAGACGCTGACCAAGGCGCCGATCTGGTGTTCCGTGGATCTGCGCGACGGCAACCAGGCTCTGGTCGACCCGATGGGCCACGACCGCAAGGCGCGGATGTTCCAGCTGCTGCTCGACATGGGCTTCAAGGAAATCGAGATCGGATTCCCGTCGGCCTCGCAGACCGATTTCGACTTCGCGCGCTGGTGTGTCGAGCAGGGCAATGTGCCCGACGACGTGTCGCTGCAGGTGCTGGTGCAGTGCCGTCCCGAGCTGATCACGCGCACCTTCGAAGCCCTGGAAGGCGCGAACAAGCCGATCGTGCATTTCTATAACTCGACCAGCGAGCTGCAGCGCCGTGTCGTGTTCGCCAAGGACGTCAACGGCATCAAGCAGATCGCGGTCGACGCGGCGAAGATGATTTCCGACATGGCGGCCAAGGCCGGTGGCGGTTATCGCTTCGAATATTCGCCCGAGAGCTTCACCGGCACCGAGCTGGAAGTGGCGCTGGAAATCTGCAATTCGGTCATCGAGGTGATGAAGCCGACGCCCGACAACAAGCTGATCATCAACCTGCCGTCGACCGTCGAAATGGCGACGCCGAACGTCTATGCCGACCAGATCGAATGGATGTGCCGCAATCTCGACAATCGCGAGAACCTGATCATCTCGCTGCATCCGCATAACGACCGCGGCACCGGCATCGCCGCCGCCGAGCTGGCCTTGCTGGCGGGCGCCGATCGTGTCGAGGGCACGCTGTTCGGCAATGGCGAGCGCACCGGCAATGTCGACGTCGTGACGATGGCGCTGAACATGTTCACGCAGGGTGTGGATCCGGAGATCGACTGCTCGGATATCGTGCGCATGAAGGACGTGTTCGAATATTCCAACCAGATGCCGATCGGCGAGCGCCATCCTTATGTCGGCGAACTGGTCTATACGGCGTTTTCCGGCTCGCACCAGGATGCGATCAACAAGGGCATGAAGGCGATCAAGGTTGCCAATCACCCGGTCTGGGAAGTGCCGTATCTGCCGATCGATCCGCAGGATGTCGGCCGCTCCTATGAGGCGATCATCCGCATCAACTCGCAGTCCGGCAAGGGCGGCATCGCCTATATCCTGCAGCAGGATTACGGCCTCAACCTGCCGCGCAACCTGCAGGTGGAGTATCGCGAGGAGATCCAGCGGATCACCGACGAAGAGGGCAAGGAGCTGCCGTCGAAGCGGATTTACGACCACTTCATCGAGCGCTACGTGACGCAGCCGAAGGGCCGCATCAAGTTCGTCGACCACCAGACCTTCGCCGATCCCGAGCGCAAGGGCGTTCGCGTGGTTTCCGCCGAGATCACCGATAACGGCGTGACGAAGACGATCGAGGGACGCGGCAACGGCCCGATCGACGGCTTCATCAATGCGCTCTCCGAGTATCTCGGGGTCGAGATGGCGGTGCAGGACTATTCCGAGCACTCGCTGCAGCACGGCTCGAACGCCTCGGCGATTTCCTATGTCGAGACGTCCTATCCCGGCGGCAAGCTCTTCGGCGCCGGCATCAGCACCAACATCGTCGGCGCGTCGCTGGAAGCGATTGTCTCGGCGGCGAACCGGGTGCTTGATGTGAGGGCCGGCAAGGCCTGATCGTAGGCCACGGAAGCATCAAGCGGGCGTCGCATGCGGCGCCCGCTTTCTTATGTGCGTTTCATTATTGAGGTTTCAAATCGCGGTGGCGATCTGCATGGCGAGCTGGCTGAGCGATGCCTCGGAGGAGGGGCCGATCAGCATGTAGGAGGTGCCGGCATTGTGCCAGGTGACCAGGCCGATCTCGTCGCGGATCGTTTCCTTGAAATCCTCGGCGTCTTCAGGTTGGTTGTCCTTGCGGAAGGCGATGGTGGCGAGGTCGCCGTCCGAGCTGGTGTAGACCAGCTGGCCGACCGGGCGGCCGCCGGCGAGCGTTACGCGGGCGCCCTGGAAGGTCCAGCCCTCGGAAACGAGATCAGGGACGCGGAAGGCGACGCCGACGGAGGTGGTGAGCCAGGTGGAGATTTCTTCCGGCTGCGTGGCCGGGACTTCGAAGATGTGGCGAGGCTGGCGGGCGAGCAATCTCTGGTTGGCGAGCATGTCGCCCAGCCATTCCGTCGCTTCGCTGGTCTGCGCGGCATCGATGGCCTGCGCGGTCTGCGACGCGGTGTGACCGGCGCCGACGATATAGCCGATGCCGCAACCGGCGATGAGAAGCACGATCGCGGCCACCAGCGCCTGCGGACCCGAGGGCGCGAACTTGAACGGCTGGCGCGACTGGCGCGGCGCGACGGGGGCCTTGGGCGGTTGCACGCTCTTGATCGAGCGCACCAGCGCCAGCGGAACCGGTTCCTTCAGGATGTCGTCGAGCCGGCGCTTGCCGAAATCGGCGCCGTTGCGCAGCTTGTCGTAGATCCGCCGCGCGCCGTCGTCGGTTGCCAGGCGCTGTTCGAGCTCGTGCTTCTGCTCGGGCGTCGTCTCGCCATCGAGAAGGGCGGTCAGCTGGGCATCGAGCGGCAGTTTCTTGAAGTCGAGCAAATCAGAACCTGTGGGAATGGTCGTCGGCGAGGCTGGCGAAGTGCAGTTTCGCCTGCGCCAGCTGCGACATGATGAGGGTGGGGGCGACGCCCATGATGTCGCCGGCCTGCTGGTAGCCATGGCCTTCGATCGACACCAGCAGGAAGGCGCTGGCGATGCCCTCGGGCATCTCCGCGATCATCCGATGGATCGCGTCGGAATCGATGATGGCGGCGCGGTCGCGCGTGGCCGTGCGGATATCGGTGACGTTGGTCTTGTTGACCGCATGCGGCTTGCGCTTGCGGTGGTCCTCGCTCCATTGCTGGCGCATAAGCGTGTAGACCCAGCTGTCGAGCCGGCCTTCGCCCTGCCATTGATTGCTCTTGGCAATCGCCCGCTGACAGCCGGCCTGGACGAGTTCGTCGGCGCCGGCCGCATCACCCGCGAGCGTCATCGCGAACCGCCGCAACCGGGGCAGAAGACCCACAAGATCGCGTCTGATGTCGATGGTCGTCACAGGTTGACGCATGGTTTTCCCAAGGTGAATGCCTGGTATCGGGAGCCGTTATGGAGCCGTGACCTGGCGCAAGTGCGAATTATATCGTCTCTGTGTCCTTTATGAAACAAATCGCCGCTGCTTCGCAAGCAAAAGGCCACTTATCTCACGGGTTCCCAAAGCTTTTTTCGGGTGATCCCTCGGGCTCAATAGGTCCTGTAGCCGTGGAGCGACTGAAGGAGCGAGCGGTAGGCCCACGTGTTCTCGCCGCCGCGGTCGCGGATCTCGACCAGCTGCACGCGCGCGCCCTGTTCATCACCCTGTTCCATCAAAGCTTGGCCCATATATGACCGTGCGAGAATATAGTTCCCGTCGGCCTGCAGCGCCTTGCGATAATAGGACATGCCAAGCTCCATCCGCCCGGCCTTGCGGTTGGCGTAGCCCAGATAGTTCAGGATGCGCGGATCGTTCTGGTTGCGGGCTAGGTTGAGCACGGTGATGGCGTTGTCGTACTGCCCGGCATAGGCGAATTCGCGGGCGGCCTTGTAGAGATCGTCGTCGTTGAAGGTCTGCTTGTTCGGCGTGACGCATTCCTTCTTCTTCTTGTCCCAGACCTTGCCGTCGGCGCACTTGGTGGTGGTTTCGGTCTTTGGTGGCGGCTTGGTTTCGTCGGTCTCTTCGCCGGCGGCGAAGGCGGGGGCAGAGAAGGTGAGGGCGAGGCAGCCGGCGAGCGCAAGGCCGCGGAGCGTACGGGTGGTGGATGGCATGCGACGTCTCCGAATATAAGATCGCTAATATAAGGAGTGTACGCCTAGATCGGGAAATACCAAGAGGCGATCGGCCCCGATCTATCGTTTTTCGCCTGAGTTCGCGCAGTGATTCAACTTGCGGCGAAACTGATTCCGGAAATGGCGCTAAAGCCTGAAGATATCGACGCTTTCCGGGTTGATGTCGTCGCCCGACGGGCTGAGGCTGAAGCGTTCGCCCTTGAGGCTCCAGGCGCCAGGGGAGCCATCGATGCTGAAGAGATTGTAGGCGGCGGGCGGCTTCGAGCCGCCGGGGCCTTGCGAGCCCGAGGCAATGCCGACAACAGGAACCGGTCCGGTCTGGCCGCGCAGCCAGTGCACCGTGTTCAGGTGGGTGTGGCCATGCAGCACGAGCTCGGCGCCGCCGGTGGAGATGACGGCGGCGAAACGGCGGATGCCGATCATGCGCTTGTGGAAGGATGTGGCGCCACGGATCGGCGGATGGTGGATCATGACGACGCGAAACAGCCCGGCTTCGCCGGCGGCGCGCAGCATGTTCACCGTCTCGCGGGCCTGTCTTTCGCCGAAGAAGCCGCTGGCGGCAAAGGGCGGCGTTGCCACCGCCGTCGAGCAGCCGACGATCGCGACTTTTCCGCGAATGCGCAGATAGGGGAAGATGTGCTTGTTTTCCTGCCATTCGGCAGGGGCGAGATCGCCGCGTACGTTATCGTACCAGGCGCGCATCGACTTTTCGTAGGCGCCGGGCACATAGGCGTCGTGATTGCCGGGCACGACGGAGTAATCCTTGGGGTCGCCGAGTTCGCGCAGCCAGCCGGCGGCGGCGCGGATTTCAAGCCCGCTTGCGAGATTGACGAGATCGCCCGTGATCGCCATGTGATCCGGCTGCTTTTCTCTTATATCGTCGAGCAGCAGATCCAGCGTGCCGCCGAAAAGGTGCTTGCGCCGATTGCGATGCCAGTTCACAAAGCCGGTGATACGCTTGGAAAAGAGTTCACGGAAAGAGATGTGGGGCAGCGGCCCGAGATGGACGTCTGAAATGTGCGCGAGCTTGAACATGGGTGCACACATAGCTCACGGCAGCCGTATTTCAAACACATCTCCTCGCACATCTGCTTGAACGGATTGATGGAATTGGAAGACGCGTGAAAGAAATCCGCCACTGGCAATCGCGCCTGATGATGCGCGTGGTGCATATCTACTTCGCCTTCGCGCGTGGAATGACCATGGGCGTGCGCGCCGCCTGCTTCGATGACAGGGGGCATGTGTTTCTCGTGCGGCACAGCTACGTGCCCGGCTGGCACATGCCGGGCGGCGGTATCGAGCGCAACGAGACGGCCGAGGACGCGCTCGTCAAGGAGCTGCGCGAGGAGGGCAATCTCGTGATTGTCGGACGGCCGGAGCTCGTTCAGGTCTATCTCAACACATCGGCCACGCGGCGCGACCATGTCGTGTTCTATCGCGCCAATGTCGAGCAGACGGCGCCGAGGGCGCCGGACCGCGAGATCGTCGAATGCGGTTTCTTCGCGCTCGACGCTTTGCCGGAGGGGACGACGGCGTCGACGCACCGTCGTCTTGCTGAAATTGCCGGGGAGCGGCAGCCCGACCAGGTCTGGTAGGCCGGGCCGTATAACTTACGTTTAAGCGGCGGCGCGTTCGCCGCGGCCGTGCGGGCGGTCGAGGTCCAGTTCCGGGCCGACGGGTACGATACCGGTCGGGTTGATCGTCTTGTGGCTGCGGTAGTAGTGGTCCTTGATGTGGCGGAAGTCGACCGTCTCCTTGATCCCTGAGGTCTGGTAGAGATCGCGCAGATAGGCCGAGAGGTTCGGGTAGTCGGCGATGCGGCGGATGTTGCATTTGAAGTGGCCGACATAGACGGGGTCGAAGCGCACCAGCGTGGTGAAGAGCCGCCAGTCTGCCTCGGTCAGCCGGTCGCCAAAGAGATAGCGGCCCTTGCCGAGGCGGTCTTCCAGCATGTCGAGCGTTTCGAAGAGCTTGAGCACGCTTTCCGAATAGGCGTCCTGGGCGGTGGCGAAGCCTGCCTTGTAGACGCCGTTGTTGACGGTGTCGTAGATAAGCGCGTTCAGATCGTCGATCTCGGCGCGGAGGTCCTGCGGGTAGAAATCGGTGGTCGAGCCGGTCAGCGCGTCGAAGGCGCTGTTGAACATGCGGATGATCTCGGCGGATTCGTTGCTGACGATGGTGTTTGTCTTCTTGTCCCACAGAACGGGCACGGTGACGCGGCCGGAATAGTGCGGATCGGCCTTCACATAGATGTCGGAGAGCGCCTTGGCGCCGAAGAGCGGATCGCCGGTGGCGCCGTCGCCGACCTTGAATTCCCAGCCCTTTTCCAGCATCAGCGGATCGACGACGGAGACCGAGATCAGGTCTTCCAGACGCTTCAGCTTGCGGAAGATCAGCGTGCGGTGCGCCCAGGGACAGGCAAGGGATACGTAGAGATGATAGCGCCCAGCCTCGGCCTTGAAGCCTTCCTTGCCCGATGGACCGGCGCTGCCATCCGGCGTGATCCAGTTGCGGAATTGCGAGGCGGCGCGCTTGAAGTGACCCTTTGTCTCCTTCGTATCGTACCAGACGTCCTGCCAGACGCCGTCGACCAGCATACCCATTGCGTCACTCCTTCGATCTTTCGTTGCCCGTTAGATATCGCGCTTGGGCGGATTTTGCAGTGGGGCAAAGATTGAACAGTGCGTCACGCGCTGATTGCGCCCGGCGGTGCGATTGCTACTTGACGCTCAAGGCGGCGATCAGCGCGCGCAGCGCCGGCGGCGATTGGCGGCGGCTCGGGTGGTAGAGGTGGAAGCCGGGGAAGGGCGGGCACCAGTCGTCGAGCACCTGCACCAGTGCGCCGGAGGCGATCTCGTCGGCCACGTCGTGCTCCATCATATAGCCGAGCCCGACGCCGGCGCGAACTGCGGCTGCCGGAAGCTCGCCATCATTGACGATAAGCGGGCCGCTGGTGCGGATCTTGATCTCCTTGCCGTCTTTCTCGAACTCCCAGGGGAGCAGCCCGCCCGAGGTCGTCAGCCGGTAACCGATGCAGGCGTGGCGTTCGAGATCGTAGGGTGTGTCCGGCGGCGGAATGCGGGCGAAGTAGGAAGGCGTGCCGACCACGACGGTGCGCAGCTCAGGCCCTACGCGCACCGCAATCATGTCCTTCGCCACCGTTTCGCCAAGGCGGATGCCGGCGTCGAAGCCTGATGTGACGATATCCGTCAGCCCGTCCTGGATGATCACCTCGACGTTGATATCGGGATGGGCGAGCAGGAAGGCGGGGAGCTTCGGCACCAGCACCATTCTGGCGGCGTAGGCGAAGGTGGTGATGCGGACGGTGCCGGAGGGGTTGTCGCGCCATTCGGCCAGTGCCTCGAGGCCGCCTTCGATACCTGATAGTGCCGGGTTGAGCGATTGCAAAAGCCGCTCTCCGGCCTCGGTCGGCGCCACGCTGCGGGTGGTGCGGGCAAGCAGCCGGACGCCCAACCGCTCCTCCAGGCCGCGCATCGCGTGGCTGAGTGCCGAGGGCGACATGCCGAGGACGGCGGCAGCGCGCGTAAAGCTGCGCTCGCGGGCGACGGCGGCAAAGGCGAGGAGATCGTTGAGCGTTCCGCGTTCCATTGCTGCATTCTGCTCACAAGTTCATGCGACGGGCAACCGCTAATCCCGTGGGCGATGCCGGCCTAAATGGAGGGGTGTGAACAAGGAGCACGGATATGGACCTTACCAGCTATCGCACCCTCGGCCGCTCGGGACTGATCGTCAGCCCGCTGGCGCTTGGCACCATGACCTTCGGCGCCGGGCGATGGGGCGCCAACGAGCAGACCTCGCGGGCGCTGTTTGACGCCTATGTCGATGCCGGCGGCAATTTCATCGATACGGCCGACATCTATTCGGCCGGCCGCAGCGAGGAGATGCTTGGCGCGTTTCTCTCCGACAGCGGGCAGCGCGACCGGCTGGTGGTGGCGACCAAATCGGGATTTCCGCGCGGCGCGGGCACACCGCTCTGGGGCGGCAACGGGGCGAAGAACATCCGCCTCGGTATCGAGGGATCGCTGAAGCGGCTGCGCACCGACTATATCGATATGTACTGGATGCATGTGTGGGACCAGACGACGCCGGCCGATGAAGTGTTGCAGACGCTTTCCGATGCCGTGCGCGCCGGCAAGATCCTGCATTACGGCTTTTCCAACACGCCCGCCTGGTATGTGGCGCGGATCGCGACGCTTGCCGAGGCGCATGGACTGCCGAAGCCGATCGGCCTGCAATATGCCTATTCGCTGATCGATCGCGGCGTCGAGCTCGACCTCATGCCTGCCGGCGCAGAATTCGGGCTTGGCATGGTACCCTGGAGCCCGCTTGCGGCGGGTCTTTTGACCGGCAAATACGGCCGCGAGATGCTGGCCGAGGCCGGGCGCGCCACGGCCTTGCCCGACAAGACCTCGGAGACATCGGAAAGCGGCAGCAATGGCCGGCTGAACGGCGACAATCCTTTCGGTGGCATGCTGTTTACCGAGCGCAATTTCGATGTGGTCGATGTGGTGACCTCGGTCGCGGCCGAGATCGGCCGGTCGGCGGCGGAGGTGGCGCTTGCCTGGGTGGCGCGGCGCGCCGGCGTCTCTTCGGTGCTGATCGGCGCCAGCCGGGTGGAGCAGCTGCAACAGAACATCGCTTCGCTTGATGTTGATCTCGACGAGGCGATGCTGGAGAGGCTGGAGCAGGCAAGCGCGCTGCCGCTGCTCAACCCCTATTTCATCTTCCAGATGCCGACCAGCCGACTGTTCGGCGGCCAGACGGTCGAGCGCTGGGCGAGGGGATGACATCAGCTGCCACCGCCGTTTCGACGGCGGTGGCTTCCATCGCGACGTTTTCCCATAGACGACCGATTTTTTTCCTGCTATCGGCCTTTTCACGATTTCAGGAACCCGATTTGATGTCCGCATACAGAACCCTGCGACGACGCTGATGCTCCCGAACGCCCATGGGCGTGTTCGAGAACCCATCATTTTGTCTATCCGGTTTCTGTCTCTTCATGCACAAGCACGATCTGGTCTACCTCACTGAGGACGCGTCTCACGACGCCGCTATCGAACACATCAACGAAGAAGCATTCGGCCCAGGCCGGCACACCCGCGCCGCGGCCCGCATCCGCGAGCAGGGGCCGCATGATCTGTCGCTGTCCTTCATCTGCGCCGATGACGGCGAGACGATCGCGTCGGTCCGGATGACACCCGTCATGGCCGGCGACGTGCCCGGCCATCTGCTCGGCCCGCTCGCCGTTCGCCCTTCGCACAAGAACCGCGGCATCGGCCGCGAGCTTGTGCGGATCGCGGTGGAAGCGGCCAAGCGCAACGGCTCCGAGGCCGTCATCCTCGTCGGCGATCCGCCCTATTACGGGCCGCTCGGCTTCGAGAAGGTCGCCTATAACGCGCTGACATTTCCGGGGCCGGTCGATCCCGGCCGGGTGCTTGTCGTGCCGCTCGGCGAGGACGTGCATGGCCGGCTGAAGGGCACGATCGGCTGGCGCAAATAGGCCATCTGTTCTATTGAGCTATGACGGAGGCCGCGCTTCGCGTGGTCTTTCATAGGCTTGAGGGGGACAGGCATGAGTCGCGTTTCAATCGACGAGGCGCTGGATCGCGCGGGGACCGGACCGTTTCAACGGCGGCTTCTCGGCATTTTCGGCCTTGTCTGGACGGCGGATGCGATGCAGGTGCTTGCGGTCGGCTTTACCGCCGCCTCGATCGCCGCGAGCTTCGGGCTGACGGTACCGCAGGCGCTGCAGACCGGCACGCTGTTCTTCCTTGGGATGCTCATCGGCGCCTATGCCTTCGGCCGGCTGGCCGACAAGGTCGGGCGGCGCAATGTGCTGTTGCTCACTGTCGCCTGCGACGCGGTGTTCGGGGCGCTGTCGGTTTTCGCGCCGAGTTTCACCATCCTGCTTGTCCTGCGCTTTCTCACCGGTGTGGCCGTCGGCGGCACGCTGCCGGTCGATTATGCGATGATGGCGGAGTTCCTGCCATCGAAAAGCCGTGGCCGCTGGCTGGTGGCGCTTGAGGGTTTCTGGGCGATCGGAACGCTGATCGTGGCGCTTGCTGCATGGGCTGCCAGTGTCGCGGGCGTTCAGGATGCCTGGCGCTACATCTTCGCGGTGACGGCGGTGCCTGCCATCCTCGGGCTCGGTCTGCGCCTCTTCGTGCCGGAATCGCCGCTCTATCTCTTGCGCGGCGGGCGCGGCGAGGAGGCGAAGAAGACGATCAACCGGGTGCTCGTGGCGAACGGCAAGCCCGTGCTCGGCGCCGACGACCAGCTGGTCTCGCCGGCGCACGCGGCCTCCGAAGGCGTGTTTTCGGGCGCGCTTCGCCGTCGCACTGTCATGATCCTGGCGATCTGGTTCCTCGTGTCGGTCTCCTATTACGGCGTCTTCACCTGGATGCCGGCGAAGCTTGCGGGCGATGGCTTCGGCTTCGTCCGGGGTTACGGCTTCCTGGTTTTCGTGGCGCTGGCACAGATCCCCGGCTATGCGCTCGCCGCCTATGGCGTCGAGGCCTGGGGCCGCAAGCCGACGCTGATCGGCTTCTGCCTTCTGTCGGCGGCGGGCTGCCTGCTGTTCGTCATCTCCAGCGTCGATATCATGGTCGGTGCGTCGCTGCTGATCATGAGCTTCGCACTGCTTGGGACATGGGGCGCGCTCTACGCCTATACGCCGGAGCTCTACCCGACCGCGGTGCGGGCGACCGGCATGGGCACGGCCGGTGCTGTCGCGCGACTTGGTGGTCTTCTCGCGCCGTCGCTGATGGCGCTGGTCGTCTCCGAAGGGCTCGGCATTGCGATCGGCCTCTTCGCCGGCTTCCTCGTGATCTCGGCGCTGGCGGCCGTGGCGATCGATTCGGAGACGCGACAGGCGTCGATCGCCTGAGGGGGCCTTCAGGTTTCGGGCGTCAGCGCCTTGCGCAGAAACGTCCGCGTGCGACCCTTCGGGAAGTCCGGCAGTTCGCCGAAGATCTCGTATCCCTGTTTCCGATAGGCCTTGAGCGCCGTTGGGCTGAAGGTGTCGATCCAGGCGCCGTGGCAGCCGCGATTGGCGGCTTCGTGTTCGGCCATGGAGAGCAGGCGGCCGGCGAGGCCGGTGCCGCGGTGGTTTTCCGGGATGAAGAGCAGCTGGGTGAAGAGCCAGCCCCAGGCGGTGTAGCCGGAGAGCCCTCCGATCACCTTTCCATCCTCGTCGCGGATCAGTACCGCCAACGTCTGGCGATCGGCCGGGCCGACGTCGGCGTGGTTGAAGGCAGTGAGGGTCTCGCCGATGACCGCGAGGTCATCGGGGGAGGGCGTGGCGGTCAGTTCCAGTTGCGGCATTGCCTCAGCGGCCCTCGCGCCACCACATGGCGCCGAAGGCGAGCAGCAGGATGCCGACGCCGGCGAAGCCCGCGAAGAGCGGCAGGGTGTTGATGCCCTTCAGCACCGTCTCGTTGGTCAGGCGGATCTGCATGCGGTCGTCGTCGGCGACGCGGATCTGGCCGCGCACCGGCAGGATCGGTGGTATCTCGACGTTGCCGTCGGTATCCGAGACGCGGGCGACGAGGCCTCGTGTCTTGTCCGATATCGGCTTCAGCACGTCGGGCGTCGAGATCATCGCCTTGAACTCCGGCGCATCGACTGCGCCGACATGCACGAGCGTGCTCATCTCGCCGTTACGGATCTCGAACAGGCCGATTTCGTCCATACGCTTCTCGGCCTTGAAGAGGCCGGGCTCGGACTGGACGAGCGGCAGGGTCTCGGTCTTGCCGGAGGGGTAGCGCACGGTGGCGTTGCCGGGATTGTCGCCGATGGTCTGGCGGGTGATCTCGAGCGTGCGGCCGGAGGCGCGGGCTGTAAGTGCTTCCTCTTCCAACGCCGGCTCCTTCATCAGCCAGTGGGCGACGCGGCGATAGAGCGAGACGTGTGGGCCGCCACCTTCGAAGCCACGAGCCCAGAGCCAGCCCTGATCGGACAGGAGCATGGCGACGCGGCCCTGGCCGGCGCGGTTCAGCACTAGGAGCGGATTATTGTCGGCGCCGACCATGACGGTCTCGCCCTGCGGCGGCTCGACGCCGACCGAGCGGAACCAGCGGCCCCAATGCGGCGGTTCGTCGGTGGAGCCGTCGAGACCACGGGTGACGGGGTGCTTCTTGCCTTCGTCGGAGAGGCGCGGATAGAAGGCCTTCTCGACCATCTGGCCGGTCGGGGCGGCGGGGAGAACCGAGGATAGCGGCGTCAGCGCGATCGAATCCGGGCCGGCATGCTCGGGACCTGCGGCGATCAGGAGCGCGCCGCCGTTTTCGACATATTGCGCGATGTAATCATAATAGAGGATCGGCAGCACGCCGCGATGCTGATAGCGGTCGAAAATGATCAGGTCGAAATCCTTGATCTTGTCGACGAAGAGCTCGCGGGTCGGAAACGCGATCAGCGACAGTTCGTTGATCGGCGTGCCGTCCTGCTTTTCCGGCGGGCGCAGGATGGTGAAGTGCACGAGATCGACGGAGGCGTCGGATTTCAAGAGGTTGCGCCAGGCGCGCTCGCCGGCATGCGGCTCGCCGGAAACCAGCAGCACGCGCAGGTTCTCGCGGATGCCGTCGATGACGTGGACGGCGCGGTTGTTGGCTTGCGTGACTTCGCCGGGAAGGGCGGCGACCGAGAATTCCAGCACGTTGCTGCCGCCGCGCTCGACCTTGAAGGAGAAGGGCGTGTCGCGGCCGGGCGTTGCCTGCAGCGTGGCGATCTCGTTGCCGTTCAGCTTCACCGTCACGTCGGCGGTGCCGCCGGGGCTCGGGCCGTCGTCGAAGACGCGCAGCACCAGTTGCTGCTCCTCGTTGACGATGCCGAAGCGCGGCGCCTTGATGACCTCGATGCGGCGGTCGAATTCGTTGGCCTTGCCCGTGATCAGGCCGTGGATCGGGGCGTCGAAGCCGAGCGCCTGGTTGACGCCGGGCACGTCGTGGATCTGGCCGTCGGTGAGCATGATGGCGCCGCCGATGCGAGCGGGCGGCACGTCGGCGACGGCGGCAGACAGCGCGTTGAAGAGACGCGTCGAGGGGGCGTCGGAATCTTCCGGCTCGGTGGCGTCGACATAGCGCGGCTCGACATTCGGGAAGCGGGCGAGGCGGTCCTTCAGCGCGGCCAGTGCGTCGTCGGTCATCTTGATGCGCTCGGGCGTCTGCTGGCTCTGGCTACGGTCGACGATAACGGGGACGACCGTCGAGAGCTGCTCGCGGTCTTCCTGCATCAGCAGCGGATTGGCAAGCGCTGCCAAAAGCGCCAGCGCCGCGACGGTGCGGATCCACGCGCCGCGTACGCCCCTGAAGATGGCGAGTGCTGCGATAGCGACGACGATGATCGTGAGGCCAGCTAGCAGCGGCCAGGGAATGAAGGGCGCGAAATCAACGGTCATGTCACTGCCCCAGCCGTTCGAGGAGGGCGGGGATGTGGACCTGGTCGGTCTTGTAGTTGCCTGTGAGCATATACATCATGATGTTGACGCCGCTGCGATAGGCGTATTCGCGCTGCGCCTCGTCAGGGGGCACTGTCGGCAGCAGCGGGACGCCATTGTCGTCCACGGCCCATGCGCCGGCGAAATCATTGCCCGTGATCAGGATCGGCGAGACGCCATCGGCGGTTGCCGCGGACTTTGCGTTGTTGGAGCGATTATCCTGGCGCGCCTCGATCCAGAGCGGGCTGCCGGCATAGCGGCCGGGGAAGCTCGACAGAAGATAGAAGGACTTGGTGAGCACGTGGTCGGAGGGGACCGGCTCCAGCGGCGGGATGTCGAGATTGGCCAGAATCTGCTGCAGGCGCTCGCCATTGGCGCTGCTGCCGCCGCTGTTGTCGAGCGCGCTGAACTGGTCGCGGGTGTCGAAGAGCACGGTGCCACCGGCGCGCATATAGGCGTCGATGCGGTTGATCGAGGCGGCTGACGGCATGGGCGCGGAGGCGGAAATCGGCCAGTAGATGATCGGATAGAAGGAGAGCTCGTCCTTGGTCAGGTCGAGGCCGACGGCGGCGGCGGGTTCGAGCGTGGTGCGGAAGGTGAGATATTCGGTCAGGCCCTCGAGGCCACGCTCGGAGATGCGGTCGACCTCGGCCTCGCCGGTGACGACATAGGCGAGGTGGGTGTTGTCGAGCCGCTGGAAGATCTGCTCGTCGCCGGGCTTGCTGTCGTCGGCGCGCGACTGGCCGGGTTGCACCAGGAAGGCGGCGCTGACGGCGACCGCGATCATTGCAGCCGTTCGGGCGGCCGGGCGCAGGCGCGAGAAGGCGCCGCTCATGAACATGACGATCAGGCTGTCGGCCAGCAGAAGCAGGAAGGCGATGAGGAAGAGCGAGGGCTTGGCCGACCATGTCTCGCCGCCGATCAGGCCTTCGCGCACCAGCGTCACGCCCGAGGCATCGAGGGGTTTGAGTTCGGCATTCGCGGGCAGGACGTTCAAGGCAATGAACCCTTCCTCGGAGCCATAGAGGCCCGGCGGATTTTCGAAGCTCGCCACAGGGGCGGCCTTGGCGTTGGGGATCAGCGGTCGCGCCGCGCCGGTCTCGGTGGTGAGCGCGCCCTTGGCGGTCAGGAGCCGGAAGGGCGGCAGTGCTTCGGCGGTGGTGGCACCGCCGGATTGCGAGGTGACGCCGCCGGAGCGCGACAATTGAACGAGGCGGCGCAGCATCTCGACGAAATTGCCTGAGATCGGCAGGTCGGACCATGTGGCCTCGGCGCTGACGTGGAAGAGCACGATGCGGCCTGATGTCATCGGCTTCATCGTTACCAGCGGGGTTCCGTCGGCAAGGCTAGCCCAGGTGCGTTCGGCCAGATCCGGCGTCGGCTCCGCCAGCACCTGGCGTTTGACGGTGACGTCGGTCGGGCGTGCCATGCCGGCGAAAGGGCCGAAATTGGGGAACTCTGCCAGCTGCTGCGGCTCGGCCCAGGAGAGCGCGCCGCCGAGCGCGCGTTCGCCCTGGCGAAGCGTGACCGGCACCAGCGGGTCGTCGGCGGGCGCGGCGGCGAGGCGCGGGCCGGCGAAGCGGATGAGCGTGCCGCCATTGTTGATCCAGCGCTGCAGCGGATCATAGGTTTCCTGCGGCAGGCGGCCGATATCGGCCATGACGATGACCGAGGGGTTCTGCGCCAGGAGATCGGGAATGGAGGTGGCGAGATCGGGCGCGTTCGGCTCGATCAGGTCGGCATAGGGCTGCAAGGCGCGCTGGATGTAATAGAGCGGCGACAGCAACGGCTGGAAGCTGTCGCTGGCCTCGCCGGACAGAAGCACGACGCGGCGGCGCTTGAAGCCGTCGTCGAGCAGGTGGACGGCGCCTGCCGTTGCGTGATTGTCGATGCTGAGCCGCGCGAAGTCGTTGCGCATCTCGAAGGGGGCGGTGATCGAGCCCGAGGCCACGGACTGGCCGGGCTGGAAGGAGACGGAGCCCGAGGCGATGGCGCGGCCCTGCGCGTCCTGTGCTGTCAGCGGCAGGGTGGCGGCCGAGGCGCCGTCGAGGCGGGTCGCGGTGACGGTCATGGCGTCGGCGGCGTTGTTGGCGCCTGTTATTGCCACCGTCTGCGCGGCGTCGCCGGCGATCAGGCGCAGCTGGCCGGGCTGCAGGTCGGAGAGTTGGCGCACGGTGGCGTCGTTGTCGTTGGCGGCGGCACCATCGGTCAGGAAGGCGAGCGTGCCGGGATGCACGCCGTTCAGCGCGGCGCGCAGCGCCTCGAAGGCGCGCTGGCGGTCGGGCACCAGGGGCTGCGGTTCGGCGGCGCGCAGTTTTTCGCGAGCGACGGCGGCGGTGCCGGCGACGGCATCGTTGCTTGGATCGGCGGTGAAGGTGATGGAGACGGGCAGGCCGGCGCTATCGGCGTCGTCGATCAGTGCCTCGGCGGTCTGCACGCGGCGTTCCCAGTCGGGCGCGGTCGCCCAGCCATTATCGACGAAGAGCACGAGCGGGCCACCCGTGGCGATCGAACTGGTGCGCGGGTTGAAGACCGGATCGGCGATGGCGAGGATGACGGCGGCGGCGAGCAACATGCGCAGCAGCGTCAGCCACCAGGGGCTTTGGGCCGGCGTTTCCTCGCGCTTCAAAACGGTGGCGAGGATGCGCAGCGGCGGGAAGACTTCCGTCTTCGGGCGCGGCGGGGTCAGGCGCAGCAGCCACCAGATGACGGGAAGCGCCACAAGCGCGCCGAGAATGGCCGGATAGGCAAAGGCAAAGGGAAGCGCGTTCACAGCTGGCCTCCATGCGTTGCCTTGCCGGGCATGCCCGAGAGATGCATGTGGACGGCGACCAGCGCCTCGGAGGCGAGGTGATCGGTGCGATGGCTGATGAAGGTCCAGCCGAGGTGGCGCAGGCTCTGGCCAAGACCATCGCGGCGGCCGAGATAGGCGCGCGTATAAGCGTCGCGGATATTCTCGGCGCGGCCGGAAGTGAGCTTCGAGCCGGTCTCGGGATCGGTGAACTCGGTGCGGCCGGTATAGGGAAACAGCTCCTCGGCGGGATCTGCCACCTCGATAACGTGGCCGCGCAGGCCGCGACGGGCGAGCGGGCCGATGCGAGCCATCACGGCCTCGGCATCATCGAGGAAATCGCCGATCAGCACGAGGTCGCTCGAGCCGCGGATCATGGCGGTATCCGGCAGACCGCCGGTCAAGGGCGCGTGCATCAGGGCGACGGCCAGGCGCTCGGCGGCGTTGCGTGCGGAGATCGGTTCCATCACGCCGGGGCAGCCGACGCGTTCACCGGAGCGGGCGAGGATTTCGGCGAGCGCCAGCATGATGACGAACGCACGGCTTTCCTTGGAGACGCTGCCGAAGGTCGACTTGTACATCATCGACGGCGACATGTCGGCCCAGAGCCAGATGGTGTGGGCCGCTTCCCATTCGCGGTCGCGAATATAGGTGTGGTCGTCGCGGGCCGAGCGGCGCCAGTCGATGCGCGCCAGACTTTCGCCTTCGCTATAGGGCCGGAACTGCCAGAAATTCTCGCCGATCCCTCGCTTGCGGCGGCCGTGCCAGCCGGCGATCACGGTGTTGGCGATCCGCTTGGCCTCGACGAGGCAATCCGGCAGCAGGCTGGCGCGCTGCCTTGCACGTGCAAGGGCATCGCTGCCTGGGGTCGGAGTGACGGTCTGTCCGATCGATGCCACGCGTGAGGCTTCCTTCCTGAGCTTAGCCCTTGGCCTGCTTGACCAGCCCGGCGATCACGTCGCGCACCGACATGCCCTCGGCACGGGCAGCAAAAGTCAGCGCCATGCGATGCTGCAGCACGGGTTCGGCCAGCGCGTGGACATCATCGAGCGACGGGGCGAGGCGGCCTTCATAGAGCGCGCGGGCGCGGGCGCAGAGCATCATCGCCTGGCCGGCGCGCGGGCCGGGGCCCCAGGCGACGTTCTTGTCGGTTGCGGCGTTGCCCTGGCCGGGGCGGGCGGAGCGGACGAGCGCCAGGATGCCATCGACCACCTTGTCGCTGACGGGCATCTGGCGGATCAGCGTCTGGATCTCGATCAGGCGCTCGGCGCTGAGCACCGCCTGCGGCTTGGTTTCGGCAAGACCCGTGGTGTCAAGCAGAATCTGCCGTTCCGCGGCGAGTTCCGGGTAGTTGACGTCAACCTGCAGCAGGAAGCGGTCGAGCTGTGCTTCGGGCAGAGGATAGGTGCCTTCCTGCTCCAGCGGGTTCTGGGTAGCGAGCACGTGGAAGGGCGTCGGCAGGTCGTAGCGCTGGCCGGCGACGGTGATGTGGTACTCCTGCATCGACTGCAGCAGCGCCGACTGGGTGCGCGGCGATGCGCGGTTGATTTCGTCGGCCATCAGCAGCTGTGCGAAGACGGGACCCTTGACGAAGCGAAAGGAGCGGCGGCCGGTCTCGTCCTGGTCCATCACTTCGGAGCCGAGGATATCGGATGGCATCAGGTCGGGTGTGAACTGGATGCGGTTGGCGCCGAGGCCGAGCACTTCGCCGAGCGTGGTGACGAGCTTGGTCTTGGCAAGACCGGGGACGCCGACGAGCAGGGCGTGGCCGCCCGAGAGAACGGCAAGCAGCGTGTTTTCGACGACGCTTTCCTGGCCGAAGATCACCTTGGAGACCTCGCTCCTCACTGTGGCGATATCGGCAAGCGCTTTTTCTGCTGCGGCGACGATCGCCTTTTCATCGAGGGGGGCTTCGGTCTTCATCATACCCATCAGGCATCTCTCCAGCGGCTGATCTCATTCGTCGCGAATCGTCGGACTTTTACACGTGTGCCTCATACCCGATAGAGTTATGAAGATGTTGCGGGCTGACAAGTTCGTTTCGAATGACTATCTCGTGACATTCCTGCGTTAAGTGCAAACAGAGACGGAACAATGGCAACCGAAGAGATCAAGGCAGCGACCGATGCCGCGGATCTGGCCGCGCTGATTTCGCGCGCCGCGGGCGATGGTGGCGATGCGAAACGCGGTCTTCCGCCCGTCGAGAAATGGAATCCGCCGTTCTGCGGCGATATCGACATGGAGATCCGCGCCGACGGGACGTGGTTCTACATGGGGACGCCGATCGGCCGTGCGCCTCTGGTGCGGCTGTTTTCCACGGTTCTGCGCAAGGATGAGGATGGCAAGACATACCTCGTAACTCCTGTGGAAAAAGTCGGTATCCGGATCGTCGATGCGCCGTTCCTCGCTGTCGAGATGAACGCCTCCGTCAGGGACGGGCAGGCGGTGCTGACCTTTCGCACCAATGTCGGCGATGTCATCGAGGCTGGCAAGGCGCATCCGATCAGGTTTGTCATCCACGGCGATAACAATGAGTTGAAGCCGTACCTGCACGTGCGCGGCCGGTTGGAGGCGCTGGTGTCGCGGGCTGTCATGTATCAACTCGTGGAACTCGGCGAGACTGTTGATGTCGATGGCGTCCCTATGTTCTGCCTGCGCTCGGGCGGCGAGACCTTTCCCGTGATGCCGGCGGCCGAACTGGATGCGCTGTCGCGATGAGCCAGATTCAGACCAAGGACGGCGCGCTTTATTCCGCAGCCGAATTCAGACGCCGGGCAATGCACCAGATGGGCGGGCCGGTCGATCTGTCGTGGCGCGAGCATGGCGATCATATCCTGAACCCCGAGATCGTCGCCAAGGTGGAGACGTTCAAGCTCAGGGACGCAGCCGTGCTGGTGCCTGTCATCGACGACGGCGACGAGGCGCGGGTGATCTTCACCAAGCGCACCTCGACGCTGCGCGAGCATTCCGGCCAGATCGCCTTTCCCGGCGGCAAGATCGATGGCGCGGACGAGACGCCGGAGCAGGCCGCCGTGCGCGAGGCCGACGAGGAGATCGGGCTGAAGGGTTCGTTCGTCGAGACCGTGGCGCGGCTGCCTGTTTATCTGGCCTCGACGGGGTTTCGGATCACGCCCGTGCTGGCGGTGGTGCAGCCGGGCTTTGCTCTCACGCTCAATCCCGATGAGGTCGACGACGTTTTCGAGGTGCCGCTCTCCTTCCTGATGGCGCCTGGAAACCACATTCGCGACAAGCGAATGATCGACGGGCTCGACCGACATTTCTATCGTATGCCCTATGAAACCAGAATGATCTGGGGCATCACCGCGGGCATTGTCCGCACGCTTTACGAAAGGCTCTACGCATGACCAACCTTGCTCACGAAGCATGGTTCAACGACCCGGCGCTGAAGCGCGTTTTCTCGCTGCTGAATGCCGATGGCGGCGAGGGGCGCGTGGTGGGGGGCGCCGTGCGCAACAGCCTGATGGGGCTTGATGTCAGCGATATCGACGTGGCGACAACGCTGACGCCTGATGTGGTGATCGAGCGCGCCAAGGAGGCCGGGATCAAGGCGGTGCCGACGGGCGTCGAGCATGGCACGGTGACGCTCGTCATCGACCGCAAGCCGTTTGAGGTGACGACGCTGCGCGCCGATGTCGAGACCGACGGGCGTCGGGCGACGGTGGCGTTCAGCACCGACTGGCAGACGGATGCCGAGCGGCGCGACCTCACCATCAACGCGCTCTATGTGGGCGAGAGCGGCGAGGTGGTCGATCTCGTGGGCGGGCTTGCCGATATCGAGAAGCGCAACATCCGCTTCATCGGCGATGCCGCGACCAGGATCAAGGAAGACTATCTGCGCATCCTGCGCTTTTTCCGCTTCTTTGCCTATTACGGCTCGGGGCGGCCGGATGCGGATGGGTTGCGGGCGGCCGCGGCTGCCCGCTCCAAGCTTTCGACGCTGTCGGCCGAGCGGGTGTGGTCGGAGATGCGCAAGCTGTTGTCGGCGGAAGATCCGGGGCGGGCACTGTTGTGGATGCGCACCGTGGGCGCGCTGACGGAAATTCTGCCGGAGACCGAAAAGTGGGGCATCGATGCGATCCCGGCGCTGATCGCGACCGAGAAGGCGCTTGGCTGGGCGCCAGATCCGCTGCTGAGGTTGGCCGCGATCGTGCCGCCCGACGCCAAGCGGCTGGAGGCGATGGCGGCGCGGCTGAAGCTCGCCAATGCGGAAGCGGCGGTCTTCAAGGCGTGGGCTAATGCGGCGCCCATCAACGACGAGATGTCGACGGCGGCCTTCGACCGTCTGCTCTATCGTAATGGTGCCGAGGGTATCATCACGCGGCTGAAGCTGGCGCTTGCGGTGGCGCGCGGGAAGGCCGAGGGCGACATGGCGGAGATGGCCCGATCGGCGCGGCTGAACAAGCTGCTCGACCATGCCAATGCATGGGTAAAGCCGAGCTTTCCTGTGAATGGCGGAGATGTGATGGCGGCAGGCATTCCGTCGGGCCGGCAGGTCGGGGAGACGCTGGCCGCGCTGGAACATCAGTGGGTGGAGGAAAACTTCGCCTCCGACCGGGCGACGTTGCTCGCCCGGCTTTCTGATCGCGTTAAATGATCAGGCCGCGTTCGCTTCGTTGCGGATGCGGGCCTTGATGTTGTCGACCATGTTTTCGCGGATGATGGTTTCGCCATGCGCGGATTTCATGTGGTCGACGGCGCGGCGCACGACTTCGGCGTCGTCGCTTGCGCGCGTGTGCCAGCTGCATCCGGGGACCAGCGTTCCACATTCGAAAAGTCTCATCGTCTCCTCCTGACTTGAGTTCTCAATGACGCTTATGCGTTTTGTGGGAATGCTCCAGGGACGGGAATGTTCCGGCCGGTTGTCGCACCGGCCGTAGGGATCGCATGTTTCACGCGATCGTCGATGTGTCCGTTCCCCGGACGGTGAGCCCGATTATTCGGGCATCGCCCATGCGCGGTAGCAATCCGTGTGGGCGCTATTGTTCTGGCCCTTGGTGCGGCGCGACAATTCTTCGGCGGACAGGCCGCCGGCGAGTTGAAGCTTGACCTGTTCCACAAAGCAGGAAAGGGGCAGATCGGAACCGCTCTTGGCTTTCAGCGCTTCGGCCAGCCTGTTCAGCAGTTCGGGTGTGTCGATTGGGCGGGGTGGCTGTTGAGCACCTGCCGTCGCCGGTGTTCCACTCTGCATCGTCATGACAATCCTCCTCCGATTGTTGAACGCGTACATGCATGAAATGGGTATCCGGTCCGCTTATTGAAAGCCTCTCACACGCAGTTTACCGATCTTTCCTCCCAGTTACGGCCAGCGAACGGCGGGGGGTAGCGATGAGAGAATGGACTCGACATTCCCACCCGTTTTCAAGCCGAAGATCGTTCCCCGGTCATATAGCAGATTGAACTCGACATATCGCCCACGGCGAATCAATTGTTCTTCACGATCTTGTTCTGTCCACTGTTTATTGAAGTTGGAGCGAACAATCCGTGGATAAACCATGGCGAAGGCGCGGCCGACATCGCGGGTGAAGGCGAAATCGGCGCTCCAGCCGCCCGCTTCCTCGCTCGAATGCAGCCAGTCGTAGAAGATGCCGCCCGTGCCGCGCGCTTCGTTGCGGTGCTTGAGGAAGAAGTATTCGTCGCACCACTTCTTGTAGGCGTCGTAATCGGCGACGCCCGCGTGGCTGCGGCAGGCGATTTCCATCGCCTTGTGGAACAGGCGGGTGTCGTCGTCTTCCTGGGTGCGGCGGCGGTCGAGCACCGGCGTCAGGTCGGCGCCGCCGCCGAACCAGCGGCTCGATGTCACCACCATGCGGGTGTTCATGTGCACGGCGGGGACGTTGGGGTTCACAGGGTGGGCGATCAGCGAGATGCCTGAAGCCCAGAAGCGCGGATCGTCCTTGGCACCGGGCATCTGGGCGCGCAGGTCGGCGCTGAATTCGCCGTAAACGGTGGAAGTGTGGACGCCGACTTTCTCGAAGACGCGGCCTTCCATCATCGACATGCGGCCGCCGCCGCCGGCGCCGTTCTCGCGCTTCCAATCCTTGGCGACGAAGCGGCCGGGCTCACGATCGGAAAGCGGCCCTGCGAGCTCATTCTCGATCGCTTCGAAAGAGGCGCAGATCTGGTCGCGCAGGCCCTCGAACCAGGTGCGGGCCATCTCCTTCTTGTCCTCGATATCCGCGGGCAGGCCGATCGGAAGTTCGGGTCGTTCCATAGTCGTCGTCTCCGGTATGCGCGCGGGCAAAATTCGAGTCATGCCCGCTTCAATCGCCCCTGATAGCAGGTCGTTTGGCATAGCGCCAACAGCCCAACGGCGTTGGTGAGCAGGCTTCAGATTCGACTCGCAATATTCAGGCGTCGATACTACCTTTTGTATTAGAGGTAGGTTGTATGACGAAGATCCCAGGACCGCCGTCATTTGACGGCTTGAAACGACGGATTGCCAAGCACCGGGCCGAGGGCACGCCGCGCAAGAACGACCGGTTCGTGCGGCAGACCTATTGCCTGGCGCTGCTCGATGCGCGCGCCAAGGCCCGCGAGTGGTTCGACGAATATCCCAAGGCCGCCTACTGGACCGAGGTCGAGAGCTGGCGGCAGCTCGACGGCGACCAGATCGAGTTCACCATGCGGCGTCTGCCATCGGCCGATTGAGGCCTATTCGGCGGCGTCGCGCAGGCGGCTTTCGATCAGGAGGCCGCTTTCATCCAGGATCGGATGCGCGACAGAGACGATGTGGGCGTTGATGCGCTTCAGGTCGCGCAGCATGTCGAGATGCAGCGAGCTCGTCTGCAGGCTGTCGGCACGGCCGTCGCGCAGGCGCTCCAGATGGCGCTCGGAGGATTGTTTCTCCATACGGCGCACTTCCACCTTCACTTCCATCAGCTGACGGGCGAGATTGAAATCGCGGGTGACGAAGATCGTCTGGGCGATACGCAGGTTTTCCAGCGTCAGGTGGAAGAGCTTGCTCAGCTCCTCGTAGCCGTCTTCTGAGAATTTCAGGCCGAGCGAGACCTTTTTGGCGACCTGCGGCAGCAGACCCTTCTCGATGATGTCGCCGATATGCTCGAGATTGATGGCGTAATCGATGATGACGATGGAGCGGCGTCCGTCCTCTTCGCTGAGGCCGCCTCGGCCGAGCTTGGAGAGATAGATCTTCACTTCCTGCTGCAGGCTGTCGACGCGCTTTTCGAGGCTCGCGATCTCCGTCAGCTTCGACATGTTGTTGCGCTCGAAGGCGTCGGCTGCGCGCTGCAGCATGCGCTCGATCAGGTCGCCGACACCAAGCACTTCGCGGGTCGCGCTGGCGAGCGCCACGACCGGTGTCGAGAGTTCCTGCGGATCGAGATAGCGCGGCGCGTTGTCGGCCTGCTCGTCCTCGGGGACGAGCTTCAGCATCAGGCGCGACAGCAGCCGCGAGAAGGGCCAGGCGAGGGCCGCAAGCAGGAGGTTGAAGCCGAGATGGGCGTCGACCGGCAGCTTGGCGGGAGACAGCGGCAGGGTTTCCAGCAGATCGGCGCCGAAGCCGGCGAGCGGCAGCGCGATCAGGCAGCCGATGGCGCGGACGATCAGGTTGCCGAGCGTGACACGCTTGACCGATGCCGGGCCGGAAAGCGAGGCGATGACGGGCGGGATGGCGCCGCCGAGATTGGCGCCTAGCACCAGCACGATGACAAGGCCGGCCGACAGGATGCCCGTCGAGGCGAGCGACAGGATGAGGACGACGGCGGCGAGGCTGGAGGAGGAGATGAAGGCGATGCAGGCCGAAAAGGCGAGTGCCACCGGCCAGGCATTGTCGAGCAGGCCGATGAAGGCCGAGAGCGCCGGTGACTGGCGCATCGGCTCGGTGGCGCTGCTCAAGAGGTGCAGCGACAGCAGCATGAGGCCGATACCGATCAGCGCCTGACCGCCGCCCTGGCGGGAGGTCGAGCCGCCGCGATAGAGCACGATGCCGGCGAGGATGACCAGCGGCGACAGCCACTCGATGCCGGTCGCGACGATCCAGGCGGTGACGGCGGTGCCGACATTGGCGCCCAGAAGCACGATCTGCGCCATGCGCGGCTTGACCAGCTCGCGCTCGACGAAAGAGGCGACCATCAGGGCGGTCGCGGTGGAGCTCTGCAGCGCGATGGTCGCAACGAAGCCGGAGACGAAGGAGCGCAGGCCGCTCTTGGTGCCGGAGGCAAGCCCGGTCCGCAGACGCGCGCCGAAAGCCCGCGATACGCCATCCTTCACCTGCGACAGGCCGAACAGCAGCAAGGCTACGGCGCCGAAGAGGTTGATCATGACGATTGTGGATTCCATGCGGGCTTGTCTTTTTCTATCTCTTGGCGCCTTCAGCGGCGCGTTTGGCGACTCTCTGGTTGCGGCAAATCATTGAAATATCGGCATATCGTCCGATTTTTTGTTTGCCCGGCTAAAAATTATACGCCTGATCGGCGATTTCACAACGCCGTTCGCGACATTATGCGCCGCTGAACCGGCATTTCCGTGGCAGGGTCAGGACCAGACGGTCTGGCGCATGGCTTCGCCCGTGATCATCGCCGCCGATACCGCGACATTGATCGAGCGTTGGCCCTCGACCATAGGCACCAGGATGCGGGCATCGGCGGTGTCGTGTACGTGGTCGGGCACACCAGCGCTCTCGCGGCCGAAGAGCAAGATATCGTCGAGGTGGAAGCGGAAGTCGGTGTAGCGGCCGGAGGCCTTGGTGGAGGCCAGCACGAGGCGGCGGCCAGTCGTCTTGCGCCAGTCCTCGAACTGCTCGAAATTGACATGGCGGGTGAGGGCGGCGGCGGCGATGTAATCCATGCCGGCGCGCTTGAGGTTGCGGTCGGAGATGTCGAAACCGGCGGGCTCGATGATATCGACGGCAAAGCCAAGGCAGGCGGCGAGCCGCAGGATGGTGCCGGTGTTGCCAGGAATATCGGGCTGATAGAGTGCTATTCTGAGGTCCGCCATGATCGCCCCGTTTGATCGCTTCTGTCCGGCCTGACCTATTGCAAGTGCGGTTTTGGTGCAACAGCCTGCTTTCTGGGCGCGAATCTTTGGCTTTCGGCAAGTTTGGGCTGGAAAGCCCATCAATTTCGCGTTATCGGTGCATATCTTCAATCGCCAACAAGGGAGCGTCAAGATGAATGCATTGCCGTATGTCAGCCTCCCGTCCGCCAATATGCGGATCATGGCGACCCGACGCTCCTAAAGCGTCCTTTTCTTTCTGATCTCCCTTTCGTAATCCATTGCGCGGCCATGTTGGCCTCGTCCCTTGAACGTCCACTGCCCATATAAGCCGTTGCGCGTCTGTGCCGGCGAGGGCAGGAACGCTGAAGTTCGGAGCATTTTCATGTTTGGCTGGTTTGAACAGCGTCTCAATCCTTTCCCCTCCGAGGAGCCCGGCGTTCCTCCCAAGGGGCTGTTTGCCTTCTGCTGGCACTATACGAAGCCCGCGGCCCCATGGCTTGCGGCCATGGCCGTGCTGACGATGCTGATCGCGGTCGGCGAAGTCGCGCTGTTCCAGTTCCTCGGCAATATCGTCGACTGGCTGACGCATGCCGATCCCAAGACCTTCCTCGAGACCGAGGGTTACAAGCTCTACTGGATGGGTGCGCTGATCCTGATCGGCTTGCCTCTGGCGGCGGTGGCGGATTCCGTCATCATGCACCAGGTGCTGATCGGGAACTATCCGATGATCGCCCGCTGGCAGATGCACCGTTTCCTGATGCGTCACAGCATGACCTTCTTCGCCAACGAGTTCGCTGGACGCGTGGCCACCAAGGTGATGCAGACTTCGCTTGCGGTGCGCGAGACGGTGATGAAAATCCTCGACGTCTTCGTCTATGTCGTCAGCTACTTCATCTCGATGATCGTGGTCATCGCCGCGGCCGACTGGCGGCTGATGATCCCGATCCTGGCATGGCTCGGCGTCTATATCGCTATCGTCGCCTATTTCGTACCGCGTCTGCGCAAGATCGCGGCGATGCAGGCCGATGCGCGTTCGTTGATGACCGGCCGCGTCGTCGACAGCTACACCAACATCGCGACGGTGAAGCTGTTCTCGCATGCGGGCCGCGAGGAGACCTATGCCAAGGAGGGCATGGACGGCTTCCTGCAGACCGTGCATCAGCAGATGCGCAAGGTCACGATGTTCCACGCAGCCGTTTATATCAACAACTGCGTGGCGCTGTTCGTGATCTCGGGCCTGTCGATCTGGTTCTGGCTGAACGGCGGCATCTCGGTCGGCGCGATCGCGATTGCCATCGGTCTTGCCATGCGCGTCAACGGCATGTCGCAGTGGATCATGTGGGAAGTCTCGGCGCTGTTCGAGAATATCGGCACGGTCTATGACGGCATGGAGATGATGACGAAAGAGCACGACATCACCGACAAGCCGGGCGCTTCGTCTCTGACGGCCAAGAAGGGCGCGATCCATTACGACCGGATCGGGTTCCATTACGGGAAGGGCAAAGGCATCATCGAAAACCTGTCGCTCGACATCAAGGCGGGCGAGAAGGTGGGTCTGGTCGGTCGCTCCGGCGCCGGCAAGACGACGCTGATGAACCTGTTGCTGCGGTTCTACGATCTCGAAGGCGGCCGCATCACGATCGACGGTCAGGACATCTCGCATGTCTCGCAGGAAAGCCTGCGCGAGTTGATCGGCGTCGTTACGCAGGACACGTCCCTGCTGCACCGCTCGATCCGCGACAACATCGCCTACGGCCGTCCGGATGCGACCGATGCGGAGATCATCGAGGCGGCGAAGCGGGCGAACGCCTGGGACTTCGTCGAAGGCCTGGTCGACATGCAGGGGCGCAAGGCGCTCGATGCGCAGGTCGGCGAGCGTGGCGTGAAGCTGTCCGGCGGCCAGCGCCAGCGTATCGCGATCGCCCGCGTGTTCCTCAAGGACGCGCCGATCCTGGTTCTCGACGAGGCGACCTCTGCGCTCGATTCCGAGGTCGAGGCGGCGATCCAGGAGAACCTGTTCGCGCTGATGGAGGGCAAGACGGTCATCGCCATTGCCCACCGTCTGTCGACGCTGACGGAGATGGACCGGCTGGTCGTGCTCGACAAGGGCAAGATCATCGAGGCCGGCTCGCATCTCGAACTGGTGGGTGAGGGCGGCGTCTATGCCGATCTCTGGAACCGCCAGTCGGGCGGCTTCCTTGCCGATCATTCGGACGAGGATGGCGTCCAGAAAGAGGCTGCGGCGGAATGACGCAGACTTCCCCCGCTCCGGCACGCGCTTGGAGCGGGGGAATTTGACTTATATCAAGAATGGCGCGGCGTTTTCGCGGGGTCTCGTTGCGGCGCCGATAAAAGCACGCATTGGTGGTAAGTTTTTGTTTAGCGGAGACTGGCACAAGGGTTTCATAGATTTAAGCGTTCTTTGAAACTTTTCAGGTGCCAGCCATGAGCTCTCTCAAGATCAAGTTTTTCCTGCCGGCTCTCTTTGCCTTCATCGTCATCATCCTCGTCGCCCAGGGTGCCGCCGGCATGCGGTCGGTGTGGCAGCTCAACAGCCAGGCCGAAAGCATCAGCCTGCGCATGGACAAGTCGCTGATGATCGCGGAGATGGAGCGACGCATGTCCGACGTCCGCCGCCTCTATCTGGCGGTGTTCGCCGCCGTCAGCGATGAAGAGCAGAAGGCTCTTATTGATCAGATCAAGACGGCCACCGCAGCTCGTGAGGATGCCGTTGCCACGTTCGAAGCCGCGCAATCGGCCGGCCCACGGCCGCGGTTCGAGCAGCTCAAGGGTATGATGGCGGATTACGACAAGCTCGGCGAGCAGTTCGCCAGCCTGCTTGCCAGCGCGCGCAACAGCGATGCCAAGGCCGTCATCGAGAAGATGACGCCGATGGGTAACGCGGCCGGTGATATCCTGCAGGGCATGATCTCAGACAACCGTGCCGCCGCCGGCAGCGACAAAAAGGCTGCGGCCGAGACGACCGAGGTCGTGACGATTGCAACGATCGCCGGCGTGCTGATTGCCGTGCTGCTCGCGATCGGTGCCGCGGTGCTCAGCCTCGTTCGTGTCACGCGGCCGATCGGCGCGATCACACAGTCGATGAACGCGCTGGCCGCGGGCGATAACCATGCCGCCATTCCCTATGCCGGCCGTCGTGATGAGATTGGTGAAATGGCCGCTGCCGTTGCCGTTTTCCGCGAAAATGCGCTGGAGCGCGAACGCCTCGAGCGCGAGACGGAAGCCAACCGCTCGATGAGCGAAAGCGAGCGGATCGCGCGCGAGGAGCAGAAGGCGCGCGAGGCGGCCGAGGTGTCGTTCGCGGTCGACAATCTGGCGCGCGGGCTGAAGAGCCTCTCCGACGGCGACCTGACCTTCCGTATCGAGCAGACCTTCGCCGGCCAGCTGGACCAGCTGCGCATCAACTTCAACGAATCCGTTCACGGGCTGGAGCGCGTGCTGCGCGTGGTCGGCGAAAACGCCCGCAAGATCGATTCCGGCGCCAACGAGATCCGCGCGGCGGCCGACGATCTGTCGAAGCGCACCGAGCAGCAGGCGGCTTCCGTCGAGGAGACCGCGTCGTCGCTGGAACAGGTGACGACCGCTGTCCGGGATTCGGCCGCACGGGCCGGACAGGCGGGCGAGCTGGTCGAGACGACCCGCAGCGGCGCCGAGCGCTCCGGCGCGATCGTCGAGCAGGCGGTGGCGGCGATGGAGGCGATCGAAACCTCGTCGGACGAAATCTCCAACATCATCGGCGTCATCGACGACATTGCCTTCCAGACCAATCTTCTGGCGCTGAATGCCGGTGTCGAGGCAGCACGCGCCGGTGAAGCCGGAAAGGGCTTTGCGGTCGTGGCGCAGGAAGTGCGCGAACTGGCGCAACGCTCTGCCAATGCCGCCAAGGAGATCAAGGCGCTCATCACCAAATCGGGCGATCAGGTGCGAGAGGGTGTGGAACTGGTCGGCGAGACCGGCCGGCAGTTGTCCGTCATCGTGTCCGCGGTCCAGGAGATCAACGGCAACGTGTCGGCCATTGTCAGCACCTCGCGCGAACAGTCGACCGGCCTCAGCGAGATCAACGTCGCGGTCAACCAGATGGACCAGGGCATCCAGAAAAATGCGGCGATGGTCGAGCAGACGACGGCGGCGACTCACAGCCTGGCGCGGGAAGCCGCGGCGCTGATCGAGCTTCTCGCGCAGTTCAGGTTGAGTGAAAATCAGGTTGCCGCCGTGCGCATCGCTTCGGAGGCGAGCCATCAGGCCGTCCATTCGCCGGCCCGCGCGCTCGGTGCCCGCGTTGCCCGCGCCTATGGCGGCTCACAGGCCGCGGCCGCGGCGAACTGGTCGGAATTCTGAGCGGATACAGATCCGCAAGGCCCACAATTGAAAACGCCCTCCCTGGGATATCGGGAGGGCGTTTTTATTTTGTAATCAGTCGCTTGGATGTGTCTGCTCAGTGCCTGTCGGCACTCAGGCTATCCGCCCAGTCGATGACGCGATGGCCCTCGACCGCCATGCTGCTGGCAAAGGCAAGCGTGCGCAACGTCATGAGCCGACGCTGCTCTTCATTATCGATCCAAGCGGCAACGGCTTCCGCCACGACCTGGTCGTGCGCTACGCCGAACTGCTCTATGACCGCATCGAGTCTTTCCGCCAAAGGCAACGGTATGCTCGACACGAGTGTCCTCTTTTGCATTGTGGCCGTCTCCCGTGAAATCTCATGCTATTCCCACATTGTGGCGGGACATGTCTCATTCAACGACGATGCCGTCGATGTTACCAATCATTACCAAAATATAAGGTTGGTCCGGCGAACGGATTGCTTTCCCCATCCGGCGGATAAGCCTATATCGCAAATATGCTCCTAAATCGACTCTTTCGTGCCTTTGAAACCTGGATTGATCCTTTCCAACCGCGCGACAACATTCAGCCGCCGCGGTCGACGACGGGCTTTATCTGGTTCTACATCGGCCAGGCCAAGCTGCCCTTCATCGCGATGCTGGTTCTCGGCGGCATGTCGGCCGCCATCGAGGCGGCGCTGTTCTGGTTCGTCGGGCGCGTCGTCGATATTCTCGCCAGCATCAAACCCGACGTCGGCTGGCACGGCCTGCTCGCCGCGCATGGCTTCGAGCTGTTCGGCATGCTCTTCCTCATCGGCCTCGTGCGCTTCATCGTGCAGCTCATAATCGCGCTGGTCGATCAGCAGGTGATCACGCCGGGGTTCTACAATCTCGCCCGCTGGCAGTCCTACCTGCATGTGTCACGGCAATCGCTGTCGTTTTTCCAGAGTGATTTCTCCGGGCGGATCGTCACCAAGGTGTGGTCGGCGGGGCAGGCGACGGGCGATCTCGTGACCTCGCTGATGGAGAGCGTCTGGTTCGTCGGCATCTACGCGGCAACGACGCTGGTGCTCGTAGCGCGTCTCGACCTGTCGCTGGCGGTGGTTGTGCTCTGCTGGCTGGTCGCCTTCGGGGTTCTGGCACGCTATTTCGTGCCGCGCATCCGGCGCCACTCGCGCGATACGGCCGAATCCGCCTCGATGCTCAACGGCCGCATGGTGGATGCCTATAGCAATATCCAGACGCTGAAGCTGTTTGCCCGCGACGAAGAGACCGATCGCTACATGCGGCAGGGCTTCGATACGTTCCAGGCGACGGTGCTGCTCTTTACCCGCTTCATCACCGGCGTGCGCGCTTCGATGGCGCTGCTCTCCGGCATCATGATCGTGACCATGGCCGGGCTCAGCGTGCATCTGTGGCTGCAGGGGCTTATCAGCTCGGGCGCCGTCGCGTTTTCGCTGGCGCTGGTGCTCAGGCTGAACTTTCTGCTGGGACGGCTGATGACGCAGTTCAACGGCATCATGCGCAATCTCGGCACGATCCAGAACTCGGCGGAGCTGATCTCCAAGCCGCTCGGTCTCGTCGACAAGCCGGATGCGCCGGATCTCGTCATCGCCGAGCCCGGCATCCGTTTCGACGACGTGTCCTTCCACTATGGCAAGGGCAGTGGCGTGATCGACCATTTCTCGCTGACGATCGCTCCCGGCGAGAAGGTCGGTATCGTCGGCCGGTCGGGCGCCGGCAAGTCGACGCTCGTGAACCTTCTGCTGCGGCTCTACGATCTCGAAGGCGGGCGCATCCTGATCGACGGGCAGGATATCGCCGGCGTCAGACAGGAATCGCTGAGGATGCAGATCGGCGTCGTCAGCCAGGATACGTCGCTGCTGCACCGCTCGGTGCGCGACAATATCCTCTTCGGTCGCCCGGATGCCGGTGAGGCCGGATTGGTCGAGGCGGCCCGTCGCGCGGAGGCGATGGGCTTCATACAGCGGCTGGAGGATCAGCAGGGGCGCAAGGGGTTCGACGCGCATGTCGGCGAACGCGGCGTCAAGCTCTCGGGCGGGCAGCGGCAGCGCATCGCGATTGCTCGGGTCATGCTCAAGGATGCTCCGATCCTGGTTCTCGACGAGGCGACGTCGGCGCTGGATTCCGAGGTGGAAGAGGCGATCCAGACGAACCTCAACCGGATCATGGACGGCAAGACGGTTCTGGCGATCGCGCACCGGCTGTCGACGATCGCAGCGCTCGACAGGCTGATCGTCGTCGACAAGGGGCGGATCATCCAGGAGGGCACGCACGAGGCGCTGCTGCGCGATGGCGGGCTGTACGCGGAGCTCTGGGCGCGGCAATCGGGCGGCTTCCTGGCGGCCGATCTGGAAGAGGTCTAGGCGTTCCAGCTCATCCGCTGCTAGCGATCGATGGCGATCTCGGCCATCAGCCCGTAGTGGTTGGAACCGGCATTGTCCGCAATCTGCCTGACCGAGACCAGACGCAGCGGCGGGCGGGCGAGTACGTGGTCGATGGCGATGCCGAGCTTGCCGGCTCGGGTGGGCCATGTCGCGGGCTCCGGAAAAACCGTGTTCAGGCCGGCGGTGCGGACGAAATCCTGGATATGCGGATCGATGATGGCTGAGTTGAAATCGCCGGCGACGATCAGCGGTCCATCCACCGACTTGACGACCTTGCGTAAATCCCAGAGCTCGTCGACTTGGAAATCGTCGAAATAGGGCTTTGCGAGGTGAACGGAGGCGAGGTGGACGGGCGTGCCATCGACATCGATCGTCACCTGGACGAGGCGATTGGGCCATAGATCGCCGAGGGTTCTCACGCCTTGTTCAAGGAACGGGCGCTTGGAAAGCACCAGCGTATCGCATCCCGGCGTGCCGACGCCGCAGCCGATGCGATACGGGTAGGTGGCCGAGATCCGAGGGAGCTCGGGGAGCAGCGGTATGGCCTCGAGGATGTTGACGACATCGGCGCCGGAGGCGATCACGTCCTCAGCGATGCGGCGGCTGTTTTCGAAATTGTCGTTCTCGATGTTGAAGGACATCAGCCGCAGGATGGGGCGCGACGCAGTCGCCGGCGGAGCGGCCTCGAATTCCTTCAGCATCAGCACGCCGTGGCCGGCAAGCAGCACCGACACGGTGACGAGCAGATAGGTATACCAATGGCGTCTGATGAGCATCAGGACGAGGCTTGCGGCGAGTGCTGCGAGCGCGAAATGGACCTGAAAGCTGTAGACGAAGGCAAGCAGCCAAGTGTGCGTGAGATAACGCAAAGAAATGGCGGCAAGCAGCAGCGAGACGAGAACACTGCCCACGCAGAATAAAGTGTGTCTCATAGGATGGCACCGGGCGTGAGCGAGTAATATTTCGGCCACGTAACACGCGGCCGGATATGTTGCAACGCAACACTGTTGCAGCCGCGCGATTGTCCTAAAGAATCAACTCTCAAGGGCCGCGACATTGTGCCCACTTGCCCTGCCGAGGCTGGACATAATTGATGATCGATAATAGAACGCGCCTTAGTGGGTGGGGAATCTAAGTTCGAATATCTGTATGACAGATTCGTCGCCTTGGAGGGATGGCGCGGAAAATTCCGCGAAGTTTGGGCAGAGGATGTTAAGCCGTGAGCGAACACGAAACGACAGGCGGGGTCTCTAGCGAGCCCACACGCCGTGATTTCCTTTATTTAACCACGGGTATGGCAGGCGCCGTCGGCGCCGTCTCTGTCGCATGGCCGTTTATCGACCAGATGCGTCCCGACGCGTCGACGCTGGCTCTCGCTTCCATCGAAGTCGACGTCTCGAGCCTCGAGCCCGGCATGTCGCTGACCGCCAAGTGGCGCGGCAAGCCGATCTTCATCCGCAACCGTACACCTGAGGAAGTGAAGGCTGCAGATGACGTTCCGCTGGCGGAGCTCAAGGATCCGATCGCGCGCAACGCCAACCTCGCCGCCGACGCGCAGGCGACGGGTGTCGATCGTTCGGCCGGCAAGGACAAGGAAAACTGGATCGTCATGATCGGGTCCTGCACCCATCTTGGCTGCGTTCCGCTCGGCCAGGCCGGCGAATACAACGGGTGGTTCTGTCCCTGTCATGGCTCGGTCTACGATACGGCCGGCCGCATACGGAAAGGCCCGGCACCGCAGAATCTCGCGATTCCGACCTATTCGTTCGTTTCCGACAAAGTTATCAAAATCGGTTGAGGGGGACTGATTTATGAGTGGCCATTCCAGCTACGAGCCATCAACCGGCCTTGAGAAGTGGATCGATGCACGCCTGCCGCTGCCTCGTCTCGTCTATGACAGCTTCGTCGCCTATCCGGTTCCGCGTAACCTGAACTACGCCTACACCTTCGGCGCCATGCTGTCGGTGATGCTGATCGTGCAGATGCTAACCGGCATCGTGCTCGCCATGCATTATGCGGCGGAAACATCCGTTGCCTTCAATTCCGTCGAAAAGATCATGCGCGACGTCAACCACGGTTGGCTGCTGCGCTACATGCACGCCAACGGCGCGTCGTTCTTCTTCGTCGCGGTCTATCTGCATATCGCCCGCGGCCTCTATTACGGCTCGTACAAGGCGCCGCGCGAAATCCTCTGGATCCTCGGTGTTCTCATCTATCTCCTGATGATGGCGACCGGCTTCATGGGCTACGTTCTGCCCTGGGGTCAGATGTCCTTCTGGGGCGCCACGGTTATCACCGGCTTCTTCTCGGCATTCCCGCTGGTCGGCGAATGGGTGCAGCAGTTCCTGCTCGGCGGCTTCGCGGTCGACAATCCGACGCTGAACCGCTTCTTCTCGCTGCACTATCTGCTGCCATTCGTCATTGCCGGCGTCGTCGTCCTGCACATCTGGGCGCTGCACGTCACCGGTCAGACCAACCCGACCGGCGTCGAGGTCAAGACCAAGACGGATACGGTGCGGTTCACGCCCTACGCGACGCTCAAGGATGCGCTCGGCGTTTCGGTGTTCCTGCTTGTCTACGCCTATTTCGTCTTCTACCTGCCGAACTTCCTCGGCCACGCCGACAACTACATCCCGGCCGACCCGTTGAAGACGCCGGCGCATATCGTTCCGGAATGGTACTTCCTGCCGTTCTACGCGATGCTGCGCTCGATCACCTTCAACATCGGACCGATCGATTCCAAGCTGGCTGGCGTTCTCGTCATGTTCGGCGCCATCATCGTGCTGTTCTTCCTGCCGTGGCTCGACACGTCCAAGGTTCGTTCCGCGGTCTATCGCCCGTGGTACAAGATGGCTTACTGGCTGTTCGTGATCAACGCGATCATCCTCGGCTGGCTCGGTTCGCAGCCGGCGGAAGGCCTCTACACCACGATCTCGCAGATTTGCACGCTGCTCTACTTCGCCTTCTTCCTTGTTGTCATGCCGGTCCTGGGTCTCGTCGAGACGCCACGCCGGGTGCCGAACTCGATCACCGAGGCGGTGCTGGAGAAGCGCAACAAGTCGGTCGCTGCCGAAGCGGCCAAGGCATGAGCGGGCGGCGAGAGGGAACACACATCATGAAAAAGCTTGTTGCAAGCATCCTGTCACTCGCAGTCGTCGGCTGTCTCGGGAGCGCGGCCGTCGCGCAAGAGGCAAAGCCCGCCGAACATCACGAGGCGGCGACCCCGCACTATCCGCTGAAGGAGCCAAAGGAGGTCGACTGGACCTTCGCCGGTCCCTTCGGCCACTACGACAAGGGCCAGCTGCAGCGCGGCCTGAAGGTCTACACCGAAGTCTGCGCCGCCTGCCACTCCATGCACCTCGTGCCGTTCCGCATGCTGGGCGATCTCGGCTATTCGGAAGCGCAGGTCAAGGCGTTCGCCGCCAACTACGAAGTGCAGGACGGCCCGAACGCCGCCGGCGACATGTACAGCCGCAAGGCCGTGCCGTCGGACTACTTCCCGTCGCCATTCGCCAACGCTGAAGCGGCCGCTGCGTCCAACAACGGTGCGGCGCCGCCGGACTTCTCGCTGATCGCGAAAGCCCGCGAAGTCGAGCGTGGCTTCCCGCGCTTCATCTTCGATATCTTCACGCAGTATCAGGAAGGCGGGCCGGATTATATCTACTCGCTGCTGACCGGCTACGAGAACCCGCCTGAAGGCACAACGGTGTCGCAGGGCCAGCACTACAACCCTTACTTCCACGCCGCCTCCGTGCTCGCCATGCCTCCGCCGCTGTCGGATGGCCAGGTGACCTATGACGACGGCACTGCCGGTACGGTCGACCAGTATGCCAAGGACGTCGCCTCGTTCCTGATGTGGGCCGCCGAGCCGCATCTGGTCGAGCGCAAGCACACCGGCTTCATGGTGATGATCTTCCTTTTGATCTTCACCGTGCTGATCTATCTCACCAAGCGGTCGGTCTACGCCCGCAAGGACCACTAAGCCCGAGGGCTTTCGCAGGCAGGGAAGCGTTTTCCTGCCTGCTCTTCTTTTTTCCTTTCCCTTTCATTTCAATAGGGCTTCTTCAGGCGCGCTTGTGATGCGGCTTGCGCGAGCGCTTGTTCGGGCCTATCGATGTATTCGTTGAGATACATCGATAGGTTCAGCAATGCCGCTATTGTCGGGATACCACGCCTCGCATGCTCCGCTCGCCAAGTTGCCGGCGACCGCGCAACGGTCTGCGCCGTCATTTGGCGCGACGGCGAAGCGCAGCGGGCGGGCGAAGACCTGGGAGATCAGCTCGCATTTCCATTGCTCGATCATCGGAACCTGCCTGACGGCCGGCGAGCTTCGCCAGGTGTTGATCAAGGTGGGTGAGGGCGATGCACGTAGCGCAGGCGATCATGCGCTGCATTCACGCGGCGTATGGCTGGCCGGGCAGAAAGGCGTACCGGGCAAGCTTCTCAACAAGGCGCTCGATCGTCGCCACGAAAGCATGATCCGGCGGGCGGCGTCGATCGACAGCGCCGAGGAACTGCAGCGGTTCTGGCGGGAGGCGTTTGACCGCGGCGATATCTCGGGAGCCTATTGGACGGTGATGACCCACCCGGCCGCGAACGAAAAGCTGGTGCGGGAGGTTTTCGGCGAGGTGCACATGCTGTCGCATCTGGTCGGCAGCGCGAGCCGGCTGGATATCGCCCGTTTGACCGAGCTGCAGCGCCAAGCCGAGGAAAAAGACGACAAGATCGCCAAGCAGGAGCGCCGCCTGGCTGCGGCCGCGGCCGAGCGCGTCGAGATGCTGCGCGAGATCGAGCAATTGCGGGAGGCGCTGCGGCGGGCGCAGGCGACCAGTGACACGGTCGGGTCTGCTGGCGAGGCACGGGCTGATGAAGCGCGTGGCGGGGTGTCTTCGGCCAATGCCGCTCACTCGGAGCTGTTGACCGAACGGCTAGCCAGTGCCCGACAGGAAACAGAGCGAGAGCAGCAACGCGCGGAGCGGGCGGAGGCTGAACTGTCGAGGCTGCGGTTGGAGAACGACCAGATCGAGGCGCTGCTTCTTGGCAACGGGTCGAGCGTCGGCGATGACGCGACGATGCTTGCATCCGGTATGGCTTCATCCGCGGCGTCGTCCGGCGAGGGGGCGGTGCTCTATGTTGGTGGTCGCCGAAGCCTCTATGACAGACTGCGGTCGCTTGCGTCCGACCACGGCGTGACGCTGCTGCTGCACGATGGCGGCCTTGAGGACAGCACGACGCTTCTGCCGGCCGCGCTTGCGCAGGCAACGACCGTCGTCTTCCCGGTCGATCACATCAGCCACACGGCGGCCGGCATCATCAAGCGGTCCTGCCGGGAGAGCGGCAAGGCCTACATGCCCTTGCGTTCGGCGGGGCTGACGAGCTTCCTGGCGGCGATCCGCGATGCCGCGAATGCCGGCCAGGGGCGAACGCTGCGCGCCGGCGAATAGGCGACCCTGATTGTCGAACTTAGTGCTCGTGCCGCATGCCGGCGCGGCCTGGGGAGGCTGTTTTTTGTTGGAAGCGCGGCGGGCAATTGATAGTGTGCGCCCGGCTTCCAACATGCCTCTCGATAATACGGAATTTTCAATGGACACTATCGCTTCCGAGCTTGCCGCCAGCATTCGCTCGATCCGGGACTATCCCAAGCCCGGCATCATCTTTCGTGACATCACCACGCTGCTTGGCGATCCCCGGGCATTCCGCCGCGCCGTCGATGCGCTGGTGCAGCCCTATGCGGGCACGAAGATCGACAAGATCGCCGGCATGGAAGCAAGAGGGTTCATTCTCGGTGGCGCCGTCGCGCACCAGCTTTCGGCTGGCTTCGTGCCGATCCGCAAGAAGGGCAAGCTGCCGCACGAGACCGTTCGCATCGCCTACAGCCTGGAATATGGCATCGACGAGATGGAGATGCATATCGATGCGGTCAAGCCGGGTGAGAAGGTGATCCTCGTGGACGACCTGATCGCGACGGGCGGTACAGCAGTCGGCGCGACCCAGCTGCTGCGCCAGATGGGCGCCGAAGTGGTGTCGGCCTGCTTCGTCATCGACCTGCCGGATCTCGGCGGGCGCGCCAAGCTGGAAGCGCTCGGCGTCGACGTCCGTACGCTGGTCGAGTTTTCAGGCCACTGAGGCCGGCTGCTACTCGAATTCGAGCACGCTGCTTTCGAACCTGACGACCGGGTCGCCCGCGACATATCCTTCGCAAAGGATGGTGTTGAGGATGCGGCCCGGGCGTGAGGCCATCGGGCGGCTCGACAGCAGAGTGACGGCGTAATCGACGGTTTCGCCCGCGAAAACCGGGCGGATCCACTGCAGGTCCTTGAAGCCTGCGGCCGGGCCGAGTTTGGGCGGCGTGTGCCCCTCGCGGGCGAGCTTCTTGCTCTCGGCGATCCAGTAGGCGACGAATGTCGTCATCCAGCCGGCGCAGGTATGCCAGCCGGAGGCGCAGAGGTCGCCGAACAGGCTTTCGCGCGCGGCTTGCCTGTCCACATGGAAGCGCTGCGGATCATAGCGCGTGGCAAAGCGGATGATGTTTTCCTCCGTGAAGGCGTAGCTTCCCGTCTCGGTCTTTTCGCCGAGCGCATAGCGATCGAGCATCCTCATGCGCCTGCTCCCGTTTGCGCTTCGGTCGCGGTGGACATGCGGAACATGATCGGGTTCTCCGACACGCAGACTGTTTCACCGCGCTGGTTTTCGAGCTCGTGGCGGAACTTGACGATGCCGATACCCGGGCGGGAGCGCAGGGCGCGCGCCTCGAGCACGGTCGAGTGGCCGGAGAGCGTGTCGCCAGCGATCACAGGCCGGCGCCATTCCATGATGTCGATGCCGGGCGCGCCCTCGGAGAGCGAATTCAGCAAATAGCTGTCGATCATCATCCGCATCAGCATCGCCGATGTGTGCCAGCCCGAGGCCGCCAGCCCGCCGAGGATGCTCGCGCGTCCGGCTGCTTCGTCGGTGTGCATCGGCTGCGGGTCGAACTCGCTGGCGAATTCGATGATTTCTTCCGCCGAGACCGTAACAGGTCCGAGCGCGAAGCGGCGACCGGGATGGAAATCCTCATAGGCCAGGATCTGATCGGACAAATTCATCTCCGCGTCATAGGCGTTTGTTCACGATTACAATAGCATCCATTGTAACTCAATGATTCATGAGAGATTTCCGATATGCCCGAGTTGAAGTTGATCCTTGATGAGGCCGAGCGGGAGGGCATTCTTCCCGACCGCGTTGCCGATCGGCTTCTGCCGTTTCTGATCGAGCGCGGCGTCAGGGTCGACGCGGTGGTAGCGGAGACGACAGGGCGGGCCGTGGCGTTTTCCGACACGGAGACGCCGAGCTTTGTGCGCGGGTTCCACGACGTGCTGATCACCATCGGTATCGTCGTGGCGCTTGCCGGGCTCTGGGGCCTCGGCTCCATCTATGCGGTGCTGCCCGCCATCATCGTGCTTGCGGAAATCCTCGTGCGCCGCCAGCGGCTGGCGCTGCCGGCTGTGGCGCTTACCTTCGCTTTGGCGATCTGGACCTGCGTCGCGCTGGCGATGTGGACGGGAGCCGTGTCGGCGATGTTGGGAGCATCGGACATCTTCGGGCTTGGTATCCACAATGACGGGCTGCAATATACGCTGGCCTTTCCCGTCGTGCTCGGCCTCTTCTATCTGCTCTACAGGATACCGCTTGCCTTGGCGCTGGCGATCATGGGGGCGGCGGTCGTGGTGCCGAAGCTCATTCTGCGCCTGTTCGACTGGCTGAGCGGCACTCCGCTCGACATGGCCACCCATGAGGGCGTGCAGTCGATGCTGCTGGTTGCCTGCGCGATCGGCCTGTTTGCGATGGCCATGCGCTTCGATCTCAAGGATCCGTTGCGCCGGACCGTCAATTCCGACATTGCCTTCTGGCTGCATCTCGGCGCCGCCCCCGTGCTGCTTTACAGCATTCTGTGGTTGTCCGGCGGCGGCAGAGGGGCGCTCGCCGGGCTCGACACGGTGTCGATGCGCACACCTGTCGTGGTGATCACAGTCATGGCGCTGATGCTGGTGGGGCTGATCATCGACCGACGTGCCTTCGTGACGTCGGGACTGGTATCGCTGGGGGCCGCGCTCTACGGGATCTTCCGCCAGGGCAATGCGCAGGTGGATACCTACGTCTTCATCACGCTGCTGGCGGTGGGCGTGATCGTTCTCATCATCGGCACCGGCTGGATGCCGCTTCGGCGTGCTGTCGTGCGCCGTCTGCCTGATGGCATGCAAAAGAGACTGCCACCCGCTTAAAGCGTGTCGCGATCCTTCGGATTCGCTCGCCACGCTTTAAGTTTTTGTTCTGTCGCATGTCGGTTCCGCAAAACCGCTGCGCACTTTTGCGCGACATGCTTAGGCGGCAGTCCTATCGTTCGAAATCAGGTGTTGAAGCGGAAGTGGATGACGTCGCCGTCCTGGACGACGTATTCCTTGCCTTCGTCGCGGCCCTTGCCGGCTTCCTTGGCGCCGACTTCACCCTTGAAGTTGATGTAGTCGTCGTAGCCGATGGTGAAGGCGCGGATGAAGCCGCGTTCGAAATCGGTGTGGATGACGCCGGCCGCCGCCGGGGCCTTGGTGCCGCGGCGGATGGTCCAGGCGCGGGTTTCCTTGGGGCCAACGGTGAAATAGGTGATCAGGTCGAGCAGGTGGTAGCCGGCGCGGATCAGGCGGTCGAGGCCGGCTTCCGTAAGGCCGAGCGCCGAGAGGAACTCGGTGGCTTCTTCTTCCGGCAGCTGCGCCACTTCGGCTTCGATCGCAGCCGAGATGATGACGCATTCCGCGCCCTGCTTCTCGGCCATTTCTGCAACCGCCTTGGTGTGCTCGTTGCCGTCGACGGCATCGCCTTCGGCGACGTTGCAGACGTAGAGGACCGGGTGCGAGGTCAGGAGGTTGAGACCCTTCAGGATTTCGATCTCTTCAGGCGCCAGCGTCTTCAGGAGAAGACGGGCGGGCTTGCCTTCGTTGAGGAGCTTGATGACCGCTTCCATGACGGGAAGCTGGGCCAGCGATTCCTTGTCCTTGGATGCGGCGCGCTTGCGGGTCTGCTCGACGCGGCGCTCCAGGCTTTCGAGGTCGGCGAGCATCAGCTCGGTCTCGATCGTGTCGGCGTCGCCGACGGGATTGATGCGACCTTCGACGTGGGTGATGTCGTCATCCTCGAAGCAGCGCAGCACGTGGACCACGGCATCGACTTCGCGGATGTTGGCGAGGAACTTGTTGCCGAGGCCTTCACCCTTGGACGCGCCACGCACGAGGCCGGCGATGTCGACGAAGGAGATGCGCGTCGGAATGATTTCCTTGGAGCCGGCGATACCCGCCAGCTTCTGCATGCGCGGATCGGGAACGGCGACTTCGCCGGTGTTCGGTTCGATCGTGCAGAAGGGATAGTTCGCCGCCTGCGCTGCCGCCGTCTTGGTGAGCGCGTTGAAGAGGGTCGACTTGCCGACATTCGGCAGACCGACGATACCGCATTTGAAGCCCATGGCTGAAACCTGCTGTTCTTGAATTCCTTGGCCGTGCGTATGGGGTAAAAGCCGCCTCCGGGTCAAGCTTTTCGAGCGATCTTGCGTGATCAAAGCGGCTTTGGCTTGAAAGCAGCGCTTGCGGTGCAATATAATATGCGGGCTGAGCATAGCCTCGCCCTCTTTCCTGTCATCAACGGATGGACTGCCCGATGAGTGACAACGATGTCGCCCTGAAGCCAAAAGTGAAGTCGAAGCCGAAGCTCGATCGGCCGAAGCTTTACAAGGTGATCCTCGTCAACGACGATTTCACGCCGCGCGAATTCGTGACGGCGGTGCTGAAGATCGTCTTCAGGATGAGCGAGGAGGCCGGATACCGGGTGATGATGACCGCGCACAAGCTCGGCACCGCCGTGGTGGTCGTCTGCGCCAAGGATATCGCCGAGACCAAGGCCAAGGAAGCCATGGATTTCGGCAAGGAAGCGGGTTTCCCGCTGATGTTTACGACGGAGCCAGAGGAGTAGGTCTAGACACTTCGTCTGATCTGGAAGCCCGTCTTGTTCTGCACGAAGCCACAGCTTTCGTAGAAGCGATGGATGCCGGGATCGGTGCGGCCGGTGAGCAGCATCACCTTGTAGCAACCCTCCTGCCAGGCGAGCTCGATCGCGTGCCCGATCAGGGCGCTGGCATAGCCGCGCCGGCGATGCGGGGTCGCAGTGGCGACGTTTTCGATCAGCGCATAGGGCGCGCCGCCGCGGGTGAGGTTGGGTATGATGATCAGCGTGACGGAAGCCGCCAACGCATCGTCGGCCACGCCCACCAGGACGCGCATGCCGGGATAGGCCAGCATGGAGGCGAAGCGCTCCTGGGCTACCGCCGGATCGATGGCGGGGTCGCCGGGGTTCATGTCCTTGTAGAGCGCGAGAAGCGCTGCGAGATCTCCCGCCTCGGCGGTGCGGATGGCGAGAGGCGAGGCGGACATGGTCAGTCTTCCTTGTTGCCGAACATCTTCTTCAGCATCTCGGCCATTGGTCCCGTCGTCGGCAGCTTCTTCGGCTGGGCGCTGTTACGGGCCTGATGGATGTGCGATTTGCCGGCAGGCTTCTGGCCGGCTGTGTTCGCACCTGAAGGCTTGGCGGGCTTTGGCTTGTCCTCGTCTTCCTTGCCACCGACGGCGAGCGCCAGCTTGTTCATCAGCTGCGAATCCTCGCGCTTGACCAGCATCTCGAGATTGTCGGCGAGCGCGTCGAGCATCGGCTCCAGCCACTGCTGGTCGACCTTGGCGAAATCGCCAAGCACGTAGTTGTGCACCAGATCCTTGTTGCCGGGATGGCCGATGCCGAGGCGCAGGCGCCGGTAGTCCCTGCCGCAATGCGCGTCGAGCGACTTCACGCCATTATGGCCGCCATGGCCGCCGCCGACCTTGATGCGGGCCTTGGCGGGCGCGAGGTCGAGTTCGTCGTAGATGGCGACGATGTCGGATGGCTGCAGCTTGTAGAAGCGCATCGCCTCGCCGACGGATTCGCCAGACAGGTTCATGTAGGTCTGCGGCTTGATCAGCAGCACCTTTTCACCCGCGATCTCGCCTTCGGAGATCTCGGCCTTGAACTTCTTTGACCAGGGCGAAAACGAGTGGCGGCGGTGGATGGCGTCCACGGCCATGAAGCCGATATTGTGGCGGTTGCCGGCATATTGTCTGCCGGGATTGCCGAGGCCGGCGATAACAAGCATGGCGCGTTCATTCCTGGGCGTTTCAAATTCCAAGCACGTTCACCACCGCGAAACGGCGCCGAAGTCAAGCGCAAGCGTGTTTATGGCGGCCAGAATCGATGAAACGAGACCCGGGAAGCCGGATCACCGACGCGGGTGCAGGCCGTATTTGTTGAAAATCGCGCGCTGTGTGCCGTCAGCGATCAGTGCGTCGAGCGCCTGCTGCATCTTGGCCCTGAGATCCTCGGGAAAGCTTTTTTCGCAGGCGATGCCCAGCGATTGGGAGGAGAGCGTGGCGACCCGGACGAGGGGTTGGTCAACCTTGAGCTTTTCGAAGTAGATCTCCGAGATGGGCATGAGGTCGATGCGGCCGTTCATGAGTTTGCGTAGCGTCGCCGGAAAATCGCTGGCGACGTCGACCCTAGGGAAGCCCTTTTCCTTCAGCAGTTTCTCCGTGTAGTCGCCGCGATGCGTGCCGATGACGTAACGCCGCGTGTCGTCCAGATCGGTTTCGCGAATGCCCGAGGAGGCGGTGGCCACGAGAATATTGTCATCCACCAGCAGCGGCTCGACCCATTTGAACAGCTTGTCACGCTCGGGGCTATGGGCCGTGGTGAAGAGGCAGGTCATCGAGGTCGCCTGGGTGGCGGCGTAGGCGCGGGTCCAGGGCATGAGTTCGATATGCATGTCGATGCCGGCATTCTGCATCAGCAGCTGCACCTGCTCGACCGACGCACCTTTGAGCGTGTCGCCTTCGTGATAGCTGAAGGGCGGGTATTCCTCGGTGACGAAATTGACGGTGGCGGCGCGTGCCGGGCCGGCGAGGGGCAGGCTCAGGAGAGCGAGAAGCAGCAGTGGTTTGATCATCTCGGCTTCTCTCTCAGCGTTCAGGAGGCGCGGGCGAGCGCGTGGGCGTCCGCCAATCGGATCGTCAGCTGGTCGACGGTCTGCGGGCGGTGGAAGAGATAGCCCTGGCCGTAGTCGAGGCCCATCTCGCAAAGCGTATGGCATTCCTGCTCGGTCTCGATGCCTTCGGCGATCACGGTGCAGCCCATCTTGTGCGAGAGGGTGGTGATGCTTTCGACAAGCGTGCGGCTCTTCTGGCGGATGTCTTCGTTGGCATCGTTGATCGAGCGGGTAAACGACTGGTCGATCTTGATAATGTCGACGGGGAAGCGGTTGAGGTAGCTGAGCGAGGAGTAGCCGGTGCCGAAGTCATCGAGCGCGATGCGGCAGCCGAACTGGCGGATGTCGCTGACGATCTTGCGGATCTCGGGGTTGTTGTGCATCAGCACCGCCTCGGTGATCTCGACGACGATCCGCTCGGGGCGGATGTTGTGACGCATCAGCAGCGAGGCCAGACGAGCCGGTAGCGACGGTTCGAACTGCAGCGGCGAGAAATTGATGGCGAGGTAGCTGTTCTCAAGGCCCGGGAGCGCCGAGAGCACTGCAAGATGCTCGATCGCCTTTTCCATGATGACGTTGCCGACGCGGATGATCTTGCCGGTCTCCTCGGCAACGTTGATGACCTCCGCAGGCGCCATGAGACCCTTCACAGGATGATTGAGGCGCATCAGCGCTTCGAAGCCGGCGACGCCGCGACCGTTGAGGTTGACGATCGGCTGGAGATAGGCTGCGAACCAATCCTCGATCAGGCCGATTTCGATGCAGCTTTCGATTTCGGCGCGAGCGCGGGCGTGATCCACCATGCCGCTGTCGAAGTGCTGGGCGCCATTCTTGCCGTCGCGCTTCTTGGCATACATCGCCATGTCGGATTTCTGCAGCAGCTCGGCGGCATTGTCGGCGTGGCGCGGATAGATGGCGATGCCGACGCTGGCGCTCAGATGCATATCGGTGCCGAAGGGCTCGTTGAAGATGGAGGCGAGCATCTCGGCCATGAGGTCGGCGCGCTCGGCGGCGTTGCCTGCCGGCAGCAGGATCGCGAACTCGTCACCGCCGAGGCGGGCTGCCACATCCGTGGGCGCGAGCTTGCTCTTGAGACGGCCGACGAATTCCCGCAGCGCCTTGTCGCCCTCGGCGTGGCCGAGGTTGTCGTTGATCCACTTGAAACGGTCGAGATCGACGAAGAGGCAGGCGAGCTCCTGGTTGGCGGCGTCGGCCTCGCGGATCTTGCCGTCGAGCACGGTCTCGAAGCCCTGGCGATTGAGGAGGCCAGTCAGATGGTCGGTGATCGCCTGCTTGTGGTTACGGGCTTCAGAGGCCTTCAGCGCCGTGACATCGGTCATGACCGACAGCGACAGGCCGCCCTGGCCGCCGGTGGCAGTCTTCGATTCGAGGATCAGCACGTCCATGACGCGGCCTTCGGCACAAAGGAACTTGACGGTGACATCGACAGTGACGCCACCATTGAGTTCATTCTTGCGGCCGAGGAAGGCGCTGCGGGTGTCCGGGGTGACGAGATCGGTGAAGCGGTTACCGATGATATCATCGCGCTCGTAGCCGGTGGCGGCGAGCCAGTAGTCGCTGACGGCGGTGATGTGGTCGTTTTCGTCGAGCGAGAACAGCATCGCAGGCGTCAGATTGTAGATGTCGATGGCGCGGCGGTGCGCGAGCTTCAGCTCCTGCTCCTCGCTTTCCAGCTTGGACTGCATCGTGTTGAAGCTCTTGGCAAGGCGGCCCATCTCGTCGTTGGAGCGCCAGTCGACATGGTGGCGCGAGCCGAGCTGGCCGGTGGCCTCGATGGCGGCGATCAGGCGCATCAGCGGACGAACGAGGACGATGCGGTTGCCGATGAGGGCGGCGCAAAAGACGATCAGAACGGCGAAGACGAAGATCGACAGGAAGATGATCTCTTCATTCTTCAGGCCGGAGAACAGATCCGGCGCGGGATAGAAGACCGAGATGGTGCCCAGCTTCTTCGGACCGTCGAGCGTGGTGTAGGTGATGGCGTGCGAGACTTCGATCAGCTGGCCGTTATAGGAAGCGGGGATCGTCGACTGGGTGACGTCAAGCTGGCCGGATTCATCGCGGACCTGAACCTTGACGATGTTGCCCTGCGAGACGACGGCGGCGCTGATCTGCGCGACGCTGTCTTCGTCCAGATCCCAAAGCGGCTTTGCCAGTGCTTGCGAGTTGGCGACGAGAAGAACGGAGATGTGGTCGCGGATTTCCTTTTCGGCGCGTCCGGAGGACAGGAAAAGGAACAGAACAAAAAGCGGGGCTACGAGCAGAAGCAGTGCAGCGAACACAATTCCTAGAAATCTGTTCTGAACGGAATTATGCATTTTCCTGCGTCTGCCCCTTGCCGCACAATTTTTTCGTTCAGAACAGAACCTGCTCTGGAACGATGGGGCATGCTTCCACGAAATGTCTTAATCGAAGTTGAAGCGGCTCTGTCCGAACAAATGAAAAGACCCGCTTTCCGGAGAAAGCGGGTCTTATACTTTACAAAGCGTTCAAGCGATCAAATGATCAAGCTTCAGCTTCGCCAGCTTCTTCTTCTTCTTCCGATACGCCAGCTGCCGGAGCAACGATCGTAGCGATGGTGAAGTCGCGGTCGATAACCGTGGTCACGCCCTTCGGCAGGGTGACTTCGGAGATGTGGATGCTGTCGCCGATCTTCTTGCCGCTGAGGTCAACGTTGAAGAATTCCGGGATCGCATCAGCCGGGCAATGAACTTCGACGTCGTGACGAACGATGTTCAGAACGCCGCCGACCTTGAGGCCCTGGGACTTTTCTTCATTGATGAAGTGAACCGGGATCGCAACGGTAACGGCGGTGTTGCCGGATACGCGCAGGAAATCAACGTGCATGGTGAAGTCGCGGACCGGATCGAGCTGGTAGTCCTTCGGCAGAACCTTGTACTTCTTGCCGTCGACGTCGATCGTAGCGATGGTGGTCATGAAACCGCCAGCGTGGATGCGCTTCGTTACCTCATTGGTGCTGAGGGAGATCGAAATTGGGGCCTGCTTGTCACCATAGATGACAGCCGGGATGAGACCATTGCGGCGAAGTTCACGGGCGGACCCCTTACCAACCCGTTCGCGCGCCTCGGCCTTGAGCTCGTAGCTTTCGTGGCTCATGACTTTTCCTTCCGAGGTTATTTGGAGAGCTCGGCGCAGGCATCGCCTGTCGCTGAACTGGAGGCGGGTTTCCCCATCCTCATCCGCATTGCCTCCAAGGGTGTCTGTGCGGACGCGTGCGCTATAGTCTAGTTGTGGCGGAATGGCAAGGGCGCGGCGCTTGAGAGCCGTGGCGGTGTGAACGCGACCATGCTGTAATTCTTTAGCATGAGCTGATGCAACTTAGACATCCGCCGTCAGCGCCAGTCAAAACTCAGGATCAACCGCCGTTGACGGAGCATTAATGACAGTTGCGATTAGCAATCGTCAAGACTTCGCCGGCTGCCGGAAATTACCGGTTTCTTAAGCGACCGCATATGAAAGCGAAACGGCAAATTGGTCCGGATATATGATGCTTACCGTTTTTAACTGCATTGCCTACATGCATGATCTCAGGCTGGTCGTTTTGGCCGGATGCCTGTGCTTCCTGTCGAGCCTTGCCGCGCTGACACTGCTGCAGCGGGCGCGCAGCACCGTCAAGGTAGCGCGCCTGATCTGGCTTTTGATGGGTGGTGCTGCCGGCGGTTTCGGCATCTGGGCAACGCATTTCGTGGCGATGCTTGCCTATGATAGCGGCGTGGTCGTCGGCTACGACACTTCGGAAACATTGACGTCGCTGGTACTGGTGGTGGTCGCGACGCTTGCCGCCGTGGCGTTCGCTGCCGGCGCGGAGAGCAGGGTGCGGCGGGCGTTCGCCGGGATGCTGTTCGGCGTCGGCGTCACGTCGATGCACTTTCTCGGCATGACGGCTGTGCAGTTTCCCGGCAGCATGGATTGGGACCAATCGCTCGTGCTTGCCTCGATGTCTTGCGCGGTGGTCATCTCGGCCATCGGCTTTTATATGCTCCCTGATATCAAGACCGATGCGCGCAAGCTGCTTATGCCTGCCGCAACGGTCTGCGCCGCGATCGTGGCGATGCATTTTACGGCCATGGCGGCGCTGACGATCGTGCCCGGCCCGGGACCCGTGATCGATCCGAGCGAGACCATGTCCACCGGCTTCATGGTCGTCACGCTTCTGTCGGTCTCGCTGTCCATGATTACGTCCGGCTTTGCAGCGGCGCTGTTTGCGATGCGGGCGGAAAGCTCGACGAAGGAGAGCGAGGCGCGTTTCGAGATGCTGGTGCAGGGCGTCACCGATTACGCGATCTACATGCTCGACCGGGATGGCCGGGTCGCCAACTGGAATGCCGGCGCCGAACGCGCCAAGGGCTATGCCGCCGACGAAATCATCGGCGAGGATTTTGGGCGCTTCTATTCCGAGGAAGAGCGCGCCGCCGGCCTGCCGCAGCGGGCGCTTTTGAAGGCGCGCACCGAGGGGAAATTCGAGGCCGAGGGCAAGCGGTTCCGCAAGGACGGAACGTCCTTCTGGGCGCATGTCGTGATCGATCCCATCTGGAACGCCGACGGCGAGATCGCCGGCTATGCCAAGATCACCAAGGATGTGACTGAGCAGAAGGCCGACCGCGACCGCATCAAGGAAGTCTCGCGCAACCTTGATCTCGCACTTGAAAACGTCTCGCAGGGCATCTGCCTGTTCGACGCCGAGGAACGGCTCGTGCTGGCAAACCGCCGCTACAGCGAGATCTTTGAATTCGAGCAGGGAACGATCCGTCCCGGCATGAGCTACAAGGAGATCATCGCGATCGGCTACGAGATCCACTTCTCGGATCCAGAGGCCGTGGCAAAGCGCGCATCCGAGCATTACGACAAGCTGATGCGTGCGCTCAGATCCGGTGAACGCTCGATCGTGCACAAAGGCGCGCATGGCCGGTCGATCCAGCTGAACCTCAACGAGCTTCCCGATGGCGGTTGGGTCGCGACCTACGAAGACATTACGGAACGGCTGATTTCGGAAGAAAAGATCGCCTTCATGGCGCGCCACGACGCGTTGACGGGCTTGCCCAACCGCTCCGAGTTTTCCGAGCGCCTGTCGCAGGATCTGGCTGTCGCCAAGCGCGCCGGCACGAAGGTCGCGGTCATCGGCATAGATCTCGACAAGTTCAAGGAGATCAACGACCAGCGCGGCCATAGCGCCGGCGACCAGGTTCTGGTCACGCTCTCGGAGCGCATGAGCCAGCTGCTCGGCGAAGACGAATTCGTTGCCCGCTTCGGCGGTGACGAGTTCGCGGCGATCAAGCAGTTTTCCGATATCGCGGATCTGCATGATTTCGTGGCGCGGCTGGAGGCGAGCTTGACCGGCGACTTCCAGATCGATGATTTCGACATCAATCCCGACGCCAGCATTGGCGTTGCCATCTATCCGCAGGACGGATCGACCGGCGAGATCTTGCTCGCCAATGCCGATCTTGCCATGTACCGCGCCAAGGCGACGCTTTCCGAGCGCATCTGCTTCTATGCAGTGGCGATGGACGAGGCGGCACGCGACCGTCGCAAGATGGCAAGCGACCTGTGGTCGGCCATCGAACGCAACGAACTGCATCTGCACTACCAGGTGCAAAAGTCGGTCTCAACAGGTGACATCACCGGCTACGAGGTGCTGCTGCGCTGGGATCATGCGACGCGGGGCAACGTGCCGCCGGGCGAGTTTATCTCGGTTGCCGAGGAATGCGGCGCGATCGTTCCGATCGGGGAGTGGGTGCTGCGCGAGGCCTGCAAGGAGGCTGCCGGCTGGGCGAATAAGCACAAGATCGCCGTCAACCTGTCGCCCGTCCAGATCGGTCACCAGGATATCGCCCATCTCGTGCATTCGGTCCTGTTCGAGACCGGGCTCGAGCCATGGCGCCTGGAGCTTGAGATCACCGAGTCGTCGATCATCGTCGACAAGGACCGGGCGCTGCTGACGCTGCGTCAGGTCAAGAATCTCGGCGTTTCGATCGCCATCGACGATTTCGGCACGGGCTATTCGTCGCTGGAAACGCTGCGCGCCTTCCCGTTCGACAAGATCAAGCTCGATCGCAGCTTCATGAACGAGGTCGAGACCAGCGAGCAGGCGAAGGCGATCATCCGCGCGATCCTGGCGCTGGGGCAAAGCCTCAATATTCCGGTGCTCGCGGAGGGCGTCGAGACGGATGTGCAGCTTGGTATTCTGCTCGACGAAGGCTGCGACGAGGCACAGGGCTATCTGCTCGGCCGGCCGATGCCGATGCGTTCACGCAAGATCGCCGCCTGAGGCCGCGCATGCAACTGCTGGGTTGACAGGGTGGGGGCCTAGCCTTCACATGCGACCTCAAATGGTACGGGAGAAATTCAGCATGCAACTCAAGACCCTAACGGCGACCGCTGTCGTTCTTCTTGGTTTGGTTTCGACGTCTTACGCGGTCGAAATCAACCAGAAGGGCGCCAAGGAAATCGAGGCGAACCTGTCGAAGCTCCTGCCGAGGGATGCAGCCAAGGGCTTCGTGACCGTCAACCCGGCCGGCACGCGCTACGAGATCGTTTACGACTTCGCGGCGCTGTTGAAGAAGGCAGACCCGAAGAATTTCTCCATCAAGGGCCTGAACCCCTGGTCGATCTTCGCGATGCCTGAAGAGAGCGGCCTGTGGACGATCGAGGGCAACAACTCGCTCGACGTCACCGGCACGTTCAAGGCGCCCGGCCAGCCGAACACCGAGTTCACCTATGTCATCGATTCCCTGATTTCGAACGGCGTCTTCGATCCGGCGATCAGCTACCTGAAGTCCGGCGACTTCTCCAGCAAGGCGCTTCGTTTCACCTCGAAGACGGAGAAGGAAGAGGTTAGCGTCGAGACCGGCTCGTCGACCTACAAGATGACCTCGTCTGACGGCGAGCTGAAGGGCCGCACCAATTTTGCCGGCAGCGGCACGATGAACGGCTTTGTCGAGACGATCAGCGGCAAGGAAGTCCCGCCGGTCGAAATCCGCGCCGACTCGGTGGATTTCGCAGCTGCCGTGAACGGTGTTTCCGTCAACGATTTCCGCGCGATCCTCGCCTTCATCATCGAACATGCCGATGAGAAGAAGCTCAAGCGCGCCGAGAGCGAAGAGATCAAGGAGCTGGTGCGCAAGTCGTTCCCGCTGATGTCGAGCCTGAACGAGACGGTGACCATGAACAAGGTCAGCGTGTCGAGCGTTGCCGGCAGCGGTGGCGCCGACAGCATTGATTACACGATAGGCATGAGCGGTCCGAGCGATGCGATGCGGTTCGATGTCGGCATGGCTGCCAAGCAGATCAGCTTCAACAGTGCATTGCTGCCCGAAATGTATGCGCCTTTCGTTCCCGAAGAGGTGGACCTGCAGTTCGCGTTTCCGGAACTCAACATCGCGGCTGTCGGCGACGAGCTGATGAAGGTCGATTTTGCCGACGACAAGAAGAGCAAGGCTGAAAGCGACAAGGCTTTCGAGAAGCTCCTGACCAATGGCGAGTTCGTCGTTGCCTTCCCGAAGATTTCGGCGCGCTCCAGCGTCTATGACGCCGAGATTTCGGGTGAGGTTCGCGGCATTCCGGAGTCCACCACGGCCTATTCGTTGAACGCATCGATCGTCGCGCGCGACTTCGACAAGACGATCACCGCCATCCAGGAACTGGCCAAGAGCAATCCCGACCTCAACCAGGTTTCCTTCGGCCTGATGATGGTCAAGGGCTTCGGCAAGACCGATCCGGATGGCCGTCAGCGCTGGGACGTCAATGTCGCACGCGATGGTTCGATCACGGTCAACGGCCAGGTGATCAAGGGCGCGAACTGAGCCCCAAGTCGTTTCCGGCCCCGTTCGTGGGCCGGAAACCTGCTGCTCGTTAGAGAGCCAGCGTAATCAGCGGCGGCATTCGCCCTGACCGACGATGCGGAAGCCCGCATTGCCTGCCTCGCATGAATTCGAAAATGTCCTGATCTGTCTGCCGCGCTCGCCGCAAACGGGCCGGTATTCGCGCGTGCAGATGCCGCCGGGCCGCTGCGGCGGCATCGGTTCCTCATGGGGAGGGCGCGGACGAGGCGGGCGAGGGCCAGGTCCCGGCGTCATCGGTGGCCCGGCGCGGCATTCGCCACGACCGACGATCCGGAAGCCGCTGTTGTTGGCCTGGCAGGCATTGCCGAAGGTCTGCGTGCGTCCGCCACGTTCTCCACAGACGGGCGCGTATTCCATGGTGCACATTTGCGGCTGCGGCGGGCGAGGGCGCGGCGGTGGCGCCGGACGAACCGGGCCCGGCCCGGGTCCGTAACCTGGGCCTGGTCCATAGCCAGGATCCATGTCCGCCGTGCAGGCGGAGAGTGCTGGAAGGATGACCAGCATCGCCAGTCTGATCGGAGATTTCAGTATTGTCGCCATGCCTCTTCCTCCCGTCGGCTGGATATCATTGATAATCCTAGCCGAATTGGCGCGGAGGAGGAAGGGCGGAGAGAAAGTCCTGCCAGCCTCAGTCGAAGAGGCTGGAGACGGATTCTTCCTGGCTGGTGCGGTTGATGGCTTCGCCGATCAGCGTTGCAGTGGTCAGCACGCGGATATTATGCGCCGACTGGACAGCGGTGGTCGGCTGGATGGAGTCGGTGATGACGAGCTCGCGCAGCTTGGAATTGGTGATGCGGGTCACCGCGCCACCCGACAGAACGCCGTGGGTGATGTAGGCGGTAACGCTTGCGGCACCCTTGGCGAGCAGCGCGTCGGCAGCGTTGCAGAGCGTGCCGCCGGAATCGACGATATCGTCGATGAGCAGGCAGTCCTTGCCGGTGACGTCGCCGATGATGTTCATGACTTCGGATTCACCCGGGCGATCGCGGCGCTTGTCCACGATCGACAGCAGACAGTCGAGACGCTTGGCGAGCGCGCGGGCGCGCACGACGCCGCCGACGTCAGGCGAAACGACCATGACGTTGGAGATATCGTAATTGGCCTTGATGTCGCGCGTCAGGATCGGCACGGCATACAGGTTGTCGGTCGGGATGTCGAAGAAGCCCTGGATCTGGCCGGCGTGGAGATCGAGCGTCAGGACGCGATCGGCACCGGCTTCGGTGATCAGGTTGGCGACAAGCTTGGCCGAAATCGGCGTGCGGCCCGAAGCGCGGCGGTCCTGGCGTGCGTAGCCGAAGTAGGGGAGGACCGCGGTGATGCGGCGGGCCGACGAGCGGCGCATCGCATCGATCATGATGAGCAATTCCATCAGGTGGTCGTTCGTCGGGAAGGACGTCGACTGGACGAGGAAGACATCCTCGCCACGTACGTTTTCTTGGACTTCCACGAAGATTTCCTGGTCGGCAAATCTTCGGACCGTTGCTCTGCCCAAGGGCACTTTAAGATAGTTGCAGATCTCTTCGGCGAGGTGCCGGTTCGAATTGCCTGCGAAAACCTTCATCTTGGTCCGCCTGTTGCCTGCTGATAGCCGCGCTTTTTAGCCAGCTTGTTTCCGAATGCAAGGGTAAACGCGACTTGCGCCTTGATATTTCCAAAAAGCTTGTGGCTTAACCGCCACGGGCGTCCCGCCACGAGGAAAACTCGGTGATCGTCTTGGACGCAATCTGCTGCATGACGGAGGCCGGCACCACGGCCCAGGGATCCTGCGCCTGCGAGGGAACGCTCTCCTGTCCCTGGATGCGGTGCAGCCGGGCGCCGCTGTTGTCGAGCACATCCCAGACATAGACCACAGTGACCTTGCCGCTATCGGAAAAGGCCGAGAGGTAGCCCTTGAGGATGAAGGCGGTGCTGTTGTCGTTGGAACTCTTGATCGAGAGGCCGTGCGAACGAGCCTCGGCGCCAAGCTGTCGCGACAGGGGCGTCACGGCCTGAACGGGGGCGCCGATGATCGGCAGGAAGCGGACGGTCGATGCGCCGGATGGCGTCAGCATCGCCGTGCGCTTCGGTTCTGCCGCCTTTTCCTTGGCTTCTGCGTCGGCGATGTCCTGCTCTTCGGCCTGGGCGTTGGATACAGGCTCCGAAACAGTGTCGGAGACCGGCTCGGAAAGAGGCTGGCTGCGGATGGCGGCAGACGCTCTTGGCGACTGTTCGGTCTGGCCATCGAGCGCGTAGGCCTGGGCCTGCATCGTCGTCGGCGGAGCGCCGCGACCGGATATGGGGCCTGATGTGGTGTCCTGTGTGGTGTCCTGCTCGACATAGGCGGGGTGGTAGCCGCCCTCGCGCGGCGAAGACGCAAAAGCCTGGGCGCGGCGCGGCGTGCCGGCCATGCGCTCGACCTCGCCCTGGGTGACCGGCGTCGAGCGGATGCTGCCCGAGGTGTCGCCGATGTCGACGAGGGGTGTCAGGGCATCCGTGGTATTGCAAGCTGAAAGCAAGGCAAGGCAGGCGATGAGCGTGGGCGCTGTCGCAAGTCGCGTCATCCCTCGTATCATCCTTCTTTCCGTGCGCGTGTGGCCACGCGGCATATGCCCCGGCCAACTTTATGACGGTCGGGGCACTGCAATGTCAATTGTCGATTCTAAAGGGTACCCACTCAGAGGTTGATGAAGTCGAGCGGGTGGCGCGACAGCGCCTTCGGCTCGTCGGCCGTCGTGAGGTAAGTCTGGCCGAGGCTCATGGCCGTGCCGCTGTCGGAATCCATGATGATCATGTGGACGAAGAGCGACATGCCCGGTTCGATCGGCTGCGGATTGCCGACGTGGAACATCTGGTGCTCCATCCATGATGGCGAGAAGCGGGCGCCGAGCGAGTAGCCGCAGGCGTTCAGGCGGTGACGCGAGAGGCCGCGCTCCTCCATGATCTTCGAGTGGACGTCGAAGACATCGCCGAAGGTGTGTCCCGGCTTCAGCACGGTTTCGATGGCCTGGATGTTTTCAAGGCAGGCATTGTAGAGCTCGCGGTGGCGATAGCTCGGCTCGTCGATGACGATCGTGCGCATCATCGCGGCGTGGTAGTGCGCGTAGGCGCCGGCCCATTCCAGCGTCAGCTGGTCGTTGGCGTCGAGCCTGCGGCGACCGGCCTTGTAGCGGCAGAGCAGGGCATCGACGCCGGAGCCGATGATGAATTCGTTGGCGGGATAATCGCCGCCGCCGGCAAAGACGGCGCCCTGCATGGCAGCTAAGATCGCGGCCTCGTCGGCGCCGGCTTTCGTGAGCGAAAGGGCCGCGTCCAGCGCGTCGTCGGCAAGGGCTGCCGCGCGCTCGACATAGGCGATCTCCGTCGGGCTCTTGATGAGGCGCAGGCGGCTGACGAGGTAGGAGGCGTCGGAGATCTGGCCGAAGGCCATCAGTTGCGTGTCGAGAAGCCTTGCGATGCGGCCGGTCATGCCATGGGTGTCGTATTCGACGCCGATGCGCGCGCCGAGCAGGTCCATCTCGACCAGCAGGTTCTTGAGATCGACCGTCGGGTCGGCGTTGACGCGATCGACCCAGATATGAATGTTTTCGATGATCGACGTCTGCCGCGCCTGGCGCAGATCGGCCGAGCGGGTGAGAAGCGCCATGGTGCCGTCGGCCTTGACGACCAGCGTCTGGAAGAAGCAGTAGCCGAAGGTATCGTAACCCGTCAGCCAGTACATGCTTTCCTGGGCGAAGAGGAGGAGGGCGTCGAGCTTCTCCTCCTGCATCTGCTGCGTCAGCCGCGCGAGGCGATCGGCGAATTCGGAGGTTTCGAAGTGTAGGCCCATACCGGTCACATCTCCCTTATGGCAATCGCCGAAATCTGTCGGCCGTAGTCCGGTTCCTGGCTGTGTGTCGTGCGTCGGTAGGAAAAGAAGCGTTCGCTGTCGGGATAGGTGCAGACGCCGAGGCTTTCGGCCTTGACGCCGGCGGCGCGCAGCCGGTCGATGGTGAAGGACGGCAGGTCGAACATCGAATGGCCGGGCTTTTCCGACGGAGTGAAATAGCGCTGGTAGTCGCCGTTTTCGCTTATGAAGCGCTCGACGAATTCGGGGCCGACCTCGTAGCTTGCCTTGCTGATCGATGGGCCCAGGCAGGCGACGATCGCCTCGCGCTTGGCACCGAGCTTGATCATGGCATCGATGGTGTTTTCCAGCACGCCGGTGAAGGCACCCTTCCAGCCGGCATGAGCGGCGCCGACCACCTTGTTTTCCGGATCGGCGAAGAGGATCGGGCCGCAATCGGCGGCGAGCACTCCGAGCGCGATGCCGGGGGTTGCGGTCACCAGCGCATCGGCCGGCTGGCGGGTGCCGTCATAGGAGGCGTCCACCACCACGACATCGGGCGAATGCACCTGATGCACGGTTGCCAGCCGCTCGACGGGCAGGTCGAACCAGCCGGCGACGCGCCTGCGGTTTTCTTCGACCTTGGCGCGCTCATCGTTGGAGCCGAGGCCGACATTGAGGCCGCGATAGATGCCGTCGGAGACGCCGCCCTGGCGGGTGAAATAGCCATGCTGGATTGTGTCGCCCGTCGCTTCGTTCAGCAGCGCGCTTTGGATCGGTTCCGGGGAGGGCGCATGTGTCATCGGTCATTCCACGATTTGTTTTAGCGACGCCCAGACGGTGTGCCGGACGAAGCGCTGTCGATTGCGGCGATGTTGACCCCGCCGCGCGCGCCCTGTCAATCCACGGAACGGAACGGCATCAGATCGATGGCGGGATGGGAAACGGCCATCACCTTGAAGAGTTCCCCCATCTTTCCCTCGCCTTCGCCGGCCAGGCGGTCGACGGCGGCCTGGATGATCTGCTGGGTGCGGGGCTCGCGGTCACGGCCGAGGGCGGCGGCGCGTTCGAGGATGCCGAGGCCCACCAGGAAGTCGCCCTGGTGCAGCTGTCCGTTGACGTGGAGCCCGGCTGCGACGGCGGTCTCGCCGAGCGCCTGGAAATCGACGTGGCTGGTGAGATCGGCTTCGCCGGGGTGGGCGAGCGGCGGGTCGAATTCGTGCATGCGCACTGCCTGCAGCGTATCGCCGAAGCCGGTGATCAGGTGGCCGTAGTCGAGCGCCAGCGCCGTACCGCCAAAGGCCTTTAGCCGGTCGGCGATGGCGACCATGACGGATTCACGGGCAGGGGCGATCTCGAAGAGGGTGCCGAGCGGCACGGTCGCTGCCTGCTCCGGCAGCAGTTGCGGGTCAATGCCTGCGACGCCGGTTCCGAAGGACAGTTCGTCATCGACATCGAGGCCGACCATGCGCTCGCGAAAGCCGGTCGCCGTCTTCACGAACTGGCGGATGGGGATCGCGTCGAAAAGTTCGTTGGCGGCGATCAGCGTGACGCCCGGCGGGATCTCGTCGAAGCCGTCGTGCCAGCTGATCCTGCCCTGATGGGCGGCGAGCGTCTCTCCCTGCACCTCGCGCAGACGCGGGCTGGTCTCGACGAGGTGGACGGTCATCGTTTCGAAGAGTGGCGGCGCGAGGCGCTCGATGACGCGCAGCATGTCCGACATCATCGTGCCGCGTCCGGGGCCGATCTCGACCAGCTTCACATCTAAAGGCGTGCCGTGGCGCTGCCATGCGTGAACGATGAAGACGCCGATCATCTCGCCGAAGAGCTGGCTGACCTCGGGCGCGGTGACGAAGTCGCCGGAGCTGCCGAAGGGCTCCTTGGTCTTGTAATATCCGTATTCGGGGTCGGCGAGGCACAGCGAAAAGTAATCGGTGACGCTGATCGGACCGTTCGCCTGAATGATAGCCTTGATCTTCTCACCGAGTGCGGTGGTCATGTTCTCCTCCTCCGGTGCCGCGATCAGGACTGCAGGGCAGCCTGACGACGGGCGCGGATCATGGCCCAGAGGCCCAGCAGGATCATCGGCGACGACAGGACCATGCCCATCGTCAGCCAGTTGGTGCCGAGAAGGTAGCCGAGTTGTGCGTCAGGTTCACGGAAGAACTCGACGAAGATGCGCGACAGCGCATAGCCGCAGACGAAGACGCCGGCGACGAAGCCGGGGGTCTTCAGCGCTTTCATGCCGTAGATGAGGGCGGCGAGCACGAGAACCAGCACGATGCCTTCTAGGCCTGCTTCATAAAGCTGGCTCGGATGGCGCGCGAAAGGGCCGCCGGTCGGGAAGACCACGGCCCACGGCACGTCCGTCAGCCGGCCCCAGAGCTCGCCATTGATGAAATTGGCGATGCGGCCGAAGAAGAGGCCGACGGGAACGACGGCTGCGACGATGTCGAAGAGGTTCCAGAGCGGGATCTTGTTGCGCTTGGCGAAGATGATCATGGCGATCGTCGTGCCGGTCAGGCCGCCATGGAAGGACATGCCGCCGTTCCAGATCTGGATGGCGCGGATCGGGCTCTCGATGATCGCGGGCATGTCGTAGAACAGGATATAGCCGATGCGGCCACCGAGGACGACGCCGAGCGCCACCCAGACGACGAAATCGTCGAGCTGCGCCTTGGTGATCGGCGAGACATTGCCGGGCCAGAGGCTGTCGTTCGCGGCGATGAGGCGCGCGTAGTACCAGCCGATCATGATGCCGGCGACATAGGCCAGGCCGTACCAGTGAATGGCCACGGGCCCGATTGCAAAGGCGATCGGGTCGATATTGGGGAACGGCATGATGGCCATGAGGTCGGCAGCTGTCTGCAAGGTAATCCCATCCGTTGATGTGGGCGGAAGATGGCCTTGCCATAACAGCGGGTCAAGTTGATTGTTAGTGATGCGAGATAAGTGCGACCGCTTATCCAGTGCAAAGCGCTTGCATCCTTAACGGCGAAGCCCTACCTCATTCCTGAGGGCCGAGAGCGGCCGGAAGCCATTATTTCAAAGGGAGTAAACCGCCATGACGACAGGCGCAAACCGCATCATGGACGAGTTCGCAAAGCTGATGACAGATGCCGCAGGTGCCGCCCAGGGCGTGCGCAAGGAAGTCGAGACGATGTTCAACGCGCAGGCCGAGCGCTGGCTGAACAGCATGGATGTGGTCAAGCGGGAAGAGTTCGAGGTCGTCCGCGAGATGGCGATCAAGGCGCGCGACGAAAACGATGCGCTGCTGGCGCGTATCGCCGCACTCGAGGCCAAGCTCGAATCCAAGCCTGCCGCCAAGGGCAAGTAAATCCCGTTTGGGGACAGGGCGCGGTGTGGCCTTTGAGAGACACACCGCTGCTTCGGCCAAAAAATCGGGTGTGTTTATCCACCTGTGGACACTGCCAAAAAAGCCAATGGGCAGAGTCGTTTATACCCTCCTTCTGAATCCAATTCCCAACACCTTTCCACAGTGGCGTTCCCTAAAACGGCCCTCAGGGGGCTGGCACACCACCGGGTGCGTTATACACTGATTTTAAATGATGATTCGAAGCAGTTGGTAAGCTCCGGGCAGGTTCACTGCGTAAGTCTGGTAGCGGTTCAACGGTCATCTGGGTTGGTGGTTTCCGGGTTAGTTGCGTGTGTTCGCTTGTGTCTCGTTGGACGAAGTCGTTACGCATTCACTCCGGTCAAGAAGGTGCTGCATGAGCCTCATGGAATTGGAAGTCGAGCGTCAATCGAACCCGGTCGATATGATCGAGTACGTCGCCGCCCACAACGACTGGGCTTTCGAGCGGTCGGGTGACGACGAAATCGCGATGACGGTCGAGGGCAAGTGGACGGATTATCACGTCTCCTTTTCCTGGATGGAGGAATTCGAGGCGCTGCATCTCGGCTGCGCCTTCGATATCAAGATCCCCGAACAGCGCATGAATGAAGTGACGAAGCTTCTGGCCGGTATCAACGGCCAGGTGCTGATGGGTCACTTCGACGTCTGGCGCCAGGAGGATGTGATCATCTTCCGGCAGTCGCTGCTGCTTGCCGGCGGCGCCGAGCCTACGAACCGTCAGGTCGAAGTGCTGCTCGCCAGCGCGCTTGATACCTGCGAGACCTATTATCAGGCGTTCCAGTTCGTGATCTGGTCCGGCATGGACGCCAATCGCGCCATGGAAGCCGTGTTGTTCGAAACCGTGGGTGAAGCGTAACATGTCCGGTCTGTCGTCCTCGGGTCCAATCGTTCTTGTCGGCGCCGGCAATATGGGGGGTGCGATGCTCTCCGGCTGGCTGAAGAATGGTGTGCCCGGTGCCTCTGTCGTGGTCGTCGATCCCGGCCCCTCGGCCCAGATGATGGCAACGATCAATGAGGCGGGCGCCAGGCATGTGACGGCGCTTCCCGCCGAACTGAAGGCCGGCGTGCTGTTTCTGGCGGTGAAGCCGCAGGTGATGGACGCCGTGCTCCCCTCCGTGAAGAGCGCCGTCGGCGACGATACGGTCGTGGTTTCGGTCGCGGCGGGCAAGACGCTCGGTTTCCTCGAATCCCATCTTGGCGAAGCGGCGATGGTTCGCGCCATGCCGAACACGCCGGCCATGGTTGGCCGCGGCGTCACCGGCGCGTTTGCCAATCAACGCGTTGGCCAGAACCAGCGCGATCAGGTGCATGCGCTGCTCAGGGTCTCCGGACCCGTGGAGTGGGTACCTTCCGAATCCGATATCGATGCCGTTACAGCCCTTTCGGGCAGTGGTCCTGCGTATGTGTTCTATCTCGTGGAGTGCATGGCAGAAGCAGGCCGCAAACTTGGCCTGCAGGCGGACCTTGCCATGCGGCTTGCACGGGAAACTGTCGCGGGGGCTGGTGAACTCTTGCACCAGTCCCCCGACGACGCATCGAAGCTTCGCCAGAACGTGACGTCTCCAGGCGGCACGACGGCGGCGGCGCTCTCGGTGCTGATGGCTGACGATGCGATGCAGCCGTTGTTCGACAAGGCGCTTTCGGCCGCTCGCAAGCGCGCCGAGGAGCTGGCAGGCTAATTCGAGGCTGATTTTCATGACCGAAGAAATTACCTACGGCGATTTCGAGCGGGTCGACATCCGTGTCGGCACCGTGATCGAGGCCAATCCGTTTCCGGAGGCGCGCAAGCCGGCCTTCAAGCTGCTGATCGACTTCGGACCCGAGATCGGCGTCAAGAAGTCCTCGGCGCAGATCACCGTACACTATACGCTTGAAAACCTCGTCGGCCGGCAGGTGCTGTGCGTGGTCAATTTCCCGCCGCGGCAGATTGGACCGTTCCGCTCCGAGGTTCTGACGCTCGGTTTCGAGGACGAGGCTGGCGCCATCGTGCTCGCAGCACCGGACAAGCCGGTTCCTAACGGCAAGAAAATCATGTGATTGGTGGAGCGCCGTGGCCTTGTGCCCGGCGTTTCAGTGCCGGCGTTCTAGTGAATGTCGCGCGAGAGCGGGTCCGAGAGGCTGAAGTCGTGAAACGTGGCTTCGAAGCCGGCGCGTTGCGGTGAGCAGAAGGCCGGGCCGACCATCAATTCCGCAAACTTCGGGTCGAACCAGGCGAGGCGCGCCATGCGCCAATCGGCCATCATGTCCGTCCTGTACTGGATGAACAGCGCATCGCCATTGCGCGTGACCCGCACCGACAGCCGTTCGAAATCATGGTCGATGCGAAATGCCGACCAATCGGAATTGCCGTTGGTGACGACGACGCTGAAGTGGCAGGCGCCGTCCGTGTATTCGATCCCGCATTTCATCCAGTGCGCCGCATCCGCGCGCAGCATGATGCCGGCCTGATCGTAGAGCGCCTGGTAATCCGCCGAAAAGCTCAGCTCTACGGTGAAGTCGCCGTGGCGGGACCGATGGAGGAAATGGCCGTCGTCGCGGTGAAAGCCGTAATAGGTTCCCTGCCAGAAATCAGTCTTGTCGCCGGAGCGCACGTGCAGGCCGTCGTCGCGCTGATCGGCGAAGGGCGGCGGGTTGAGCCAGGTCATATTGGTGATATCGATCGCCATCGTGATCTCAGGCCGGGATGCGGATGACGGCGCGCAGGCCGCCGAGCGGGCTGTCGCCGAGCGTGACGTTGCCGCCATGGCTGCGGGCGATGTCGCGGGCGATCGCAAGGCCGAGACCCGTTCCCGACGCATCGAGATTGCGTGCCTCATCGAGACGGAAGAAGGGCTTGAAGACGTCCTCGCGGTTCTGTTCGGGGATGCCGGGACCGTCGTCGTCAAACACGATCGTCAGCCACTTGGCGCCGTGCTTGGCCTCGATGTTGAGGGTCTTGGCATAGCGGCGGGCGTTGGAGGCGAGGTTGGTGACGAGGCGCGTGAATGCGTTCGGCCGGACCACGATATCGTCGTCGCCCTCGATCGAGTAAGTGAGCGTCTTCTTGTGCAGGGCGAAGTCCGGCTCCAGCTTCAATAGCAGCTCGCTCAGCTTCAGCTCGCCGACATCTTCCTCGACCTCGCTGCGGGCAAAGGCCATGTAGGCCTCGAGCATCGACTGCATGTCGTTGACGTCGTCGCTCATGCCTTGAAGATCGGGATTGTCGCCGGCGAGCGCCAGCTGCAGCTTGAAGCGCGTGAGGATGGTGCGCAGGTCGTGGCTGACGCCGGTCAGCATCGCCGTTCTCTGTTCCATCTGGCGCTCGATGCGCTCGCGCATGAGAATGAAGGCGAGGCCGGCGCGGCGGACTTCATCAGCGCCGCGCGGATAGAAGTTGTCGGCCTTCTGGCCCTTGCCGAAGCTTTCGGCGGCGGCCGCGAGTTTCTGGATCGGGCGGATCTGGCCCCTCAGGAACAGAATGGAGATGGTGATCAGCACCAGCGATGCGCCGACCATCCAGACGATGAAGATATGGGTGTTGGAGGCGTAGGTCTGATTGCGCTTGGCAAGCACGCGCAGGATCTTGCCGTCCAGCTTCACCCTGACCTCGACGAGATTGGAATCGCCGACCGTGTCGATCCAGAAGGGGCGCTTGATCTGGTCGCGGATCTCGTCGCTCAGAATCCCATCGAGAATGGAAAAAAACGGCTTGATGCGGGGCGGGGGGAGCTCGCCATCGGGCTCGATCGAGATCTGCAGGCCGAGCTGGTCGCGGGCGATGCGGGTTGCCTCGCTGTAGTCGGTATCCTGCGGGTAGGTCTCGATCATCTGGATGATCGCGGCGATATCGGCGGTCACGGCCATCGACAGGCGCTGGGTGACCATCTGCCAGTGCCGCTCCATGAAGACGGCGGCGACGACGGATTGCAGGAGCACCATCGGCATGATGATGATGATCAGCGAACGGACGTAAAGGCCCTTGGGCAACTGGCGGCGCAGCAGGCGCGTGAACCAACGCCAGCCGGAAACCGGCGAGCGGTCCTCGCGTCGCAGGGAATCGAATGTCACCATCTAATGCCTTTCCGGGTCCCGGATCATCAATCGATGCTCAGGCGGTATCCTATACCACGAACCGTCTGGAGCCAGACCGGATTTGATGGGTCGTCCTCGATTTTGCGGCGCAGGCGGTTGATCTGCACGTCGATCGTGCGCTCGCCGACATCGACATCGTTGCCGATCAGTTCGTGGCGGGGGATGGTGTCGCCGGCGCGCTTGGCGAAGAGCAACATAATTTCCTGCTCGCGATCCGTCAGGCGCACGATTTCGGCAGCCTTCTTGAGCTCGCGGCGGGTCAGCGAGAATGTGTAGGGGCCGAACATGACCTGCTCGATCTTGGGCGCATCGCCGGAGATATTGCGGCGCAGGATGTTGTTGATGCGCAGCACGAGTTCGCGCGGGTCGAAGGGCTTGGGCAGATAGTCGTCGGCTCCTGCCTCAAGACCGGCGATGCGGCTGTCGGATTCGGCGAGCGCCGTCAGCATGATGATCGGCACGTTCTTGATGATGCGCAAATCCTTGGTGACATCGATGCCGGATTCGCCGGGCATCATCACGTCCATGATGATCAGATCGAAATCCAGGCCGCCAAGCTTGCGGCGTGCTTCGGCGCCATCGGCCGCGACCGTCACACGGAAGCCGTTCTCGCTCAAATAGCGGTTGAGCAGCGCGCGAATACGCGTGTCGTCATCCACAACGAGCAAGTGTGCCGCATCGTCCGAAATCACTATCTTCGCCGCCATTCAGTCCGCTTTCGAGTTTTGTCTGTTCTGCATGCCACTCAGGAAGGCCTTCACACCCGCTCTGACCTCCGGGGAGGCTCCGTCGAATGCTCTCTCAATACGGCGCGATTGCGGCTCGGCGAGTGCAAGCGCCAGATCCCTGCCTGTTGCGGTGGGATAGAGCTTGCGCTGACGTCGGTCCTCAGGCCCCGCTTTTTGTTGAATATACCCCGAATCGATAAGCTGTTTGAGTACCCTTGCGAGACTCTGTTTGGTTATCTTCAACGTATCCAGGAGATCGGCAACGGTCATGCCGGGGTTTCGGTTAACGAAATGCACCGCGCGGTGATGCGCACGTCCAAAGCCGCTCTTCGCCAGGATGGCATCAGGATCGGAGACGAAGTCCCGATAGGAGAAAAACAGGAGCTCGATGATATCGAAGTCGATGGTTTCGGTGTTTTCCAACGGCTTGGTCAAAGGCTCCGGCTTGGGCTCCTGCCTGCCGGCTCTCGGGCTGCTCTGTCGTGCCAATTTGGCATTTCCTTTCCTAGTCTGCGCCGCTTGACCGACAGCACGGGAACATAGGTCAGCAATCATGACATATGTTCCAGTGTCCGTCGGTTTTCGGCTTTCGCGCGTGCAAAGAAGATCGGTCTTGTCAGTCGAACCGAGATGCCCCGCGCAAAACTCCCCATGCGATACGCAATTCCCCTGCGTGATTGGATTAAGAGGCATATTTGCGGCAACAATCAACAGGCATGACGCGAGCGTTGCGGCGAGTTCACAGCCGTCTGGCGAGCGCGCATGAAAAAGGCGGCCGGGTGGCCGCCTTTGCTGTCCATGATTTCAGGTCTTAGTTGTAGACGTAGACGATACGACGCGTGCCCGGATCGACCAGTACCGGACGGTCGTTGATGCGAGCGTAGCGGTACTGGTAGTCAGGGATTTCCTGGAAGGTCACGGTGCCCGGCACCTGCGCGCCGACCACGACGTCACCGCCGACCTCGACCGTGCGGCCAGGGTTGCTCTCGATATAGGTGGTGACCGTCTGCGGCGGTTCGATCGTCTCTACCGAGCCGACCGGGCCGAGCAGCTCGTCGCCCGGAGCGGGTTCGGCGGGGCCGGTCGCTGCCGTGGTTTCATAGGTCACAACGGGGATATCGAGATCGGACTGGTGCTGCTGGACGATCACCTGGTTGCCGTCCTGATCCATCTGCAGGTACTGGGCATAGACCCAGCCGCGCATGCCGTTGACATCGACACGGCACCACTGGCTGCCCGCGACGCAGCCGTCGAGGATGGTTTCGGAGCCGCGCGTCGCAACGCCGACAGCGGGATACTGCTCGCCGGGGCCGGCGTGAATGGTCAGATCGTTGATGGCCGTTGCGGCCATTTCCGCGCGGGCGAGGCCGGCGGTCGCCAGAACCATTGCGCCTGCCAGGAAAAGATTTCGCTTCATGGTCATCGTGGGTCTCCTTTTATAGACGGGTTGGTAACGCCCGGAATAGGGGGAGGTTCCGCCGACGGCGATCACAGGAGATTACACTTGTCGTTGCGGCGTGACGGAGGGCTGGGCAAAATCGAGGCTGCACGTGCCGGCATTTGCGACTATATCGACATCGAGACGGACGACGTATGCAAGACTTAAAGCGAGGCACCCCATGAGCATGCTCCAGGCCGGGATCATTCCGGTGACAGCGTTCCAGCAGAACTGCACGATCTTTTTCGATGAGGCGACGAAGGAAGGCGTGGTGATCGATCCGGGCGGAGATGTCGCCAATATCCTGCAGGGGATCGAGCAGAATGGCCTGAAGATCAAGGCGATCTGGCTGACCCACGGCCATCTCGACCATGCCGGCGGGGCCAAGGAGCTCAAGGAAGCGCTTGGTGTCGATATCATCGGCCCGCACGAGGACGACCTGCCGCTGCTGCAGCGGATCGAGACGCAGGCGGAGAAATACGGGCTGCCGGCGGGCCAGATGCAGAATGTCGAGCCGGATCGCTGGTTGAAGGATGGCGATACCGTCTCCTTCGGCGAGCATGTCTTCGAGGTCTACCACACGCCGGGCCACGCGCCGGGGCATGTCATCTATTTCAACCGGGCGCAGAAGTTCGCGCATCTGGGCGATGTACTGTTCAACGGCTCGATCGGCCGCACCGATCTTCCCGGCGGAAACCACCAGCAGTTGCTCGATTCCATCCGCGACAAGGTGCTGCCGTTGGGCGACGAGGTCGGCTTTATCTGCGGCCATGGGCCGGGCAGCCGGATCGGCGACGAGCGGCGCGGCAATCCCTATCTGCAGGGGCTTTGAGCCGGGTAGGGGATCGGGGCAGGGGCAACCCGTACAAAAGAAAAGCGCCGCTGAAAAGCGGCGCTTCGTGCATGAACAATCGGCGTTCGATCAGTTGGCGACGCAGAAGTGGCTGCGACCGTCATTGCCGATGAAGGTGCCGCTGCGTGGATCGAACGAACGGTAACGGTAAGAGCAGTAGCGTTCCCACTGCGGGGTCCACGGCTCGACGCCGACGCGAACCGGAGCCGGCTGATAGTAGCGCACGGGTGCCGGGCGGTAATAGCGGGGAGGTGCTGCGTAGACCGGACCGTCGTCATAGGCGTAGGGCGGGTCGATATAACGCGGTTCGTCGTAGCGCGGTGCATTGGCGATCGCCGAGCCGACGATCAAGCCTGTTGCGAGACCGACCGCTCCACCGACCCAGGCGTCGTTGCCATGGTGGTGATGATAGCGCCAGTCGTCAGCCGATGCGACACCGATCGACGAGAATGTGATGGCAGCCGCGGTTGCCGTCAGAAGAAGGGTCTTGGCAAGGCTATTCATGTGTTCTGTCCTGTTCAAACTCTTGGCCGGTTTTGCACCTTGATGATGGCAAGTTAACGGCTGGCGGCTGAATGCAGGCTGAACGATAAAACCCGGCGGCCCGCCGGGCTTCAACTCGATTGCAAAGGTAGGCTCTATCAGCCGTCGATCTGCAGGTTGACGGCCTTCGGGCCCTTGCCGCGACGATCCGGTTCGGTGTCGAAGCTAACCTTCTGGTTTTCCGTCAGTCCGGCCAATCCGGAAGCCTGCACGGCGGAAATGTGAACGAAGATGTCCGCGCCGCCCTTGTCAGGCTTGATGAATCCGAAGCCCTTGTCGGTGTTGAAGAATTTTACAGTCCCAGTCTCGGCCATGCGTCAGGTCCTTTGATCTCTGCCCGCCATCCACACGGGCAGCATACTGATATTGCCTCCTCACGGAGACGCTAACAGGCAATTATTGAATTGTGAGAAAAAGGTCCCCTCTAAATCAGTAGAGTTCTCCGCAGAACTTCCGCCTGCTTATTTAGAACCTACCGACCGGAGTATTAGCGTCTCCGGCGCGCACAATCTTAAGGACTTCCCATGCTCGCAAAATGCCCGAACGCCACGAGATTGCTGCGATTATTCACTTTTGGCAAGCAAAAGTTTTCCGACGCAACGCTGCCTCGCGCGCCAATTCCGGGTGGGTTTTGGCCTTTGACGAAAAAAAGCACTCATCAGCCGCCGCTGAATAACGTTTTGTATCGTGAGCAATATATTTTAGGAGCAGATTTTGCCAAAATTACAACGTGCGCGCGACTTCGCGAACGTTAAACTTTTTTTCATATTTTCGGCTTCAGCCCGGATTTTGGCCGATAAGCAGGCCGTTTTGGCGACGTCGGCGGGCTATCTCGGGGACGATTTCAACTAGAAGCATTGCCGCGAACATCAGCGCGCAGCCGACATAGCCGAGAGTGGAAATCTTCTCGCCCAGCACAAGAGCGCCGAGTGCCGCGCCGAACAGCGCTTCGGACGACAGGAAGATGGCCGCCTGCGAGGAGGTGGTGTAGCGCTGGCCGATGATCTGCAGCGAGAATGCAATGCCTGACGAGAATATGCCGACATAGAGGATCTCCGGCGCCGCGTCCCAGATCGCCGCCAGGCTGATGGGTTCGACAATGACGGCGGCTGCCAGCGCCAGGACGGCGGTGACGGCGAACTGCGCCACCGACAACGTCAGGGCTCGGCCGGTCTCGGAGACGATGATGCCTGCGAGCGTGATCTGTCCGGCGGAGAAGACGGCGCAGAAGATCGTCAGGATATCGCCGCGCGACAGGGTCGACATGTCGCCACCCGACAGAAGGTAGATGCCGGTCAAGGCCATCAAGGCGCCAGGCCAGACGATCCAGTGCGGCGCCCGGCGCAGAAAGACCACGGCGATGATCGGCACGATCACGACGTAGAGCCCGGTGAGGAAGCTTGAGTTGGTTACCGTCGTCGTCTGGAGGCCGATCTGCTGGGTGATCATGACGCCAAAGAGGGTCAAGCCGATCAGCAGATAGAGCATCGCGTGGCGCCCGCTGGTCTTGATCTTGCTCTTGCGCGCCTCGATCAGCGCGAAGGGGAGCACGGCGACGGTGGCGATGGCGAAGCGCAGGCCGACGAACCAGAGCGGTCCGATCGTTTCCATCGCCGTCGACTGCGCGACGAAGCCGCCGCCCCAGATGGCGCCAGCCAGCAATAGAACAAGGTTCGCCTGTATGCGCGTCATGTAAGCCTCAATCTGGGAGGTCGGCCAGACGGGGTTAGCGCTTTGCGGCCGAAAACGGGGTGGTCGAGATGGGCGACCGTTACCAGTTTCGTTCGACCGCAGCAAGGCGACGCCTGCCGATGAGATCAGCCGTTGTTCGCAGGCGCCCGGGAGACGCGCAGCAGCGCACCATCGTCCTCGTCGGTGACGATCAGAAGCGCGCCGTCGGGCGCCACCACGATATCGCGCATGCGGCCATAGGCGCCGTCGAAGATGCGCTCCTCGGCGACGAAAGCGCCGCTGTCATCGCGCTGCATGCGCGACAGGAGCTGGAATTTTAGGGCTGCGACCAGGAAGTCGCCATTCCATTCAGGAAACATCTTGCCGCGATAGATGGCGACAGCGCCCGGTGCGATCGAGGGGTCCCAGTAATAGAGCGGCTGTTCCAGACCCTTCTTCGCTGTGCCTTCGCCGATCTCGGCGCCGGAATAGTCGCGGCCGTAGGTGATGATCGGCCAGCCGTAGTTCTTGCCCGGCTCGATGCCGTTGATCTCGTCGCCGCCGCGCGCGCCGTGCTCGACGGTATAGAGTTTGCCGTCGGCGCTATCGAAGGTGATGCCCTGCGGGTTCCTGTGGCCCTTCGACCAGATTTCCGGCAGTGCTTTTACGCCATCCTTGAAGGGGTTGTCATTGGGGATGCTGCCATCGGCATTGATATGGACGATCGCGCCGGCATCGTCCTGCCAGTCCTGCGAGCGGTCACGATCGCCGCGGTCGCCGATGCTGATGAAGAGCGAGCCATCCTTGGCGATGGCGATGCGGGAACCATACTGGATGCTGCCGCTGGTGAACTTGCGCATCTTGAAGATCGACTTGACGTTCTCAAGCGCGGTTCCGTCGGCCGAAAGCGTGGCGCTGAAGGCTTCGGTGCCGGAGCCGCCGTCACCCGGGGTCGCGGCCGTGAGATAGAGGGTTCGCGAGGTCGCAAAATCGGGTGCCAGTTCCACGTCCATCAGGCCGCCCTGGCTTCTGGCGTAGACCTTGGGCACGCCGGATATCGGCGCGGAGAGCTTGCCGTCCCGGATGATCCGCAGGCGGCCCGGGCGTTCGGTGACGAGATAGCCGCCATCGGGAAGGACGGCCACCGCCCAGGGATGCTCCAGCCCCGAGGCGATCGTTTCGACCTGAACCTGGACCTTCTTGGTCTCGACCGTGTCGGCGGCCATGACCGGGGCGGACTGCGCGACAACCGCCGCCAGCAGCATGCCGATCCCTGGCGCTCTACCGATCCGAAGTGTCGAAACTGATCTCATTCCCCATCCCCTAATGCCAGCTTACAAATGTCAATCCGCCTGAGAGTTGGAGGAGCAGGCGCCTTGCTTCAACCCTCAAGGCAGAGGGGGTAACGGCATTGTGTTTCGGCCTTGAACGGAACCGGTCGCTCTCGCGTCCACAAGCTCGGCCTCGACGATGTAGCGGAGCGGCCCGCGTTCGGTGGCGCCGAAGGGCCAGCAGGTTGCCAGCACGAGGTTATGGCCATGCGCCGCGGGGTCGATGCCGCTGTTGTCCCAGGAGACGACGCGGCCTTCGCCGGCCTTGAAGATCAGGCGTTCGCCGTCGCGGCGCGTCACCTCGATCTCATCGCCCGGCTTGACGTCCTTCAGCCAGCGGAAATGGGTGTCGCGATGGGCGGCGATGACGGATGTGCCTTCGTCTCCCGGCTGCGGCGTGTTGGTGAGCCAGGCGGGGCCGAAGGCAAGGGCTTCGCCGGAGGCACCGGAGAGAACGATCGCCTGCTTGCCGAGGCGCGGGGCGCTGACCTTCGCCTCGGTGGTAAAGTCGGCCCAGGGCCAGGGCTTGGCATCCTCGCCGCGCAGTTCGGCCGCAAAGGCGCGCGCCAGCAGGAATTGCGACAGCTGCGCCTTCGCTTTGATGTAGATGCCGTCGCTGATCAGGATCATTCCATAGAGGGCCAGGATAGCGATGCCTGTCGCGATCACCTTCTCGACCACCGAGAAGCGCGGCAATAGCGCGGAGGACAGCTTGTTATCAGGCGTATCGAAGGCGGTTGCCGCCGCTGTCGCCATGGCGAGTTCCAGATAGGTGGGAAGCGGGCCGAAGTCATCGGCCGGCCCGGCTCCGCTGGTTCTGCCCGTTCTAATGGCCACGGCGGGTTCCTCCTGCCATGGCGTTGCGGCGCTTCCAAGCCATCAGCCCGGTTGCGGCCAGCAGTGCCAGTACCATCATGGTCACACCACGGGCGATCTGCTCGTCGGCGCGGGTGGCGGTCTGCGGCAACTGGATGGAGGCCGAGCGCTGGGCGATCAGGTTGGCCGCCTTGGGTGTCGGGGCGGCCGCCATGCGGGTTGCCGCGAGCTCCGCCACCTGCTGCAGTGGGGCAGCCATGGCGTGGTCGGGTCCGTTGCCTGAAGGTGCCTGAGGGGCAGGGGCGGTCTCGCCGTAGACTTTCTCGAAGTCCCAGCCATCGGGCAGGTTGAGCGGGAGCTTGGCCGAATCCAGCGGCTTATCCTGTGGCCGCGACGGGGTGACGTCGACGGCGACGAGGCTGGTCATGCGTGAGACCAAGTGATGGGCGAGCGCCACGGTCTCGACGTCCTTGTCGAGTGCTGTCGGGTCCTGCCGCTCATAGGCGCGGGCTTCGAGGTCGTCGATCTTGCGGCGTGCCCAGAGCTTGGAGATGCCCTGGCCGTCAGCGGCGTTGGCGATATCCATCTCGACGCGCCACGGCTGGACGCCGGTCTTGCCCGTTATCTGCAGTTTGCCCGTCGGCTTGGCGTCCGGGAGTTCTGCGGTCAGCACCACGGGTTCGCCGGTGTAGAGGTCGGGCATCGGGTTCGGGGTGATGTCCTCGGCCTTGGCGTTTTCGAAGGTCGCGGCGATATCGGTCATCGCGGGGTTCTGCAGCTTCTGGAACAGCTCGGCCATGCGCGTGGCGATCTGGTCGGTGGAGCCGATCTGGGTGAAGGTGCCGCGGCCCATCTCGGCGGCCTTGGTCATGAAGTAGGAGTTGGGCGCCGAGCCGATGCCGACGGTGAAGACGCGGGCGTCTCCACGGTTCTGGGTGATCTCGGTGAAGAGCTGCTGCTCGTTGCCGATCGCACCGTCGGTGAGGAAGACGACCTGGCGCAGCGCGCCCGCCGCGACCGAGCCCTGGTTGCGCAGCGCGTCCTGCAGCGCGGGCAGCATTTCGGTGCCGCCATCGGCGTTCAGGCCCCTGACATAGGATATCGCCTTTTCGCGATTATCGGGGGAGGCGGCGACGAGGCCGTTGAAATAATCGGTCATCGTGTCGTCGAAACGGATGACGTTGAAGCGGTCGTCGGCGTTGAGCCTGGAGATGGCGAGCGCCAGGCTCTCTTTCGCCTGCTCGATCGATGGGCCGGACATGGAGCCGGAATTGTCGATGACGAAGACGACCTCGCGCTTTAAGGGGGCTGCTGCCGCATCCGGCGTCGCGGGCGGGGTGACGAAGGCAAGCAGATAGGTCTTGCCGTCGCGCACTTCGCGGAACAGGCCGGCGCTTGGCGTCTTGCCGGGGGCCGCCTTCCAGGTGAGCTCGAAATCCTTGTCGGCCGGAACCGTCTCATTCTTCAACGCGATGACGCGGTTCTCGTCGCCGTCAGTCTTGATATCGACATCGTGGAAGGAGGATTTGACGTCGCCGAGCGGGAAGCCGGCCTTCAGCTTTACGGTCAGCGCGACAGGGTTGATCTTGGCATTTTCGCGCGGGTCGAGCACCGGTGCGGTGATCTTCTCGCGGTTTTTGACCGGATCGGACGGGACGGCGAAGCCGGCGCCGTTGTTGAATTCGACGGTCTGGACGATCGGCGCTGGATTGTAGCGGGGTGCCACGACCATCGGGAAGCGCAGCGAGAACTCGCCGCCGGACTGGTGCACCGTCTGCTGGTATTCGACCTGCACGACGATGGTTTCGCCGGGGCCGATATTGGCGACCTGGTTGGTGAAGATGTTGGGGCGTTGCTGTTCCAGGAGGGCGGTCTTCTTGCCCTCGGCCTTGGCCTGCTCGTAGATCTGACGGGCCTGCTCGCGCGGCTTGATCTGGCCTTCGATGAAGCGGTCGCCGATCTGCATCTTCAGGACGTCGACGGCGGAATTTTCAGGCAGCGGGAAGACGTAGGTGCCCTCGACCCATCCCTTGCTCGGGTTCTGGAAGCGCTGGGTGACCTTGACGCGGGCGATGGGCCCGGTGACGTCCATCTCGACGTCGGTCTTCAGGCGCGGCGCCTCGACGAAGAAGCCGGGTTCCTTGGCGGGAAAGAGGAGCGAGCCGCTGTTGACGTCGTTCGGCTTGATCAGGCCGGCGAGCTCGCGGGCTTTCGGCTGGCTTTCATCGGCCGCATAGGCGGCCGTCACCAGTCCTGATGTAACCAGAACGGAGGCGGCGAATGCCACGAATGCGATCAGCAGGGATATGGAAACGCGGGCGGCGCGCAGCCGCCTCAAGGTGACTTCATCTTCCAGAAACATGGCATGCCCTCAGTAACCAATTTCGGAGACTAGAGAATGCGGCTTCGATCTCGGCGGGCTCGCGACCGAATTGCGGCATGCCACGGCATTTGTTGCGGCCAATTCGTGGCGAAGGGCCGATTTGGCGAAGTTTTTGATTTCAGGGCGTAAATCGGGATCGCCTCGATGAGGCGGCTTCGGATTATGCGAATCACGATCCCGATGGCGCGAATGATCACGAAGAATCATCCGTTTCATCACGCCTTTGGCCTTGAAAAGCCTGCCTACATTGGACATAGACCGTAGCGCAGAAATCCGGCCCCGGCCGTCTGCTAAAATCAAACCGTATAGGACCGATATCATGGCCTTTCTTGCCGATGCTCTTTCCCGTGTGAAGCCTTCCGCCACCATCGCCGTTTCCCAGAAAGCGCGCGAGTTGAAAGCAAAAGGCCGTGACGTGATCGGTCTTGGCGCCGGTGAGCCGGACTTCGATACGCCCGACAATATCAAGCAGGCGGCGATCGACGCGATCAACCGCGGCGAGACGAAGTACACGCCGGTTTCCGGTATCCCTGAACTGCGCAAGGCGATTGCCGCGAAGTTCAAGCGCGAGAACGGCCTGGATTATTCCTGGGAGCAGACGATCGTCGGCACCGGCGGAAAGCAGATTCTTTTCAACGCCTTCATGGCAACCCTGAATGCCGGCGATGAAGTCGTCATCCCGGCTCCTTACTGGGTGTCGTATCCTGAAATGGTGGCCCTGTGCGGCGGTACGCCTGTTACAGTCATGACGACGCAGGAAAACAACTTCAAGCTCCAGGCTGAAGATCTCGACAAGGCGATCACGCCGAAGACGAAGTGGTTCATCTTCAACTCGCCGTCCAACCCGTCGGGTGCCGCCTATACGCATGACGAGCTGAAGGCTCTGACGGACGTGCTGCTCAAGCATCCGCATGTCTGGATCCTGACCGACGACATGTATGAGCACCTGACCTATGGCGACTTCAAGTTCGTCACGCCCGTCGAAGTCGAGCCGAAGCTCTATGACCGCACGCTCACTATGAACGGCGTATCGAAGGCCTACGCGATGACCGGCTGGCGTATCGGCTACGCGGCCGGCCCGATCCAGCTGATCAAGGCCATGGACATGATCCAGGGCCAGCAGACCTCGGGCGCATCGTCGATCGCGCAGTGGGCCGCTGTCGAAGCGCTCAACGGCACGCAGGCGTTCATTCCCGAGAACAAGAAGATCTTCGAAGGCCGCCGCGACCTCGTCGTTTCGATGCTGAACCAGGCCAAGGGCATTTCGTGCCCGAACCCGGAAGGCGCCTTCTACGTCTACCCGTCCTGCGCCGGCCTGATCGGCAAGACGGCGCCGACGGGCAAGGTCATCGAGACGGACGAGGACTTCGTGTCCGAACTGCTGGAATCGGAAGGTGTTGCCGTGGTTCACGGCTCGGCCTTCGGCCTCGGCCCGAACTTCCGCATCTCCTACGCGACCTCGGAAGCACTGCTGGAAGAAGCCTGCAAGCGTATCCAGCGCTTCTGCGGTGCCTGCAAGTAAGCAGTCTCGCTTGAACTTCGAAACCCGCCGGCGACGGCGGGTTTTTTGTTGCGGGTGTGTTTTGCTCCCGCCCATTTAAGGATCGCTAATGACTGGCGTCTATTGGTGCGGTGTTTTTATAGATTTCATTGCCTCCGGATCATGACGCTTCAATCCTTCCAGCTCGACCTCGCAACGGTTCTCCTGTTGCATCAATGCTCGTTTCTCGTCGGCGCTCTTTGCTTTCTCTACACGCGCTGGCAGTCGAAGCGCGGTGAGGGGTTGGGCACGCTGGCGATCGGCTTCTTGTCGCTGGCGATGTCGTCGACCTTGGCGGGGCTGGGTGAGCGTTCGGTGCTCTCCCATGAAATATGGACGTTCGGCACCTTTGTATTCGGTCTCATCGGCTATTCGGTCTTCTGGGTCGGCATGCGCCAGCTCAGCAGCGGCCGGCGGCGGCGGATCGATTGGCTCGTGCTGGTCATTCCAGCGGTGCTGATCGTGACCGCGGTCGTGACGCGATTCTACCTGGTCGACGCGCTTCGCGGCGCGGTCGGGAATTTCGTTTCCTTCCTGTCACTTGCGGCGGCCACGGCCACCGTGCTGCACGATCGGCGGCCGGAACGGCTGCCGGTGCGGATCGTGCTGTCTTGCGTGATTGCGCTGTCGTCGCTTCTGGCCTTGCTCATCGTCGTTGCCATGCTGACGCCGGCGATCGCTCCGATGACGCCGCGCTGGGCGTTCTTCATCCGCATCATCTGCCATTTCGCGATCGCGCTCTTCGTGATCATCCTCGTGAAGGAGCGCGCCGAGGCGGCGCTGCGGCATGTGGCCGATACGGACATGCTGACGGGCGTCGGCAACCGCCGCTGGTTCACCTCGCGGATGCCGAAGGTCATGCGCGGGGACGATGCGCTGCTGTTGATGGATCTCGACCTGTTCAAGCAGGTCAACGACCGCTTCGGCCACGATACCGGCGATCAGGTGCTCGTCAGCTTCGCCGATGCGATCAGCCGCAACCTTAATGCCAGCGGCAGCTTCGCGCGTCTCGGCGGCGAGGAGTTCGCGGCCTATCTGCCGAAGACGAACGCCTTGGAAGCCATGAAGGCGGCCGAGCGTCTGGTCGATGTGATCGGCAAGCTCGAAGTGGACAGCAACGGTCAGCGCGTGCCGCTCACCGTCAGCATCGGCGTTGCAACAAGCGCGGATGCGGGCCGCTCCTGGAGCGATCTGCTCAAGATGGCCGATGCGGCGCTTTATGCCGCCAAGGATAGCGGGCGCAATCGCGCCGTTCTCTACGACAAGATCGCGGCGTAATCGGCTTTCTCAGTTGGTAATCCGATTCAGCTTTTCGCCCTAAGGCGTTGATTTCGGATTCTATGTGCCGCTATAGCCCCAGGCTCGCCAGCATCAGGAACGTCGCGAACAGGATGAAGTGGGTCATTCCCTCGATCGCGTTGGTCTCGCCATCGTTTAGGTTGATGGCGGCGGCAATCAGGGTGATGGTGACCATGACTGTTTGCACCGGCGTCATCGCCATGATGAAGGGTTGGCCGGTGTAGAGCGCGATCGCCTCCATGACCGGGACGGTCAGAATGACGGTCGAGAGCGAGGCGCCCATGGCGATGTTGACGGTTGCCTGCATGCGGTTCTTCAACGCGGCGCGAAGCGCGGTCAGGATCTCGGGCGCGGCCGATATGGTCGCGACGACGAGCGCGGTGAGGCCGATCGGCGCGCCGGTGCCCTTGAGGCCCGTCGTCATGAAGGCCGACATGAATTCAGCCAGCAGGCCGATGATGACGACGCCCGCCAGGATCGTGGCGATCGAGACCGCCGTCGACCCTTCGTCGCCATGGTCCTCCGATGCGTCCTGCTTGCGCTCGGCGCGGGGGTAGCTGTAGCTGAAGAAATAGCTGTGTTGGCCGACCTGCATTCGCAGGAAAAGCGCGTAGAGCGCGATCATCGCGACGATGGTGAAGGCGGAATAATAGTGCCATTTCTCGTCGGGCACGAATTCCGGGACGATCATCGAGATGCCGATGGCTGTCAGGATCATCACGCCATAGGTCTTGCCGGAATTGTCGTTATAGGGTTGCTCCCCGTGCTTCAGGCCGCCGAGCAAGGCGGCAAGGCCGAGGATGCCGTTTATATCGAGCATCAGCGCCGAATAGATCGTGTCGCGCACCAGCGTCGGCGAGCTTTCGCCGGCCATCATGATGGCGAGGATGATGACCTCGACGGCGACGGCCGAGAGCGTCAGGATCATCGTGCCATAGGGATCGCCGACCTTGATGGCGAGGATTTCGGCGTGATGGGCCACACGCATGGAGGCGAGAACGATGGTCACGATGAGGGCGGCAGCTGCAATCAGGGCAGCGCCCTGGCCCATCTCCATGATCGCGTGTTCCGACAGAAACGCCGCCACGCCGACCGCAATCGCGATCAGCAGGTACCGTTCGGTTTTCAGGCGTGACACTATCCCCAACGTCGAGCTCCGATCTTGATTCATGTCTCAAGTCTAAGGCGATGATTTCACATATCAAGTCGGCGATTGCGCGGGGCAGGTTTGCAGTCTTGGGCATTTAATGGAATACTGCCTCATCGGTCAGCCGGAAGCATATCGCGGCGCGTCTCGTCTTTTTGCCAGATGGCACCGCGCGGAACAGGATCCAATCCTGTCGGTTCGGTGTGTTGAACCAAGCAAAAGAGGAGTGAAGTGCATGGTCAAGGTGGTCTATGAAGTCGTCCAGCACGATGGCGGCTGGGCCTACCGGCTGGGAAACGTGTATTCCGAGGCCTTCCCGACACATTCCGAAGCGCTTGAGGCGGCCCGTATCGTGGCGGCCGAGCAGCAGGTCGGCGGCGATTCCGCCGAAATCAGCTGGCAGGACGACAAAGGCAAGTGGCACGAGGAATATGCCGAGGGTGGCGACCGTCCGGAGACCGAGGTGGTCGATGGAAACTGGAAGACCCACCAGGCCGCAACGTCGCCACGCGCTTGACCGATCGCACTCTTCATGAGGCGTTCCGTCAGTCCCGGCGGCCGAGCGCTCCTTCCCTGATATAATCGAGCAGGCCCGTGACCAGCGCATCGAAGGTGACGCGGTAGCGCGGCGAGGTCTTGATCGCCTCGTGCATCACCACCCAGGTGGCAAGCGGGATTTGAAACGCCTGCGGAAGAAGGTGGACGAGATTTTCATCCGACGCCGCCAGGCCAGTCTGGCACATCCCTATCCCCAATCCCGACCGGATCGCCGCCATCTGCGCCAGCGTGCTATCGGCCTTGAAGCCGAAGGTGAGGTCGGCGAAGACGGGGTAGCGTTTCAGCATCGTCCTCACATAGCCGGTGTGCCGGTCGAAGCCGATCAGGCGATGGCCTTCGAGGTCGGCCAGGGTCTCTGGCGTGCCGCGATGGTCGAGATAGCGGCGATGGGCGTGAAAGCCGAGCGGAATGTCGCCGATGCGGCGCACCACCAGCGCTTCCTGTGTCGGCTCGCTCATGCGCACGGCGATATCGGCTTCGCGGCTCAGCAGATCCTCGACCGCGTCGGAGGCGGAGAGCTCGATCTCGAGCTCCGGGTACTGCTCCATCAGCGGCGCCAGGATCGAGGGCAGCACCTCGACACCGATCACCTCGCTGGCGCTGATGCGGACCGGGCCGGCGATGCGGTCGCGATGGCCGGAGGCAGTGCGAAGGAGGGCGGCGGAGGTTGAGGCCAGCGTTTCGGCATAGGGCTTGAGTTCGAGGGCGGCTTCAGTCGGCATCAGGCCGCTCTGCGAGCGGACGAAGAGCTGGGTGCCGACGATCTCTTCCAGCGCGTCGATATGGCGGCCGATGGTCGGCTGCGTCAGGCCGAGCTCGCGGGCCGCAGCCGATAGCGAGCCGTGGTGGAGCACGGCGAGAAGGGTGCGGTAGAAATCCCAGCTTGGCTCTGTTGTCATTCAAATACGTATAGATGAGATACGAATTTCGTCAATTTCGTTTATCGCTGCGTCAGCGCATCATCTCTTCATCAACAGATGGAGACGATGATGACACAGCAGATCGCACTTGTACTCGGAGCAACCGGTGGCATTGGCGGCGCGGTTGCCCGCAAGCTTGTTTCGCGCGGCTGGCATGTCCGGGCGCTCAATCGCAATGTGGAAAAGGCGCGCGCCGCCGAGCCCTGTTTGAACTGGGTGCAGGGAGATGCGATGCGTGCTGCCGATGTGATGGCCGCCGCTGAAGGGGCGAGCTTGATCGTGCACGCCGTCAATCCGTCCGGCTATCGCGACTGGGAAAAGCTGGTGCTGCCGATGCTCGACAATACGATCGCGGCCGCCAAGGCGGTCGGCGCAACGATCGTGCTTCCCGGCACAGTCTACAATTTCGGGCCGGATGCCTTTCCTGTTCTGCGCGAGGATAGCCCGCAGCATCCGGTGACGAAGAAGGGCGCCATCCGCGTCGAGATGGAAAAGCGATTGGAGGCCGCATCGCGAGACGGGGCGCCTGTCATCATCGTGCGCGCCGGCGATTTCTTCGGGCCGGGGGCGGGGAGCAGCTGGTTCTCGCAGGGCATGATCACGCCGGGCAAGCCTGTTTCCACTGTGACCAACCCGGCACGCAAGGGTGTGGGGCATCAATGGGCCTATCTGCCTGATGTGGCGGAAACGATGGTGCAATTGGTAGAGCGCCGCGATCGGCTGCCTGATTTCGCCGTCTATCACATGGACGGTTTCTGGGATCGCGATGGGCAGCAGATGGTCGAGGCGATCAGGCGCGTCGTTGGCGGGCGGGTGAAGGTGCGGGGTTTTCCCTGGTTCGTCGTGCCGCTGGCGGCACCCTTCGTGACCTTCATGCGCGAATTAAAGGAGATGCGCTATCTCTGGCGCGAGCCGATCCGGATGAGCAATGACCGGCTGGTGGCTGAACTCGGTTTCGAGCCGCGGACGCCTGTTGATGAGGCCGTCAGGATGACCTTGTCGTCGCTCGGCTGCTTGGAGGAGCAGAAGGCTGGCGAGGTGGCGGGCGCAGTTGCGCCGCGTGGCTAGCCTTGGCTCAGTTCCGCGAGCGCGATGCTGGCGACCGTCAGCGGGCTTTGCGCTTCCGATGACATGCCGTCGTCGAGAAACCAGGCAGCGGAGAGGCCGCAATAGGCGGCGATCCAGCGCAGCAGGCGCGCGGGCTCGATGTTGGCGGCAGCCGCTATGATGGGGAGTTGGCGACGGAGCCGATCGGGATCGGTGACCGTCGAGAGTTCCGGGTTGGCGAAGATGTTGGCGTAGTCGAAGCCGCGCTCGCCAACTAGGCCCTTCGGGTCGATCGCCAGCCAGCCGTGTTCTTCGAAATCGAGGACGTTGCCGTGGTGGATATCGCCGTGCAGGACGGTCTCGTCGCGCGGTTCGGCGAGCAGGGCGGTGGAGATTTCGTGGCAACCGGTGAGCACGCCGCCGTATTTGCCGGCGGCCGGTGCGAGATCGCGGAACCATCGAGCAAGGGGAATGAGCGGCGGCTGCGGTGTTTGGCGCGGCGCATGCAGTTTGGCGGCGGTGTCGCAGAGGATGCGGCTTGCCTCGTCGTCCTCTCCCTCTGAAGCCATGGCGAGCAGCGTGCGGCGGCCTTCGGCACGCTCTAGCACGATCGCATCGGCGTCGTGGCAATAGACCTTCGCCGCACCGTTTCCGTCCCACCAGTGCATCACGGCGGCGCCAGACCGCTCGGCTTCGTCGGCGCTGAGCTTCAGCATGGCCGCCTTGCCGCGCCACAGCACGGGCAGGAGGTTGCTGGAGTGGGTGACGACAGGCGCACCGTCGGGGGTGAGGTTCCAGCGGTCGAGATAGGGCTTGAACATGGACGGGATGCTAGCCGGTCGCGGCTGGGAAGGGAAATGAGGTCGCCTAAAAAAGAAATCCCGCCGGGTGGCGGGATTTCGAGGCTTGGTGTCGATCAAGCGACCTTTTCGAGGACCGGGTAATCGATGTAGCCCTTCGGGCCGCCGCCATAGAGGGTGGCCTGGTCGAGTTCGTTGAGCGGGGCGTTGGCCTTGAGACGCTCGACGAGATCGGGGTTGGCGATGAAGGGCTTGCCGAAGGCGATCAGGTCGGCCTTGCCGCTCTCGACAGTGTCGATGGCGAGCTGGCGATCATAGCCGTTGTTGACCATCCAGCTTGCCTTGCCGCCTGCCTTTTCATAGGCGGCGCGCAGGCCGGCATAGTCGAAGGGCTTGTCGCCCTGCTGGAAGTTGCGGTCGCCGCCGGTAGCGCCCTCGATCACGTGGATGAAGGCGAGATCGTATTTCGCAAGACCCTCGACAACATAATCGAAGAGCGGCTGCGGCGCGGCGTCCGATGCGTCGTTGGCGGGGGTGACCGGCGAGATACGGATGCCGGTGACGCGCGGGCCGATTTCCTTGGTGATCGCATCGACCACTTCGAACAGGAAGCGGGCGCGGTTTTCGATCGAGCCGCCATACTGGTCGGTGCGGTCGTTGATGTCGGCGCGCAGGAATTGGTCGATCAGGTAGCCGTTGGCGGCGTGGATCTCGACGCCATCGAAGCCGGCATCAATCGCGGCGCGGGCGGCCTTGCGGTAATCCTCGACGATGCCGGCGATCTCGGCGGTTTCAAGCGCGCGCGGCTCGGAGGTCTCGGCGAAGCTGCCGGTGCCGTCGGCGTTGACGAGGTAAGTCTTCGACTTGGCGGTCTTGTTGCTCGAGGAGACCGGCTTGCCGCCGTTCGGCTGCAGCGTCGTGTGCGAGATACGGCCGACATGCCACATCTGGACGACGATCTTGCCGCCATGGGCGTGCACGGCGTCGGTCACGCGCTTCCAGCCATCCAGGGCTTCCTTGCTGTAGAGGCCGGGGACGTCGGCATAGCCCTGGCCCTGATGGGTGATCGCGGTCGCTTCGGTGACGATCAGGCCGGCGGAGGCGCGCTGCGTGTAATATTCGACGTTGAGGTCATTAGGCACGGCGCCCGGCGAGCGGTTGCGGGTCAGCGGGGCCATGACGATGCGGTTCTTGACAGTGATGTCGCCAACCTGGGTCGGTTCGAAGAGCTTGCTCATGGGAAGTCCTTTCGGTGGTGCTAGTGGTTTGGGGGCGTTGGAAGGATCATTCAGCCGGGGCAGGCATGGCTGCCTTGCCCTTGGCGGAGAGATAGGTAAGTGCCGTGACGACAAGGCCGATCAGGGCCATGAAGGCGGCGACGAGCGGTACGCGGGTCATGTCGAAGCCAAGCTCGATGGCCATGCCGCCTGCCCAGGCGCCGAGCGCGTTGCCGGTGTTGAAGGCGCCGATATTGATCGTCGAGACAAGATTGGGCGCATCCTTGCCGAAGTGCACGACGCCGACCTGCAGGGCTGGGACGGCGGCGAAGGTCGCCACGGCCCAGACGAAGAGGGTGATTTCGGCGGCGATGAAATAGGGGCTGGTGAAGCCGAAGGCGACCGAGGTCACGGCGATCATCGCGAAGACGCCGGCGAGCGTCGGCCCGAGCTTCCAGTCGGCCAGCTTGCCGCCCAGCAGATTGCCGACAGTGAGGCCGAGGCCGATCAGGAACAGCGTCCAGGTGACGCCCTGCGGCGACAGACCGGTGATATCCCGCAGCAGCGGCGCGATGTAAGTGAAGAGGGCGAACATCGAGGCGGAGAAGAAGACGGTGGTCGACAGCGCCAGCCAGAGGTGGCCGTTCTTCAGAGCGGCAATCTCGCGGAAGATGTTGCCCTGTTCTTCCTGGCGGTCCTTGGGGAGGACGGCGATCAGGCCGGCGATGGTGATGACGCCGAGGACGGTGACGACCGCGAATGTCGAGCGCCAGCCGAATGCCTGGCCGATGGCGGTGCCGAGCGGCACGCCGAGCACGTTGGCAAGCGTCAGGCCGGTGAACATCAGCGCTACGGCGCGGGCGCGGCGATCCGGTGCCACCAGGCTGGCGGCGACGACCGAGCCGATGCCGAAGAAGGCGCCATGGCAGAGCGCGGTGACGACACGTGCGATCATCAGCACCCAGTAGCTCGGCGCCAGCGCGCAGAGCAGATTGCCGGCGATGAAGAAGGCCATGAGCGCGATTAGCGCCGTGCGGCGTTTCAGGTGCGCGGTGGAGACCGCCATGACAGGGGCGCCGACGGCGACAGCGAGCGCATAACCGGTAACGAGCCAGCCGGCTTGCGGGATGGTCACCGCAAGGTCGGTGGCGACTTCGGGCAGCAGGCCCATGATGACGAATTCGGTCGTGCCGATCGCAAAAGCGCTGAGCGCCAGGACGAGGAGGGCGAGGGGCATGGTCAGAGATCCTGTGCCAGTTGCTTGAGGAAGGCAGCGATGGTTTCTTCGTTGCGCTTATAGAAGATCCACTGACCGACCCGGCGCGTGGTCACCAGATTGGCGCGGCTGAGCGTGCCCAGATGCGCGGAGACGGTCGATTGGGAGAGGCCGCAGCGTTCGAACTGGCTGGCGCAGACACCCATCTCGAGCGGGTGCTCCTGCGAAGAGAAATGCTCTTCGGGATTCTTCAGCCAGTTCAGGATCTCCATCCGCTTGGGATGGGATATCGCTTTCAGGATTTCGTCGTTGTCCATCGTCGTTTGCCGAACCATAAATCGTTTCTGATCGATATATGGATCGACGGTTTTCGATGTTCAAGACATGCGCGAACGGCGCGTGCGATTTTTTCCGTGGTTAAATTTTAAGCAAAAAAAGAGGGCCACCGAATGAACGGGGCCCTTTAAGGTGTGAAGGTTATTCAACCTCCAGAGGGGAACAGCTAATGCAGCGGCACTGGGAGAGAACCGCCATGTGCATCAACTGAGTGCGATATGATGCTTTGGCGGGCAGATTTCAATGCCCTTTTGCGCATGCCTGCTATGCAATGCAGCATTTTATGCTGCGATGCGGAAAATTAGGGCAAATCAAGGCAAAAAAAGAGGGCCACCGAAAGCTCGGGGCCCTTTATAGGTATGAAGGTCTAAACCTCCAGAGGGGAACAGCTAATGCGGTGGAACTGGGAGGAAAAGCCACCGTGTGCATCAGCTGAGGTTGATATGGTGTTTTAATGTGCAGCCGGCAACCAATTTTTGTGCATGTCAGACATGCGTGAACTGCACGGCTGCAAATTTCGCCGTAAAAACAGTTAGAAGCTCCAGTTTCTGGCCTTGCTGACGATGAAGTCGCGGAAAGCCTTGAGCTTGGCGGCGTTCTTCATTTCGTCGGGATAGCAGAAATAGGTGTCGAAGGACGGCACGTCGGCGTTGATCGGCAGCTGAATCAGGCCCGGGTCGCGGCCGACGATATAGTCGGGCAGGCAGGCGACGCCCATGCCGAGAAGGCAGGCGCGCTTGATCGAGGTCTGGCTGTTGATCTGCAGGTGCGGAATGCGCTTGTTGTCGGACGAGCGGCCGGCGATTTCGAGCCAGTTCACGTCGAGCAGATAGTTCGGCGCCGGTTCGCCGAAGGTGATGATTCGGTGGTTGTCGAGATCCTCGACCGCCTGCGGCTCGCCATAACGGTTGATATAGGAGGGGGCCGCATAGACGTGCATGTGCACAGTGAACAGCTTGCGCTGGATGAGATCAGATTGCTGCGGCTGGCGCAGGCGGATCGCGCAATCGGCATAGCGCATGTTCACATCCACTTCCTCGTTGTCGAGGATGAGCTGAATCTGGACATCCGGATAGAGCTGCATGAACTCCTGGATCTTGTCCGTGAGCCAGCCTTGGCCGAGACCGACGGTGGTGGTCACGCGCAGCTTGCCCGACGGCGTTTCCGTCGTCTCGGTGAGCTGCATCTTCACGGTTTCGAGCTTCAAGAGCACGTCATGCGCGGTGCGATAGAGCAGCTCGCCCTGTTCGGTGAGGATGAGGCCGCGGGCGTGGCGGTGGAACAGCTTGGTGCCGACATCCTGCTCCAGCGCGCTCACCTGACGGCTGATCGCGGATTGGGACAGATGCAGCTTGTCGGCCGCGTGCGTGAACGAACCGGCTTCGGCAGCTGCGTGGAAAATACGCAGCTTGTCCCAGTCCAACGGCATTCCACCACCCCTCATGCCGATATTACTCCGCAGCTACGGCGACGGGCATGTGGCCCGTGAGATAACGTTCGGCCTCGAGCGCTGCCATGCAGCCCATGCCGGCGGCGGTGATCGCCTGGCGGAAGGTGTCGTCGGTGACATCGCCGGCCGCGTAAACGCCCTCGACCGAGGTCGCGGTCGAATCGGGCGCGGTCCAGAGGTAGCCGTTGTCCTTCAGCTTCAGCTTGCCCTTGAAGAGCTCCGTTGCCGGCGCATGGCCGATGGCCACGAAGACGCCGTCGATCGTGTGGTCGGCAACAGTGCCGGTGCGCGTATCGCGCAGGCGAACGCCCGATACTGACGGCGGCATTGGCGGCTTGGACGGCGCGCCGGTGATTTCGGCGATCTCGGTGTTCCAGAGGATCTTGACGTTCTCCTTGGCGAAGATGCGTTCCTGCAGGATCTTTTCCGAGCGGAAACTGTCGCGGCGGTGAACGACCGTTACGGTCTTGGCGATGTTCGAGAGATACAGCGCTTCCTCGACGGCCGAGTTGCCGCCGCCGACCACGATCACATCCTTGTTGCGATAGAAGAAGCCGTCGCAGGTGGCGCAGGCGGAAACGCCGAAGCCCTGGAAGGTCTGCTCGCTCTCGATGCCGAGCCACTTGGCCTTGGCGCCGGTGGCGATGATCAGCGTATCGGCGGTCCAGACCTGGCCGCTATCGGTGCGGGCGACGAAGGGGCGCTGGTTCATCTCGACTTCGGTGACGATGTCGTTGACGATCTCGGCGCCGACGTGCTTGGCCTGCTGCAGCATCTGGTCCATCAGCCAGGGGCCCTGGATCGGATCGGCGAAGCCCGGATAGTTCTCGACGTCGGTGGTGATCATCAGCTGTCCGCCTTGCTCCATCCCTGCAATCAGGACCGGCTTCAGCATCGCGCGCGCCGCATAGACGGCAGCGGTATAGCCGGCGGGGCCGGAACCGATGATGAGCACCTTGGTGTGGCGGGCGGACATGAGACTTCCTTTCAACTGGCTGGACGCGCTGGATATTAGGCGAATGCGGCCATCACGCGTCCATGCGTTATTTATGAACGACCAATGCTTTTATTCAAGGGCAGCCTTGCGTTACCAACAAGGCATTCGGTGTGGATGTGCAAGATTCCGTCATGTTAGGGAAAGATTCTTGCGTATTGTGCCGCTTTATATAGAAGCTGGATTCGGGAATTTAAAGAAAGGCACTCGCTTGGTTCGCGCTGAACTGGACGCCATCGATATCAAGATCTTGCGTGAGCTGCAGGCGGATGGCCGCATGACCAACGTCGAGCTCGCCGACCGGGTCGGCATCTCGGCGCCGCCCTGCCTTCGGCGTGTGCGCAAGCTGGAAGAGTCCGGCGTCATCGAAGGCTACCACGCGATGCTGAACAGCCCGAAGCTGGGCTTCGATCTCGTCGCCTTCTGCATGGTCGGGCTGAAGCACCAGTCGGAAGCCAATCTCAAGGCGTTTGCCGCGGCGACGACGCAGTGGCCGCTGGTGCGCCAGGCCTGGATGGTTTCGGGCGACAGCGACTTCCTGCTGCATTGCGTGGCTGAAAACCTGACGCGGTTCCAAGACTTCGTCATCGAGGTGTTGACCGCCAACGAGCATGTCGACACCGTGCGCACCATGCTGACGATCCGCCAGATCAAGAAGCTTGGATTGACCGAAGTCTGACTTCGTCTCAGCCGAGGCTGTCGTAGACGGCCTTCAGCTTCGTGGCCTCGCCTTCGATGCGGAAGTTTTCCATGACATGCGTCTGGGCATTGGCGGCGAGCCGTGCCAGGCTGATTTCATCAGCCATGAGTTCCGAAACGGCGTTTGCCATCGCATCGAGATCGTCGCGGGCGATCAGCAGGCCTGCGCCGTTATCGCCTGTCGTGACGATTTCGGGAAAAGCGCCGACGTCGGTTGCGACGACGGGGACGCCTGTGGCCATCGCTTCGAGCGGGGTCAGGCCAAAACCTTCCCAGCGCTGCGGCGCGACGAAGAGATCGAGCGCGCGGTACCAGTCGTTGATATTGGTGTGCTCGCCGACGAAGAGGATGCGGTCGGAGAGGCCGGCGGCGGCGACCTTGGCCTTCAGGCCGTTCTCGAACTCGACATGCTGGGCCGTGGCGCGGCCGGCGATGATGGCGCTCCACTCGGGATGATCGGGGAGAAGCCGCAGCATGGTATCGACGAAGAGGTCGGTGCCCTTCTGGTGGCGGACGCGGCCGAAGCAGCCGGCGATCTTCTTGTCCGGATCGAGGCCGCATTCGCGCTTGGCTTGCGCCTTATCCAAGGGCGGCGAGAAGCGGGCGGTGTCGATGCCGTGCAGGATGACGGTGCTCGGGACTTCCAGATAGTTCGCCGTCTTGCCCGAGGTCGCGATCACCGCGTCCATCTTCGAGACAAGAAACTTCGTCCAGCCGCTGTGCTTGCGCTGCGAAGCGGAAGTGAAGACGATCTTCAGCTTCATGCGCAGGATGTCTCGCATGATCAGGGCAGGGAGCATCTCGATGTTGCGGCGGGCATGCCAGACGCGGAATGGCCGGGTCGAAGGTGCGCGCCACAATTTTGAGAGATCGCGGAAGCGGATGTGAGGGATCGATGCCGGCAGGCCGGGCCCGAGCGCCGCGATCTTCTGACCGAGCGCCCGCTGGACCGGGATAAGCTGGATGATCGTCGAGGTGACGCCTGATAGACGCTTCTTGAAGTTCGGCGCTATGATTTCGACGTCAGCGATATCGACGAGGTGCGATCGGCCGCGATCCGCCAATGTCCTCAGCCCCAGGTGATGGCCAGAACTTCGTAAGCCTTGGAGCCGCCGGGCGCGTTGACTTCGATGGAATCGCCGACTTCCTTGCCGATCAGCGCGCGGGCGATCGGGGAGGAGATGGAGATGCGGCCGGCCTTCACGTCGGCTTCCTGGTCGCCGACGATCTGGTAGGTCTTTTCTTCCTCGGTGTCCTCATCGACGAGCTTCACCTTGGCGCCGAACTTGATCGTGCTGCCGGACATCTTGGAGAGGTCGATGACCTCGGCGCGCGCCGTCAGATCCTCGAGCTCGCCGATGCGGCCTTCGTTGTGGCTCTGTGCTTCCTTGGCGGCATGGTACTCGGCGTTTTCCGAGAGGTCGCCGTGTGCGCGGGCCTCGGCAATCGCCTCGATGATTCGCGGGCGTTCTTCCTGCTGACGCCAGCGCAGTTCTTCCTGCAGCTTGACGAAACCACCCTGCGTCATCGGTACCTTATCAACCATTTTCTTGTCCTTCAGTCTTTGTGTCGGCTAGGCAGAGACACAAAAGAAAACAGGTCCCGAAGGGGAACTTCGGAACCATGCAAAAACTCTATCTGCTTCGTTTATAGCAGATTGCCTCCGTCGATTTCCAGAGAATTCGATGAAGCGACTTGCAACCCCTCATGGCTTTTCGCGTCAAACTTGAAAAACATCAATTGGAAGCGGCTTTTCTTGACTGTTAGCGATGGAACATATAGTGAACACAGACATGAAGAAGTCACTCGAAGAGCGGTTGGCCATCCTCTCGGACGCGGCCAAATATGACGCCTCCTGCGCCTCCAGCGGAACGACTAAGCGCGATTCCGGCAAGAGCGGCGGGCTTGGTTCGACTGAAGGTGCCGGCATCTGCCATGCCTATGCGCCGGATGGACGATGCATATCGCTGCTGAAGATCCTGCTCACCAATTTCTGCATCTACGACTGCGCCTATTGCATCAACCGCTCGTCCAGCAATGTAGAGCGGGCGCGGTTCACGCCGGAAGAGGTTATCTGGCTGACGCTGGAGTTCTATCGGCGCAACTATATCGAGGGGCTCTTTTTGTCGTCGGGGATCATCCGCTCCTCCGACCACACGATGGAGGAGATGGTGCGGATCGTGCGCGAGCTTCGCACCACGCATAATTTCCGGGGCTACATCCACCTGAAATCCATTCCAGAGGCCTCGCCGCATCTGATCGAGGAAGCCGGGCTCTATGCCGACCGTCTGTCGCTCAATATCGAGCTGCCGACCGACCGCGGCATCGCTCAGCTGGCGCCGGAAAAGAAACCGGCCAGCATTCGCCGCTCGATGGGCGATCTGAGACTGAAGATCGAGGCCGCGTCCGAGCCGACGCTGCAGACCAAGCGGCGCAAGCGCTTCGTGCCGGGCGGGCAGAGCACGCAGATGATCGTTGGGGCCGACGGCGCCAATGACGCGACCATTCTCGGGACCAGCGCGCAGCTTTACGGAAGCTATGGGCTGCGGCGCGTCTACTACTCGGCCTTCAGCCCTATTCCCGACTCGTCGAAAAACCTGCCGCTGATCAAGCCGCCCTTGATGCGCGAACACCGGCTCTACCAAGCCGACTGGCTCTATCGCTTCTATGGCTTCGGGATCGACGAGATTACGTCCTCGCAGGAGGGCGGCATGCTCGACCTCAATCTCGACCCGAAACTCGCCTGGGCGCTCGGCAATCGCAACGATTTTCCGGTCGATATCAACAGGGCGCCGCGCGAGACGCTGCTGAGGGTGCCGGGACTGGGGACGAAGACGGTGAAATCGATCCTGTCGGCGCGTCGTTTCAGAAAGCTCCGGATCGAGGATCTGACGCGGCTCGGCGTGTCGATCAAGAAGGTGCAGGCGTTCATCTCGGCCGAGGGCTGGTCGCCGCGCCGGCTGATTGACCGGCCGGATCTGAGGGCGATGTTCGAGCCGAAGCCGGAACAACTGTCGTTGCTGTGATGATTACCGTGTTGCTGGAGGGCCGGGGGGAATTGGCCGAGTGGCGCGACGAGGCGCGGCGGTTGGCTGCATCCGGTGTTGCGCCCGAAGAGATCGACTGGCGGGAGCGGTATCGCGAGACGGATCTGTTTGCGGCCCCTGAAGTGTCGTCGAAACTGCCGACGCTCGATGCTTCCAAGCCGCTGACGGTACCGCCCGCTTTTATCGGGCTTGCGGAGGCGGTGATCTGCCATAGCGATCCGATGCGTTTCTATCTGCTCTACCGGCTGCTCTGGCGGCTGCAAAGTGATCGGTCATTGCTCGACGTCGCCTCGGACGAGGACGTGGCGCGGGCGCGGGCGATGGACAAGAGCGTGCGCCGCGACGCCCACAAGATGACCGCCTTCGTGCGGTTCAAGGAGGTGGGATCGGGGATATCGCTTAACGGGCGGCGGAAGTTTCTCGCCTGGTTCGAGCCGGATCATCACATCGTCGCCCGCAAGGCGCCGTTTTTCCAGAAGCGGTTCAACGACATGGACTGGGTGATCGCGACGCCCAAGGGGTCGGCTGCCTGGGACGGCGAGAAGCTGACCGTCAGCCATGATCCGTGTGAGAAGCCCGATCTCACCGACCCGGCCGATCAGCTGTGGCGGACCTATTACGCCAATATCTTCAATCCGGCGCGCCTCAAGGTGAAGGCGATGCAGGCGGAGATGCCGAAGAAATACTGGAAGAACCTGCCCGAGGCCGATCTCATTCCCGGCATGATCGCCGATGCGGAAAGCAAGGTTCTGGAGATGGCCAAACGCCAGGCGAGCGAGCCGCTGCCGTTTCACGACCGGTTGCAGGAGGCCGCGCGCCGCGTGCCCGCAACGCCGAGGGCGCCCGTGGGCACGCTGGCGTCGCTGCGTGAGGAGGCGGTCGTCTGCATGCGCTGTCCGTTGCATGAAAAGGCGACGCAGACTGTGTTCGGCGAGGGGCCTGAAGATGCGAACGTGATGTTCGTCGGGGAGCAGCCCGGAGATCAGGAGGATCTCGCCGGGCGGCCGTTTGTGGGGCCGGCGGGCAAGGTGTTCGATCAGGTGGTCGGCGACGCCGGGATCGACCGGCAGTCGGTCTATGTCACCAATGCGGTGAAGCACTTCAAATACGAGCCGCGCGGCAAGCGCCGCATCCACCAGCGGCCGAACATGGGCGAGGTCACGCATTGCCGCTGGTGGCTCAACCTGGAGATCGAACTCATCAAGCCGAAGCTGATCGTCGCCATGGGCGCGACCGCGCTGACGGCGCTGACGGATACGAAGCACAAGCTGTCCGATATCAGGGGGCAGCCGATCAGGATGGGGAAAGAGCGAACACTGTTCGTCACCGTCCATCCGTCCTATCTGCTGCGCATTCCCGACGAGCGGCTGAAGGCGGAGGAGATGGCGCTGTTTCGGGCCGATATGGTGCGGGTGCGCGAGCTGATGGCCGGGATGGCGGCCTGACGATCGCTCGCCTTGCGAATTGCCATGGCGCTTCGGCGCGAATGTTGTAGCGTTGCCGATGAAGCAATCTGGAGACCGTTTATGTTCGATCATGTGTCGATTGGTGTGAAGAGCCTTGAGAAGTCGCAGGCGTTCTACGATGCCGCGCTGGCGCCGCTCGGCTATGAGCGGCTGACGAACTTCGGCAATGTCAGCGGCTATGGCGCTGATCGGGTGGGGCTCTGGGTCGGCGAGGTGGCGCGGCCGGTGGCGCCCGATATGGAATCGGGGCTGCATTTCTGCTTCGTGGCTCCGTCGGAGGAGTCCGTCGATGCGTTTTACGCGGCCGGGCTTGCCAATGGCGGAACCGACAATGGTGCGCCGGGCGTGCGGCCGGATTACAGCCAGTTCTACTATGCTGCCTTCGTCATCGATCCTGACGGCTACCGGCTCGAGGCCTATTTCAAGCGGCCGGAGTGATCGGAACGACCTCCGAATCTTCTGATGGTGGCGGGCCGTCGTTGCTCCAGGGCTCCGTCTCGAAGCGTAGCGGCAGGTTCGGCGGGGCGTAGGGCGGTGCTGCCGTAGACGACAGTCGGTCGATCACCGATTGGTGCAACGAGGCGCCGTCGGGGATAAAGCGGTGGTCGGCCAGCGGCAGGTAGATGCGCGTCGTGTCGCCGCGCTTGCGCCAGGAGGTGATCGGCACCCGCCTCGGCACATATTCGAGCAGCTTCCACGCCCAGTTCATGGAGTCGTGCAGCGGTGCCGTTGGGGCCGGCCGGACATAGCTCTTCGTCGGGTTGTCGCCATGAACGAGTTCCTTGACGGCGTCCTCGTTGTAGATGAGGCCGGTGCTTCGGGTCTCGGCGATCATCCAGGCGAGTGGTATCTTGATAGCCGCACTCTCCGCTTCCGGATAGCCGCCGCCGATATCGCCATGAACACCGGAGAACCAGACTTCCTTCACGTTCTGCGGGGGCGGGGCGGGCGGCTTGAAGGGGCCGCCCCAATAGTCCTGCCCTTGCCGCCATGGCAGCGGATTGAACATGGTTCGCCGCTCATCGATGGCGAGCGCGTGGCGGACTACTTCCACGCTCGGATTGCGATCGGTGAAGGGAAGCGTCAGGAGCTGCGGGCGCCATTTGCCCCAAACAATGACCGAGGAGACGGTGTCGAAGAGGCCGAGCAGCTTGATCGGCGGGCGGTCTGTCTTCAGCGTGCGCTCGTAGAGACGCATGGTTTTGAAGGCCGAGGGCGCATCCCAATCCACATCGGCGGCATCTGCTCCGCCCTGCTGCTGCTCGCTTTCGGAGATGCCCTTGTAGGTGTTGTAGGCGTAGTCGATCAGGTTGACGTGGTACTTGCTCATCAGCCCGAGCGAGTGGACGAAGCCTGCCAGCACCCGCGCCGTATAGGCGCCGCGGCTGAAGCCGAAGATGTAGATGTTGTCGCGGTCCCGATACTCTTGATCGTCCCCCGGTTCGCCGGGCTCGTAATTGTCGACGAGGAAGCGGTAGGCCTCCTTGACGTTCTGATCGAGGCCCCATCCGGTCGCCAGGCCCCAGAGTTCGACCGTCTTGCGGTAGGCGTTGGACCAGGCATTGGCGGCGCCGAAGGTGCCGACGCCGGGATCGTAATAGACGATCTGCCTGTCGCTGCGGTCGAGAACGCCGAACAGCCTCAGAATATTGGTGCGGTCGGCGGAGATTTCGTTCGACGTGCCATCGAACAGAATGACGATATTCTTGCCCATCGATGCCCCTCACGTGTGGGGATATCGTAACATGATCGCGAAGGGTTTGAAATCTCAGGTGGATTGTCGCGTTTTGCGACACTTCGGCGTGTTGTCACGCTGGTCGCTGTGCGGCGAAAAAGCCGGCCGTGAAGGGTCACGGCCGGCTTTGAATCTTAGGCGAAGTAGCTCTGCAGCGGGCGAACTTCCAGATTGCCGGCCTTCAGTGCCTTGATCGCCATGGCGGCGGCTTCGGCGCCGGCCATGGTGGTGTAATAGGGCACCTTCTGCATCAGCGTGGCGCGGCGCAGCGATTTCGAGTCCGAGATCGCCTTGTTGCTGTCCGTCGTGTTGATGACCAGCTGGACCTGACGGTTGCGGATGGCGTCCTCGATATGCGGGCGGCCTTCCAGAACCTTGTTGATCTTGGTGGCTTCGATGCCGTGTTCGGCGAGGAAGCGGGCGGTGCCGCCGGTGGCCAGAACCTTGAAGCCGATCTCCACCAGAATGCGGATGGCCGGAAGGACACGGGTCTTGTCGCTGTCGCGGACCGAGACGAAAACGGCACCATCACGCGGCAGTTCGACGCCGGCGCCGAGCTGGCTCTTGGCGAAGGCCAGCGCGAAATCGGTGTCGAGGCCGATGACTTCGCCGGTCGAGCGCATTTCCGGGCCAAGCAGCGTATCGACGCCCGGGAAACGGGCGAACGGGAACACGGCTTCCTTGACGGCGATGTGTTTCAGGTTACGCGGATCCGGCTTGGTGCCGTAGGCAGCAAATGTTGCGTCGAGCTGTTCGCCTGCCATGGCGCGGGCCGCGATCTTGGCGATCGGCGCACCGATCGTCTTGGCCACGAACGGCACGGTACGCGAGGCGCGCGGGTTGACTTCGAGAACGTAGACCGTCTCGTCCTTGATGGCGAACTGCACGTTCATCAGGCCAACGACGTTGAGGGCCTTGGCCATAGACTTGGCCTGGCGCTCCAGCTCGTCGATCATCGCCTCGGAAAGGGTGCGCGGCGGCAGCGAGCAGGCGCTATCGCCCGAGTGGATGCCGGCTTCCTCGATGTGCTCCATGATGCCGGCGATGAAGACGTCCTTGCCGTCGCAGAGGCAGTCGACGTCCACTTCGATCGCGTTCGACAGGTAGCTGTCGAACAGAAGCGGGTTCTTGCCGAGCAGGGTGTTGATCTGGCCGGTCTTGTCGTTCGGGTAGCGCTGCTTGATGTCTTCCGGAACCAGTTCCGGCACGGTGTCGAGCAGGTAGGTCTGCAGCTGGCTTTCCTGATGGATGATCTGCATGGCGCGGCCACCCAGAACGTAGGAGGGGCGCACGACCAGCGGGAAGCCGATCTCGGAGGCAACCGTGCGGGCCTGTTCGACCGAATAGGCGATGCCGTTGTTCGGCTGCGTCAGGTCGAGCTTCATCAAGAGCTTCTGGAAGCGGTCGCGGTCTTCGGCGAGGTCGATCATGTCGGGCGCGGTGCCGAGAATCGGGATACCGTTCTTTTCCAGCGCTTCGGCGAGCTTCAGCGGGGTCTGGCCGCCGAACTGGACGATGACGCCGACGACTTCGCCCTTTTCCTGCTCGGCGCGCAGGATCTCGATCACGTCTTCGGCCGTCAGCGGCTCGAAATAGAGGCGGTCGGACGTGTCGTAGTCGGTCGAGACGGTTTCCGGGTTGCAGTTGATCATGATCGCTTCATAACCGGCATCCTTCAGCGCGAAGGCGGCGTGGCAGCAGCAATAGTCGAACTCGATGCCCTGGCCGATACGGTTCGGGCCACCGCCGAGGATGACGACCTTCTTGGCGGCGGAAACTTCCGCTTCCGAGCGCAGTTCGCCGACGAACGGGGTTTCGTAGGTCGAGTACATATAGGCGGTCGGCGAGGCGAATTCGGCGGCGCAGGTGTCGATACGCTTGAACACCGGGCGCACGTTGAGCGCGTTGCGCAGTTCGGCCACTTCCTTCGGACGCTTGGAGGTGAGCGAGGCGAGGCGGGCATCGGAGAAGCCCATGGCCTTCAGCTTGCGCAGGTTTTCGGCATCGGTCGGCAGGCCGTGCTCGCGAATGCGGGCTTCCTTGTCGACGATCGCCTTGAACTGAGCGATGAACCAAGGATCGATCTTGCAAGCTTCGTGCACTTCTTCCTCGGTGAGGCCGAAACGCAGTGCCTGTGCGACCTGACGCAGGCGATCCGGCGTCGGCGTGCCGATGGCGGCGCGAATGGCGTTCTTGTTGCCTTCGCCTTCTTCCATGCCGGGGATTTCGATCTCGTCGAGACCGGTCAGGCCGGTTTCGAGACCGCGCAGCGCCTTCTGCAGCGATTCGGCAAAGGTGCGGCCGATGGCCATGACTTCACCGACCGACTTCATGGCGGTGGTCAGGACCGGCGAGGCGCCCGGGAATTTTTCGAAGGCAAAACGTGGGATCTTTGTAACGACATAATCGATCGACGGTTCGAACGAGGCAGGCGTTGCGCCGCCGGTGATGTCGTTTTCCAGTTCGTCGAGCGTGTAACCGATGGCGAGCTTGGCCGCGACCTTGGCGATCGGGAAGCCGGTGGCCTTGGATGCGAGAGCGGACGAGCGCGAGACGCGCGGGTTCATTTCGATGACGACCAGGCGGCCGTCCTTCGGGTTGACGGCGAACTGAACGTTCGAGCCGCCGGTTTCGACGCCGATCTCGCGCAGAACCGCGATCGAGGCGTTACGCATGATCTGGTATTCCTTGTCGGTCAGCGTCAAAGCCGGCGCGACAGTGATGGAATCGCCCGTGTGGACGCCCATCGGGTCGATGTTTTCGATCGAGCAGATGATGATGCAGTTGTCCGCCGTGTCGCGGACCACTTCCATCTCATATTCCTTCCAGCCAAGGACCGATTCTTCGATCAGCACTTCTGTCGTCGGCGAGGCGTCGAGGCCGGAGCCGACGATCTCGAAAAATTCCGAGCGGTTATAGGCAATGCCGCCACCGGTGCCGCCAAGTGTGAAGGACGGACGAATGATGGCCGGTAGGCCGACAACGTCGAGAGCCTGGGCGCCGATCGCCATGGCATGTGCCATGTAACGCTGCTTGCGGACGGTTTCGCCGAGGTTCCAGGTGTTTTCCAGATCGTCCAACGCCTTGTCGAGATCGGCACCCGACAGCGTTTCGCGCAGCTTGGCGCGCCCGGCCTCATGTGCCTTGCGGTCTGCATCCTTGATGTCCGTGGCATTGGCGAGCATCGATTTCGGGGTTTCGAGGCCGATGCGGGCCATGGCTTCGCGGAACAGCGCGCGGTCTTCAGCCATGTCGATGGCGGCCGGCTTGGCGCCGATCATCTCGACATTGTAGCGATCGAGCACGCCCATGCGCTTCAGCGATAGCGCGGTGTTGAGCGCCGTCTGGCCGCCCATGGTCGGCAGCAGTGCGTCCGGGCGTTCCTTGGCGATGATCTTGGCGACGACTTCAGGCGTGATCGGCTCGACGTAAGTTGCGTCGGCGAGGCCCGGATCGGTCATGATCGTTGCCGGGTTGGAGTTGACCAGGATGACGCGAAAACCTTCTTCGCGCAGCGCCTTGCAGGCCTGGGTACCGGAATAGTCAAACTCGCATGCCTGGCCAATGACGATCGGTCCTGCGCCGATGATGAGGATCGATTTGATGTCTTGGCGCTTCGGCATGGGCTTTTTTCCGTTTCCTAGCTGCGCAGAAAGCCGGCCAGGGTGGGAGGCACCGGCCGGGTCGCGCATATGATGGTCTTTTCAGGCTAGAAGCGGCTTATAGGCAAATGTATCCGTGAACGGAACCCCATAATTTTCGGAATCGACAGGAATCGGAAGGGGCTAGCCAAGACCTGGCAAAACCAGCGCTCGAATCTCGCCCGGACGGGCCGGATTGCTGATCGCATCCACCGCTTCGGCAGGCCCGATACGGCGCGATATCAGGGGCTCCACCTTGATAACGCCCGAGGCAACCAGATCTGCGGCGCGTCTGTGGGTGAAGGGATTGATGAACGAGCCGATCAGCCTGATTTCGCGAAACAGCAGGTCGAAGGGCTCGATCGACACTTTCGCGCCCTGCGGCATGACGCCGAGAATCACGACTGTACCGCCATGACGGGCAAGGGGAGGGGCCTGCTCGACGGTCTCGGCGACGCCGGCGCATTCGATGACCACATCGGCGCCGCCCGGCAACAGACCATCCGGCGCGGTGATGTGTTTGATGATGTCGCCATCACTAGGGTCTGCGGTCACTGTCGCGCCGAGGCTTTCGGCCAGCCGCCGCTTGTCGGCGCTGCGGGTGACGAGCACAACGTCGGTGGCGCCGGCAAGGCGCGCGAGTTGCACGACCAGCAGGCCGATGACGCCGCCGCCCAATACGACCACAGACGAGCCGGTCCTGATCTCGGCCAGATCGACACCGTGCAGGCAGCAGGCGAGTGGTTCGCAGAAGGCGCCGTGGACGGGATCGAGGTCATCGGGCAGGACGAAGGCCTGCTTTTGCGGGACGATCACATACTCCGCAAAGCCGCCGTCGCGGCTGATGCCGATTGCCTGGAGATTGCGGCAAAGATTGACGCGGCCGCGTTGGCACTGGTCGCATTGACCGCAGGAGATGTTTGGGTCGCCGGTGATGCGCATGCCCTCGCGAAAACCGCTGACGGCGGGGCCGATCTCCTCGATGATGCCGGTGAATTCGTGACCGAGCGTGACGGGTGGTCTGGATGGGAATTCGCCGTGAAGCAGATGCCTGTCGGTACCGCAGATGCCGCAGGCCTCGACGCGGACAAGCAGCTCGCCGGCGCCGGGCCGTGGCTTCTCTACCTCACTGAACGAGAGTTTCCCGATTGCTTCCAGCCGCACTGCCTTCATGCCAGTTCTCCTCCGATTTCTCCCTCGTGCAGAAGGGGCGAAAGCAAGGCGCGCGTCAAGCGCCTGTCATGGTCGCGAAGGGCGGATACGCGTGGTTGAAATCGGCTGGAATTTCCCATCCCCCCGGATATATAAGGGATGAGAGAGCAAGCAGTCTCTGCGGGGAGATCATCATGGAATGGAAAGGCCGGCGTCAGTCCGACAATATCGAGGATCGTCGCGGTGATCCTTCCATGGGTGGATTGGGACGAGGGGGCGGCTTCAGCTTCCCGTCTGGCGGCGGCATGGGCCGGCGCGGTGGCGGGCTCAGCATCGGCACCATCATCTTCCTCGTCGTGCTCTATCTGATCTTCAAGGCCATGGGCATCGACCTCCTGCAGGTGATGGATGGCGGCATGTCGAGTGGCCCGGGTTACGAGCAGAGCCAGTCCGGCGGCAGCCAGACACCCGCCAATGACGAGATGACCGCCTTCGTGCGCACGGTGCTCGCCGAGACCGAGGATACGTGGCAGGGCATCTTCCAATCGATGGGGCGTGAATACGAAGATCCAAAGCTGGTGCTGTTTTCCGGGCAGACGCAGTCGGGTTGCGGCTTTGCCTCAGCTGCAACAGGGCCGTTCTATTGCCCGCAGGACCGCAAGGTCTATCTCGACACCGCCTTCTTCAACGAGCTTAGCCGCAAGTTCGGCGCGTCGGGCGATTTCGCCGAGGCCTATGTTGTCTCGCACGAGGTCGGCCATCACGTGCAGAACCTGCTCGGCATCCTGCCCAAGTTCAACGAAGCGCGCCAGCGTATGAGCGAGGCCGACGCCAACAAGATGTCGGTGCGCGTCGAACTGCAGGCCGATTGCTTCGCCGGGATCTGGGGCAAGTTCACCCAGCAGAAGGGTATCCTGGAAGCAGGCGACCTCGAGGAGGCGCTGAATGCCGCGCAACAGATCGGCGACGATACGCTGCAGAAGCGCAGCCAGGGCTATGTCGTGCCCGAGAGCTTCAACCACGGCACCTCGGCGCAGCGCGTGAAATGGTTCAAGCGCGGCTTCGACAGCGGCCAGATGCAGGCCTGCGATACGTTCTCCGGTCCAGTCTGACGGTTGCAGGTCCCGTCTCCAGGGCCGCGTTCACCGGCTTTCGTCTTGTGCATCCTTGTGCGATAGTTCGGCTCAATTTGAGCCGATCGTGCGGGAAAATGCACAATGGATGATCTTCCACTCAGCGACCTCGATGCCTTCACGGCAATCGCGACGGAGAGAAGCTTTCGCGCGGTGGCGCGCAAGCGGGGCGTTTCGGCCTCGTCGCTCAGCGATTCGCTGCGACGTCTAGAGGAGCGGCTCGGGGTGCGGCTTCTCAACCGGACGACGCGCAGCGTGACGCCGACGGAGGCCGGGCAGCGGCTTCTCGAAAGGCTGGCGCCAGCGCTAGGGGAGGTCGCTTCGGCGCTCGGGCAGCTCGACAGCTTTCGCGAGGGACCATCCGGCACGCTCAGGCTCAACGTGCCGACGATCGTGGCGCGCTCCTTCCTGTCAGATATCATCAACCGTTTTCTGAAGGCCTATCCGAAAGTGCGGATCGAGGTGATCGGCGAGGACAGTTTCATCGATGTGCTCGGCGCCGGCTATGATGCGGGCATTCGCTATGACGAGCGGCTGGAGCGCGACATGATCGCCGTGCCGATCGGTCCGCGCCGGCAGCGCTATGTGACGGCCGCGTCGTCCGATTATCTCAAGCGGCGTGGCGTGCCGCAGCATCCGCGCGATCTCATCGACCACGATTGCATCATCCACCGGTTCCGGAGCGGTACGAGCGCGACGCCTTGGGAGTTCGATCGCGATGGCGAAACGCTGATGATCACGCCGACGGGGCAGGTGTCGGCCAATGCGCTGGAGATCGAGGTGGGAGCTGCGGTTGCCGGCCTCGGCATCATGCGCACCTTCGAGGAGGTGGTCATGCCCGAGGTTGAGGCCGGGCGGCTGGAGCTCATTCTGGAGGAGTGGGTGACGGAGTTTTCCGGACCGCTCCTCTATTACGCCAGCCGTCGCCACATGCCGGCGGCGCTGCGGGCCTTCATCGACTTCATAAAGGCGGAGTAATAGAAGGTCCCGAAGTCCACTATTTGTTCCTGTTGTCTATCAATATAAGTCTTTAGCCTATCAAAACAATTGAAATGTTCACGTATTGTTTCCATTCTCCCGGCTATGTAGCATAGCGGCGGACGAGATCGTCCTCTGGAACACGTACTGATTTAGAGATGCAGCATGCTTGATCCAAAATTCGTCCGCCGTGGACTGTTCCTCGTCTTCATGATCCTTTTTCTCGACGTGATCGGGATCGCGATCATCATGCCGGTGCTTCCTGTTTATCTGGAGCAGCTCACCGGCGGTTCCGTCAGCGATGCGGCGCTCGATGGCGGCTGGCTGCTCGTCGTCTATGCCGGCATGCAGTTTTTGTTCGCGCCGTTGCTCGGCAATCTGAGCGATCGCTTCGGGCGGCGGCCGGTGCTGCTGCTTTCGGTTTTGACCTTCGCGATCGACAATCTTATCTGCGCGGTGGCGACCAGTTTCTGGATGCTGTTCATCGGGCGCATGCTGGCGGGCTTGAGCGGTGGCAGCTTCGCGACCTGTTCGGCCTATATCGCCGACATCAGCAACGAAGAGAACCGCGCCAAGAATTTCGGCCTCATCGGCATCGCGTTTGGCGTCGGCTTTACCGTCGGTCCCGTCATCGGCGGCTTCCTCGGCGAGTTCGGGCCGCGCGTGCCGTTTTATGGCGCGGCGGCGGTGTCGTTCCTCAATTTCGTCGCGGCCTGCTTCCTGCTGCCCGAGACGCTCGATGCCAAGAACCGGCGCCGTTTCGAATGGAAGCGGGCCAATCCTCTTGGCGCGTTGAAGCAGATGCGAAACTATTCCGGCATCGGTTCGATCGCTGCCGTCATGTTCCTGTTCTGGCTGGCGCATGCCGTCTATCCGGCTGTCTGGTCGTTCGTCACCAGCTACCGCTACAATTGGAGTGAGGGCGAGATCGGGCTTTCGCTCGGCATTTACGGGATCGGTGCCGCCGTCGTCATGGCGCTGGTGCTGCCGAGGATCGTGCCCGTTCTCGGTGAATGGAAGACGGCGGTGGTCGGGCTCTGTTTCTCGGTGGTCGGTCTCACTGGCTATGCCTTTGCCTGGGAGGGATGGGTGGTCTATGCGGTCATCGTACTGACCGTGATGGAAAACATCGCCGATCCGCCGCTTCGCAGCATTGCCGCCGGCAAGGTGCCGCCCTCGGCGCAAGGTGAGCTCCAGGGGGCGCTGACGAGCCTTTCCAGCATCACGACGATCATCGGTCCGCTGATCTTCACGCAGATGTTCGGCTATTTCACCAAGCCGGATGCGCCGGTCACCTTCGCGGGCGCGCCGTTCCTGATGGCGGCGTTCTTCATCCTGATCGCCACCCTGGTGTTTTTTTTGCGCGTGCGTGTCTCCAAGACAGACAAGGCGCTCGGTCAGGCGGCCGAGTGATCGATCAGAATTGATGATGTGATGATGAATATTTCATCATCTGCATATTTTTCGGTGTCCCTTCCTCGGCATTTCCGTTAGAGCCTTGGTCATATTGTCGCGCCTTGCGACTATTTGCACCAACTCACAGGACACCGTCATGGACACGTCGATCGACGCGCGAAAGCTGGCGCCGACAACCGATAACCGTTGGAGCGCGCATATCCGCGCGACGCTGGCGCTCGGCGTGCCGCTGATCGGTGCGCAGCTGGCCCAGCTCGGTATCAACACCACCGACGTGATGATCGTCGGGCGGCTGGGTGCCGAGCATCTGGCGGCGATGGTGCTGGCCGGCCAGTTCCTGTTCACGATCCTGGTTTTCGGCTCCGGTTTCTCGATCGCCGTCATTCCGATGGTGGCGCAAGCCTATGGCCGTGGCGACGTCGTCAGCGTGCGCCGGTCGCTGCGCATGGGCCTGTGGGTCGTTATCGCCTTCTGGGTGCTGATGCTGCCGGCCTTCTTCAATTCCGAGCACATCTTGCTTGCCGCCGGGCAGAAGCCCGAGGTGGCGGCGCTGGCGGATAGCTATATCGTCATCGGCCAGTTCGCCGTGCTGCCGGGGCTGCTCTACAACGTGCTGCGCGCGCTTGTGAGCGCCATCGGCAAGGCGGCCGTGATCCTCAACGTCACGATCGCCATGCTGGTGCTGAACGCCGTCTTCGCCTACGCGCTGGTGCTCGGCCATTTCGGCCTGCCGGCCATGGGGCTGCGCGGTGCGGCGATCGTCTCGGTGCTGGTGCAGACGGCGGGCTTCTTCTTCATCCTGGCTTACGTCCAGAGCCGGCCGGAGACACGGCGCTACGAGATCCTGGTTCGCTTCTGGCGGCCGGACTGGAAGGCTTTCTTCGAGGTCGTGCGCCTCGGGTTGCCGATCAGCGTCACCATCCTTGCCGAAGTCAGCCTGTTTACGATGGCGTCGCTGTTGATGGGCCGGATCGGCACGATCGAGCTTGCCGCGCACGGCATCGCGCTGCAGTGGGCGTCGATCGCCTTCATGATCCCGCTCGGCCTGTCGCAGGCGGCGACCGTCAGGGTCGGCGTCGCGCATGGGCAGGGGGATCGCGTGGCGCTGGTGCGCGCGGCCGTGTCGGTGTCGGTACTCGCCTGCGTCATCTCGGCTATCGGCGGGTTGCTGTTTGCGATCATGCCCGGTTTCTTCGCCGGCTGGTTCCTCGACACCCACTCGGCCGAGGCGCCGCAGGTGCTTGCCTATGCCGGACCGCTGATCGTGATCGCCGGGCTGTTCCAGCTGGTCGATGGTCTGCAGGCGATCGCCAACGGCCTGCTGCGCGGGCTGAAGGATGCGCGCGTCCCGATGATCCTGGCGTTGATCGCCTATTGGCCGATCGGCTTCTTCCTGGCTTGGGCGCTGGCGTTTCCGCTCGGGCTCGGCGGTATCGGCATCTGGCTCGGCTTCCTGATCGGATTGTTCACGGCCGCGCTGATGCTCTGCGCGCGGTTCTACATCTTGATGCGGCGCGAGGTTTAAACCTGGCGTCGCTCAGCTGCGGGTATTCGGCTGCGGATTGGCGAGGATCTTCGACCCGCGTTGATGCCAGAGCGATACCAGCGCCCGGCGGGCCGGGGTCTCGATGCACTCGTAGCTGATCCAGGCGATCAGCAGGGCGGCGGCGAGTGCCACTAGGACGACGATGTAAAGCGGCAGCGTTGATGACAGGGCGTTGCCCATCAGGAACATCACCGGCACGTGGAAGAGATAGAGCGAGAAGCTGATCTTGCCGAGAAAGCGCATCGGGGCGGCGGCGAAGACCGCTGCTGAAATCCGATGCTCCTGCGCCACCAATAGAACGGCGAGCGCGCCGGCGAAGGCGGGCGCCAATCCCCAGGCGTTGTCGGCATTGGGAAACAGGTGGTTCGATATCAGGATGAAGAAGGGCAGCGTCAGCGCCAAGATGCCCGTGGTGATGCCATCCAACCGGTTGTTCAGTAGCGGTTGGAGCCGGCCGACGGTGGCGCCGAGAAGGAAGAAAGCGAGCTTCGAGACCAGCAGGATGCCGGGACCCGGGAAGCCGTCTAGCGCGTCGAGCGCCAAAAGGCCTGCAAGCACCACGCCGATTGCCTGGTATCGCCTCATGTCGCTGAAGAAGAGCCAGATCACCGGAAAGAGCAGATAGAACTGGATCTCCGGCGGGACGGACCACAGCACGCCGGTGGACCCTAAGAGCAGGACATGGCGCAGGATTTCCTTGCCGCCGTGGATCGGGTTGATGAAGTCGAAGCCAGGAATGCTCGATAGAACCGCGACCACAAGAACCGCCACCAGGTAGACCGGATAGATGCGAGAGAAGCGGCTGACCAGGAAGTCGGCCACTGCCTTGCGGCTGATTGGCCGGTCACCGTAGAGATAGGCCATCAGGAAGCCGCTGAGGGCGAAGAAGATCGCCACGGCCCGGCCGCCGACGCCTGTTATCATGTAGGGCGCAAGCGAGGGGAAGATCAGATCGAGGTGCGAGAAGACCACTGCCGCGGCGGCCATGCCGCGCAAGCCGTCGAGACTGGCTATGTGCTTCTTTTCCTGCATCGATGGCACCTTCGGCCGGCGCTGCACGCGCCTGGGTGCGGATCATGAAATGCCGGCCTTAAATTGCTGTTAACAAATGACGGCAAGACCAGGCCCAAGGCCTGATATGAAGAGAGCGGCGCCGTGGTCTTCGGCGCCGCTCTCTTTAATTGATCTCTGTCTATCCGCTCAGCGTTCGGCCAGTGCCGCTTCGCCCTTCTTCTCGCGCACCATGTTGATGAAGCGGCGGAAGAGGTAGTGGCTGTCCTGCGGGCCGGGGGAGGCTTCCGGGTGGTGCTGGACGGAGAAGATCTGCTTGCCGGAAACGCGCAGGCCGCAGTTCGTGCCGTCGAAGAGCGAAACGTGAGTCTCCTCAACACCTTCCGGCAGCGACTTCGTGTCGACCGCGAAGCCGTGGTTCATCGAGACGATCTCGACCTTGCCCGTCGTGTGGTCCTTGACCGGATGGTTGGCGCCGTGGTGGCCCTGGTGCATCTTCTCGGTCTTGGCGCCGAGTGCCAGGCCCAGCATCTGGTGTCCTAGGCAGATGCCGAAGAGCGGGATATCCGTCTTGATCAGCGACTGGATGACCGGAACGGCGTATTCGCCTGTTGCTGCCGGGTCGCCCGGGCCGTTCGACAGGAAGATGCCGTCTGGCTGCATGGCGAGCACTTCCTCGGCGCTCGTCGTTGCCGGCATCACGGTGACCTTGCAGTCGAGGCCGGCAAACAGGCGCAGGATGTTGCGCTTGACGCCGTAGTCGAGGCAGACGACGTGGTACTTGGCATCCTCGGCTTTCAGTTCGCCGTAGCCTTCGTTCCAGACCCACGGGGTCTGCGACCACTGCGAGGACTGGCCGGAGGAGGCGATCTTGGCGAGGTCGAGGCCTTCGAGGCCGCTCCAGGCCTTGGCTTCGGCCTTCAGCGTGTCGACGTCGAAAACGCCGTTCGGGTCGTGGGCGATGACGGCGTTCGGGGCGCCGTTCTCGCGGATCCAGGCAGTCAGCGCGCGGGTATCGATGCCGCAAAGACCGATGACGCCGCGGGCCTTCAGCCAGGCGTCGAGATGCTTGGCGGCGCGGTAGTTGGACGAGTCGGTTATGTCGGCCTTGAAGATGACGCCGACTGCGCCGTGGCGTGCTGCCGGCGTCAGGTCTTCGATGTCTTCTTCGTTCGTGCCGATGTTGCCGATATGGGGGAAGGTGAATGTGACGATCTGGCCGAGGTAGGAGGGATCGGTCATGATCTCTTCGTAGCCGGTCAGCGCGGTGTTGAAGACCACTTCGGCCTGGACCTTGCCGGTCGCGCCGATGCCCTTGCCTTCGATCACTGTGCCATCCGCCAGAACGAGCAGGGCGGTCGGCTTTTCGGTTGTCCAGGGTGCTGTCGCGGTCATCTTCATCCCGTTTCCGGCCGCCAGACGTCCTTGGGCAACGTTGGCCGGCCATTTTGGTTCGCAAGCGTGTACGCGCTGCAAGGCGCGCGCTCTCAGGCCTGATCACGAATTTTGGTGCAGGTGGCGGTAAATAGCCACGCTATTTCCTGAGGTCAATCTTTGTACCGCAGATTCTAAGGGTTTTCTGCCGCTTTATGTCGCGCGTTTCGCAATTTATTTGATCCCACGCATTCGTCTGGTTTATGAAGCGGCATTCAAACAGGAGTGTTTATGATGTTGCGCGATCAACTCGCCGCCGCCCTCAAGGATGCGATGAAATCCAAGAATGCCGAGCGTCTTTCGACCGTTCGCCTGATCCAGGCCGCGATCAAGGACCGCGATATCGCCAATCGCGGCGCCGGCAAGGAAGAGGCCAGCGACGACGAAATCCTGCAGATCCTGGCAAAGATGGTGAAGCAGCGCGACGAATCGGCGAAGATCTACGACGAGAACAATCGTCCGGAACTCGCGGCCAAGGAGCGCGCCGAAATCAAGGTGGTGCAGGACTTCATGCCGAAGCAGCTCTCCGATTCGGATGTGCGCGCCAACATCGCGGCGATCATCGCCGAAACGGGCGCCGCGGGTCCGAAGGATATGGGCAAGGTGATGGCGGTGCTGAAAGAGCGCTATGCCGGCCAGATGGATTTCTCCAAGGCCTCGGGCGCCGTCAAGGAACTCCTGAACTGATCGATCAAGCCAGGCGCGCGGTCCTTGGGACCGCGGGCCCGAGCACGCTTGCCGCGGCCGCGTCGATGACGGCGAATTTCGCGGCCTGGTAGCCCCAATATTCCCGCACGAACTTCTTCGACATCCAGGTCTCGCCCTTGAACGAGGCCTCCGACCAGCCGATGCTGCCCATCTCGGCTGCCTGCGACAGCAGTCGCTTCAGATGCGTGTTGGAGATCATGAACTGGTCGCGGATTTCCTTCAGCGAGAGCCTTCCGATCGCGACGCGCTCCATCGACTGGTCGAACGAGGTTATGCGCGTCATCAGCAAGTCCATGACGAGGCCGCCGGAGTTCGCCCAGTTGAAGAGATTGTAGGTGGCGCCGGGATCGCGCACCGCGTCGCTGTCGATGATGCCCTTGGCGATCAGTGGCTGCATGCGGGCAAAAACCATCGGATCCTTCATCGCCGCCTCGAGACGATGGCCGCCATCGAGGTTGTCGAGGATCATCAGGTGGGCGGCGAGCCATTTGTGGAAATGCTCGAGCGCCGTTTCGGTCGGCTCCAGCAGGCGCGTGCGCTTGTCGGATGGGCTTTCGACGGGACGCAGGAAACGATAGGCGAGCATTTCCTGCATGAAGGCGGCGGCGGTGTTGCGGCTGGCGATCTTCTTTTCGATGGCGAATGCAATGAAGCGGCCGGAGTAGAGGCCACCCTTGGGATCATCAGGATAGCCGAAATAGAGCGCGAATCCGAGTTGCGCCATCAACCAGCGCTGCTGGGCGGCGAATATCGACGCGATGCGTGGGCTTTCGCGGTAGATCGCGAGCATTTCGCGCGCGAATTCCAGAACCAACGCGAAAAATGCGTCACTCTCTAAAAATTCTTCAACCTTATGTGGCATGCCTGGCAACCATCCGAAGTTGCCGCCTTCATTGGACTTGCGACCAACGACTGTCAATCAATTGCTGGTGGAATCTGCCTGTGATTGGCAGTCTAGATGCAAAATATAAAACGTCAGGTAGAAATTAAAGAAGGCAGGAACTGGGGGCGTTCCTGCCTTCTTGCTCTTTGCTCCGGCTGACGACGCAGGACCTGGGTCCTCATCAGCGGGTATTTGCAAAGGCACCCTTGCAAGGCGGCGCCGGGGGTAGGGATGGTGCCTTGCGAGGGGATCGCTTTGTTGAGACTGACGTTATTGCGATGCGGCATGAGATTCAAATTACAAAAAAATAATAATTGGCGGGAATCGTCGCCTTAAAGCGAACACCAGTTACGGTGTCCGGCTCGCAATCGGATTCGAGTCTCGGCCGTAAGGTATTGTTTTACTTATAGGGGGAGAGGTTGCTGCATCGCGGCTGGTCTCGTTCGTCCTGTTAAGCCAGCTCTTGGCGCGTGGTGAATGCCTTCGACAGTCACGCTTTGTTGAAAGTTTCAGGTGGCCGCGTTGTCGGGCATCGGTCATCGAAGCAACCTGTGTATAGCGTGGCTATCGGCCAAAGTTCGTGGCATGCGTCCGGGAACTTGCTTATATGGAGGATAGCCAAGAGGTAGAAATGCGCTTTTCAAACTCCTTTCTCGACGAGATACGCGACCGCGTCCTGATTTCGGACGTGATCGGCCGCCGTGTGAGCTGGGACAAGCGCAAGACCAACGTCTCGCGCGCCGATTACTGGGCATGCTGCCCGTTCCATGGCGAGAAGTCGCCGAGCTTCCACTGCGAGGACCGCAAGGGCCGCTACCATTGTTTCGGCTGCGGCGTGACGGGTGACCATTTCCGCTTCCTGACCGAACTCGAGGGCTTGAGCTTTCCCGAGGCGGTGCAGACGATCGCCGATATGGCCGGTGTGGCGATGCCCGTCGCCGATCCCGCCATGGAGAAGCGCGAGAAGGAGCGGACGACGCTTCTCGACGTGATGGAGATGGCGACACAGTTCTTCCAGGACCAGCTGCAGACGGCGAATGGCGCGCGGGCACGCGCCTATCTGCGCGACCGCGGGCTGACCGGCCGGACGATCGAAACCTTCCGTCTCGGCTTCGCGCCGGATAGCCGCAATGCGCTGAAGGAGCATCTGGCGGGCAAGGGGGCGTCAAAGGAGCAGATCGAGGCCTGCGGGCTGGTCGTGCACGGGCCGGAGATCCCGGTTTCCTACGATCGCTTCCGCGACCGCATCATGTTCCCGATCCTGTCGTCGCGCGAGAAGGTGATCGCCTTTGGCGGCCGCGCCATGTCGCCGGACGCGCCGGCCAAGTATCTCAATTCCAACGAGACGGAGCTCTTCCACAAGGGCAACGTGCTCTACAATTTCGCCCGCGCGCGACGCTCGACACAGGGCGCCAATGGCGAAGGCACGATCATTGCCGTCGAAGGCTACATGGACGTGATCGCGCTCTATCAGGCGGGCGTCGAGAACGCTGTCGCTCCGCTCGGCACGGCGCTCACCGAAAACCAGTTGGAGCTCCTCTGGAAGATGACGCCGCAGCCGGTGCTCTGCTTCGACGGCGACGGCGCCGGTATCCGCGCCGCCAACCGCGCGGCAGATCTTGCGCTGCCGCATATCAAGCCCGGCCGGACCGTGCGTTTCGCGCTGCTGCCTGACGGCAAGGACCCCGACGATCTCGTGCGCAACGAGGGGCGGGCGCCGTTCGACAAAGTGATGAGCCAGGCCAAGCCGCTGGCCGAGATGATCTGGGGCCGCGAATTGAAGACCGGCTCGTTCGAGACGCCGGAGGCGAAGGCCGAGCTCGAGGCGCGGCTGAGGCAGCTGGTCGCCGTCATCGCCGACGAGGATGTGCGCCGGCACTACCAGCAGGACATGCGCGACCGGCTGAACGGCTTTTTCCGGCCGCAGTTCCAGAACCGCGACGGCGGCGAGCGGCGCAATTTTGATCGCGGCGGTTTCGAGCGTGGCGGTGGCCAGGGGCGCGGACGCGGCAACGACGGCCCGCGCGGTGCGCGTGTTTCCGGCGGTGGTATTTCGGATCGGCTGGCTCGCTCCGGGCTGGTGCGCGGCCACCAGGAGACGCCGGCGCTGCGCGAGAGCGTATTGGCGCTGACCGTCGTCAACCACCCGGCGCTGATGCAGGACGAATATGACGAGATTGCCTCGATCGATTACGACAGCCGCGAGCTGCAGCGGCTCTGGTCGGGCATGCTCGGCGCTGCGGCGGCTGTCGCCGGTCCGCACCTGACGCGCGATTATCTGATCGAGCGCCTGGAAGAGCAGGGTTTTGGCGGGCTGATCCAGGCGCTGGAGCAGCAGATCCGCAATGCGCGGCTCTGGATCGCCACCGAGCAGGCGGCGATGGAGGATGCGCGCGAAGGCTATCGTCAGGCGCTTGCCTTCCACAAGCGGTCCAAGGCGCTGCGCTGGCAGAAGATCGAGCTGGAAAAAGAGATCGCCGAGGCCACCGAAAGCGGCAACGAAGAGGTGATCGACCAGCTGATGCGGGCGCTGCAGGAGGTTCATTTCGAGGGACTGCGGCTTGAGAACCAGGAAGCGATCATCGATGGCTTCGGCGTGCTCTCGGGCCGCGTCAAAGGGGCTGCGAGCCATTGATGGACGCGGCGGATACACGGTTTTCAGCGGGTGATGCGCTGTTTGGCGCCGAGCGCACGCCGCTCGGCATTCTCAACCACGTCTATGGCTATCCGGCCTTTCGCGGCAAGCAGCAGGCGGTCGTAGAGCATGTGGTCGATGGCGGCGATGCGCTGGTGTTGTTTCCGACGGGCGCCGGCAAATCGCTCTGCTTCCAGATCCCCGCACTCTGCCGCGATGGCGTCGGCATCGTCGTTTCGCCGCTGATCGCGCTGATGCGCGATCAGGTGGAGGCGATGAAGCAGCTCGGCATTCGCGCGGCCGCGCTCAACTCGTCGCTAACGCGCGAGGAGTATGTCGAGGTTCGCCGGGCGATCTCGTCGGGAAATCTCGACATGCTCTACGTGACGCCGGAACGCATCCTGATGGAGGGGTTCCGCGATATCATCGGCAATGCCAGGATCGCGCTCTTCGCCATCGATGAAGCCCACTGCGTCTCCCAATGGGGCCATGACTTCCGGCCTGAATATCGCGAACTCGGCAAGCTCGGCGAGCTTTATCCGGGCGTTCCCCGTATCGCGCTGACGGCGACCGCCGATCCGCATACGCGCGACGATATCGCCGCACGCCTGGGGCTGAACGGCGCGAAGATCTTCACCACCAGCTTCGACCGGCCGAATATCAGCTACGAAATCGTCGAGCGCGACCAGCCGCGCCAGCAGCTCCTGCGGTTTCTCGCCGGCCATAAGGGCAATAGCGGCATCGTCTATTGCCTGTCGCGCGCCAAGGTCGAGGATACGGCCGAGTGGCTGAACGGTCAGGGTATCCGGGCGCTCGCCTATCATGCCGGCATGGATCGCGCGGTGCGAGACGCCAACCAGGATGCCTTCCTCAAGGAAGAGGATCTCTGCCTTGTCGCCACCGTCGCCTTCGGCATGGGGATCGACAAGCCGAACGTGCGCTATGTCGCGCATCTTGACCTGCCGGGTTCCGTCGAAGCCTATTATCAGGAAACCGGCCGCGCAGGGCGCGACGGTCTGCCATCCGAGGTTTGGATGGCCTACGGCATGGCTGACGTCATCCAGCGCGGGCGGATGATCGACGAAGGCGGTGCCGCCGACGAGATCAAGCGCGTGGAACGTTCCAAGCTCAACGCGTTGCTGGCCATCTGCGAGACGGCATCGTGCCGGCGGCAGGCGATCCTATCGCATTTCGGCGAAAGCCACGCCGGCAATTGCGGCGGATGCGACACCTGCCTGAAGCCGGTCGAGACCTGGGATGGGACGGATGCGGCGATCAAGGCGCTGGCGGCGATCTATCGCACGGGCGAACGTTTCGGCACGGGTCATGTGGTCGATGTCCTGATCGGCAATGTCAACGAAAAGACTGAGCGCTTCGGCCACACCGAAATGCCGGTTTTCGGCGCCGGCAAGGATATCGCTGCGCGCACCTGGCAATCCGTGTTCCGGCAACTTCTCGCGATGGGACTCGTGCGCGTCGACCATGGAGCTTTCGGCGCGCTGAAGCTGGAGGAGGGCGCGCGCGCCGTGTTCAAGCGCGAACGCGAGGTGTTCTTCCGCAAGGACCGCCCGGCCTCCGAACGGCGGCCGAAGAGGGCAGCGCAGGCCGAGCGACGCTCGGTCTTGTCAGGCTCCGACGACGCGCTGTTCGAGGCGCTGCGCGCCGAGCGCACCGCGATCGCCCGCTCACTCAGCGTCCCACCCTACGTCGTCTTCCCCGACACGACGCTCATCGCATTCGCCACCGAGCGGCCGCGCACGCACAAGGAACTGCTCGGCATTTCCGGCGTCGGGCAGTCGAAGCTCGAGCGGTATGGGGATGCATTTCTGGAGGTGATTTTGGGGTTTGACGGGTGAGGTCTATCGCATCGCTTTGAACGTTGCTGCCGAATATAGATATCTGTACAACTTCAGATATTGTTTTTGGTGATTGCACGGCGCCGAGGCGGTGGCTGATTTGAAGCGATTTATTGCTTATGTTGACGAGGCCGGCGATGAAGGCTTCGGAAAATTGGGAAGCGATGAGCCGACTGCTCAATCGCAGTGGTTTTCGATCGGCGCCTGCATTGTGAGCGAGGACAATGATCGGCTGATCGTCGGTTGGCGCGATGAAATCATGAGCGCCTTCAAGAACAAGAACAACAGAGATTTGCATTTCCGCGATTTGAAGCATGACCAGCGCGTCCATGCCTGCGCTACAATCGCAAAGAAACCCATCGGCGCCTGCATCGTCTCATCCGCAAAGAAGACCTTGCTGGAAGCAGGTGAGCGCGACGTCTTCAAAACGAAGCAGCATCTCTACAACTATCTGACGCGGCTCCTGCTTGAGAGAATTACTGACGCCTGCAGCAAGCGCGCCGCCGCCATCGGCGAACAGGCTCATTTGCGCGTGGTGTTTTCGCGACGCAAGGGCACCGATTACGAGCAGATGCGAGATTACCTGAGGTTTCTTCGCGACGGCCGCGAGAAGCTGCAGCCTGTTCGATCAATCGATTGGTCTGTATTGGATCCAGAAGATATAGCCGTGGAGAACCATAAGGTGAGGGCCGGCTTGCAGGTGGCGGACCTCTTTACCAGCGCGGTCTGGAAAGCCCTTGAACCGAATGGTTACGGGCGCTGCGAGGATCGCTACGCTCGCGAGATTGCCTCCCGGCTTATTAAATCGGACGGAAACGCGCTGAACTACGGCTTCACACTCATCCCGCCATACTCGAAATGTCCGTTGAACCTCGAACAGCGGAGTTTCGTCGATTGGCTCATCGATCGAGCAAGGCATTGATTGTCGGGCGAAGATAAGATGTGGGCCCCCGGTCCCCTGTCCCACACTGCGAAGAGTGCTGCCACCTTTCGGCAACTTGGGGATTTTCCGACGCTTGCCCACGACCCTGATAATAGGGATTTCGCTTTATAATAGCAAATGAACTTTTCGACACACCCTTCGGCGTTCGAATGATGTTGGTACTGGTCCGAGCTCTGTCGTGTACCATCTATTCGACGGTTGGCGCTATCTTCATGATGGCTTACAAAGCAGTTGCTTCGTTTACCCGGATGAATACGAGAAGGGCCACCAATGACCTCGCAGTTCCTCTCCCATTTGCGTACAGAGCTTGCCGGCCTGAAGGAGGCCGGGCTTTATAAGGCGGAGCGCGTCATCACCTCGAAACAGGCGGGTGAGATCGCGATTGCTTCCGGCGAGCGGGTGCTGAATTTCTGCGCTAATAATTATCTCGGCCTTGCCGACAACGCGGAGCTGGCGGAAGCCGGCAAGAAGGCGCTTGATCGCTATGGCTATGGGATGGCCTCCGTGCGTTTCATCTGCGGTACGCAGGAGGAGCACAAGCAGCTTGAAGCAAGGATTTCGTCGTTTCTCGGGATGGAAGACACGATCCTTTATTCCTCCTGCTTCGATGCCAATGGCGGCTTGTTCGAGACGCTGCTTGGCGAGGAGGATGCGATCATTTCGGATGCGCTGAACCATGCCTCGATCATTGACGGCGTGCGGCTCTCCAAGGCCAAGCGTTTCCGCTACGCCAACAACGACATGGCGGCGCTCGAGGAGGAGTTGAAGAAGGCCGAGGGCAGCCGGTTCAAGCTGATCGCCACCGATGGCGTGTTTTCGATGGACGGGATCATCGCCAATCTCCAGGGCGTCTGCGATCTCGCCGAGAAATACGGCGCGATGGTCATGGTGGACGACAGCCATGCGGTCGGTTTTGTCGGCAAGCATGGGCGCGGCTCGGCGGAGCATTGCGGTGTCGAGGGCAGAGTCGATATCATCACCGGTACGCTCGGCAAGGCGCTGGGTGGCGCTTCGGGCGGCTATACGTCGGCGAAGGCCGAGGTGGTGGAGTGGCTGCGGCAGCGGTCTCGGCCCTATCTGTTTTCCAATACGCTGGCGCCTGTCATCGCGGCGGCATCACTGAAGGTCTTTGACCTGATCGATCATGGTGACGCACTGCGGGCGCGGTTGTCCGCCAATGCGGATCTGTTTCGCTCGGAGATGACGAAGCTCGGCTTCACGCTTGCGGGCGAGGGGCATCCGATCATTCCCGTCATGCTGGGTGACGCGAAGCTGGCGCAGGACATGGCGGCGCTGATGCTGAAGAAGGGCGTCTACGTGATCGGCTTCTCCTTCCCTGTGGTTCCCAAGGGGCAGGCGCGCATCCGCACGCAGATGTCGGCGGCGCATTCGGTCGAGGATGTCGAGCGGGCGATCGAGGCGTTTGCCGAGGCTGGGCGGGAGTTGGGTGTGATTTAGCCCGCGAGCACCCCTCTTCTCCCCGGCGGGGAGAAGATGTCCGCAGGACAGATGAGGGGGCGAGCGGAGCGAGGCTCTGAGCGAAAGCGAAGAGCAGTTGGTCTGGTTTAGGGCGTGCCGTGTGGCCCCCTCATCCGCCCTGACGGGCATCTTCTCCCCGCGGGGAGAAGGGGGAACGCGGCAATTGGGAGGAATTGAATGTCGAACATGATGAAGGCGCTGGTGAAGTCGAAGGCCGAGGTCGGGCTGTGGATGGAGCAGGTGCCGGTGCCCGAGGTCGGGCCGAACGATGTGCTGATCAAGGTTAAGAAGTCGGCGATCTGCGGCACCGACGTGCATATCTGGAACTGGGACCAGTGGGCGCAGAAGACCATTCCTGTGCCGATGGTGGTGGGGCACGAGTTCTGCGGCGTGATCGCCGAGGTGGGCTCCGCCGTCACCAAGTATCATGTCGGCGATCGGGTCTCGGGCGAGGGGCATATCGTCTGCGGCAAGTGCCGCAACTGTCGCGCCGGGCGCGGGCATCTCTGCCGCAATACACTGGGCGTCGGCGTCAATCGGCCGGGTTCGTTCGGTGAATTCGTTTGCATTCCCGAAGCCAATGTCGTGCCGATCCCCGATGATATTCCCGATGAGATCGCGGCGATCTTCGATCCGTTCGGCAATGCGGTGCATACGGCACTCTCTTTCGATCTCGTCGGCGAGGACGTGCTGGTCACCGGCGCGGGTCCGATCGGCATCATGGGGGCGCTGGTCGCCAAACGGTCGGGGGCGCGCAAGGTCGTGATCACCGATATCAATCCGCACCGGCTCGATCTCGCCCGCAAGCTCGGCATCGATCATGTCGTCGATGCGTCGAAAGAGAACCTCTCCGACGTGATGACCTCGATCGGGATGACCGAGGGCTTCGATGTCGGGCTGGAGATGTCGGGGGCCGCACCTGCCTTTCGCGACATGATCGACAAGATGAACAATGGCGGCAAGATCGCCATTCTCGGCATCGCGCCCGCCGGTTTCGAGATCGACTGGAACAAGGTGATCTTCAAGATGCTCAATCTCAAGGGCATCTACGGCCGCGAGATGTTCGAGACCTGGTACAAGATGATCGCCTTCGTGCAGGGCGGGCTCGACCTTGCGCCTGTGATTACCCACCGCATCGGCATCGACGATTTCCGCGAGGGCTTCGAGGCGATGCGGTCGGGCAACTCAGGCAAGGTGGTGATGGACTGGTAATGGGAGGAGAATGACATGAACTATGAAGGAAGCTGCCACTGCGGCCAGATCGCTTTCGATGTCGAGGGCGATTTTACATCGGCGATCGATTGCAACTGTTCGCTCTGCCGACGCCGCGGCGGGTTGCTCGCTTTCGTGCCGCGCGACAAGTTCAGCCTGAAGACGCCGCGCGAAGCACTATCGACCTATACGTTCAACACCCGTGTGATCCAGCATCACTTCTGCAGCAATTGCGGCGTCGGCCCGTTCAGCGAGGGCAAGATGCCTGACGGCACCGAGATGGCCTGCATCAATCTGCGCTGCGTGCCCGCCGTCGATCTCGCGACGATCGAGATTCAGCCATGGGACGGCAAGTCGCATTAGTCTGTCGGTTGGCTGGAGCCTCGGGGTGACCGCAGGTCGCGGCGGGGAGGTGTGGGTGATGTGTGCGACAACTGGTCGTTTCAGAAGAATGCGGCACGCTCTTGTCTTCCCGTGGTGACATCCTATCTATGCTTGGCAACCGCTTCGGCGGCTTGTGGCCTGTGGATAAGGCCTTTTCCAAGTTTTCTCGCGCTTTTTTGCTGGAAAAGCTTGACGAGAACTAAAATTGTGGGAATCACCGTTCGACTTGAATAGCGGTGAACTGGGTCAAGGGCAGATCGCACAACCATGGCCGGACATTTGGTGACATATGAACTCTGTCGTCCGGCGCCGGCAATCGTGGTTAATCAGGCATTAAATGTCATCCCGTTATCTGGGATCAGGTGATTCGAGACGGCCGTTTGCGGCGCGCCGGCTTTGATAGGGCCGTTTTACCGCAGCGAGTTTGAATAGCGTCAGGAAGGCGACGATATACATGGCAACGAAGGTCAAAGAGAACGAAGAAGCGGAAGTCGAACGCGACGGCGGTACCGACGGCCCTCTTCTCGATCTTTCCGATGACGCGGTCAAGAAAATGATCAAGGCCGCCAAGAAGCGCGGCTATGTGACGATGGACGAGCTCAATGCCGTTCTCCCGTCCGAGGAAGTGACATCCGAACAGATCGAAGACACGATGTCGATGCTGTCGGATATGGGCATCAACGTCATCGAGGATGAAGAAGCCGAAGAAGCTGGCGGCAACGACGGCGGCGACGACGATTCCGGTTCGGACGACGAAAGCGAAGGCGGCGAGCTTGCTCCCTCCGGTGGTACCGCACTTGCGACCGCCAAGAAGAAAGAGCCGACCGACCGCACCGACGACCCCGTGCGCATGTATCTGCGCGAAATGGGTTCGGTGGAGCTTCTGTCGCGCGAAGGCGAAATCGCCATCGCAAAGCGCATCGAGGCCGGCCGCGAAACGATGATCGGTGGTCTCTGTGAGAGCCCGCTGACCTTCCAGGCGATCATCATCTGGCGCGACGAACTCAACGAAGGCACGACGCTGCTGCGTGAGATCATCGATCTCGAAACGACCTATTCCGGTCCCGAGGCGAAGGCTGCTCCGCAGTTCCAGAGCCCTGAGAAGATCGAGGCTGATCGCAAGGCTGCTGAAGAGAAGGAAAAGACCCGCCGCACCCGTTCGGGCGACGACGACATCACCAATGTCGGCGGCGAGGGCCTGCCTCCGGAAGAGGAAGAAGAGGACGAGGACGAATCCAACCTGTCGCTGGCCGCCATGGAAGCGGAACTGCGTCCGCAGGTCATGGAAACGCTCGACATCATCGCCGAGACCTACAAGAAGCTGCGCAAGCTGCAGGACCAGCAGGTCGAGCAGCGTCTGGCTGCGACCGGCACGCTGTCTTCCGCTCAGGAACGCCGCTACAAGGAGCTCAAGGATGAGCTCATCAAGGCGGTGAAGTCTCTGTCGCTGAACCAGAACCGCGTCGACGCCCTCGTCGAGCAGCTCTACGACATCTCCAAGCGACTGATGCAGAACGAAGGCCGCCTGCTGCGTCTGGCCGAATCCTACGGCGTCAAGCGCGACTCGTTCCTGGAACAGTACCAGGGGGCCGAGCTCGATCCGAACTGGATGAAGTCGATCGCCAATCTGGCCGCACGCGGCTGGAAGGAGTTCGCCAAAGGCGAAAACACCACGATCCGCGACATCCGCCAGGAGATCCAGAACCTTGCAACGGAAACCGGCATCTCGATCGCCGAATTCCGTCGCATCGTGTCGATGGTGCAGAAGGGCGAGCGCGAAGCGCGTATCGCCAAGAAGGAAATGGTCGAAGCGAACCTTCGCCTCGTCATCTCCATCGCCAAGAAGTACACGAACCGTGGCCTGCAGTTCCTCGACCTCATTCAGGAAGGCAATATCGGCCTGATGAAGGCGGTCGACAAGTTCGAGTATCGCCGCGGCTACAAGTTCTCCACCTATGCGACATGGTGGATCCGGCAGGCGATCACCCGTTCGATCGCCGACCAGGCCCGCACGATCCGTATTCCGGTGCACATGATCGAGACGATCAACAAGATCGTTCGTACCTCGCGCCAGATGCTGCACGAGATCGGCCGCGAGCCGACGCCGGAAGAACTGGCTGAAAAGCTCGCCATGCCGCTCGAAAAGGTCCGCAAGGTCCTGAAGATCGCCAAGGAGCCGATCTCGCTCGAAACGCCTGTCGGTGACGAAGAAGATTCGCATCTCGGCGATTTCATCGAGGACAAGAACGCGCTTCTGCCGATCGACGCGGCCATTCAGGCGAACCTGCGCGAAACGACGACGCGTGTTCTGGCATCGCTCACGCCGCGCGAAGAGCGCGTGCTGCGCATGCGCTTCGGCATCGGCATGAACACCGACCATACGCTCGAAGAAGTCGGCCAGCAGTTCTCGGTTACCCGCGAACGTATCCGTCAGATCGAAGCGAAGGCGCTGCGCAAGCTGAAGCATCCGAGCCGCTCCAGGAAGCTGCGGTCGTTCCTCGACAGCTAAGTCGCGGACATATGTCATTCGAAAAGCCGGGCCGTTGGTCCGGCTTTTCTCGTTTCTGACGGTGTCTGGCTGGGGATTATGTGCCCTGGCGTTCACGCCCTTGTCAGGTGTGCGTGTTTTTTGCCTTTAAGGCTTGATGATGCCTTCTTAAAAGGCCACATCGACAACTTGTCGTTCAGCATTGCGTGGGTATGGCCAAGGCAACGGAAAAGCAATTGGGAGTGTTCGGCTGGGGCGTCATCGCCTCGGTGCTGCTTCATATTGTCGTCGTTGCCGGCTTCCTGATCAAGCTGCCGCAGCCGGCGCCGCCTCCTCAGGAGGAGACGGTCAATGTCGAGATGGTGCCGCCACCGGAAGAGAAAAAGCCCGAAGAGAAGAAGCCGGAGGAGCAGGCTGCGCTGAAGGTGCCGGAAGAGCCGAAGCCCGAGGAGAAGAAACCCGAGCAGCCGGCTGCGGCCGAAAAGCCTGCCGACGAACAGAAGCCGGAAGAAAAGAAGGCCGAGCAAAAGCCACCGGAGCCCAAGCAGGAAGAGGCCAAGGCCGAACCGCCACCGCCGCCACCAAAGCCGCCGGAGGAGAAGCCGCCGGAAGCGCCCAAACCGCCTGAAGAAAAGCCGCCCGAGCCGCCGCCGCCTGAAAAGCCTCCGGAAGAAAAGCCGCCGGAGGAGAAGAAGGCCGAGGAGCCGCCGAAGCCGGATCCGGCCGAACAGGCAAAGGCCGACCAGCAGTCGAAGGGCCCTGACGGCAAGCCGCAGCCGATCCAGCCCTTGCGTCCCGTCTTCGAGTTCGGCGACAAGGCGAGCGGCCCGAGGAAAGCCGAGGATGGCGATGCTTCCACCGAGACGGGCAAGCCCGCGGGCGCGCCTGATGCGGAAAAACCCACGGATGATCCCGCATCGGCTGGGAAGCCCAATGCCGACGACAAGCCGCCGGCCAAGCCGATGCCTGACGATATCAACCTGCCGCAGGTCGATGTCGCCGATGCGCATCAGGAAAACAACGGGCCGGCGGCCGAGGCAACCGGCGTGGTGACGACCGAGATCACGCAGGCCAAGCCGAAGGAGGTCGCCAAGGCGGATCCCGCCGCCAGTGCCGCTCCGGCGGCAGATCCGCTGACCAAGGTCAAGAAGCTCTATTCGCAGAGCGACACGGGCGGCGACGTGGCGCGGACGGCGATCGACGGCATGCCGCGCGGTATGCGTGTTGCCGAACTCTGCACGACGGAACTGCGCGAGCAGCTCAGGCACTCGCCGCAGGGGTTCCGGCCGGAGCTATTGCCGTCCTACCGGCTGCAGCAGGGCAATGTGCTGGAGATCAAGCGCGGCGCCTTTCGTGCCAGTGCGCGCTGGTACGATATGAGCTTCCGCTGCGAGGTCGATACCGACGGAACCAAGGTGCTAAATTTCGCCTATGACGTGGGCGCCGCTATCCCGAAGTCGCAGTGGCGCAGCCGCGGGTTCCCCGATTTCTGATGGGTGGATGCGGGCGCCGTTGTAGCGCCCGATTTAGCCTGATCGAGACTTACTTGCCACTGCTCGCTAGCAGCGACGGCAATTCGGTGATGAGGGCGTCGCGCGTCCGGACGCCGGGTGTGCCTGCCGTTTTCCGATCGTCTTGAATGAGGCGCGCGAAGACCACAGTCCGATCGCCCTTCGTCGCCCAGCCGACATACCAGCCCCAGGGGTGCTCTTCATCGAAGCTATAGTCAGCATTCCTGGGCATGGCGGCGCCGGTCTTGCCTTGGATCGTCCAGCCGTCCTGTTCGGGCATCGTCTCGACAACCTTCAACGTCATGTCCGTCGCATGGGTGCTGACGGGAAGCTGGCGGTTTACCAGCTTGCGGAGGAAGGCCACCTGTTCCAGCGGCGATATCTTCAGCGACGAGGCGATCCATGCCCGGTCGAGGCCGTTGTTCTTGCCCTTGTCGCCGGAGAAATCGGCATTGCCGTAGTTCAGCTTCGTCGCGTAATCGTGCAGCACCTTTTCGCCGAGCGCGTGGGTGATGCGCTGCGAGAACCAGACGACCGAATATTTCAGCCAGCGAATGGCATCCGTCGGCTTCTTCCAGTTCTCGCCGCCCCAATCGGGATCGCCCTTGCGAAAGTTCAGGGTCGGGGTGTGCTCGTCCTTCAGGAAGCCGCTGTCATAGCCGATGACGCTCAGCGCCACCTTGAAGGTCGAGGCCGGCGTGACGCGGCCTTTGCAATCACCCTCTTGGACAATCGTCTCTCCGGTCTTGGCGTCGGCCACGACAGTACAAATAGTCTTGGCTTGTGCGGTCGTGCCTATTGTGGCGATCACTGCGGCGGCAAGCAGGGTGGAGCGGAGATACATGGAATGGCCCTTTCTTGGTGGCTTTCGCAGGATAGCTACCAGTCGTTTGACCCCGCGACAAAGGACCAATACTAGATGAAGCCATTAGAAAAATTGGGGCTTCATCATGGTCCGGCCATATCTTCCGCTGAACGCCTTCAGGGCTTTCGAGGCGTCTGCGCGGCATCTGAGCTTCACCAAGGCGGCGATCGAGCTCAACGTCACGCAGGCGGCCGTCAGCCACCAGGTGAACGCTCTTGAGGCGCAGCTTGGCGTGACGTTGTTTCGGCGGCTGCCGCGGGGGCTGATGATTACGGCGGAGGGCGACAGTCTGCTGCCGGTGCTGCGCGACAGCTTCGACCGCATCGCTGATGCTGTCGAGCGGCTGCGCGACGGGCATGTGCGCGAAGTGCTGACGGTTGGGGCGGTCGGAACCTTTGCCGTCGGCTGGCTGCTGCCGCGCTTGCCGTCGTTTCGGGAACGCTATCCCTATGTCGACCTTAGGCTTTCCACCAACAACAACCGGGTGGACTTGGCGGCCGAAGGGCTCGATCTCGCCATCCGTTTTGGCGGCGGGGCATGGCATGCGACGGAGGCGACGCGGCTCTTCGAGGCGCCGCTGTCGGTGCTCTGCAGGCCAGATCTTGCGGACGGGCTAAAACGACCGGAAGACCTCATGGGGCAGACGCTCCTGCGCTCTTATCGGCCGGACGAGTGGACGCGGTGGTTCGAGGCTGCTGGCGTTTCGCATCCGGGGTTGATGCAGAAGAGCATCGTCTTCGACACCTCGCTGGCGATGATGGAGGCGATCCAGCAGGGGATCGGTGTCGGGCTTGCGCCGCCGAAGATGTTCGAGCGCTATCTGGCGTCGGGTCTGGTGTCGCAGCCCTTTGCGATCACGGTATCGATGGGGAGTTACTGGCTGACGCGGCTGCACTCGCGCCCCGTGCCGCCCGCGATGGCGGCGTTCTCGCTGTGGATCACGTCGGCGATTGCACAAAGTGATGAGGCAGGATGTTAGGGAAATAACAGAAGTTTTGCTTAACGGTCTGGAAGCGTTTTCGAAATGCGCTAAGTTGGGTGTGTCGAAGTGAAACGGAATCGTTAATCGTCTTCCGCTCCAGTCCGACACAAGCATGACCGCCTAGCTTTGTCCCATCGCCGGATGTTAGCGGCACAAGAGGGGACAATGACATGTCGAACGAAATCGAGCGCTTTTTCGAACAGCAGGATGAAGCCACCAAGGTGGCGATCATCGAAAGCCGTGGCGACGAGTTGACCGACATGCTGGTATCCGCGCTGGAAGACGCGCTTTCCATCCTCCATGGCGAAATGCAGCCCGAAACATTGCACTGATCGCTGACGCCTCGATAGAGGCGGGCACAACTGCCTGAGGTCTTGCTTGGCTCATCCCGTTGCATTGGACAGCTTCATTGCGGGCTATTCCTGGGACCGTGATCCTGTGGGCCGGTCTCCCTCCGAAGTGTTTCGCCTGGAGCGCGAAGGTGCGCCTGCGCTCTATCTCAAGCGCGAGGCGCAGAGCGCCTATGGCGAGTTGGCGGATGAGGCGGCACGCTTGCGGTGGTTGTCTGGGCAGGGGCTGCCGTGTCCCGAGATTATCGCTTCCACCACGGACGATGGTTATGATTGGCTGCTGATGAGTGCCCTGTCAGGCCGCGATCTTGCGTCGGATTCGGCTGTTGATGCCGAGGCGCGGGTGGTCATGCTGGCTGCAGCGTTGCGTGCGCTTCATTCTCTCGACATTGCCTCGTGCCCCTTCGATCACCGTTGGTCGAAGCGGCTAGCCGTCGCCGAGCGGCGTATGCGTGCCGGGCTTGTCGATGAAGAGGATTTCGACGAGACACGGCTTGGGCGGAGCGCCGCGGATCTCTATTTAGAGCTTTGCCGGATGCCCGCTGGCGATGAGGATCTGGTCGTCACCCATGGTGACGCCTGTCTGCCGAACTTCGTGGCATCGGGTGATGTCTTCGCGGGCTATATCGATTGTGGTCGCCTCGGTGTCGCGGATCGCTACCAGGATATCGCGCTTTCCTGCCGCAGCATCGCTGCGAATTTCGGCGAGGCGTTCGTTGGGCCGTTTTGCCGGCACTATGGCATCGCATCTTTGGATTCTGGCAAAATGCTGCGATATCAGATGCTTGATGAGTTCTTCTGACCAGCTGATTCAAGCTGCTCACGACGCCCGCACGTTTCGATCACCGCAACGTTATGCCGTGTTGCCTGTAAACGAGCGCGGCACTCCCCATATGCATGTCATGAGCATCCAGGGAGCCGCCGATGTCCGCCCAGCCGATGAAGATACCCGGTCCGGATCATCCGATTACGATTACGCCCAATCCTAAGCGTGTGATGGTCACATGGAGCGGCCGCGTGATTGCCGATAGCCGCAAGGCATTGACGTTGAAGGAGGCGAGCTATCCCGCCGTCTTCTATATTCCTCGCAGTGACGTGGATATGACCTTGCTGGCCCACAGTACGCACAAGAGCTTTTGCCCCTACAAGGGCGAGGCGTCCTATTACAGCATCGCGTCGGACGGCGAGCGTTCGGAGAATGCGGTGTGGAGCTATGAAGATCCCTCGGATGCCGTCAGCGAGATCAAAGGCTATGTCGCCTTCTACCCTGATCGTGTCGATTCCATCGAGGAGCTGACGATCTAGGGGAGGCGAGACGCCGACGGCTTAGCGAGACGTGGGTTCGGCGATCGGTCGCGGCAAACCTGTCTCTGAAAAATCAAGGATCGGTCCGGCAGGGAAACCGGACCAATCCCCGTAACTGATCGGAGGTCAATCGGATCAGAAAAGGCAAACTTGTGAAAGGTGCCCCGGCCTAGACCGGGGCGCCGATAGTCAGATTAGAAAGCGCGCTGCAGGCGGAAGAAGCCCTTGGTTACGCTGTCTTCGTGGTCAACGTCGGTGTAGTCGACGGTAGCCTTGGCGTAGAGGTTGTCTACGATCTGGTAGTCAACAGTTACGCCGACCTTCCAAGCGTCGCCGAGACCGTCGAACGAGGACGGGATAGCGCCGTTGTCCATGTCGGAAACGTAGTTGCCGAAGTACTGAGCCATCGGGGTGATGGTCCACTTGTCGGTGATCTTTGCTGCGTATTCAGCAGCAACGGTCCACTCAGACTGCGAGTAGTAGGAGTTCGGGCCAGTTGCGTAAACTGCAGCCAGGCCGAGCGTGCCAGGACCGATGTCAGCGAAGAGCATACCACGGATGGCGCCTTCTTCGTTGTCGGAGTCATAGCTGCCGATAACCTGGTAGCTGATGGCGCCAAACTTGCCGCCGACTGCTGCGCCAACGCCGAAGTTGTTCGAGCCTTCGCCGGTCTTGTAGTAGCCGTCTTCCAGTTCGTCGATCGAAACGCCAGCGTAGAAGTCGCCGGATTCGTACTGGTAACGAATGGAGTTGTGCAGAGTTTCGAAGCTGGACAGAACGTCCGGCTCGCCGCTCAAATCGTCATCCCACCAGCTGTAGAACAGACCAGCGCGCAGGCCAGCGATGTCGATGTAAGCGGAGTCGAGCGTCGAGGTCGTGGAAGCGTTGTCGCCGTTGTTACGGAGAACGATAACGCCGGTCAGAGGACCGTATTCCGTGTCGCTCTTGGCGGTGAACTGAACCTGAGCGCGCGTACGAGCGTTCCAGTCCGAGGTACCCTTCTGGTTCGGGCCGCCGTATACTTCAAAACGCAGGTAACCGCCGACCTTGAGGCAGGTTTCGGTGCCCGGGATGTAGAAGTAGCCGGTGCCGTAAGCGTCGCAGACGCGAACGTATTCTACTGCTTCAGGCTCAGCTGCTACGATAGCGTCGGCAGCGAAGACGGGGGACGCGGCGGCAGCGAGAGCTGCTGCGGACGTCAGCATAACCATCCGAATGTTCATTTGAAATCCATTTCCTTTTAGAAGAGACCGTCGCCACACACTGGGAGGTGATAGGCAACCGTTCCGGTAACAGCCTTTCGGCACGCGGATCAGCGAACCGCTGACACTCTTCTCTCATCCCTCAGTAATTCTATCAATTCAGATAGTGCCGAAATCGTTGTTTGTGAAACTTCTTAGGCATGAAATGTGGCGAATATGCCACAATATCAAATAGTTAGACAAATAGACGCAATGCCCCGGCAGCTGCGGAGCAACATAATATCAAAGCCATTTCGGTTGCTCGCGAGAGCACAGTAATGCCGCCATGCAAACACATTGACGCCAATGTCGGCGAGATAATGTCGCGCCGCAGCAAAATGAAGAGGGGCGATTGGAACGCTATGTTCCAAATTTGGAACGAAAGGTTTTCAGGCGGCAGTTGGCATCTTGAGCTAAGCGGCGTAAGCGACTCGCCCAGGGAGGCATTTTAGCATCCCGTTGCAAAAGGAATAACTAATGCCGGCGGCTGACAATATTTTCCCGGACATGAACGATTTTGCTTATTTTGCAGCGGTTGTACGCTACGGTGGCTTCTCCGCCGCGGGGCGCGTGCTTGGCTTGCCGAAGTCAAAACTCAGCCGGCACATCAATGCGCTCGAAGATCGGCTGGGGGTCCGATTGATCGAAAGAACGGTGCACAGGTTCCGTGTAACCGAGATTGGTCAATCACTATATATTTACTGTGAGAACATGCTCCGTGAAGCGGAACGGGCCACGAAAGCTGTTGCCGACGTCAATGGTGAACCGCAGGGCACGATCAGACTCAGCGTTCCCACGGGCCTGCTCGAAGGGTCGCTTGGTGCAATCTTCCCCGAATTCCTGCTGCTTCACCCGAAGATCCAGCTGCAGATTCTCGCGACCGACCAGCGAGTCGACATCATCAATGACCGACTCGATCTCGCAATCCGGGCGCAATTGACCGAAGAAACCGATGCCGAGCTCACGATGCGGGTTCTGAGCAAGGTCGATCTCATCCTTGTTGCCAACAAGGAGATGGCGGCGCAGATGCCAAAGGGGGAGGGCATCGAATCGCTTGATGGCGTGCCGACCGTTTCTTTTACCAGCGGCATGGCCGAGTGGCGCGAGGTCGATGTCTGGGACTTCACCGGCCCCGATGGTGCACTGCACAGGCATGAGCATCGACCGCGCATGAGCTGTCGCAGTGTGCCCGCCGTTCTGGAAGCCATTCATGCGGGTGTGGGCGTCGGGTTGCTTCCCGATATCGTTTGCGCGGAGGGACTGCGGCACGGAACGCTGGTCCGCCTGTTGCCTGACTATCAGATGTCGCAGGCGACCATCTATCTGGTGTTCACGGCATCGCGAGGCCTGCCGACGGCGGTGCGCACGCTTGTCGATTTCCTCGTCGAACGCTTCCGCACCTTCAACGCGGCCATCGAGGGCGATCGAGCGGGCGCGGCATGAGTCGATTATGCTCCTCACGTCCATATCTTGCCCAACGCGTATGACGCCTATTTTGAAAGAGGTGTCGGTTCGGGTGCGTCTCGTTCGTCCTTGAAGCGATGCCAACGTTCAAGGGAGAGAGAGCATGTCCTATGTCGACGGTTTTATCGTTGCCGTGCCGAAGAAGAATATCGAGGCCTACAAGGCGCTCTCGGCCAAGGCCGGCGCGATCTGGAAATCACATGGCGCCAAGGATTATGTCGAATGCGTCGCGGACGACGTGCCTTATGGCGAGCTGACGTCGTTTCCGCGCGCGGTTCAGGCGACCGATGACGAGGTCGTGGTGTTCTCGTGGATCACCTATGATTCTCGCGAGCAGCGCGATGAGATCAATGCGAAGGTCATGGCGGATCCTGAACTGCAGGTCACTGAATGCCTTGATATCTTCGATGCCAAGCGGATGATCTATGGCGGCTTCGTTCCGCTGCTTTGGCTCTGATGTTTCGCCGATTACCGGCATTGACATGACGGCGGGTGCGCGCGACCTCTGGGCGAAGTTTCGTCGTCCGGAGGTGCTGCCATGCCACAGAAGATTCTAAGCCTGCAAACGCGCGGGCAGGGCCTTTATGAATTCACCGATCAGATCTCTGCATTCGTGCGTTCCGCAGATGTCGAATCCGGGCTGCTTACCGTTTTCGTGCGGCACACATCCTGCTCGCTGCTCATTCAGGAGAATGCCGATCCGGATGTACGCACCGACCTCAACGGATTCTTTCGCCGTCTCGTGCCGCCATCGTCCGATCCGTCGATGCGCTGGATCGTCCACACGATGGAGGGGCCGGATGACATGCCTGCCCATATCAAGGCGGCGCTGACGCAGGTTTCGATCGGGATTCCCGTTATGGACGGGCGGCTTGTTCTTGGCACCTGGCAGGGGGTCTATCTGTTCGAACACCGCGAAAGTCCGCACCGGCGCGAGGTCGTGCTGCACCTTGGCAACTGAACCAAATGTGAACGGGCGGTTCGAACATCGTTCATTTTCAGGCGTTTATCGTTTGTCCAATCCCGCAAGGGAGACCATCGATAACAAATGAAAGCATGAACATGACCCGTTTTATCGCCAAAGCTTCGTTCGCCGCCATCCTTGCCATTGCGTCCATTCCCGCGACGTTCTCGGTTGCGTCAGCCGCCAGCCCCGAGCGTGCATCGGTCATCGAGATTCAATATCACCGTCCCGCTCCGCCGCGTGCATGCTCGCCGATCCGGGCTGTCGAGAAGGCGCGTTATGCCGGTCTGCGCAATGCGCGCGTTACCGATATCACGCCGCGTCGCGTCGTCGTTTCCGGCCGTGGCTATCGCGGCCATTGGGACCGCATGTTCTTCGCGAATGTTCGCGGTTGCCCTGAGATTCGCCGCTAATCGGGTCTAGCCAACTGTAGGAACTGCATCGCCTTGGCCGCGCCATTTTCAGCCTGCTTTGTGCGAATCGCATAACAATGCGTTTATCCGGGAGGGCCCTTCCTCTGACCGGCCGAGAGAATCGAAAAAGGAGCGCGGTCGCAACCGCGTGATATGGAGATTTCGATGATGCAGTTTCTGACCAAGGCGGGGATTGCCCTGGTACTGGGCGTCGGCACGCTTGCCGGCGCTACGGTTCCGGCCTCCGCTCAGGTGGACATCTATATAGATGATGGTCGTCCGCCACCGCCTCCGGGCTATGGACGTCCACCACCGCCTCCAGGCTATGGCCGTCCGCCACCGCCGCCGGTTTATGGTCGCCCACCGCCGCCGCCGTATTATGGCGGCCGGCCGCGCGGTTGCGATCCGCGTCTGGCTGAAGACAAGGCGATGGACTACGGTTTCCGCCGTGCCCGCGTGGTCGATATCACGCCGCGCCGGGTGATCGTGCAGGGCTTCACGCGTCGTGGGCCTGACGAGATCACCTTCGGCAACGTTCGCGGTTGCCCGGTTCTGCGCTGACCGGCCGGGTTTCGCCAATTTGAAATGAAACCACCCCTGCCTGCGTGGAGACGCGGACAGGGGTGGTTTTCGTTTTGGGGTGATGTTTCGGCTGTCGCCGATGCCTGTCAGGCCTTCGGCGCGCTCGGACCTTCGCCGGCGGCAGAGGTCGCAAGCGGCGCCTGGCTGTCGGAGGAGACGACGGATGTCGGCAGCGGCGTGCCGCGCTTGCGTTCGCGTGCCAGCGTCAGCAGGCCGGAGCAGATGATCAGCAAGATGCCGCCGGCCATCGGCAGGTCGATTGCGTCGTCGAAGATCAGGTAGCCGAAGGCGATTGCCCAGAGCATCTGGCTGTATTGCGGCGGCGCCACGAGGTTGGCGGGCGCAATGCGCGCTGCGGTCATCAAGAGCACGTTGCCGGCGGCGCCGAGCAGGCCGTAGCTTGCGATGAACAGCCACTGCCGTGGTGTCGGCATGACGAATTGCGAGGCCATCAGGATGCCGCTGAAGATGATGGTGCCGAGCAGGGCAGCACCGTAGAGCGACAGGCGCTTTTCGGCCGGTCCCATTTTTCTCAACACAACGATCGAGATCGCCGCCGTCAGGCCGCCGATTGCCGCTGCGAGATGGCCGACGGAGAGTTCTCGGAAGCCGGGGCGCAGCACCACCAGAACGCCGAGGAAGCCGACGATGACGGCCGCCCAACGCTGCCAGCGGACATCTTCCTTGAGGAAGATGACGGACAAGATCGTCACGAAGGAAGGCAGCAGGAAGAGCAGGCAGAAGGCTTCCGCCATCGGCAGCAGCGTGAAGGTGATGATCGAGGCAATCGCGCCGATCGCGCCGCAGACGAAGCGCAGCAGCCACAATGTGCGGTTCGTGGTGCGCACGACATCCAGCCAGGAATCGTCTTTGGCCTTGATGAAGGGCAGGGCGGCGGTACCGAACAGCGCGCCGATGAAGGCGATCTCGTAGGATGGGATGCTGCCGTGGAGGATCTTGATCGAAGCGTCGCTGAACGCGAATACGGCATAGGCGGCAAACGCGATGAGAACGCCGCGCGCGGGCGAATGGGGAGCAGTCATGGGAGCAGTTTCAATTTGAAGAGAGCTTGGGGCGCCGGGGCATCGTTGCCGACAACAGGCGGTATAGTTGAGAATGCTGCCCTGCACAATTGAGGAGAAGGCCGCGCCCATCTTAATGCGAAGGGTGTGATAGCCGCGCCACGCTGTGCCTGCGTGGCGGCGATCCGCCACCACGTATTGTTGGCTATATCCTCAGTTGGAGCCGCGTCGGAGCGCCGGGCCGTAGTCACGGTAGATGCTGAGGCAATCGGTATAGCTCAGCGATTCGTTGGCGCCGTAGATCACATGCGCGCTTGATGCGTTTGTAGACGCTTCCTCTGATACGAAGAGGATGGCCTCGCCCAGCGACTTGCCGGTGATCGGCGCATCGGTGCCATCGTCGAGCGTTATTCCCTTTATGACTGCGGCAATCTCGCGGTGGCTGAAAACTGCCTGTCTGTCTTCCGGTGTCATTGCCTTTACCTCGAACTGAAACTGAAAATGGATGGTTCTATCGTTGCCGGCCAATAACTGCGCCGACGGTCGCGCGATGCCATCGCCTTGCGGGTTCGATGGCGGGCAGACGTGCGCGAGCACGGCCTTTTCGCGTCTGTATTCATCGACCGAGTGTCGCCGGCGGCCGCCAGCGTCGGATATCCGATCGACATATTATGGACATATGGCCCGATCGCCGCCGGACAAGATCGCTTTCTTCAATCCCCTGTGAATTTAAAAGGAGCCGGCGTGAATTCGCGCGGTGATTGCCGGGCAAGGCTACACTGCTGCGATTTGGCAAGCGCTATCGGGATCGCTATATCAGGCCTCAACGCATGCAAGCATCGGCTGGAAGGTGAACGGACATGTTTCAAACGGCGAAGATCGATCAGGCCGACAAGAAGGAATTCTATCGCGAGCTCGCGCAGCAGCTGACCGGGCTGCTTCATGGCGAGCGCGATGTGATCGCCAACGCGGCCAACACCTCGGCGCTGATGTTCGAGATGATGCCGGAGCTCAACTGGGCTGGCTTCTACTTCCTGAAGTCTAGGGACGAGTTGGTGCTCGGGCCGTTCCAGGGGCGCACCGCCTGCGTGCGGATCGCGGTCGGGCGCGGGGTCTGCGGGACGGCGGTCGAGAAGGGCCAGTCGATCCTCGTCGAGGACGTCCATGCCTTTCCCGGCCATATCGCCTGCGACGCTGCCTCGCGTTCGGAGCTGGTCGTGCCGTTCAGCCACAATGGCGAGATCCTCGGCGTCATCGATCTCGACAGCCCTGTCACGTCACGCTTCGATACGGATGATCAGGCGGGGATCGAGGCTTTGGCTAAGATCTTCGTCTCGGCCAGCTACTGACGTCTATTTGACTGCTTGAACGAGAAGAGGCTGCGCCCGGATTGAGCGCAGCCTCGTCTGTTTGTCCTGTCACTCAGGACTTCTTCTTCTTGGCCTCATCGTCGATCAGCTCGTACCACATGGCGTTGAGGACGGCGAAGGCGGCCGCGAGCGGCAGGCCAAGGATCCATGCGAAATACCACATCCTATTTCTCCTTCAGTATGCGTGACCGCTTTTGTCAGTGACCTGCTTCTCATCGACCTTGCCCCAGAGCACTTTGTAGACCCAGGCGGTGTAGGCCAGGATGATCGGCAGGAAGATCAGCGTGACGACGAGCATGATGAACAGCGTCAGGTGGCTCGACGATGCATCCCAGACCGTCAGGCTCGACTTCGGATCGAGCGAGGAGGGCAGGATGAAGGGGAACATCGAGACGCCCACGGTCGAGATGATGCCGAAGATCGACAGCTTGCTGAAGAGCAGCGTGCCGACCTCCAGCCTGGCGCGCATTGCGATCAGGGTGGCGAGGGCACCGGCGAAGCCGGCGACCGGGGCGATCATCATCCAGGGGTAGGTGCCGTAATTGGCGAGCCAAGAGCCCTCATGCGCCGCCGTCTTCAGAAGCGGGTTCGAGGGGCCGTCGGTGACGATGGCGCTCGAGATCGTGTAGCCGTTGACACCAAGCGCCAGGAAGATGCCGCCGAGCGCGAAGAGTGCGATAACGAGGATGGCTGCGATGCTGCCATAGCCACGCGCGCGCGCCGCCACGGGACCGCTCGACTTCAGCACCAGCCAGGCGGCGCCGTGCATGCTGAGCATCGCGACGGAGAGCAGACCACAGAGTAGGGCATAGGGGTTGAGCAGGCCGATGAAGGTGCCTTCATAGAAGATGCGCATGTCGGCAGGATCGAAGCGGAAGGGCACGCCCTGCAGCACGTTGCCGACGGCAACGCCGAAGATCAGCGACGGAACGAAGCCGCCGATGAAGAGCGCGAGGTCCCAATTGCCGCGCCAGCGGGCGCTCTCACGCTTCGAGCGGTATTTGAAGGCGACAGGTCGCAGGATGAGCGCCAGCAGGATGGCGAACATCGCGAGATAGAAGCCGGAGAACGAGACCGCGTAAAGCGGCGGCCATGCGGCGAAGACGGCGCCACCGCCGAGGATCAGCCAGACCTGGTTTCCTTCCCAGACAGGGCCGATGGTGTTGATGGCGACGCGCCGCTCCGTATCCGTCCTGGCGACGAAGGGGAGCAGCATGCCGACGCCGAGGTCGAAGCCATCGGTGACGGCGAAGCCGATGAGGAGGACGCCGAGAAGCAGCCACCAGATGAGGCGCAAGGTTTCATAGTCGATGAGTTCGTGCAGGATCATGATCAATCACTCCGCGGCAGGAACGAGGGTTTCGGAAATCAGCTCGGCTTCCGGCTCGTTGTCCGGTTCCGGGCCCTTCTTGATGGCCTTCACCATCAGCGTCATCTCGATGATGATCAGCACCGTGTAGAGCGCCGCGAAGCCGAGAATGGTCAAAAGCACGGTGCTGGCGCCGAGGCTCGAGACCGCGGCGGCCGTCGGCAGCACGCCTTCGATGATCCAGGGCTGGCGTCCGACCTCGGCAACCACCCAGCCGAACTCGATGGCGATGAAGGGCAGCGGGATCGCCAGGACCGCGACGCGCAGCAGCCAGGGATGGGCGTCGAGACGGCGGCGGGCCGAGAGCCAGAAGAAGGTCGCCGTCAGCACGATGAAGAATACGCCGAGCCCGACCATGATGCGGAACGACCAGAAGAGGGTCGGCACATGCGGGATGGTGTCTCGGGCGGCCTGGTCGATCTGCTGATCGGTGGCGGTGCGGGGATCATCGACGTAGCGCTTCAAGAGAAGGGCATAGCCGAGCTGATGGCCGAGATCCTCGAATGCGCTCTTGGTTTCCGCCGTGATCTTGTCCGGCGAGCCGGCGGCGCGGATCTGCATCAGCGCGTCATAGGCCTTGATGCCTTCGCGGATGCGGGTCTTTGCGTGTTCCTCGAGCTCGTTGATCCCGGGAATGACCGTATCCAGCGAGCGGGTGCCGATCAGGCCCATGACCCAGGGGATATGGACGGCGAAGTGGGTCTCGCGTGCCTGCTGATCCGGGAAGCCGATGGCGGTGAAGGGGGCCGGTGCCGGCTCCGTTTCCCACATGGCTTCGATGGCGGCGAGCTTCATCTTCTGGTTTTCGGTGGCCAGATAGCCGCTTTCGTCACCCAGCACGACAACCGAGAGCGCGGAAGCCAGGCCGAAGGAGGCGGCGACTGTCATCGATCGCTTGGCGATCTCGATGTGCCGGCCCTTGAGCAGGTACCAGGCCGAGACGCCGAGCACGAAGATGGAGGCACAGACGTAGCCGGCCGAGACCGTGTGTACGAACTTCGCCTGGGCGACCGGATTGAAGACCACGTCGAAGAAGCTCGTCACTTCCATGCGCATGGTCTGCGGGTTGAGCGCCGATCCCACCGGGTTCTGCATCCAGCCATTGGCGACGAGAATCCAGAGCGCGGAGAAGTTCGAGCCGAGCGCCACGCACCATGTCGCCACGAGGTGACCGACCTTGGAGAGCTTGTCCCAGCCGAAGAAGAACAGGCCGACGAAGGTGGCTTCGAGGAAGAAGGCCATCAGCCCTTCGATCGCCAGGGGCGCCCCGAAGATGTCGCCGACATAGTAGCTGTAGTAGCTCCAGTTCATGCCGAACTGGAATTCCATGACGATGCCGGTGGCGACGCCGATGGCGAAGTTGATGCCGAAGAGCACGCCCCAGAACTTCGTCATCTGCCGCCAGATCTGGCGACCGGTCATGACGTAGACGGTCTCCATGATGGCGAGCAGCACGGCGAGGCCGAGCGTCAGCGGTACGAACAGGAAGTGATAGAGCGCTGTCAGCGCGAATTGAAAACGCGATAAGTCGACAATGTCTAGTTCCATAGTCTTTCTCCCACGCCCCATGGGGGTACGAAGATTTTCCGCCGGGCCGGATTGCCTGGCGGTCATGCACGCGCTCAGTCCGGTCTCAGCCGATTCAGAGCTTCTTCGAACGCCGTCTCTCCGCGGCGCGAAATGCTGCCGATGCGACCGCCATCGAGCGTGGCGATCACATCTGATATCTCCGCCTCACGGCGGATATGGGTGGCGATAACGAGCGAACGGCCGTTCGCCCTCTCGGACAGGCGGGCCATGACATCGAGTGCCGTGGCACGGTCGAGGCCCTCGGTCGGCTCGTCGAGCAGCCAGAGCGGCGTGTCGCGCAGGAAGAGGCGGGCGAGCGCCAGCCGGCGCGACTGGCCGCCCGAGAGGCCCATGCCGCCTTCGCCGAGACGGGTGTCGAGGCCATCGGGTAGGGCGGCGATATCAGCGAGCAGGCCGGCGGCGGCGAGCGCGGACTTGAGATCGCTTTCGGTCGCGTTGGGACAGGCCAGACGCAAATTGCCGGCGACCGTGTCCTGGAAGAGCTCGGTGCGTTGGGTCAGAAGGGTGGCCGTGTCGTTGGCGACCGTGCCCTCGAGTGGTTCGATCTCGCCGGCCAGCAGGGCCAGCAGTGTCGACTTGCCGGCGCCGCTGGTGCCGATGACCGCAAGCTTTTCGCCCGTTTTCAGCGCGAGGTTGATGTCGACGAGAACAGGCGCTGCGGCTGCGTCATAGGCGGCGCTAACACCGGCGAGTTGGACCGCTAGGTCGGTGGCGGGGGCCGGGTGTCGGCAAGCTGATGTCTCGCCTGCCAGCCGAGGGCCGATGCGCTTTGCCGCCAGCAGTGTGCGTCCGAGTTCCAGCGCACCGCGACGCAGCGTGCCGAAGGGTTCGACTGAGGCGAAGGCGATCAGGATGCCGAGGGCGGCAACCGGCGCGGTGATGGTGCCGGCGCCGGCCAGCGCCGCGACGGTGAGCAGCGCGCCGGTGAGAAGGAGTGTCGAGGCGATGCCGAAGCCGAAGGTCACGGTGCTCTCGATGCGGTTCAGCTTGTTGTCGGCATCTTCGGTATAGCGGTCGGCGGCTGTTATGGCTGCCGTCTGCGCCTCGATCCTGCCTGCCATCAAGAGGTCCGACTGGCCGGCGACGAGGTCGACTGTGCGGGCGCGCAGTGCCTCGATGCCATAGGCGCGGCGCCGTGCATGGGCGGCGGCGAGGCGGCCGGCGCAAAGGGGGATGCCGAGGCCGGCGACGATGAGTATGAGTGCCGCCGAGAAGCCGAACAGGGGATGCATCAGGCCAAGCGCGATGCCTGCGGCGATGGCGGCGAGGATTGCGACGCCTGCGGGTACCAGCACGCGGAGATAGAGAGAATCGAGCGCATCGATATCGCCGGTGAGGCGAAAGAGCAGGCGGGCCGGGCGTCTTGCGTGATCACGGGCAGCACCGGCGTGCGCCCAGCCGCGGAACAGGCGTTCGCGCAGGGCGGCGAGCACGCTCAGCGTTGCGTCATGCGTCGTCAGCCGCTCGCCATAGCGCGAGGCGGTGCGGCCGATCGCCAGCAGCCTGATGCCGGCCGAGGGGGCGAAGACATCGAAGGTGATGGCGGTTGCCACTGAGGTGCCGGCGATCGCCGTTGCCGTTATGAACCAGCCGGAGAGGCCGAGCAGGGCGATGCCGGCGCCTGCCGTCGCGGCCGACAAGACGGCGCCCAGCAGTAGGCCGCGCTTCTTCTCCCTGGCGAAGAGCTTGAGTATGGGCTTCAGATTGGTCAGCGACGCTCTCATTCGGCGGCCTCCCGTGCGGGTTCCGGATTGAGATGGATCGTCCTGCCCATGCGGGCGGCGAGACGCGGGTCATGGGTGGCGACGAGCAAGGTCTTGCCCTTGGCCAGTGCAAGCAGGCTCCCGGTGATGTCGTCGGCGGTTGCGCTGTCGAGGTGGGCGGTCGGTTCGTCGGCGAGGACGATCAGCGTCTCGGGGGCCACGGCGGCGCGGGCGATGGCGAGCCGCAGCGCCTCACCACCCGAGAGGCCGGCTCCGCCATCGCCGAGCGGACGGTTGCGGTAGGCGCTTGCGAGCCTTCCGAGTTGGGCAGCGTCGAGTGAGGCGGCGGCCTGTTGCGCGGAGACCTGCGGGCGGCCGAGCGAGACATTGCGGGTGATGCTGCCGGCGAAGATATGCGGCTTCTGGCCGATCCAGGCGATCCGTGCCCGTGACGATTGACCGGCCGGTTGCCCGCCGATCTCGACGTGGCCGCTTTCACAGGGTGCAAGGCCGGCGGCGAGTGCCAGCAGGGTCGACTTGCCCGAGCCGCTTGGGCCCAGCAGGGCGACATGTTCGCCGGCGCGGATATGGAGATCGAAGTCCTCGATGGCTGAAGTATCGCTGCCGGGATAGCGGAAGGTGGCGGTGTGGAAGCGGATATCCGCGCCAAGGGGGCCTTGAGCGGCCTCTCCCTGCGGCAGCAGCATGCCGTCTTCGCTGAGCGCATCGAGTGCCTTCATCGCCGCTTCGCCCGAGGCGCGGTCGTGCCAGACGGCCGAGAGTTCGCGCAGCGGCTCGAAGAAGGCGGGTGCGAGCAGCAGCACGAAGAGGCCCGATGTGAGGTTCAGTCCGCCAGTCCAGGCGCCGAAGCGGATCTCGCCGAGCAGCGAGAAGCCGACATAGACGGCGACCATGGCGACTCCGAGCGCGGCGAAGAGCTCGAGAACAGCCGACGACAGGAAGGCGATGCGGAGCACGGCCATGGTGCGGGCCTTCAGGTCCTCGGCATCGGCGCGAAGGCGCGTTGCCGTGGCATCGACTGCATCAAGCGCGCGGATGGTGGCAAGGCCGCGCAGGCGGTCGAGCAGGAAGCCGTTGAGGCCGCCGGTCGCGGCCAGCTGCTTTTCACTGGCGGCCTGCGCGCGCCAGCCGATCAGCGCCATGAAGACAGGGATGAGGGGCATGGCGAAGAGCAGCACGAGGGCGGCGATCCATGAGATCGGGAAGACACAGGCGAGGATCACCAGCGGCACTGCGCTGGCCTTGAAGCGGGCAGGCTGGAAGCGCGCGAGATAGGGGACGATGAGTTCTGCCTGTTCGCCGACTATGCTGGCGGCCTCGCCAGATGTGTGGCGGGTGCTGTCGACCGGCGATCGGCGCGCCAGGGCCTCGACGGCGCGGGCGCGCCGCAGGGTGAGTTCGGCACGGGCGGCGCGGAAGGCGAGGCGGCCGCCAACCGCGTCGAGACAGCTTTTTAAGACGCCGAGCAAGGCGATGACGATCGCCGGCCAGATGACGGCCTCGATCCCGCCGCCATTTGCGATGCGGCCGATAGCGACGGAGAGAAGACCGGCTTGCGGAATCCAGAGGAGGGCGGCGAGCGTCTGGACCAGCGCTGCGCTGCGCAGACCAGAGGGCTGGCGGGCGCGCTTGCGCCGTCCGTCGCGGGCCTTATCTTGCTTGGCATCGAGAAAGGCACTGGTCATGGCGCTAACTCTTGTTCGCAGGATTGGGACGGCGGCCACGGCCGAGCGAGATGACCCGGTCCTTGGCCTCAAGCAGCTTCGTCACTTTCGCGCCTAGCGAGAGTAGCGTTGCAAGTCTTTCGGTTTCAAGTTGTTTCACATCGTCATACCAATGTGTCAGCTGTTCAATCAGCGCATGCATTTCGCTCATGCGTTCCTGGGCATGGCGCTCGGCCTCGCTCGCCGGCCGCTGCATCAGGATTTCGCGCAGCACCGAGAGCGTCGGATCGACCTCGCGCTTCTTACGTTCCTCGGCGAGCGTGCGCAGGATCAGCCAGACATCGTCGGGCGTGGTGAAGAAGTCGCGGCGGTCGTCCGGCCGGTGCCTGAGCAGCACCAGGTTCCAGGTCTGCAGCTCGCGCAGGCTCATCGAGACGTTCGAGCGCGAAATGCCCAGCGCGTCGGCGATCTCCTCGGCGCAGAGCGGCTGCGGGGAGACGTAGAGCAGCGCGTAGATCTGGCTCACCGTCCTGTTGATGCCCCAGCGCGAGCCCATCTCACCGAAGTGCAGGACGAAGGATTGGACGAGCGGCGCAAGGTTCATCATCTGGTTTCCGTTATGACTGTGATTTCAGAAATTTCTGAAATCACTATAACTGGCAGTGCGTGGCTAACAATCGGCAAGTCGGGGCTGCGGCAATTGGCGCCGGATTTGACGATAGTCAGCTTTTCGCCCGAGTTTATTGATTCAGATCAAATGGCCGAGGAATGTTTGGCCTTGCCCTCAGCGAGGTAGCGATCGAACTTGGCGGCGATGGTGCGCACGAAGGGGCGGCCTTCATCGGTAACCACGAACCTGTCGCCGTCGAAGGAGACAAAGCCATCCTCGTTGAAGCTCGCATGCAGGGCGTCGTTGCAGGCATCGTCGGCGGCCTTGCCGAAGCGGGCGCGCAGCTCTGTGACCGAGAAGGCATACTGGCACATCAGCTCTTCGATCGCCTGGGCGCTCGCGCGGTCGGCATCAGAGAGCGCGAAACCCCGGGCAACGGGAAGGCGGCCTTCCGAGATCGCCCGGCAATATTGTCCCGTCGCGACGATGTTCTGGACATAACCCTGCGGCAGCTTGCCGATCGAGGAGGCGCCAAGGCCGATCAGCGTATCGGCGCCATCGGTCGTGTAGCCCTGGAAGTTGCGCTTGAGCGCGCCGTCGCGCAGTTTGCGGGCCATGCTGTCGTCGGGCTTCGCGAAGTGGTCGATGCCGACGGCGTCATAGCCTGCGGCAAGGATGGCGCCGGCGCCGGCCGCAGCCATTGCGAAGCGGTCGGCAGGGCCGGCAAGTGTCGCGGTATCGATCACCGACTGGTGCTTCTTGACCCAGGGCACGTGCGCGTAGCCGAACATGGCGATGCGATCGGGCTGCATCGACAGCGACAGGTCGATCGTTCGCAGCAGCATGTCGCGATCCTGATGCGGCAGGCCGTAGACGATGTCGAGATTGATGGAGCCGATGCCGAGCGCGCGCAAGGTCCGCACTACCATCGCCGTCTGCTCGAAGCTCTGCGGCCGGTTGATCGCCGTCTGGACGATCGGCTCGAAATCCTGCACGCCGACGCTTGCCCGCGTCATGCCGAAATCTCGCCATGCCCTCAGCTTTTCGGCATCGACATGCGTCGGGTCGATCTCGACGCTGATCTCGCAATCGGGACCGATGTCGAAATTGGCATCGAACGTGGTGCGCAGGCGCATGAGGTCGGCGGGGCTTACAATCGTCGGCGAACCGCCGCCGAAATGGATGGCTGCGACCTTTCGCCGTAGCGGGAGATATGTCGCAACGAGCGCGATCTCGCTATTCAAGGCTTCCAGGTAGGTCGCGATGGGGTCGTAGCGGCGCACCTGCTTGGTATGGCAACCGCAGTAGAAACAGAGCCGGTCGCAGAACGGAATATGCACGTATAGCGATAGTGCGCCTTGTGGATTTGCTTCGAGCCACTGCCGGTAATCCATCTCGCCGACGCCCTCGTGGAAGTGCGGCGCGGTCGGATAGCTGGTGTAGCGGGGGACGGGGGCGGAATAGCGGGCGATGAGATCGGCGTTCATGAGCGTGTCCTTTCAAGGACCGAAATAATGGGGGTTTTCGATGACTGCCTTGATCTCGATCAAGAAAACGCTGTTCTCCGAAGATGAGCTTGGCTATGCTTCAGGCGGAGCCGGGTGTATGCGAAAAGATATACATAATTCTAATATTCCAGTACGTTGCGTCAGTTGCGAGGTCCGCCACAAGGGGATGTGCGGGGCGCTGACGTCTGACGAATTGCTGTTGCTGTCGGCCCATACGCGGCTGGTCACGCATGATGCCGGCGAGGAACTGGCCGGCGAAAAGATGCCCGTCGAATCCTACGCCACCGTCATCAGCGGCGTGGTGAAACTGACGAAGACGCTCGAAGATGGGCGCCAGCAGATCGTCGGCCTGCAGTTCGCTCCCGATTTCCTCGGCCGGTTGCATGCCAATGAAAACGGCGTCTCGGCGGAGGCGGCGTCGGACGTGCATCTCTGCCGGGTTCCGAAGGCCGCCATGGAGCGCCTGGTCAAGAGCACGCCGGCACTCGCTGAAAGGTTGATGGACCAGACGATGCGCGAGCTCGACGAAGCGCGCGACTGGATGGTGACGCTGGGGCGCAAGACGGCGGCGGAGAAGGTCGCGAGCTTCCTGTTTCTGATCGCGACGCATCTCGATCCCGAAGCGAAGGGCGATAGCCGTCGCTTCGACCTGCCGCTGTCGCGCGCCGATATCGCCGATTTTCTCGGGCTGACGATCGAGACCGTGTCGCGGCAAATGTCGAAGCTGAAGGCCGATGGGGTCATCTCCATCGTTGCTAACAGGCATATCGAAGTGCCCAAGCTCTCCAAGCTCAAGGCCTGCTGCGGCGCCTGACGGCGTTCACCGCGCGCGCTTCGAATGCGTGTTGCCGAGGCGCGGTGTTTTGTGCAGGAGTGATGGTTTCCATCATTGATTTGAGAGCCTCCATGCCCGCCGCGAAAGCCAATCTCCTCGTCTCCCGCCTGTCTCCGCCGCCCATCCCATCGGTGCTTGCCTGGGCACGCGAGTACAAGGGCGCCAAGGGGCCGCTGGTCGATCTCTCGCAGGCGGTTCCGGGCTATCCCGCGCATCCCGAGATGCTGCGGCTGCTGGGCGAGGCGGCATCATCGCCCGCGACCACCGGCTACGGACCGATCGAGGGCGAGAGCGTGCTGCGCGAGGCCTATGCCCGGCAAATGTCCGACGTTTACGGCGCGCCGGTCGCTGCGCATAACGTCCAGATCACCGCCGGCTGCAACCAGGCCTTCATGGCGGCGGCCATCGCGCTTGCCCGGACCGGAGACAGCGTGGCGCTGACCAATCCCTTCTACTTCAACCAGGAAACGACGCTGTCGATGCTTGGCATTAACAGGGTGCTGGTCGAATGCGACGCTCATAACGGCTTCCTGCCCGATATCGCCTCGGCCGAGCAGGCGCTCGCCTCGGGCGCTAAGGTGCTGGCGATCGTGACGCCGAACAATCCGACGGGCGCGATCTATCCGCCGGAGCTGTTGCGCGCGCTGTTCGATCTCTGCCGCAGCCATGGGGCGTGGCTGATCGTCGACGAGACCTACCGCGACTTCTTGCCGGAGGGCTACGGCGCGCCGCATCCGCTGCTTGCCATCCCCGGCTGGGAGGAGACGCTGATCCTGCTCTACAGCTTCTCCAAATCCTTCTGCATTCCCGGCCACCGGCTAGGCGCGATCACCGCCGGGGAGCGTGTCATCGACGAGATCGTCAAGGTGATGGACAACATGCAGATCTGCGCGCCGAGGGCTGCGCAGGTGGCGGTTGCCGAGGCGATGCCGATTTTGGCCGACTGGCGGGCCGCGAACCGGCTGGAGATCACCCGGCGGGCCGATGCGCTGCGGGCGGTGATGGCTGAGTTGCCTGGCTGGGAGATCGGCGCGCTTGGCGCGTACTTCGCGTTTATCCGGCATCCGTTCGCGGATTTGAGTTCGTCTGCGGTTGCCGAGAGGCTGGCCAAGGAGACTGGCGTGGTTTGTCTGCCGGGGAGCTATTTCGGGGTGGGGCAGGAGCGGTATTTGCGGTTGGCGTTTGCCAATGCGGATGCGGTGTCGATCGGGCGGTTGGTGGAGCGGTTGCGCTGACGTTGCTGTGGACGGGGCGCGCCGGAGATTGGGCGTGGTGGGATACCCCCCTCTGTCCTGCCGGACATCTCCCCCACAAGGGGGGAGATCGACTTGTGGCTTGCTTTATCACCAAACAGTGAGGCGGAGCGAGTGGATGCGCCCAGCCAATCTCCCCCCTTGTGGGGGAGATGCCCGGCAGGGCAGAGGGGGGTATCCCATGGCAGAACCTCTCTTTAGGCACCTCACAGCGGTATGCTATGTTCCAGCACACGACGCGTCATCACAGAGGTCCCCATGCCCCGATTTCTTGCCGTCTACACCATGAAACACGAGGACTTCGACGCTTTCAGGCGTCTTCCGAAAGCCGAGCAAGACGCCATCGATGCAAAGGGCGTGCCGCTATGGATGGCCTGGGAGGAGCGGAATGCTGCGGTTATTCTCGATCGCGGCGGCATGGTGGGGAAGACGACGCGGGTCAACAAGGCGGGCATCGCGGCGGCCTCCAATGCGCTCTGCGGCTATCTGGTCGTCGAGGCAGAGAATGCCGAGGCCGCGGCACGGCTTTTCCTCGATCATCCCCATATCACCGTCTTTCCCGGAGACGGCGTGGATATCATGCCGTTCGTGACCTGACACAAAGGGCGCGTCGATCTAGGCGATCATCGCCCGATCATCCGGAAAGTCTCGCAGCGCTGGCGTGTTGTTGATCGCGCCGCGGGTTCGATTGCGGCCCGCGCTCTTGGCTTCGTAGAGCAGCTTGTCGGCCCGTTCATAGAGCGTTGCGAAATTCTCGTCGCCGACGATGCCAGTCACGCCCATGCTTGCTGTCACCGGGCGTTTGAGGCCGGGCACCGTGCGGGCGACGATGGCGGGAATGGCTTGGCGGCGGAGTTCGGCCTGGGTGTCGGCGTCTTCGCCGCGCAGGAGAAGCACGAATTCCTCGCCGCCGAGGCGGTAGGCGCGAACGATCGGGCCGGGCTGGAGCGCCTTGGCGACGGCCTTCAGCACCTCGTCGCCGACGCTGTGGCCGTTGATGTCGTTGATCGCCTTGAAATGATCGATGTCGATAACGGCAAGGGCCACGAAGCCTTTGGCTCGGAGCTGCTCGAATTGTTGTTCGATCGCACGCCGGTTCAGCAATCCGGTCAGCGGGTCGGTTTCGGACAGGCGTTCGAGCAATTCGGCGTCGTTGCGCGCACCGTCGCGCTCGCGCTTCATGGTGACGAAGCGCTCGGCCACGCCAAGGGTCGTGAACACGACCTCGCACATGCAGCCGATATAGAAGAGCAGCGTGGCATCGGTGCTGTGTAGCCAGGGAACGACACCCGTCACCAGACGGATCAGGCCGACCACGACCATCGGCGCATAACCGACCGCCTGGAACCGCGCGGCGCGGCTTCCGCGACGCAGGGCATCGATCATCGACAGAATGAAGATGGCAAGCACCGGCGCGAAGGCCGCCGTATAGGCGCTCGACTGAATGGGGCGGGCGACGAAGGGGAAGGCGGCGTGAAGGACGCTCAGCGCTATCGCCCATGCCGCGCAATAGGGGAGCACGCGGCGCAGCAGCGGATGCATCAGGCCGGGCTCGACGAAGCTATAGGTGAACATCGCTCCCGATGCGATGGTCATGCCGAAGATCACCGTCGTCATCCAGCTCAAGGTCATCGCCGGCGGATCGAACAGCATGACTGCCAGGCCGGATGTCACGAGAATGGTCATCAGCAGCGAGAATGTCAGCGCCGAGTGCCAGAGAACGAAGGGTTCTCGCAGCGCCCGGTAGAAGGCGGCATTGAAGATCAGCGGCATGACGAGCATGCCTGCAAGCCCGGCCAGAACAAGCATCAAGCGCATGTCGCCGATGCCGCTAGCGGCGTCCGTTGGCGCCAGATAGGCGCGCTCCAGCGTCATCCGGTGGCTTGGGAGGTCGATTGCGGCGATCACCTGCCGCGTTTCGCTGGTCACATCCGGCAGGGGCGCCTTGAAGTAGCCGCCGGCCATGGAGCTTTGTAGGGCCGCGGCGGGAATGGTGTCCTGGCGCACCGTGCCATCCAGGTCGATGGCAAGCAGATGCACCGCCTGAAGTGCCGCGCGCCTGGAGAGCAGATAGTGGGGAAGGGGCGCGCTCGCGTTGATATCGAAGCGTAGCAGCACTCGTTCGGCATCGATGGAGCGAGCTTGGTCGCCGCAGGACCATCGATCCTCGTTCCTGGCGATCGCGACCACGTCTTCCGACAGGCTGGCGGATGCCCAGCAGGAACTGTGTGTCTCGAAAGAATCCGCCGGCCCAGCCGATGCGGCGCTGAATTGCAGCAGCATCACCAGGAACAGAAGGGCCGCCGGAAGGCTATTTCGAAATCCACTCGAAGTCATGGCTTTAGCCTAGGGCGGAAAGCTTTTGATGCCGTTAATCGGGGCCATCGACTTGGCGGAGCGGTCGATCACGTTATCGGGAGGGCGTGCAGTCGGTCATTAACACCGCTCCAACAAATGGCCTCGCCCGGATCGCCAAGCAATGTCACAATCCTGTTCGATTTGATGTTTAGAGCGCAGGAATCGGCACAGAGGATCGTCGGATGGCAGAAGAGAAGTCGCTTGAGTTCGCGGGTGGGATCGTGGATTTCGATGCCGGGCACGGCGAGGCCGCCACCGTCGAGATGAAGGACTACAGCGACAGTCTGGAGCGCGCCAAGGCGAAGTCCGTGCGGCTCGTCGATGCGATCACCGGCGCCGCATTGAAGAAGAAGGACGCCATCCACTTCGACGACCTGCGGCCTGCGCTGGCCGAGTTCATGCGGCAGAAGCATCCGGGGCTGCACTCGGACGATTATATCAATCGCAAGGTGGTCGACGATTATCGCGGCCAGTATATCGCGGAATTGTTGCGCGACGAACGCGGCGAGCTTTCCAACCTCGAGGACGAGGTCGTCGAAAGCCTTCGCAGCCACGATACGCTGGCCGAAAACATCGAAGAGGACTACGAAGAGCATCGCTCGATCGGCGACCGCGTGGCAGATGTCGTCGCCACTTTCGGCGGCAGTTGGACCTTCATCATCTCCTTCTGTCTTTTCCTGGCCGTCTGGATGGGCATCAACCTCCTGATGGGCGAGCGGCAGGCCTTCGATGCCTATCCCTTCATCCTGCTCAACCTCATCCTCTCGACCATCGCCGCACTGCAGGCGCCGATCATCATGATGAGCCAGCGCCGCCAGGAATCGAAGGATCGCCTGCGTGCGCTGAACGACTACAAGGTCAACCTCAAGGCCGAACTGGAAATCCGCCATCTGCACGAAAAGGTGGATCATCTTCTGAACCGGCAGTGGGAGCGGCTGACGGAGATTCAGCAGATCCAGATCGAGATGATGCTGGAGCAAGCCAAGGCCGCCAACCGCGCGTTGAAGCTCAGCAAGGCGCAGAAGACCAAGACCAGTGCCTTGAAAAACCTCTTCAGCGCCGCGCCGAAGACGGACGAGACGGACGGCTAAATCGCAGTGCTGCCGGCATCATCCTCATTGTACAGTTGCCCCAAAATAGCCTATAAGATTCCGCTAGATAGCTGCTCCTGATGGTTCAACATCAGGTAGCGGTTTCGATGCTGATAACGGCAAATTGTGGGAGGAATAGACGATGAAAACGGTTCTCATTGCAGCAGCCTTGATCCTGTCGGCTGCGACGGCGCATGCCGCCGACACATGCGCCTCCAAGGCAGTTGACAAGAACGGCAAGCCATTGGCCGGCGCTGCGCTGACGTCGTCGATGAACAAATGCCAGAAGGATGCCGCCGCCGCTTGCGACATGTCCGCCAAGGACAAGAACGGCAAGGCGCTGGCTGGTGCCGCGAAGACCGCCTACACCAAGAAATGCGTGAGCGATGCCGTCGGCGGCTGACGCTGTCTGAGACGAGCACGACCGCTGTCGGTCGCGGGCCGCTTAGATTTGGCCGGTTATCGGGCGCGTCTGTCTAGCTTCGGTCCGATCGCTGGAAGATGTGGGCTGCGGATATGCGGGTTGTCCGGATCGTCGGGCCGACCAAGGTGCTGAGGTTTTCGATCAGCGCCTTGGCTATCTCTGGCTGCTTTTCTGGAGCCAAAGCCAGAAAGGGCGAGAGGCTGCGATGAAGGGCGACGAAGCGCTCGACGATGTGGTCGTCAGCGACCTCGACGTGGCAGAAGAGCCTCTCGGTAAAAGCTGCCTTCTGTAGCGGTTCGGAAAGTCCCCAAAACACCTGGGCGACCTCGTCGCGGGATTGCCGCTTGATCGGCTGCGGGTAGCCCGAGCGCTGGAATGCCTCGTCAACGGTATTGGCCTGCAGCGCGACGGGCTGGGGTTCCTTGTTCCAGAGCAGCACGACAAATCCGTTCGGCGCGAGCAATTCCTCGATCCGCTGGACACCGCGTTTCTGATCGATCCAATGAAACGAGGATGCCGCCAGAATGATATCGAACGGGGCGGAGAGATCGGCCTGCTCAAGCGTGCTGGTCTGGAAGGTGATGTCCGGGAAAGGGGCCAGAACGTCATGGGCGATGGTGACGAAGTCGGCGTTCGGTTCGACACAGGTAAACCGGCCGCCCAAGGCGGCGAAGTCCTGCGTGGCCGTGCCTGGGCCGCTGCCGATTTCGAGGACACGACTGTCTTGTCGCCAGTCCGCGGCCGCTGCCGACGCTGCTATCAGGGCGGCCGGATAGCGTGGTCGCCCTTCGACATAAAACCGTGCGCCGTTGGAATACCAGCGTGCCTTTTCGTCGTCGGTCTGTTCGTCGTAGATCGCCACGTTTGATCCTCCGCGTTGGGGATGCGGACAATTTAGTTCAGGACTTGGGCTTGGCGATGGTTCGTGTGCCGGCTTTCGGGATGATCCGACGGGCCCAGCTTGTAAAACAAGGCCGATCGCTTCTGTTCCCGAGGCGGCCGTGACACGGGTAGGGGGTAGGCTCCATCGCAGGTTTTCGGTTCCCCGCTACGGCAAAGCCTTCGCGGCGGTGTCTCATACCGTAACATACATTACAGGCTTGGTTGCCTCCTGTATGATTGCGACCTTGTCATGGCCAGCGCCGGCGCGTCCATTCAGCGGCAGGGTCATCCTTCGTGCAGCTTTGGAGATACACGATTTAGGGCCGAAACGAAGGCCGGGGGACGGAAATGGCCTGGAACCGACTGTATAGCTTGAAGAGCTACATGAGGTCGTCCTTGTGGCTGGTTCCGTTCTTTGCCTTGCTCATCTATATCGGCGCAATTCGGCTCGTCTATCTGCTTGAGCCATGGTTGGTGCAGATAGAGCCATGGCCCCCATGGGGTGTTGCAGGCTCCCAGCGCTTGCTCGAGACAATCATCACGATGACGCTGACCTTCGTCGTCTTCACCTTCGGCTCGCTTCTTGTTGCAATTCAGATCGCGGGCGGGCAGTTGACGCCCCGGATCATCGCAACGACATTGCTGCGCGACAACGCCATCCGATTTACCGTTGGACTGTTCATATTCACCCTGCTGTTTGCAACCGGATCGCTGGCCCGGCTCGAGACAGATGTCCATCATGCCGTTGTCGGCATCGCGGGGGTCTTTGGCTTCTTGTCCATCATCGCCTTCCTCTATCTGATCGACTACGCGGCTCGGCTGCTGCGGCCCGTCAGTATCGTCCTGCGTGTCAGCCAGTTGGGTCGCGATGTTATCGAAGACGTTTTTCCGACCACGGTTGGAGACGAGGTCGACCTCATGCCGGCGCCCTCCTTGCCGAACGGGCAGCCGGATAAAGTCATCCGCTATCAGGGGCGGCCCGCCATCATCGTCGCTGTAAACAAGAGCGCGCTCCTGAAAATGGCGCAGAAGACCCATTCGGTCGTGGAACTGGTGCCGAGGATTGGCGACTTCGTGGCATCCGGCGAACCGCTCTTCCGGTTGTATGGCGCCACGCTTCCCGACGAGACGCTGCTGAGGACGATGATTGCCTTCGGTCCGGAGCGAACCTTGGAAGAGGATGCCACCTTCGCTTTCAGGATTATCGTCGACATCGCGATCAAGGCGCTGTCGAAAGCGATCAATGATCCAACCACAGCGGTGCTCGCGATCGATCAGTTGCAGCGCCTTCTTTGTTTCGTCGGAAAGCGGAGCCTGCGCGAGGAAGCAACGCTGGATCAATCCGGAGAGTTGCGGGTGCTTTGTCGGACGCCTGATTGGGATGATTTCGTCAAGCTGACCTTCAGTGAAATTCGCCTCTACGGCGCTGGAAACTTCCAGATCGCCCGACGCCTGCGGGCGGTTCTGGAATCCGGCCTGCAGGTCCTGCCGGCGTGCCGCAGGCCGGCGCTCGAAGCCGAGTTGGTGCTGCTCGATCAGCAACTGGCTGAGCTCTATCGTTTTCCGGAGGATCTGGCGCTCGCCCGCGTTGCCGACGCCCAGGGCCTGGGCGGCTCGAAACCTCTGCCGGATGAAGCCAGAATCCGGATGGAGAATGCCCAGTGGGAACCGCGACGCAGCGCGTGAGCGGGACGTCCGGACACCCAGCGCTGATCCTGCATGCTGAACATACAATCGGAGATATCGGGCGTTCGAAACTCCGGGACAATTCATAGTCGAAATGCTATATTTTGGCGTCTTCGAGGCTGCCACTCCCTGCCCGGGGCTGGTGGTTTTGAAGCGGATACTGATGACAACCTCAAGCTCCGAAACGGAGCGGTTTCTAGGGAGTGAACGATGATGAAATTCTGTCTTTCAATCGCACTCGCAGTCGCAAGTATCAGTTTGGGAAGTCATGCGTTCGCCGCGGAAGCGGATATGTCGAAGTTAACGTGTAAGCAAGTTGGCGCCATGTCCGCCGCCAAGACCATCGGCGTCGCCATGTGGGTGAACGGCTATGTTCACGGCAAGGCGGGCAACCCAATGATCGATGGCGAAAAGGCGCACGCCAATGCCGAAAAGGTCGCGACGTATTGCAAAAGCAATCCGACCACCACATTGGCGGATGCGATAGAAGCCGTCAGCAAGTCCTAGCCGCGGCTGGCACTGCGGAAATCCTCAAAGCATCCGAAGCGATACGAAAGGGGCGTCCACATCCGGACGCCCTAGAGGCGGTGAGTGCCGCGAGGGCTTCGTTTCTCTGCTAGAGACGCCGCGGCAAGGCCCGCTTTCGCGGGCCCTGCATACTCAATCTACCCTTACACCACCACCGTCAGCGGCGGGATGCGCTTGTCGGGGGCGCTGTCCTGCTCTTGCGCGGCCAGCAGGTTGAGCTCGCGGCGTTCGCGTTCGGAGACGATCGCGAGGTCGATGACCTTCTGCAGGTTGGCGGCGTGGCGGAAGGTGGGGTCGTCCTGTTTGCCGGTGCGCACGGCTTCGGCGAAGCGCTGGTAGTTGGTCAGCACCGGCGGCACTTCGATGTCGCGCCAGGTGGCGCTTTCGATGTCCTCGCCGAAGCAGCCGCGGAGATCCGAGCCATCGGGGCGATGGGTGACTTCGAGGCTGCCCTTTTCGCCGTAGATGCGCAGCTTCAGCTCGTTGAGGTGGCCGGTTGCCCAGCGCGTGGCGTGGATGACGCCGAGCGCGCCGTTGGTGAAATCCACCGACATGGTGAAGCTGTCGTTGGCATCCAGCAGATACTCGCCGATCTGGCCGCCCGGGGCCTTGTTGAAGGTCTTGAGGCGGGCGAAGACGTGGTCGATGTCGGTCGCCGCACCATAGGCCGCGAAGTCGAGGATGTGGATGCCGACGTCGCCGAGCACGCCGTTGGAGCCGTGGCCGGTCGAAAGGCGCCACAGCCAGCGCGATTCCGTACGCCAGTCGCCCCATGCGCGGGAAACGAGCCAGCTCTGGAGGTAGGAGGCCTCGACGTGCCTGATGGTGCCGAGTTCGCCGGCCAAGACCATCTCGCGGGCGCGCTGCAGGGGCGCGACGTTGCGGTATGTCAGGTTGACCATGTTGATGACGCCGGCGGCTTCCGCCGCTTCCGTCATCTCCAGGGCGTGGTCGTAATGCTCGGCCAGCGGCTTTTCGCAGAAGACGTGCTTGCCGGCCGCGATCAGCGCCAGGCTGGTCGCGTAGTGGATGCGATCAGGGGTGACGTTGGTGGCGCTGTCGAATTCGCCCCATTCGATTGCTTCTTCCAACGTGCGGAAGCGCTTTTCGATGTGGAAGTGATCGGCGAATTCGGTCAGCCGGGCCAGATCCGTATCGACGGCGCCGACAACCTCGACGCCATCGATGGCCAGAAAATTGGCGACCTGGTTTTTGGCCATGACGCCTGTGCCAAGAACGAGTAGACGCATTGCTGTTCTCCTCAGCGGTAACCGGCTTCGCCGGCCTGGTGCAGTCTCGGGCCGCGTTCGGTGATCGGCTCCAGCGCCTTCTCGACCGGGACATTCGGGGCATCGGTGATGCTCTTCAGGTCGCCCTCAGGATTATAGGCCCATTTGACGCCGTTGATCAGCACCTTCTGGACGTTGGCGTCGTGGTAGGTCGGATAGGTCTCGTGGCCTGGGCGGAAGTAGAAGATGTTGCCGGCGCCGCGGCGCCAGGTCAGGCCCGAGCGGAAGACTTCGCCGCCCTGGAACCAGGAGATGAACACCGTTTCGAGCGGCTCCGGAACGGAGAACTGCTCGCCGTACATCTCTTCGTTTTCGAGCACGAAGTTCTCGCCGATGCCAGCTGCGATCGGGTGGCGCTGGTTGATCGTCCACAGGCGCTCGCGCTCGCCGGCCTCGCGCCATTTCAGCGCGCAGGGCGTACCCATCAGGCGCTTGAAGATCTTCGAGAAGTGGCCGGAATGCAGGACGAGCAGGCCCATGCCTTCCCATACGCGCTTGGCCACGCGCTCGACGACGACGTCGGAGACGGCGCCGTGATCCTTGTGGCCCCACCAGGTCAGAACGTCTGTCTCGGCAAGTCGCGCTTCGGTCAGACCGTGTTCCGGCTCCTGCAGCGTTGCCGTCGTGGCGGTGATATCAGGATCGGTGTTCAGCGCGTTGGCGATCGTCGTGTGCATGCCATCGGGATAGATGCCGCGGACGATCTCGTTGGTGTTCTCGTGGATGTTTTCACCCCATACGATGGTGCGAATAGCCAAAGTCATGCTCCTTCATGCGCGTGGTGGATCGAAACCGTTGGGAAGCGGCCGGGATCCGGTTGTTTGGGTTGGTTTCAGGCGGCGCCCTTCAAGGGGATCCTTTCGAGCGCGCGTCCGGATGGATCGAAACGGTGGATGGCACCGGCAACCGGCGAAACGCCGAGACTGTCGCCGGGCTGGTGGCGCGAAACGCCGGTTTCGCGAACGACCAGCGGTTCCGGCGTGCCGATGTCGAGATAGACGAAGCTGTCGGAACCGAGGATCTCGGAGTGGATCACCGTGCCCTTCCAGGCGGGGTCGCGGTTGGTGATCTCGATGTGTTCGGCGCGCACCCCGATGGTGTGGGCGTTGTAGGGGCTTGCGTGTTCGCCAGTGAGGAAGTTCATCTTCGGCGAGCCGATGAAGCCGGCGACGAAGAGGGAATTCGGGGTCTCGTAGAGCTCCAGCGGCGTGCCGATCTGCTCAACGACGCCATCGCGCAGCACGCAGATGCGGTCGGCGAGCGTCATTGCCTCGACCTGATCGTGGGTGACGTAGATCATCGTCGTGTCGTGCATGCTACGGTGAAGCTTGGCGATTTCCAGGCGTGTCGCGACGCGCAGCGCTGCATCGAGGTTCGACAGCGGCTCGTCGAAGAGGAAGACCTTGGGATCGCGGACGATGGCGCGGCCGATCGCGACGCGCTGGCGCTGGCCGCCGGAGAGCTGGCGGGGCAGGCGCTCCAGATAAGGCGAGAGCTGCAGCATGCCGGCTGCCTGTTCGACGCGGGCCTTGCACTCTTCCTTCGTGCGGCCCGACAGTTTCATGCCGAAGGCCATGTTGTCGAAGACGGTCATGTGCGGATAGAGCGCGTAGGACTGGAAGACCATGGCGATGCCGCGCTTGGAAGGCGAGAGCTGGTTTACCGCCTGGCCATCGAAGGAAAGCGTGCCCTCGGAGATGTCCTCCAGGCCGGAGATCAAGCGCAGAAGCGTGGACTTGCCGCAGCCGGACGGGCCGACGAAGACCATGAACTCTCCCTTGCGGATATCCATGGTGACGCCCTTGATGACTTCGAGAGCGCCGAAGCTCTTTCTGATATTGTCGAGTCTAATCTGTGCCATATCGTGCTTTCTTCAACCTTTGACGCCGCCGGCGGTGAGGCCGGAAATGATCCGGCGCTGGAATATGAGCACCAGGACAACGACAGGGACCGTGACGATGACGGATGCCGCCATGATGTTGCCCCACGGAATCTCGAACTGGCTCCCGCCCGACAGGAGGGCGATTGCGACCGGCACGGTTCGCTGCGCGTCCGAAGACGTAAAGGTTAGGGCGAAAAGGAATTCGTTCCAGGCCGTAATGAAGGCGAGCAGCCCGGTCGTGACCAAAGCCGGCCACATCAGCGGCATGAAAACCTGCGTGATGATGACCCATGGAGAGGCCCCATCGACGATCGCTGCTTCCTCGATTTCGATGGGCAGATCACGCATGAAGGTGGTCAGAACCCAGACCGTGAAGGGCAGGGTAAAGATCATGTAGGAGAAGATCAGCGCAAACGGCGTGTTGAAGATGCCGATCCAGCGGATCAATTCGAACAGGCCGGCCAGCACGGCGATCTGCGGAAACATCGAGACCGAGAGGATAGTCAGCATCAGCAGCGCGCGGCCGCGAAAGTGCACGCGGGCGAGAGCATAGGATGCGGTGACGGCAAGCAGCAGCGAGGCGGCGACGACGCAGACGGCGACCAGCAGCGAATTGCCGAGGCTGTGGATGAAGCTGCCTGTCGTCAGCACGTTGGCGTAGTTCGCAAACGAGATCGAGGTCGGCCAGTATTCGATTGCGAACAGCGCCGTGCCGGATTTGAAGCTGGTCAGGATCGCGTAGTAGAAGGGGAAGACCGCGATGATGACGATGACGCCGACGAGGAGATAAAAGAGGGTGTTCTTGGTGGCTGTGAGAAGCATCAGCGTTCACTCCCGCCGAGGTTGACGCGGCCGAGCCACATGTAGAGCACGGTGACGGTAGCAATGAGCAGGAAGAGAACCGTCGAGGCGGTTGCGCCATAGGCGAACTTGTCGAAGTCGAAGAGGTTCTCTCTTGCCATCACCGACATGGTCTTGGTCTGCGCGTTGTTCGGCGTCAGCACGTAGATCAGGTCGAAGATGCGCATGGCGTCGAGCATGCGGAAGATGACGGCGACCATGATCGCGGGACGGATCAGCGGCAGCGTCAGGCGCCAGAAGACCTTGATCGGATTGATCCCGTCGATCTTGGCGGCCTCGTAGATATCGCCGGGCACCATCTGCAGGCCGGCGAGAATGAGAAGCGCCATGAAGGGCGTGGTCTTCCAGATGTCGACGATCAGGACGGCGATCATCGCGGTTTCAGGATTGGCGGTCCAGGCGATCTTCTGGCTGATCAGGCCGAGCGCCATGAAGAGATCGTTCAGGATGCCGAACTGGTCGTTGAGCATCCAGGCCCACATCTTGGCCGAGACGATCGTCGGGATCGCCCAGGGGATGAGGATGGCGGCGCGCACGATGCCGCGGCCGACAAACTGGGCGTTGAGGACAAGCGCGACGATGAGGCCGAGGGCCGTTTCGATCAGCACGGAAAGCACGGTGAATTTCATCGTGTTCCACACCGCATTCCACCAGGCGGGATCAGCGAGCAGGCCTTTGTAGACCGTGCGGCCGCTCTTCAGCGTGATCCAGGTGAGGTAGTTGTCGAAGCCGACGAACTTGGCGTCGCCGAGACTGGTGAGCGAGGCGTTGGTGAAGCTGAAATAGATGGTGCGAAACAGCGGCCAGCCGGCGACGACGGCGAGGATGAACAGCGTCGGCGCCAGGAACATCCAGGCGGAACGGACGCGGTCGGCCTTCAGGTCCGACGAGGTGGCCCTGGCGCGCGTCTGCGCTTTCAGGCCTTCAGAAACTGCAACTTCACTCATGAGATACCCGCTTCCTGAGACGATTGACGGTGGCGTCCTTCGGAGCGCCGGCAGCGGATAGCCCGCCGCCGGCGCATCGATGGATTACCAGTTGTCGCCCTTGAGCGACGTCAGGTCGGCTTCGAGAAGCTCGAGGTTTTCAGCGGCCGTGCCATTGCCCGACAGCGTGTTGTGGACGGCGGTCCAGAACTTGGCGGAGACCTCGTTGTACTTGACCTTGGCCGAAGCCGAGGGACGCGGCACGGCGTTTTCGAAGATCGGCTTCCAGTTCGGCATGAAGGGGGCTGCTGCTGCGATGTCCTTGTCGTCGTAGAGCGCGGACAGCGTCGGCAGGTTGGAGAGCTCGATGGCGCGCTGCTTCTGGCTTTCCTTTGAGGTCAGGAACTTCACGAGTTCGATCGCGACCTCGGGGTTCTGCGAATACTTGGAGACGGCGAGGTTCCAGCCGCCGAGCGTCGAGGACGGCTTGTCGCCATCGGCCGCTGCCGGCAGCGTGGTGACGTCGAACTTGCCCTTCACGGCGCTGTCAGGGCCGTTGCCGAGCGCATAGGCGTAAGGCCAGTTGCGCATGAAGACGGCATTGCCAGTCTGCCAGACGCCGCGCGATTCTTCTTCCTGGTAGGCGAGGACGCCGCCCGGCGAGATGGTGCCGACCCAGCCCTTGGCGCGCTCGATGGCGGCCGCGGCCTTCTCGTTGTTGATCGAGATGGTGCCGTCGGTCTCGATGATCTGGCCGCCGCCGGAGGATTTGATCCATTCCAGCGCGTTGCAGGTCAGGCCTTCATAGGCGTTGCCCTGGAAGACGTAGCCCCAGAGATCCTTCTGGCCGGCTTCGCGTTCCTTGTCCTGGATTTCCTTGGCGGTCGCCGCCATCTCGTCCCAGGTCTTCGGCGGCTGCTTGCCGTATTTGTCGAGCAGGTCCTTGCGGTAGAAGAGGGCGGGCGCGTCGGTATAGAGCGGCATGGCCACGAGGCGGCCGTTGACGGTCTGCGACTGGATGATCGAGGGGAAGAAATCGCCCACGACGTCCTTGGCGGCATCCTTCAGATCGAGGAACTGGTCGGCCAGCTGCGGCGCCCAGATCACGTCGGTCTGGTAGACGTCGACGTCCTTGTTGCCGGCGGCAAGCCACAGGCGGTACTGCGAGAACTGCTCGGTCGACGAGGACGGCATGGTGACGATGCTGACCTTGTTGCCGGTCGCCTTTTCGAAGGCGTCGAGCTGCTTGCGGAACAGGTCGAGGTTTTTACCGGTGGAGCTTGCAGAGATGCTGATGTTGGCGGCGTAGGACGGCATGGCCACGCCGATGAGCGCGGCTGCGATGACGGCCGTCGTGAAACGAAACTTCATGATCTTCCTCCCAAAAAGAACCATTGCGTCCTCAAATTTGAAAACGATTTGGTTGGAAAAAATTGTCAGAAGCGCGATATCAAGTCAAGCGGGTAGTTTAGTGGTGGCTTTAACTTGCGGAGGGTGGCTATTTTCCCTGTGAAAACAATGGAATGTGGCGTTGCTCGCATGTGGAGAACATCGGGCACGACACATCGATTGTGATTGAACATTGAAATCGGTTTGGCTGATGTGCGGTTTTTGTGCCAAATATCGACGGATTGGCTTATAGGGTGTGTGAAGGGTCCAATAGCGGGCGATGAAAGACGTGTCGGTGCATGAAGCTTAGAGAGTTCGCAAAACAGCTCGGATTGTCGCCGACGACGGTCAGCCGCGCGCTGAGCGGCTATCCCGAGGTGAGCGAAGTGACCCGCGCGCGCGTGGCGGAGGAGGCCGTTCGGCTCGGCTATCGGCCGAACGTCAATGCCGTCAGATTGAAGACCGGGCGGGCCGGTGCGATCGGCGTGGTGATGGGGCGGTCGGGCGAATTCCACTTCGCCGAATTCATGGCGGGCATGGCCGAGAGGCTGCTGACCGAGGACACCGACATTCTCGTCATTCCGATGGCCGATCCTGATCATAATGACGAGATGCAGCTTTACCGGCGCCTGGTGGAAAGCCAGCGGGTAGATGCGATCATCGTGCATTCGCCGCGCCCCAACGACGATCGGATCGCGCTGCTCCACAAGCTCGGCATGCCGTTCTTGGTCCACGGCCGCTCGGATATCGACGTGCCGCATGCCTGGCTCGACATTGACAACGAGGGTGCGGTGCGTCGCGCGACCTCGCATCTCATCGATCTCGGACATACCAGGATCGCCATGATCAACGGCCGCCCGGGCGCGACCTATGCGCTGCATCGTGACAAGGGTTACCGCGAGGCTTTGCAAAGCCGGGGTATCGAACTCGATCCCCAGTTGATCGCCAGCGGCAATTTCACCGACGAACTCGGCTTCCGTTTTGCGCGCTCGCTGCTTGAACAGGCCAATCCGCCGACCGCGATCGTCGCCGGCTCGATGATGACGGCGCTTGGTGTCTATCGTGCGGTTCGCTCGCTTGGGTTGCGGGTCGGTCGTGAGGTTTCCGTCATCGCCCATGACGACGTGTTTCCCTATCTGACCGCCGACAACATGGCGCCTTCGCTCTCGGCGACGCGCTCGTCGATGCGCGCGGCGGGCACGCGGTGCGCGGATCTGGTACTGCAGCTGGTATCCGGCCGCTCGCCGCTCGAGATCCACGAGCTATGGCCGGTCGAGCTTATCCTGCGCGAATCAACGGCGCCGGTGCAGCGCTAATTTTCACGGGCGACGCAGGTCGCTGAGTGCCGGTTTGCTGGGTTGCAACCTGAAAGTGGTGAATTATCCCTCGTTTCCGGGCGGATCTGGAAATTTGATTTACGTCCCTCGATAAATTCAGCCGCCAATTGATTGAATTTTTACGATAGGGGACTAATATTACCTATAGTTGCTTATGCAGTCGGCCGGCCCGCTGGTCGATGACGCAACTGTTCCCCTCTGGAGGTTTTGAAGACCTTCATGACTACGGCCACCGTCACGAGCGGTGGCTTTTTTTTGGCCGCGCGATGGCGCGTGGCCGGTCGCGGAACTTTGTCGAATGGCCGCCGTTGTCTCCTCAGATGTGCAAAGGAGACAGTTCATGCAGGTCATCGGCACGCAGGTCATTCCAGAGCAGGGCGGGAGACGAGGATTTACGGTCGAGTTCGTCGGGAAGGGCGGCGAGGTCGTGTCCGTGCTGTTGCGCAAGGACATGGACCGGACGCTCACGTCGAACAATGCGATCGATCGGGCCAAGGCCGTGATGGGCGAGTTGGCGTCGTTCGATGAGACCGCCGCGCTTTCGAGCGTGGAAACCGGCGCGGCGCAACCGAGCGCGCGGGCAGCCGGCGATGTGGACGAGATGGAGGATCAGCTGGCGCAGGGGCTGGAGGACAGCTTTCCGGCAAGCGATCCGGTTTCGGTCACCTCATCCGCCATTCCGACGGGCAAAGTGCGCAAGCACTAAATGGCCTTCTCCACGCCTGGGATCGCGCAGGCCTCGCCACCGCCGAACATGCGTGAGCGGGTGAGAAAGCGCTTTTCCCGGCCATTATCCAGCGAGAACATTCCGCCGCGACCGGCAACGACGTCGATGATCAGCTGCGTGTGCTTCCAGGCTTCGAACTGGCTGGCGCTGATGTAGACGGGTACGCCTGATATTTCGCCAAGCTTCACGTCATGGTCGCCGACGATGAAATCATCGGCCGGGTAGCACATGGGCGAAGACCCGTCGCAACAGCCGCCGGATTGATGGAAGAGGATGTCGGGATAATCGCGCCTGATCTCGTCGATCAGGGCGACGGCGGCGTCTGTTGCGAGAACGCGGGGTTCTCCGTTGACTGTGTTGTCCATTGTTTCCTCCCAAATGGTCCCGCTCCCACATGATATCGTTCCCTCAAACGAAAATCCCCTCCCTTTTCAGGGAGGGGTTTGGGAGGGGTGTTGCGGATGCCCTCCCTGCTGTCGAAAAGGCTCAGAAGAAGCCGAGCTTCTTTTCGCTGTAGCTGACCAGCATGTTCTTGGTCTGCTGGTAGTGGTCGAGCATCATCTTGTGGGTCTCGCGGCCGATGCCGGATTGCTTGTAGCCGCCGAAGGCCGCGTGGGCCGGGTAGGCGTGGTAGCAATTGGTCCAGACGCGGCCGGCCTGGATTTCACGGCCGAAGCGATAGGCGCGGTTGCCGTTGCGGGTCCAGACGCCTGCGCCGAGGCCGTAGAGCGTGTCATTGGCGATCGACAGCGCTTCTGCTTCGTCCTTGAAGGTGGTGACAGACACGACCGGGCCGAAGATTTCTTCCTGGAACACGCGCATCTTGTTGTGGCCGGCAAAGATCGTCGGCTTGATGTAGTAGCCGCTCGCCAGCTCGCCGCCGAGGTCGTTGCGCGAGCCGCCGGTCAGCACTTTTGCGCCTTCCTGCTTGCCGATGTCGAGATAAGCGAGGATCTTCTCCATCTGCTCGTTGGAGGCCTGGGCGCCGATCATCGTAGCACTATCGAGCGGGTTGCCCTGGACGATGGCTTCCACGCGCTTGACGGCGCGTTCCATGAAGCGGTCGTAGATCTTCTCATGCACCAGCGCGCGGCTCGGGCATGTGCAGACCTCGCCCTGGTTGAGCGCGAACATTGCAAAGCCTTCCAGCGCCTTGTCGAAGAAGTCGTCGTCCTCGTCGGCCACGTCGGCGAAGAAGATGTTGGGCGATTTGCCGCCGAGTTCGAGCGTGACGGGGATGAGGTTCTGGCTGGCATATTGCATGATCAGCCGGCCCGTCGTGGTTTCGCCGGTAAACGCGATCTTGGCGATGCGTGGGCTGGATGCCAGCGGCTTGCCGGCTTCGAGGCCGAAACCGTTGACGATGTTGAGAACGCCTGGTGGCAGCAGGTCGCCGATGATTTCGGCCCAGACGAGCAGCGAGGCGGGGGTCTGTTCTGCCGGCTTGATGACGACGCAGTTGCCGGCGGCAAGAGCGGGCGCCAGTTTCCAGGCGGCCATCAGGATCGGGAAGTTCCAGGGAATGATCTGGCCGACGACGCCGAGCGGTTCATGGAAGTGATAGGCGACGGTGTCGTTGTCGATCTCGCCGATCGAGCCTTCCTGAGCGCGTACGCAGGAGGCGAAGTATCGGAAGTGGTCGATGGCGAGCGGAATGTCGGCAGCCATGGTCTCGCGGATCGGCTTGCCGTTGTCCCAGGTCTCGGCCTGAGCCAGAACTTCCAGCTTGTCCTCCATCCGCTGGGCGATCTTCATCAGGATGTTGGCGCGCTCGGTGACCGAGGTGCGGGCCCACTTGTCCTTGGCGGCATGGGCGGCATCGAGCGCTGCGTTGATGTCCTTTTCGCTGGAACGGGGAATTTCGCAGAGCTTGCCGCCGGTGACCGGGGTGATGTTGTCGAAATATTTGCCTTCGATCGGCTCGCGCCATTCGCCGCCGATATAGTTCCCGTATTTCAGCTTGAACGGCGACTCGACGATTTTCTGATGCAGCATGTCATCCTCCCTTGAGATGAGCCAGGTTCGGACGTGAACCCGTGGGAGGAAATCTGCGCGTCTTTTGTGTCGAGATACAGCGTCACCGAGCGATACCGCAGCGCACAGTGTCGCATCGCTGCTACATCAGTGCCGCCTACAACAGGATCAGTGCAGATTGAGCTTCTTCATCTTGCGATGCAGCGTCGCGCGGCTCATGCCGAGCGCGATCGCCGCCTGCGAGACGTTGCCGCTGGAGCGCGTCAGCGCCCGCAGCAGTGCCGCGCGTTCGGCCTCGATGAGGTCCTCGTCGTCGGACATGCGGGTCTCGTGCAGGGCATCGGCGGCCGGAATGCCGGCGGCGATGCTGCGGTCGTCGAGCTTTAGTGCCAGGCGCGCGGCGCGGGTGGCGCCGAGAACGAGGTCGTGGCGATCGACGGCGAGGAGGGCGGCCGCCGGGTTGGCGCCGGCCGGCACCATCACGAAGCGGGCGCCGGCATAGGCGCTGCGGAAGAGGTTGATCTCGATGCGCATGGCGGCATCGCGCACCATCTGCGCGAGGATGCCGAGCGTCATTTCGTTGACGTCGTCGCGGCAGGTGGAAATGTCGAGTGCGGCCGCGAGTTGCCCGCGATGATCGCGGATCGGCGAGGTCGTGCAGCTGAGCTTGATGTTGGAGCAGAAGAAGTGCTGGTCGCGGAAGATCGAAACCGAGCGCTCGTCTGCCAGCGCCGTGCCGATGCCGTTGGTGCCGATGCTGGCTTCCGTCCAGACCGAACCGGTCCAAAGGCCAAGATCGTGAAACTCCTTGTCGTCACCGATCGCACCGCGGCGTTCGAGCGCTATACCATCGCGGTCGGTCAACAGCAGGCAGCAGCCGGCTTTGCCCGCGGTCGTAAACAGGCGGTCGAGTTCGTCGGTGGCGTTGGCGATCAGCTGCTCGGATTGTTCGCGGGCCCGCTTGAACTCCTGGTCCATGAGGCGGAGCGGCGTGCGCCTCTCTTCGGGCGCTAGCTGGTGCATGGCGATGCAACGGCGCCAGGAGGCGACGACCGAAGAACTTGCCGCGGCTGAATCGCGCTGCGTGCACGTATAGACATGCTCCGCATGGGCAGAGTGTTCGTGCATCGGGGTTCCTCCCATCAAAGAGCTGCAGCTCCTACCACCACAGATCATCGACAGGAGTGTGACGAAAACTAATGTTCTTGGCAACTCGCGGCAATGCGAGCGACCGCTGGGGCTTTCACGGCGCTCATCGGACCTGTCTCAGATTTGCGACAGTTGGACATATGAGGGATGCGCGGAACTTTCCTGCCGCTGCGCTGTTTCTGCTCCAATCGGCAAGGGAGGCAGGTTTGGATGACGCATGTCCGCAAGACCGAGCAGAAACGCAGCCATTTCGACGCGCGCGACAGGCTGATCATCGCGCTCTACGCGCAGCTGAAGGCCGAGCGCGAGACCCGTGAGACGCTGGAATGGGTGATCCGCCACGGCGCGCTGTCGAGCGAGGTGCTGGAGGCGATCGCCGGCGATCCGGTTCCTGTCGTCACGAGCGAGGATATCGCTTCGGTGGAAAAGATCGTGGCGCTGGATCAGCGGCGGCGCAGCAAGGGGCGGGAGGAATAGACATGGCAGCGCGGGCAAGCTGGAAGGGGCATCTGAAGGTGGGCGATCTCGTCTGCGCGGTGGGGCTCTACACCGCGGTATCGGTTGCCGACCGCATCTCCTTCAACATCATCAATCGCAAGACCGGCCATCGCGTCGAGCGCCAGTTCGTCGACAGCGAGACCGGAAAGCCGGTGGAGCGCGATGACCAGGTGAAGGGCTACCGGCTGGATAGCGGCGACTATGTCATGATCGAGGGCGAGGAGCTTGCGGCGTTCGCGCCCGAGAGCGACAAGCTCCTGACAGTGCAGGGCTTCGTTCCCTATGACGAGATCAACAAGCTCTATTTCGACCGGCCTTATTATCTGGCGCCTGTTAGCGAGGATGACGAGGAGGCGCTGGGGCTGATCGCGCGGGCGATGCGCGACCAGAAAGTCGCCGCACTGGGGGAAGCGGTTCTGTTTCGCAAGACGCGGACGGTGCTCATCAGGCCGCAGAACGACTGCATCGTCGCGACCACGCTGAACTATGATTACGAGGTGCGCAACGCCGAGACGGTGTTCAAGGATATTCCCGACATCAAGTTCGACAAGGAAATGATCGAGCTCGCTGGCCATATCATCGGCACCAAGAAGGGCAGCTTCAATCCCCGGGACTACGAGGATCGTTATGAGGCGGCACTCGCCGAACTGGTGCAGGCGAAGATCGAGGGCAGGGCGCTGGCCAAACGCAAGGCCGAGCCGAAGGGCAAGGTGATCGACCTCATGGAGGCGCTGCGTGAAAGCGCGAAGATGAGCGGCAAGACGAGCGGGAAAGCGGCGGGCAAGACCGCTGCCAAGAGTGCTGCGCGCGGTAACGGCGGCTCGAAGAAGGCGAGCTGACGATGGCGCTCGAGACTTATCACGCCAAGCGCGATTTCAAGCGGACGCCGGAGCCGCGGGGCGGCAAACGCGCCAGTGCGGCGCGCGACAGCAATGCACTGAGCTTCGTGATCCAGAAACACGACGCGACGAGGCTACATTACGATTTCAGGCTGGAAATGGACGGGGTGCTGAAAAGCTGGGCGGTGACGCGCGGGCCGAGCCTCAACCCCGACGACAAGCGTCTGGCCGTGCATGTGGAAGACCATCCGCTGGACTATGGCGACTTCGAGGGCATCATCCCGAAGGGCGAGTATGGCGGCGGCACCGTCATCGTCTGGGATCGCGGCATATGGGCGCCGCATGGCGACATGCACAAGGCCTACAAGAAGGGCCATATGGAATTCGATCTCGATGGCGACAAGCTGAAGGGGCGCTGGCATCTGGTGCGGATGCACGGCAAGCCCGGCGAAACCAGGGAGAACTGGCTGCTGATCAAGGCCGAAGACGAGGAGGCGCGCGCCAAGGGCGATATCCTGAAGCTGCGGCCTGAATCGGCAAAGACCGGCCGGAAGATCGAAGAGGTGGCCAAGAATCCGGATGCCGCGTGGCACTCACGGCCCAAGGGGGCGGGGAACGCGAATAATGCGAAGGCGTCCGCTCCCCGACCGACGGCGGCCAGGGCCAAGGCGACTTCGCGCCAATGGCCGGATGGCGCGGTCAAGGCTGATCTGCCCGAATTTATCGAGCCGGCGCTTGCCAAGCTGAAGCCGAAGCCGCCTGCCGGCGAGGAGTGGGTGCACGAGATCAAGTTCGACGGCTACAGGCTGCAGATCAGGATAGACCACGGCAAGGTGACGATGCTGACCCGCACGGGGCTCGACTGGACGGCGCGGTTTGGCGAGACGCTTGCAAGGGCATTCTCGGAGCTGCCGGCGCAATCGGCCTTGATCGACGGCGAAGTGGTGGTCGAGCGCGACAATGGCGCTTCGGATTTCTCCGCGCTGCAGAGCGATCTCAGCGACGGGCGCAAGGACCGTTTCGTGTTCTACGCCTTCGACCTGCTGCACCTCGATGGGCACGACATGCGCGAGGTGTCGTTGCTATCGCGCAAGGCGTTGTTGGAAACGCTTCTGGCTCCCGACGATCCGACGTTGCGCTACAGCAGCCATTTCACGGAGAAAGGGTCTCTGGTGCTCGACCACGCCTGCGGGCTCGGGCTGGAGGGCGTGATCTCCAAGCGCGGCGACAGCGCCTATAGCTCGGGGCGCACGGGCGAGTGGATCAAGTCCAAATGCTCGAAGCGGCAGGAGTTCGTCATCGGCGGCTTCGTGCCCTCGACGGCGACGAAGAACGCCATCGGTTCGCTCGCCATGGGCTATTACAAGGGCGGCAAGCTTCACTATGTCGGGCGGGTCGGCACCGGATTTTCGGTCGCGACGGCCAAGATGCTGCACGATCGGCTCTCCGAGGACCGGCAGACGAAAACCGCCTTCGACGATGCGCTTTCGGCCGAGGCCCGGCGCGGGCTTGTCCACGTCAAGCCGAAGCTTGTGGCGGATGTGGAGTTTCAGGCATGGTCGGCGGACGGCAATCTGCGGCATGCGGCATTTCGCGGGCTGCGCGAGGACAAGGCGGCGGGGGATGTGATGCGCGAGACCGAGAAAAGCAAGGCCGAGCCGGCGCCGCAATCGAGCGTCACGCTCACCCACCCCGATCGCATCTATTGGCCGAACGAGGGTGTCACCAAACAGGGACTTGCGGATTATTACGCGCAGGTGTGGCGCTTCATGGAGCCCTTCGTGGTCAATCGCCCGCTGGCGCTGCTGCGCTGCCCTGACGGTATCGCCGGGCACCAGCGTTTCTTCCAGAAGCATGCCTGGAAGGGGATGAACGCCCATATCGAGGAGATATCAGACCCGAAGGACAGGGGCGGCGAGAAGCTGCTACGGATCGGCGATTTCGACGGGCTCATCGCGCTCGTGCAATCGGCCGTGCTGGAGATCCACCCCTGGGGGGCGACGACCGCGAGCTTTGAGAAGCCCGACATGATCACCATGGACCTCGATCCGGCCGACGATGTCGCCTGGGCCGAGGTGATCGCGGCGGCGCAAGAACTCAAGCAGCGGCTGGAAGCTGCGGGGCTGGCTGCCTTCGTCAAGACCTCCGGCGGCAAGGGTCTCCATGTGGTGACGCCGCTGAAACCGAAGGCCGGGTGGGTGCAGGTCAAGGCTTTCGCGAAGGGGTTGGCGGACGCGATGACGAAAGATCAGCCGGACAAATATCTGGCGACCGCCACAAAGGCAAAACGCAACGGCAAGATCTTCATCGATTATCTCCGCAACGGCCGCGGCAACACCGCCGTCGCCGCCTATTCGACCCGCGCCCGGCCGGGCGCTGCCGTATCGATGCCGCTCGATTGGAAGGAGCTGACGGAAGAGATCGGCCCGGCCTATTTCACGGTGGACAACACGCCGTCGCGGATGAATTCGCTGGTAAGCGATCCCTGGGCCGATTTCTTCAAGGCCGCCGCGCCGCTTGAAAAGCGCAAGTGAGGATGGCCTGACATATGCGTCGGGCTAGTGCTTCGGCCGTCCGCCATCCTTGGCAATGCTCTTCTTCAGCGCATCCATGATGTTGACGACGTTGCCGGTGGATTTGACCGGCGTGCGCTTCGATGCCGCCACGGGCTTCGGAAGGCTCTTCTGCTTGGCGCGGATCATCGCCCTTATGCGCTTCTGCACGGGATCGGTGACCATCGAGGGTTTCCATTCCTCGGTGCGGTCCTTCACCAGCTTGCTCATCAGCGCCAGCACCCTCTGATCCGCTTTGGCGGCCAGATCGACCGTTCCGGCCGGCTCGCGGACTTCGTCGCCGAAATGCAGCGTCCAGAGCACGATGCCCTTGCCCTGCGGCTCGAGCAGCACGGCGCGTTCGCGGCGGTAGAGCACGAGGCGCGCGATACCGACGACGTCGTTTGCCTTCATCGCCTCGCGGATGACACAGAAGGCCTCGACGCCGACCTTGTCTTCCGGCGCCAGGAAATGCGGCTTGTCGTACCAGATCCAATCGATCGAGCCGCGCGGCACGAAGCTCGATATATCGATTGTGCGGGTGCTCTCCAGCCCGACCTCGCTGATCTCGTCATCCTCCAGGATGACGTAATCGTCCTCGCTGCGCGGATAGCCCTTGACCTGGTCCTTGTCCGATATCGGCTTGTGGGTGACGCTGTCGACGTAGCGGCTTTCGACGCGATTTCTGGTCTTGCGGTTCAGCACATGAAACCGCAGCTGGTTACTGTCAGTGGTCGCCGGCGTCAGCGATACCGACGCGGTCACGAGCGACAGCTTGAGATAACCCTTCCAATAGGTCTGACGCGCCATCCGATGCCGGCGCCTTGGCGCCCCTCCAAGCCGCAATGCGGCGATGCCGCTTCAACGGTCGGCCTGCGGATTTTGTTCCCTCGATTGGTGCTCGGCGCCACATCTCCCAAGGGCGTCGAGCATCATATGGAGGTCAGCGGATCAGCTGAAGGCGCGTCTCGAACTCTCAGATCCAGCGAAACGTCGCATTGCCGCGTTTATCGACCTTGCCGAGTTCGATGGAGGCCCATCTTCCGCTCGACGTGTCAGCGAGACGGACGCTCGGCTTCCCGAAAATCATCCCGAGAAAGCGTGGACAGCCGCGGATTTTTCCGCCGCCGTCATCGGCTGTGAAAATGCACTGACGGGACATGGATGTCCCGGATACTGCTATTATTCCAGTCTTTGGCATGTGTGGTTCCCGTCACTATCATGCTCCCGACACGAATAGTTGCGCGGCTTTTTCCCGATGGCAAGCGTAAAATTCACGGGTTTGTCATATTCAGAAGCTTCGTATGAAAGCAAACGTTAACCTTCAGCTATGTTCAAGGACATAGCCGGCGGTCGCTGACAATACACCCAATTGGATGATGCGGTGCAGCATCAGTAGGAGAAAATGCTGCGCCTGCGGGTTGAGGTGATTTGCGCCAACAGCTATCTGGTGCCTGCATGTGCGGATGATCCGCAGACAAGAGGGCGCCGCTACATGATTCCTGAATTTCTCGTCACGCATTCCGGTGGCTTCCACGCCGACGAACTGCTCTCCACCGTCGTTCTGACCCGGCTTTTTCCAGAGGCGCGCATCATGCGCAGCCGTGCGCCGGAATGGATCACGCCCGGACCCGACCGGATCATCTATGATGTCGGCGGCGCCTATGACGCGGCCGCGGGTATCTTCGACCATCACCAGCGCGGCGCGCCGCTGCGTGACGACGGCCAGCCCTACAGCTCGTTCGGCCTGATCTGGAAGCACTACGGGCGCGATTATCTCGCTGCATCGGGTGTTCCCGAGGCAGACATCGAGGACATCCACGCCTCCTTCGACGGCAGCTTCGTGCTGCCGATCGACCTCACCGACAATGGCGCGCTCAGCCCCTCCGGCCCGCTGGCCGGACTGACGCTGCCGGCACTTCTGGAAACGCTGAAGCCCGTCTTCGACGAGACCGATCCCGGCGCCGACGACCGCGCCTTTCATGCGGCACTCGCGATTGCCCGCAGCTTCGTCGAGGCGCGGATCGGCAAGAGTGCCGCGAAGCGCAGGGCCGAGGCGCTGGTGCACAAGGCGATCGTCGCCGCCGGTGAGAACCGCGTTCTGGAACTGCCGATGGGCATGCCTTTCCGCCCGGCCATCGTAAAGGCCGGCGCCGACCACCTGCTCTTCGTCGTCCACCCGCGTGACAAGGACTGGTGCGTGACCGGCATTCGCCGCGAGGAAGAAGGCTTCGCGCTGCGCGCCGACCTGCCGGCCGCATGGGCAGGCCTCACCAACGGCGACCTCGAAGCCGCCTCCGGCGTCCAAGGCGCCAGCTTCTGCCACAACGGCCGCTTCATCGCCGCCGCCAAGAGCCGCGAAGCGGCGCTGAAGATGGCGGAGATCGCGGTGGGGGAGGCGTTGGGGGGCGTGTAGGGGGCGATAGTGGGGCGACGTTGTGGCGGCAAGCTGAAAGCCGCCACTCTTCTCCCGGCCAGACCTTTTAGTTGCAGAGGTTGACGCCGTCTTTAACGATCACCGCCCATTTAGGGCCGAGTACCTCACGGGCAGATATAGCTTGGCTGCTGCCCGGCTCACCGTCCTTGAACATCACGACTCCAATCGATTGGTCGTGTGAGCCGCCGTAGATGATCGGTCCGGGCGTATAGGTTGTTGTTGCATTGACCGTGCCGTATCCGCCATAGGAGTTCACGGTGCCATAGGTGTTGTAGTGCCCTGGCATCTGGGTTGCGGTCACATTGTTGGCGGCTGCCGCAGACGTTATGATGTAGCGATCATAACCCGACTTGATGGTCTCGACCGCGGCCTGCTTTTGTGCCGCCTTGGCGGCGCCAACGCTACCGCACATCGGCTCGGCGCTGGTCTGGATGATCATTTGGTTCTTAGACACTCGCATGGTGCTGGACTGCACACAGGAGGTGAGCAGTACCGCGAAGGTCGCTGCTGCGACCGTTGTTTTCAACATTAGAGATTCCCCAACCTTAACGCGAGCCACATTGCCAAGAACGCGTGGCCTGTCAACCGGAGGGGACGGAATTCACCGTTTCTTTTCATCATCATAGCTCAGCTATGTCCGCTATCTTCCGAGCAGATCGATGTCGCGAACTATATGCATGGTGTGAAGCGCCGTGTTGCCAATCTCTAGGGTCGGACAACAGAAGAAGATGGTGGGCCCGGAGGGACTCGAACCCCCAACCAAGCGGTTATGAGCCGCCGGCTCTAACCATTGAGCTACAGGCCCTGGCGGCCTTTGCGGCGCCGTGCAGCGGCGCAATGGTTCGCCGGTGCTCGTTGCGTCTAACGCAATTTCAGAGCGGTCACAAGTCATTGCCGCAATAGCTTCACAATCAAACGGCAAGAGGGATCGGTAAGTCACAATCGGGGAGTGAAACAATGCCATTGCTGAACACCAAGAGCTTTGCCGCCGGTCTCTTTCTCAGCCTGCCGGTGCTTGCTGCCGCAGGCCTGCCCGCATTCGCGGCCGATGCGCCGCGCCAGGCGGTTATCACCGTGATCGGCGAGGGGCGGGCGACGATGGCGCCGGATATGGCGGTCTTGACCTTCTCCGTCGTCAAGCAGGAGAAGACAGCGCGCGAGGCGCTCGACAATAACAACAAGGCGATGAGCGACGTGCTCGCGGCGCTGAAGAAGGCCGGTATCGCCGAGCGGGATCTGCAGACGTCGGGCTTTTCCGTGCAGCCGCAATATCGCTATCCGCAGGGGACCGACGGGCAGCAGTTGCCGCCGGAGCTCATCGGCTACCAGGTTTCCAACGCGCTGACGGTGCGGGTCCGCGATCTCTCCAAGCTCGGCGGGATCATCGATCAGTCGGTGACGCTCGGCGTCAATCAGGGCGGCGATATCCAGTTCACCAATGACAAGCCCGACAGCGCGGTCGAAGAGGCGCGCAAGAATGCGGTGGCTGATGCCATGGCGCGGGCAAAGACGCTTGCGTCCGCCGCCGGCGTCAAGCTCGGCAATGTCATCGAGATCAACGAAAACGGTCCGCGTCCGCAGCCGATGCCGGTCATGCGGGCGGCGATGATGAAGTCGGAGGCCGATTCAGCCGTGCCGATCCAGGGCGGCGAGAGCAGCTACAATATCCAGGTGAACGTTACATTCGCGATCGCCCAGTAGCGCGATCGGCCCCTTCGTTAATCTAAGTTACCAAAAGATTGCCGTTGATATTCGCTTGGATATCAACGGCTTATCTTTTTGCGGCCGCAGCTGTGGCCAGGCTGCGGCAGAAAAGCGCTTTATCACGCGTATATTACACTATAACATCGATCGTGTTATTCGGTCCGGCCGGGAACTTGAGTTCTGCTTTCGGCGTTAGTGCGGACCGATGAGGAGGAATTGGCTTTATCCCTGCAAAGAGGAGACAGACATGTCGAATGCCTTGCCGCCACTTCACAATGGGCACGCCCCGTTCACCCTTCAAGAGCTCTTTCGCGACGCTCTTTATGCGTTTGAAGAGTGGGATGCGGAACTGACCGAACCGATCGTCACGTTCGAAGGCCGGGTGGTTCCGATCAGCAGCGTCTTCGAGGCCATGCGCCAATGCGACGACATCGTGCCGATGAATATCGTCGGCGCCGTTACCGAGCGACTGACGAAACCCTGGGAGGGCGAAGGCCCGCTGGACCAGATGACGTTTTCGACCGCCGCCCGCGTCATGGGCGTGCTGGTGCGTAAGCGCCTGCACGTGACGGGAACGCCCGATATCGTGGCCGTTGCCGCCGTTCCGGACGAACGCCGCTCGCGCGGCTGATTTTACGATGCCGCGGTCGCTTCGGCGGCCGCGTCTCGCACAAGAGCCCTTAATATCTGGGCTCTTTCGGCGCTCGATTGATGCGCTACACGCGACCTAGAGGTCGAACGCTTCCTTCAGTCCCTGTCCCTTACGCTCACGCAGATCGAGGTCGGCCTCGATATGTGCGATGTGATGCAGCATGAGATGACAGGCGCGGTCGAGATCCTTGGCTTCGATCGCCGAGACGATGTCGCCATGCTCGTTGTGACCGCAGCTCGATATGGTGGACTGGCCGTAGAGCGCGATGACAAGCGAGGAGCGGGCCACGAGCTCCTCCATGAAACGCTGCATGATTGTATTGCCGGAGATGGCGGCGAGCGTCAGGTGAAAATCGCCGGATGCCTTGATTTCGGCACGCCGGGCCGTCTGGCCACGCTCGCTTATCAGGCGGCTTTCTTCCAGCAGCAGTTGCCGCAGGTGCTGGATCTCTGATGTCGTGATCCTTGCCGCCGCCTCGCGCAGAATGCCGGGCTCGATCAGCCGGCGGGCGGCGAAGATCTGGCGGGCCTCGTCAGGCGAGGGGTAGGCCACGAAGGCGCCGCGGTTCTTCTCGACGCTGACCAGCCCCTCATACGAGAGAGCCTGCAGGGCCGCGCGCGCCAGCGTGCGGCTGACGTTGAAGAGATTGCCGACATCGCTTTCCGACAGCTTGGTTCCCGGCGACAGGCGACGTTCGACGATCGCGTCGCGAATGGCGTCGCGGATCTGCTGCGCGCCGGTCTCGGTGGGCTCTTCGGTCGTCAGAAGCGCATTGGCTGCGGAGTTCATGAGGCGGGATGTCCTGTGATCGGCCGATGATAGCCATATTCAGCCGAAAAGTTAAACGGAATTTGCGAGCAATGCAGCGGTCAAATTGTATACGATTATTTGCGCAAATCGTAGACGAAAGCCTATTTCATGTGCAGACATATCCGAGGGTTGAATTTTAGTCATTTGGGGATTTCCAAGAAAATTCAATATTCGTAATGACTTGATGCACTGCGGCAGAAACTGGCACGGCGAATGCATCGTATTCCTCGAACAGGGGAAGACACGATGTCGAAAGCGGCAGAGATCGATATAGCATCCGTTTCGAAGGTGTATGGCGCCACCACCGCCGTGCACGCAATCAGCCTGAAGATACCGGCTGGTTCCTATTGCTGCTTCCTGGGGCCATCGGGCTGCGGCAAGACGTCGACGCTTCGGATGATTGCCGGGCACGAGAGCATTTCGTCGGGCGATATTCGCCTCGGCAATACCGTCGTCACCGATTTTCCGCCGGCCAAGCGCGGCACGGCGATGATGTTCCAGTCCTACGCGCTCTTCCCGCATCTCGACCTGATCGACAACGTCGCCTTCAGCCTGAAGATGAAGGGCATCGAGAAGGAGGAGCGGCGGGCCAAGGCGCTGGAGATGCTGAAGCTGATGCAGATGGAGGCCTATGCCAACAGGCGTCCGGCGCAGCTTTCCGGCGGCCAGCAGCAGCGCGTGGCGCTTGCCCGCGCGCTGATCACCGATCCCGAGGCGCTGCTGCTCGACGAGCCGCTGTCGGCGCTCGATCCGTTTCTCAAGATCCGCATGCGCGCGGAGCTGAAGAAGCTGCAGAAGACGCTGGGGATCACCTTCGTGCATGTGACGCACAGCCAGGAAGAGGCGATGGCGCTTGCCGATATCATCGTGATCATGAACGACGGCAAGATCGAGCAGGCGGCCACCCCACGCAAGGTGTTCGAGGAGCCGGCCACCGCCTTCGTGGCCCGCTTCATGGGTGATCACAACGTGCTGACGGGCCGCGTGACATCCGCCAAGGACGGCCTGATCACGCTCGAGGTTCCGGAGGGGCAGAGCTTCACGGTGCGCGGCGCGGGCAGGGAGGTCGGCGAGGTCATCGATATCGGCATCCGCACCGACCGGGTACGTCTCGCCAGCGCCACCGACAAGACGCTCGGCTTCAACGGCATCATATCCAACATCGAATATCGCGGCGCCTCGGTGAAGATCACCGTGGTCGGCGCGGGCAGCGATGACTTCACCGTCATTGCGTCCGACGGCGATTATTTCGCCAACCCCGCATCGGTCGGCGATGCGGTGTCCCTGAGTTGGGCCCTGGAGGACGCCGTTCTCCTGGGCCGCGTTTCGGCATGAATCTCAATTACCACAAAAACCAGAGGGAACTGACATGACTGATACAACGAAAACCACCAAGAAGGGTCTGCTCGACAAGGGCGTATCGCGCCGCGGCCTGCTGAAGACGGGCGCCGCCGCCCTTGGTGCGGCCGCCGGCTCCGGGCTCATCACCGGTTTCCCGACCATCTGGGCGCAGTCGAACATCACGCTTCGCCAGTTCGGCACCGGCGTTTCCAACATCAACGCCATTGCCGAGCAGTGCAAGAAGGACCTCGGCATCACGCTCGAGATGACGGCGACCGATTCCGACGCCGCCGCCCAGCGCGCCGTCACGCAGCCCGATAGCTACGACATTGCCGACATCGAATACTGGATCCTGAAGAAGGTCTATCCGACCGGCGTCATCCAGCCGATGGATGTGAAGAAGCTGAAGTATTACGACAAGGTCGTTCCGCTCTTCAAGAACGGCAAACTGAAGCCGGATAGCGTGATTGCGCAGGGTACCGCGCCGCACACGGTCGGCTATGTCGAGAGCGCGGACGCCAAGACCTTCGCCAAGGGCGAGACCGAACTCTTCACCATGATGCCGACGATCTACAATGCCGACACGCTCGGCATCCGTCCCGACCTCGTCGGCCGGGAGATTGGCAGTTGGGCCGATATCATGGACCCGAAGTTCAAGGGCAAGACCTCGATCCTCAACATTCCGTCGATCGGCATCATGGATGCCGCGATGATCATGGAAGCGCTCGGCAACATCAAATACGCCGACAAGGGCAACATGACCAAGGAAGAGATCGACAAGACGATCGAGTTCCTGATCAAGGCCAAGCAGGACGGCCAGTTCCGCGCCTTCTGGAAGTCGTTCGACGAGTCGGTCAACCTGATGGCATCGGGCGAAGTCGTCATCCAGTCCATGTGGTCGCCGGCGGTTGCCGCCGTCCGCTCCAAGGGCATCGCCTGCAAGTATCAGCCGCTCAAGGAAGGCTATCGCTCGTGGGGCGGCGGTCTTGGCCTTGCCGCGCACCTCAAGGGCGCCGAGCTCGACGCGGCCTATGAGTACATCAACTGGTACACATCCGGTTGGGTCGGCGGCTACCTCAACCGCCAGGGCTACTACTCGGCCTGCATGGACACCGCCAAGGGCTTCATGACCGAGGACGAGTGGGGCTACTGGATCGAAGGCAAGGCCGCCAAGGGCGATATCCTTTCGCCCGAAGGCAAGGTCATGGAGAAGGCCGGTGCGGTTCGCGACGGCGGCTCGTTCGAAGAGCGCATGGGCCATGTCGCGTGCTGGAACTCCGTCATGGACGAGGACCGCTACATGGTTCGCCGCTGGAACGAGTTCATCGCGGCTTAAGGCGATCTGGGATCTCCCCTTCCAATCGCGGGAGGGGAGGTTCCGCCGTGGGTTACCCCCCCCTCTGTCCTGCCGAACATCTCCCCCACAAGGGGGGAGATCGATCCGTTGTTAGCCGCTCGCCAACCAATAAAGGTCGGACGAGCGGTTGCGCCCAGCCAATCTCCCCACCTGTGGGGGAGATGCCCGGCAGGGCAGAGGGGGGCGCCACGCAACGCAATGCCAACTGAAAAAGGGATCAGCGATGGCGACGATCGCTTCAGCAGAGACAAATGAGACGACTGAGCGGGTGCGCAGCCCGGGCTTTCGGCTGGCGCCGTGGGCGGCCTCCTATCTCCAGGCGACGCCGCTGATCCTCATCCTCGGCTTCTTCTTCATCCTGCCGATTTTGATGATCGCGGTGGTCAGCTTCTGGGATTACGACTTCGCAGGTCTCTATCCTGATTTCCTGACGATGAACTACACCGAGACGCTCGGCTCGTGGGTCACGTGGAAGACCTATCTGAACACGCTGAAATTCACCGTCATCGTCTGGGCGCTCACCGTCTTCATCGGTTTCTGGGTCGCTTATTTCCTTGCCTTCCACATCCGCCGCACGTCGACGCAGATGATCCTGTTTCTGGTTTGCACCGTGCCGTTCATGACGTCGAACATCATCCGCATGATCTCGTGGATCCCGGTTCTCGGCCGCAATGGGCTGGTCAATTCGGCACTGATCGAGATGGGGATCATCCCGCAGCCGATCGAATGGCTGCTCTATTCCGATTTCGCCGTGGTGCTTGCCATGGTGCATCTCTACACGCTGTTCATGGTGACGCCGATCTTCAACACGCTGATGCGCATCGACCGCTCGCTGTTCGAGGCGGCGCGCGATGCCGGCGCCAGCGGCTGGCAGATTCTCTGGAACGTCGTCATCCCGCTCGCCAAGCCCGGCATCGCCATCGGCTCGATCTTCGTCGTCACGCTCGTCATGGCCGACTTCTCGACGGTGCAGGTCATGTCCGGCGGGCAGAGCGCCTCGGTGGCGCTGATGATGAAGAACCAGATGTCGCTGCTGCAGTATCCGGCCGCCGCCGCCAATGCCGTGGTGCTTCTGATCGTCGTGCTGATGATGGTCGCCGCCATCCTGCGCGTCGTCGATATCCGCAAGGAGCTTTGAGATGAGCCACGAAAAGCGCACGCTCGAATTCTACGTGCTCGCCGCCTTCTTCATCGTCTTCGTGCTGTTCCTCTACGGCCCGCTGTCGGCGATCCTCATCCTCTCCTTCCAGGGGCCGGATGGCGGCCTGACATTCCCGCTCAACGGGGTCTCGGTCCACTGGTTTTTCAACCTGTTCGAAAAGCAGGCGGTGGGCGATTTCGGGGCATCCTTCCGCCGCTCCTTCTCGCTCGGCCTGATGGTCATGGTCGTCACCGTCGTCGTGTCGCTGCTGGCGGGCCTTGCCTTCCGCCGCCGCTTCCGTGGCGCCACCTTGCTGTTCTACGCGACGGTCGCCAGCCTCGTGGTGCCGTCGATCATCATCTCGCTCGGCATCGGCGTGGTGTTCCAGCAGGGCGGCTTGAAGCCGGCATGGTATTCGTCGGCCTTCGGCGCGCATCTGACATGGACGCTGCCTTTCGGCGTGCTCATCATGTTCGCCGTCTTCAACCGCTTCTCGCCGGCCTACGAAGAGGCGGCGCGCGATCTAGGGGCGACGTCGTGGCAGACCTTCGTGCATGTCGTGCTGCCGATGATCGCGCCCAGCCTGATCGGCGTCGGCCTGTTCGGCTTCACGCTCTCCTATGACGAATTCGCCCGCACGCTGATGACATCAGGCAGCTACAACACGCTGCCGCTGGAGATCTACGGGATGACGACCAACGTGACGACGCCGGTGCTCTATGCGCTCGGTACGGTGACGACGCTGTTTTCCTTCACCATCATTCTCGTTGCGCTCGGCATCATGATGATGCTGCGCGGACGCCAGGCAAAGACAAGCTGATCTCATGCGCATTCTGATCGTCAATCCGAACACGACATCAAGCATGACCGAGAAGGCAGCGAGCGCCGCACGGCTCGTCGCCGCCACCGGCACCGAGATCATCGCCGCCACTTCGAGAATGGGGCCGGTGTCGATCGAGGGGCACTATGACGGGGCGCTCGCCATTCCCGGTCTGCTGATGGAGCTGAAGGAGCGGGCAGGGACCTATGACGCCGCCGTCATCGCCTGCTTCGATGATACGGGGCTGGAGGCGGCGCGCAGTTTCGCCGACGTACCTGTGCTCGGGCTTTGCGAGGCCGCCGTCGCCACCGCCGGGTTTCTTGCGCAGCGCTTCACCGTGGTGACGACGCTGGAGCGTTCGCGGGTGCTGATCGACAATCTCGTGCGCCGCTATGGCATGGGCGACCGGGCGAAGGTCCGCGCGTCTGACATTCCGGTGCTGGAACTCGAGGATGAGGCGTCGGGCGCGATCGGCAAGCTGCGCGCCGAGATCGAGCGGGCGCTTGATGAGGACGGCGCCGAGGCGATCGTGCTCGGCTGCGCGGGGATGACCGATCTGGCGCGCGAGCTGCAGGAGATCTACGGCGTGCCCGTGGTCGATGGTGTAGCGGCGGCCGTCAAGCAGGCCGAGGCGCTGGTGTCGCTTGGTCTGTCGACGAGCAAGCGCGGCTCCTACGCGGCGCCGCTTGCCAAGCCGTTTATCGGCGAGATGAGCCGGTTCGCACCGATGCAGGCAGGGGGCTGAGGCTGTCCCTGGGCCGTCGCCCCACATGGCGTATCACCACGATTCCGCTTTACTTTTCCGCTCTCCTGACGATGCTCAGCAAAAAGCATTCAAGGAGAGGAAGTAGACATGACCATGCCGGACGACGATCTTGCGCGTATTGCCGAACAGGAGAAGGTGCTGAGCTTCGACAGTTTCGATCTGTCGACCGCATGGCAGCTGGGCAAGCTGCTGCAGGAGCTGGGTTCGGAGCGTCGCCTGGGTATCGCGATCGATATCAACCTGCATTCGATGCCGGTCTTCTACGTGGCACTTCCCGGCGTGACGCCTGATAACGTGCAGTGGGTGCGCCGCAAGCGCAATCTGGTGCTGCGCTATTTCCGCAGCAGCTATGCCATCGGCCTCGACCTCAAGTCCAAGGGCAAGACCGTTGCGGACAACGGTCTTTCGGACGCAGACTATGCGCCGCATGGCGGCAGCTTCCCGATCAACGTCAAGGGCACGGGCTGCATCGGCTCGGTGACCGTCTCCGGCCTGCCGCAGCGCGACGACCACAATCTCGTCGTCGAGGCGCTGGCGCTGATGCTGGCCAAGGATCTGGACGCGCTGCGTCTGGCGTAAAGCGTCGTACGGAAGATTACCGGCCCGTTTTGTGTAGATCGGGCCGGAACGGTCTACGCCTTCTCCACGACCCAGACGGTGGGGGCGCCGAGGATGCCGCCGGTGCGCATGGCAGAGCGGAGTTCCTCGAGTTGCATGAAGGCCTTGGCGGCCTCTGGTGTCGCGAATTCATGGGTGACGGTGATGTCGTTGGGGTTGTCGGCGGATTTGTAGACCGCCTCTGATATCACGCCGTTTGCCGCCTGCACCGAGCGGAAGCCGTCATACACCTTGCGCCAGGCCGCATAGTCCGAAACCTCATGCCGTACGAACACTGTCGTCATGTTCCGCTCCTGCGTTGCATTCACATGTTTCGTTGGGATGCCCAGGCGTCAGCGTATCACCGATGAGGGGTTCGCGCGCGTGAAAATCGGCTCGCGGGCATTGCGCATCGCACGCCGCTGAAATTGCATGTATGTTGCTGACATCTCGATCGGGGAACAGGATCGATGACGCGTCGTTTGCGCATTCTTGCGGCGTTGCTCTCCCTGGCGCTGATCAGCGCCGGGCCGGCCGATGACGGGCGGTGGTATGCGGGAAGCTACTCGTTTTCCGACGAACTTGGCGGCTTCCGCATCCTGTCCATATCAGGCGCTGGCACTCGTGAGGATCCGATCGAGATCCGCGAGGCGTTTGACAGCCTTGCGCCGGTGACGCTGGTGATCCGCTTCGCAAAGCCTTCCGAGCTGAAGACAACGGTGCCCGGCTCGTTTCATCTGCGCGTGGTGGCGGTGAACCGGAGCGGGCTGGCGTGGATCGGCTTCGGCTTCGAACTTCAGGAAATCCGCGGCAAGCCCAGCGATTTCTATGACGGGCTGTCCTTTGGGCAGGCCGATCCCAATCCGTCGCTGATCTCGTCCAGCCGTTTCATGCATTTCGAAAGCCGCTTCGAGAGTTTCGACCGGCTGAATTTCGACGAAGGGCATCTCGATCCCGGTGAGCAATCGAGCTTCGGCTTCTTCGTCTCCGACGTCACGCCGGTTCCGGAATTCTATCTCGTCGAGGAACCCCGCATTCCGTCGTCATGAACGAAGGCGGCGCCGTGGATGCGGCGCCGTCTTTTTCATTGTCAGATCTTGCCGCCAGCTTCGGGGATCACCTTGGTCAGGCTGCCGGTCGCCGGGAAGAGGGGGATGAGGCAGGCCTGCAGGGCGTGGTAGATGTCGCCCTTGCCGGGGAAGATGGTGTGGGCGGGGACCATGTCTTCCGTCAGTTCCTCGTGCCAGCCGCCGTTTTTGTGGTCAATGAAGCGGCGCTCGATGACGTTCCAGATCTTGCGGTAGCTTTCCTCGTGGTAATCGCTCGGCAGGTGTTCGTTGAGGTAGTGGGCAGCGGCCGCACCCTCGCAGGCGGGCCACCACATCTTCTGACGCTTGTCCGGGCGGTCTTCCCAGTCGAGCGTGTAGAAGAAGCTGCCCTTTTCGTCGTCCCAGCCGAGCGCCATTGCCTGCGAGAACAGGCCCTTGGCGGCATCCGGCAGCCATTCGAGCTTCTTGCCGCCGAGCGCCCAGAGCTGCAGCAGCAGGCGCGCCCATTCCAGCGAGTGGCCGGGCGTGGTGCCAGCCGGGCGGAACATCTCGTTCGGGTGATAGTAGTTCTTGTCGAGCGTCCAGTTCGTGTCGAAGTGCTCGGCGACGCGCCAGTCGACGGAGCCGGCCGCGCGGCGGATGACGAGGTCGGCGATGCTTTCGGCCTTGGTGAGGTAGTCGCGGTTGCCAGTTGCCTCGAAGGCGGCCATCAGGGCTTCGGTCAGGTGCATGTTGGAGTTCTGGCCATGATAGGTGCCGCCGTCTAGCGGCTGCCAGTCGGCGGTGAATTCCTCGGCGATGGCGCCGTGCTTTGCTTCCCAGAAGCGGGTGTTCAGGACTTCGGTGATATCCGCGAGCATGCCGTCGGCGAGCGGATGGCCGATGGTCTTGGCGGAGGAGGCGGCGAGCAGCACGAAGGCGTGGCCGTAGCCCTGCTTGTTGGTGTCGACCGGGCCGTCATTGTTCAGCGACCAGAAATAGCCGCCATTCTTCTGATCACGGTGGTGGTTCCAGATGTACTGCATGCCGTGGTCGACGACATCGGATGCGCCGGGCCGGCCAAGCAGAGTGCCGATCGAGAAGCAATGGACGGCGCGGGCGGCGATGTGGATGCCGCGCACCTGGCCCTCGGCGTCGAGCGGCTTGCCGGTATCGTCGAGATCGTAGAACCCACCCTTGGGATTGATGGAGTCATGTTGGAAGAAATCGAACAGGCCGTTCGCCTGGGCGACGAGCCAGTCGCGGTGGTAGGTGCGCGTCGTCCAGTTGCCGAGCGCGGCGTCGCCGATTGCAGGTGCCATGATACTCCTCCGATTTCACACACAATGCTTTGAAATTGCCTATATAGGGGGCGTTCGAGTCTGTCATCCGCCGTGCGCCGGCAATGGCGAAATTGTCGCTGATATATTGACATAAAGATATCTTTATGTGATTTGGGCGGCTTGTCTTTATAATGACGTCAAGGAGTCCGCCCGTGTTCAACAATCTGTTTGGCCCCGAAGGGGAAAAGCGCGACGGCAGTGAAGTGTTTGCAGCGCTCAGGAAAGCCGCCAGCGAACGCATTCTCGTCCTTGACGGCGCCATGGGCACGCAGATCCAGGGGCTGGGTTTCGACGAGGACCACTTCCGCGGCGATCGCTTCATCGGCTGCGCCTGCCACCAGAAGGGCAATAACGACCTTCTCATCCTCTCGCAGCCGGATGCGATCGAGGAGATCCATTACAAATACGCCAAGGCCGGCGCCGACATTCTCGAGACCAACACGTTTTCCTCAACCCGCATCGCGCAGGCCGACTACGCGATGGAAGGCGAGGTCTATGCGCTGAATAAGGAAGGTGCCGAAGTCGTGCGCCGCGCCTGCATCCGCGCCGAGCGCGAGGATGGCCGCCGCCGTTTCGTGGCCGGCGCCATCGGCCCGACCAACCGTACGGCCTCGATCTCGCCTGACGTCAACAATCCGGGCTTCCGCGCCGTCACCTTCGACGACCTGCGGATCGCCTATGCCGAGCAGATCGACGGCCTCATCGACGGCGGCGCCGATATCATCTTGATCGAGACGATCTTCGATACGCTGAACGCCAAGGCTGCGATCTTTGCCTGCGAAGAGCGCTTCGAGGTCAAGGGCATCCGCCTTCCTGTGATGATCTCGGGTACGATCACCGACCTTTCCGGCCGCACGCTGTCGGGGCAGACGCCGTCGGCCTTCTGGAACTCGGTGCGCCATGCCAACCCGTTCACGATCGGCCTCAACTGCGCGCTCGGCGCCAACGCCATGCGTCCGCACCTGCAGGAGCTGTCGGGCGTTGCCGATACCTTCATCTGCGCCTATCCGAATGCCGGCCTGCCCAACGAGTTCGGCCAGTATGACGAGACGCCCGAGCTGATGGCAGCACAGATCGACGAGTTCGCTCGCGAAGGCCTCGTCAACATCGTCGGCGGCTGCTGCGGCTCGACGCCGGAGCATATCAAGGCGATCGCCGAGGTCGTCGCCAAGTACAAGCCGCGCCCGATCCCCGAGCACCGTCCCTTCATGTCGCTGTCGGGCCTCGAGCCCTTCGAACTCACCAAGGACATCCCCTTCGTCAACGTCGGCGAGCGCACCAACGTCACGGGCTCGGCTCGCTTCCGCAAGCTGATCACCAATGCCGATTATACGGCGGCGCTCGATGTCGCGCGCGACCAGGTGGAGAACGGCGCGCAGATCATCGATATCAACATGGACGAAGGCCTGATCGATTCCGAAAAGGCGATGGTCGAGTTCCTGAACCTGATCGCCGCCGAGCCGGATATCGCGCGCGTGCCCGTCATGATCGACAGCTCCAAGTTCTCGATCATCGAATCCGGCCTGAAGCGCGTTCAGGGCAAGCCGATCGTCAACTCGATCTCGCTGAAAGAGGGCGAAGAGAATTTTCTCGCGCAGGCGAGGTTGCTGCATGCCTATGGCGCGGCTGTCGTCGTCATGGCCTTCGACGAGACCGGCCAGGCGGATACCTATGACCGCAAGGTCGAGATCTGCACGCGCGCCTACAAGCTGCTCACCGAAAAGGCCGGCTTCCCGCCTGAGGACATCATCTTCGATCCGAACGTCTTTGCTGTCGCGACCGGTATCGAAGAGCACAACAATTACGGCGTCGACTTCATCGAGGCGACGCGCACGATCCGCAAGACAATGCCGCTGGTGCATATTTCGGGCGGTGTTTCGAACCTCTCCTTCTCGTTCCGCGGCAACGAGCCGGTGCGCGAGGCGATGCATGCCGTGTTCCTCTACCACGCCATCCAGGCGGGCATGGACATGGGCATCGTCAACGCCGGCCAGCTCGCGGTCTACGACCAGATCGACGCCGAGCTGCGCGAGGCCTGCGAGGACGTGGTGCTGAACCGCCGAAGCGACGCCACCGAGCGGCTGCTCGAAGTGGCCGAGAAGTTCCGTGGCGGGGCTGCGCGCGAGGGACGTGTGCAGGATCTCTCCTGGCGTGAATGGTCGGTCGAGAAGCGGCTTGAACACGCTTTGGTCAACGGCATTACCGAATATATCGATGCCGATACCGAAGAGGCGCGCCTTGCAGCGGCCCGTCCGCTGCATGTCATCGAAGGCCCGCTGATGGCCGGCATGAACGTGGTTGGCGATCTGTTCGGCTCTGGCAAGATGTTCCTGCCGCAGGTCGTCAAGTCGGCGCGCGTGATGAAGCAGGCCGTGGCCGTGCTCCTTCCCTACATGGAAGAGGAGAAGCGGCTGAATGGCGGCGACGACCGCAAGTCGGCCGGCAAAATCCTGATGGCGACCGTGAAGGGCGATGTCCACGATATCGGCAAGAACATCGTCGGCGTCGTGCTCGCCTGCAACAATTACGAGATCATCGACCTCGGCGTCATGGTGCCGGCGACGAAGATCCTGGAGACGGCGGTGGCCGAGAAGGTCGACGTCATCGGGCTCTCAGGTCTGATCACGCCGTCGCTCGACGAGATGGTGCATGTGGCGGCCGAAATGGAGCGCCAGGGTCTGGACCTGCCGCTCCTGATTGGCGGCGCCACGACCAGTCGTGTCCACACGGCGGTGAAGATCCATCCTGGCTATAGCAAGGGCCAGACGGTCTACGTCACCGATGCCAGCCGCGCGGTCGGCGTGGTCTCGTCGCTGTTGTCGCCGGAGAACCGTGATGGCTACATCACCGATATCCGCGCCGAATACGCGAAGGTCGCCGCGGCTCACGCCCGCAGCGAGGCCGAGAAGGTGCGCCTGCCGTTGTCTCGTGCCCGCGAGAACGCGCAGAAGGTCGATTGGGCTGCTTACGCGCCCGCCAAGCCGAGTTTCCTGGGCACCAAGGTGTTCGAGGATTACGATCTGGCGACGCTGGCCGAATACATCGACTGGACGCCGTTCTTCCAGACCTGGGAGCTGAAGGGCCGCTATCCCGCCATTCTCGAGGATGAGAAGCAGGGCGAGGCGGCACGCGCGCTCTGGGCGGATGCGCAGGGGATGCTGAAGAAGATCATCGACGAGAAGTGGTTCCGCCCGCGCGCCGTCATCGGCTTCTGGCCGGCCGGCACCGTCGGCGACGATATCCGCCTGTTCAAGGACGATAGCCGCAAGGAAGAATTGGCTACCTTCTACACGCTGCGCCAGCAGCTCTCGAAGCGCGACGGCCGGCCGAACGTGGCGCTGTCGGACTTCGTGGCGCCTGTCGACAGCGGCGTCCAGGATTATGTCGGCGGCTTCGTCGTCACGGCCGGTATCGAGGAAGTGGCGATCGCCGAGCGTTTCGAGCGCGCCAACGACGATTACTCGTCGATCCTCGTCAAGGCGCTGGCCGACCGCTTCGCGGAAGCCTTTGCCGAGCGCATGCACGAAGAGGTGCGTCGCGAATATTGGGGCTATGCCAAGGGCGAGGCGTTCAGCAAGGAGCAGCTGATCACCGAGGAATATGCCGGTATCCGCCCGGCGCCCGGCTATCCGGCGCAGCCTGATCACACCGAGAAGAAGACGCTGTTCGCACTTCTCGATGCCGAGAATGCCGCCGGCGTGAAGCTCACCGAGAGCTACGCCATGTGGCCGGGTTCGTCCGTGTCGGGCATCTATATCGGCCATCCCGACGCCTATTACTTCGGCGTTGCCAAGGTGGAGCGCGATCAGGTCGAGGATTATGCCGGCCGCAAGGGCATGGAGATCTCCGAGGTCGAGCGCTGGCTCGGGCCGGTGCTCAACTACGTACCTTCGAAGCCGCGCGAAGACGTGGAAGACGCGGCCTGATCGGGCGCGTCTTCAGACACTGATTCAATTGCCGGAGAAAATGATTCAGGATCATCGGCCAAGGGCCCGATCCTGAATCGGAAATTGTCGTTTCGCCAAATGGCGATCAGGCCGTGAGTTCGACCAGGATCGCGGTCGTGTCGTCGCTCTGCTTGAAGCGGGGATAGCGCAGGCCCTCAGGATCGGTCTCGCGCTCGAAGCGGCGGAGTTCCTCGATCATGGGGGCGAGGCCCTTGTCGAGTGCCGCGCGCACCAGGCTTGCGGCGTCATAGGCTTCGTAGAGCACGACAAGATCGGCGAAGCCGTCGCTGCAGATGATGGCGTGGGCGCGGCCCTTGATCTTCAATTCTTCCGAAAGGAGATGATCGGCCGCGCCGGGCACCAGCCCGAGCGTCCAGATGTCGCCCTCGGTATTCTGAGCCTCGCGCCGCCGCCGCAGGGCGGCAAGCGTCTGCGTGTCGCCAAGCGCGCCTCCAGCTTTTGTGATGCCGCCGGTGCGGGCGATGTGGCTTGCGGCCGCCGCCTGTTCCTGGGTGAAGGCGTTCGGGATCGCCGCGTGAAAGCTCACCGATCCATCTTCCTGCAATAGGAAGACGCAGGAATCGCCGAGGCCGTAGAAGGTCAGGCGATCGTCGGTGGCGTGGATCATCGAGAAGGCGGAGAGCGGCCAGGCGTAGCGCGGCACATCGGGGTTGGTGCCGAGGAATGCGGCCCTGGCATCCTGCGACACGGCGCGCGCGACATCCGAGACCGGCGTCTGGTGCGTGATCTGCTGCCTGAAACCATCCGCGAAGCGTGCCGCGACCCAGGCGGCGTCGCTGCCTGATACGTCCATGTATTGGCGGTCGCCAAGGCCGGTTGCGCCATCGATCACGAAGGCGCAGGCCTCGTTATAGCCGAAGCGGTCGTCGTTCGGCTTGGCCGGGTTTCCCGGCACGGAGAGCGTGTCGAGGATCTTGATCTGAGGTGCCGGCATCGTTCTTCAGTTCCTCGTCATGGGAGCCAGTGGAAGGCCGATGAGGTCGGCCTTCGCGGATGTGGTGACGTCTCGGTCAGCCGAGAACCGGGCGCATGAAGCTGCGCTCATAGCTGATGATGCTGCGTTTGCGCTTGTCCAGATCGAATGCCGCTTGGCACTCGGGATCGACGGCCATGCGCGTGCGGTAGTCTTCGTATGCGGCAAGGCTCGGGAAAGAGAACAAGGCGACCGCGATGTTGTTGGCACCTTCGGAGGGCAGGAAATAGCCGTGATGGTTGCCGCCCATGCGGTTGACGATGGGGATCCAGAGCCTGGCGTATTCCTCGAATTCGGCGACCTTATAGGGGTCGATGACATAACGCAGATGGCAAGTAATCATTGAAATATCTCTCATTGATCGAGCCGGCTGAAATGCCTGCCGGCCCGTTAATGGCTTATTGTGCTGCTCTCAGGCGCCTGCGGCAAGCCGCTGGTTGAGTTCCTCGATGCCCACATCGGCCTCCACCGTGTCGCCCTTGACGAGCAGGTAGACGCCGAGCGCGAAGGCAAGGGCTGCGATGAACAGCAGGTAATAGGCATGCGCCATCGGGTTCAACGGGAGAGCCGAGGCGACCGCCAGCGGCGTCAGGCCGCCGAAGATGGCGTAGGAGACGTTGTAGGAGAAGGAGAGGCCGGTGAAGCGGACGCGGGCCGGGAAGGCGCGGACCATCACGTAGGGCACAGCGCCGACGAGGCCGACGGAGAGGCCCATGATCGCATAGAGCACGAAGAGCACGGTGAGCGACGTCGCGGCGTAGGTGTAGAAGGCGAAGGTGGCGGCGCCGAAGAAGATGCTGGCGACGATGAAGAAGCGGCCCGAGCCGACGCGATCGACGATCGCACCCGCGGCCGCCGTGCCGAAGATCAGGAACAGCGTGCCGAAGCTGGTCGCTGCCAGCGATTGCTGCGCGGTGTAGCCATAGAGCTTCTGCAGGAAGGTCGCGGTCATCAGCGTGGTGACGACGATGCCGGCGGAGAGAATCCAGGTGAGCAGCATCGAGATGATGACGCCGCGCGGATAGTCGCGCAGCACGGCCTTCAGCGGCAGTTCGCGCATCAGCGACCGGCTCTGTTTCATCTCCGAGAAGATCGGCGTCTCCTGCAGCCAGCGGCGGAGATAGACGGCGACGAGACCGAAGATGCCGCCGAGGAAGAAGGGGATGCGCCAGGCGTAGGCGGCGACATCCTCGGGCGTGAAGGCCGAGTTGATGATGGTGGCGATGAAGGAGCCGAGCAGGATGCCGAGCGTCAGGCCCGAGCAGAGGAAGCCGCAGGCAAAGCCGACACGGCGGAAGGGAACGTGTTCGGCAACGAACGTCCAGGCGCCGGGCACCTCGCCACCGATCGCCGCACCCTGCAGGACGCGCATCAGGATCAGCAGGATGGGGGCTGCGATGCCGATCGTGGCATAGGTCGGCATGGCGGCCATGCCGAGTGTCGACAACGCCATCAGCATGATCGAGAAGGCAAAGACGCGCTTGCGGCCGAACATGTCGCCGAAATGGGCCAACACGATGCCGCCGATCGGGCGCACCAGATAGCCGGCGGCGAAGATACCGAAGGTCTGGATCGTCACCAGCCAGTCGGGCATGTCGGGCGGGAAGAACAGGTGGCCGATCACACCAGCGAAGAAGACGAAGATGATGAAATCATAGAACTCCAGCGCGCCGCCGAGGGCGGAGAGGCCGAGCGTCTTGAAATCCTGGGCGGTGAGTCGGCGAGGGGCGGCTGCGGGCGTGGTGGTGGGGGACATGATGCGGGCTTCTTGCGGTATGACTTCGGTTGTGCCGTCGTCGCGCAATGGGGTGGGGATTTCAAGCGTTTTCTGGTGTTTTCGCGTCATGTTGCGGTGTCGGCGCGCCCGCTGTGGCAAAGCCGCAAACGGAAAAGGCGCCGCCATGGGCGACGCCTTCAAGATCAGGAGATTGGGTGATCAATCCCGGATCACCAGCAGATCCGCCGCCATGAAGCGCAGGGTCACCGTTTCGCCGGTGGCCGGCGGCTTGACGCCGGGGCTGTTGAACATGTCGAAGGAGATGACGTTGCCGCCGACGTTCATGCGGGTGCGGATGACGGAGCCGAGGAAGTGGGCGGAGACGACTTCGCCCGTGAGCTTGGTGTCGCTCGGGGTGCTTTCGGCAAGCGATCCGGCTTCCGGGCGCAGCGCCAGCGAGACGGTGTCGCCGGCCTTGTAGGTGGAGATGTTTTCGCGGAGCGTCACGCCCTGGTCGCCGATCTGGATGCGGTTGACCGAGGGGTCTACGACCTTGGCCTCGATGATGTTCAACGTGCCGACGAAGGATGCGACGAAGCGCGTGGCCGGCGTGTTGTAGATCTCGAAGGGGGTGCCGATCTGGTCGGCGCGGCCGCCGTTCATGACGACGATGCGGTCGGAGATCGACAGCGCCTCTTCCTGGTCGTGGGTCACGAAGATCGTGGTGATGCCCAGCGACTGCTGGATCTGGCGGATTTCCTCGCGCAACGAGACGCGGATCTTGGCGTCGAGGGCAGACAGCGGTTCGTCGAGCAGCAGCACCTGCGGCTTGGCGGCAAGGGCGCGGGCGAGAGCGACGCGCTGCTGCTGGCCGCCTGACATCTGGTAGGGGTAGCGGTCGGCGAGGTGCCCGAGGTGGATCAGCGCCAGCATCTCCTTGACGCGGGCGTCGATCTCGGGCTTCGGCTTGCCGGCGATCTTCAGGCCGAAGGCGACGTTGTCATGCACCGTCATGTTCGGGAAGAGCGCGTAGGCCTGGAAGACCATGCCGATGTTGCGCTGGTTGGGCTTCAGCGGCGCGATGTCCTTGCCGGCGATGCTGAGATTGCCGCCGGTCGGGTTCTCGAAGCCGGCGATCATGCGCAGGACCGTGGTCTTGCCACAGCCCGACGGGCCGAGGAAGGAGACGAATTCTCCCTTCTCAATGTTCATGTTGAAGTTCTTGACGACCTGAACCTGGCCGAAGGATTTCTGAATGTTGGTCAGCGAGAGAAATGACATGTCGAAATACCTTAAGCCTTGGCCGGGCGGGATCTGCCGATGCGCGAGACGAGATTGAGCAGGCCCATGCTGAGCCAGGTGATGGAGAATGCGATCACGGCGAGCGCCGAGGGCTCGTAGGCCCTGTTGGCGCCGACCAGCTGCAGGTAGGGGCCGAAGGCCGGACGGCTCAGAAGTGCCGCGAAGGTGAATTCGCCCATGACGATCGCCAGTGTGATGAAGGCGCCGGAGAGGATGCCGCTCATCACGTTCGGGAAAATGCACTTGAACATGATCGTCCACCAGCTGGCGCCGAGGCTCTGGGCGGCTTCGGTCAGCGTTCTGACGTCGATGGCGCGCATGGCGGTATCGACGGAGCGGTACATGTAGGGCAGCGACAGCGTGATGTAGGAGAAGACGAGCAGGATGTTGGTGCCCGTCGTCGAGCCGGTCATCGGCAGGTAGGAGGATGAATTATACATCCTCAAATAGCCGAAGACGATGACGATGGCCGGGATGACCAACGGCAGCAGTGTGATGAACTCCACGACCTGACGCATCTGCGGCATGCGCAGGCGCACCCAGTAAGCCGTCGGCACGATCAGCAGCATGCCGAAGACGATGGTCAGAAGCGCCATCATCATCGAATAGCCGAAGGTGGCGCGGAAGCGCTCGTCGGAGAAGACCGAGAGGTAGGCGTCGAAACTGTAGGCATCGCGGCGCATGCGCAGCGAGAACTCGATGGTTCCGAGCAGAGGCACGATGAAATAGGTCGCGCCGATGGCGATGGCGATCCAGGCGCCGAGTTTTTGAGCCTTCATTTCTGCCACCGTTCAGCGCGCATGCGCAGCATGAGATAGAGGATGTTGGATACGCCGGTGATGACGATCATGCCGAGCGCGATCGCATAGCCGAGGTTCGCATTGTGAAGGACGTCGCCGCGGATCTGCGCATAGAGCAGGATGGGGACGATGTTGAGCGAGGAACCGGTCAGTGCATAGGCCGTCGCGATGGCGCCGAAGGCGTTGGCGAAAAGCAGCAGCGTGGTGCCGAGAAGGCTCGGCCAGAGGATTGGCAGGGCGACCTTGGTCCAATATTGCAGATTGCTGGCGCCGAGGATTTCGGCCGCTTCGCGCCATTCCTTCTTCATGCCGTCCAGCGCCGGCGTCAGGATCAGCACCATCAGCGGGATCTGGAAGTACATGTAGGTGATGGTGAGGCCGAAGAAGGAGAGCAGGTTGAAGCCGGTGCCATAGAGGTTGAAGCCGAACCAGTCCCGCAGGAAAACCGTCACGAGGCCGGTGCGGCCGAGCGTTGCCAGGAACGAGAAGGCGAGCGGGATGCCCGCGAAGTTCGAGGCGACGCCGGAGAAGGTCAGAAGCGTCGAGCGCACCGATGTCGGCAAGCCGCCGAGCACCACGGCCCAGGCGAGGAAGAAGCCGATCAGCGCGCCGCCGAGTGCCGAGGCGACGGAGACGCGGATACTGATCCAATAGGCGCTGAGGATCGACGGGGTGAAGAGATCCCCGATGTTCTTCAGCGTGAAGTTACCCTCGGGCGTCAAAAAGGCGCCGACCACAAGGTAGAGCGTGGGAATAATAAGAAAAAGCAGGGCAAAAATAATGAAGGGTGTAATGCCGAGCCAGTCGATCACGCGGTCCTTGGTGATCAGCGGGGCCGTGCTCACCACGGGCGTCGTCGAAACAGTGCTCATTGAAAAAGCTCTTCTTGCGGCGTCGGAGGGGCAAAAGCCTCCCCGCGATAAGACGGGGAGGCCGGTTTCATGCTGTATTACTGGACGTTGGCGCCGACGACGCTATCCCACTTGCCGGTGATAGCGGTCTTGCCGGCTTCCTGCTCTTCGAGCGTCGGGAAGACAGCCTTTTCATAGGCAGCAGCCGGCGGCAGCTTGTCGAGAAGGTCCTGCGGGATCTTCTTGTTCTTCGCCAGATCGTTGAAGCGGATCGGGTGGCAATAGCCCTTCAGGTAGCCGAGCTGACCTTCGTCCGAATAGAGGTATTCCATCCAGAGCTTGGCAGCGTTCGGGTGCGGAGCGAAAGCGGAGATCGCCTGGACGTAAACGCCGGCGTTGACGCCCGATGCCGGAACGACGACTTCAACCGGCGGGTTGCCCTTCAGCGTATCGCGCCAGGACAGGCCGTTATAGTCCCATGCGATGACGATCGGGGTCGAGCCCTGTGCCAGCGAAGCGGACTTGCCGATTACAGGAACGAGGTTGCCTGCCTTGTTGAGTTCACCGAAGAAGGCGAGACCGGCTTCACCAGCCTTGGTCGCGTCCTTTTCACCAGCAGCGATGCCGGCAGCGTAAACAGCCTGAACGGCCTGGTTGGACGCGCGCGGGTCACCGGCGAGAGCAACGCTGTTGGCGTAGTCCGACTTCTTCAGGTCGGCCCAGTCCTTCGGCACTTCCTTGACGATGTCGGTGTTCACGACGAAGGAGAGAACGCCGTAGTAATCGCCGTACCAGAAGCCGTCGGCATCCTTGGCGCTGTCAGGGATCGAATCCCAGGTCGAAACCTTGTAAGCCTGGATCAGGCCGTCAGCCTTTGCGGTCGGGCCGAAGGAGAGGCCGACGTCGATGACGTCAGGAGCCTGCGGGCCGGTGTTGCCCTTGTTGGCCTTGATGGCTTCGATTTCGTCGCCCGAACCAGCGTCCGGGTTCAGTTCGTTCACTTCCAGACCATACTTCGCCTTGAAGCCGGCAATGACGTCGCCATAGCCGCACCAGTCGTGCGGGAGAGCGATCGTGGTCAGCGTGCCTTCCTTCTTGGCGGCGGCGATGAGTTCAGCGCTTGGCTCTGCGGCAGCAATTGCGGTTGAAGCCACAACAATTGCTGTAGAGAGCGAGAGCAGTCGAGAAAGATTAGAGATCACTGTTGTTCTCCTTCGGGTTTCAGTGTCCGACGATGCTGTTACTGACGTTACGTGAAGCTTGTGTGACAGTTGGATGACGCTATTTTTTCTTTGTATCGCGGGCGTTTGGCAAGGATGTTTCGATTGCGACACGTCCTTGTTTGCTGCCCGTTACATCTTCGCTGTCGTAATTGTCCCTCCTAACCAAGTTTGCGGAAGAGCCGCGTCTGTTCGAAAAGGCCTTCCAGCGTTTTCATGCGCTCCTTCGTTTCGTCCCATGTCGAGTTCTGAACCGCTTCGATCAGCGCCTCGACGATGAAAAGGGTGACGACGGAGCTGTCCCATGCCGACGGCGCCTCGATCTGCACGCGAAACGTATGGCGTGCCAGCTTCGCGGCGGGAGAGGCCCACTGGTCGGTGAAGATGATGATCTCGGCGCCGCTGTTTTTGGCGGCGGTGGCAAGGCTGACGAGCTCCTGCTCGTAGCGCCTGATGTCGAAGATGATCAGCAGATCGCCTGGGTTCATGTTCAGGACATATTGCGGCCAGCTGCTCGAATTGGCCGACAGAAGCGCCGTATTGGGGCGAATGACCTGCATATGCGTGAAGAAATACTCGGCCAGCGCGCCGGTGATGCGGCCGCCGACGAAATAGAGGTTGCGCTTGCGGTCCGACAGAAGCGTCGCGACGCTATCGAAGGTCGCGGTATCGAGACCGGTCAGCGTCTGGCGCAGATTGTCGATGATGGCGTCGGCAAAACGGTTGAGGATGTGAGTTCCTGGCGCGTTGGACGCCCAGCGGTCATGCTTGGCGATAGGATTGGAGATCGTCGCCTCGACCTCCTGGTGCAGATGCGCCTGGAAATCCGGATAGCCCTTGAAACCGAGTTTCTGGACCATGCGCACGACCGTTGGGGTCGATACGCCGGCGTTTTCGGCAATCGTCGTGATGCTCCCCAGTCCCGAGACAGGGTAGTTGTCCAACAGACTTTCAGCCAACTGCTTTTCGGCGCGCGTGAGCACGCCAAAATGCGAGTGGATTACGTCCGAAACTGTCTTCGACGCAACGGTCACGCGATCTTGCTCCCCGGGATTGGTCTTGTGCCACTTTCCCACTCAAAGTTAACAACGCTGTCACAATCCATGTCAACCACTGTCATGAAAAGATTTTTTCAGTACGTGCTTGACACTTATGGAAAGCTGAAGAATTCTTTTCTTAATAAGTATTTTATTAACAGTTGTGGTGGAGCGACTGTGGTGCTTGCTCGGTTGGAAGTGCTCGGCAAAGGGGAAGGGGAGTGCGTCGCGGTCGAAAGGCCAGATGGCACCAGCCCGGTGCTTATCGTCTGCGAACATGCATCGCGGGTTCTGCCTGCCAGCTTCGGAACGCTTGGTCTTTCCGAGGAGGCGCTCAACAGTCACATTGCCTGGGATCCCGGCGCTCTTGCGGTCGCAAGGGGCATGTCCGAGGCGCTCGATGCCACGCTGGTTCACCAGCGGTTTTCACGACTGATCTACGATTGCAACAGGCCGCCGGAATCGGCCGGCGCCATGCCTGAGAAAAGCGAGGTCTACGACATCCCGGGAAATGCAGGCCTGAGCGCGGAAGAAAAGACGGCGCGCACCGAGGCTCTCTACATCCCGTTTCATGATGCCATTCGCGCACTCATTCGTGATCGCAAGACGCGGGGACAGGAGACCGTTATCGTCACCGTCCACAGCTTTACGCCTGTCTTCCACGGAAAGACGCGCGCGGTCGAGGTTGGCGTGCTGCACGATGACGATACCCGTCTGGCGGATGCTATGCTTGCCGCTGCGGGTGAGACGACGCACTATAGAGTTGAGCGCAACGAGCCTTACGGCCCCTCAGACGGCGTGACGCATACGCTGATCCTGCACGGGCTGTCGAACGGATTGCGCAATGTAATGATCGAGGTCCGCAACGACCTCATCGCAGACCCGGCTGGCCAAGGGGTCATGGCCAGCTATCTGACAAGGCTGCTCCAGCAGAGCCGGGACGCCTGACGACGAAAGATAAGACCCCAGGGAGCAGTCTAACTGCGATCCGCCCGCAGGCGAACACGTCGCGGGCACTTTGGCACTGGATAATCAGCCGCAATTCCGCGGTTGATGGCTAAACAGGGGGACGTCATGTCCGATTATTCGGAACTCGACAAGAAGCAGGATGTGCACATCCTGCATTCCATGGGCTATGCCCAGGAACTCGAACGGCGCATGAGCTCGTTTTCGAATTTTGCCGTTTCATTCTCGATCATTTGCATTCTTTCCGGTGGTATCAATTCGCTGGCGCAGGCAACGGCCGGCGCGGGTGGTGCCGCTATCGGCATCGGCTGGCCGATCGGCTGCTTCGTTTCGCTGGTGTTCGCCGTCGCCATGGCGCAGATCAGCTCGGCCTATCCGACGGCCGGCGGCCTCTATCACTGGGGTTCGATCCTCGGCAACCGCTTCACCGGCTGGCTGACGGCATGGTTCAACCTGCTCGGCCTTGTCACGGTTCTCGGCGCCATCAACGTCGGCACCTATTACTTCTTCATGGGCTCGTTCGGCACCACCTATTTCGGGCTGACCGATACGACGACGGTGCGCATCCTGTTCCTCGTGATCATCACCGGCGCGCAGGCGCTCGTGAACCACATGGGCATCGGCCTGACCGCCAAGCTCACCGACTTCTCGGGCTACCTGATCTTCGCATCGGCGATCGCGCTGTCGGCCGTGTGCCTCTACTTCGCGCCGTCCTACGAGATCGGCCGCCTGTTCACCTTCGCCAACTATTCCGGCGAAGCCGGTGGCAATGTCTGGCCGGCAACGTCGGGCACCTGGGTGTTCCTGCTCGGTCTGCTGCTACCGATCTACACGATCACCGGTTATGACGCCTCGGCGCATACGTCGGAAGAAACGGTCAAGGCCGCCCATTCCGTTCCGCGCGGCATGGTCTCCTCCGTGCTCTGGTCGGCGCTGTTCGGCTACATCATGCTTTGCTCGTTCGTGCTGATGCTGCCGAACATGGATGACGCCGCCAAGCAGGGCTGGAACGTGTTCTTCTGGGCGATGGACACGCAGGTCAATGCGACCGTCAAGGATATCCTCTACTTCGCGATCCTCGTGTGCCAGTGGCTGTGCGGCCTTGCGACCGTCACCTCCGTTTCGCGCATGATCTTTGCCTTCTCGCGCGACGGTGGCCTTCCGGCCTCCAAGGCGCTCGCCAAGGTCAGCCCGAAGTACCGCACGCCGGTATCGGCCATCTGGACCGGATCGATCCTCTCGGTGCTCTTCGTCTGGGGCTCTTCGCTCGTTTCGATCGGTGACACGCCGGTTTACACGATCGTGGTCTCCTGCACGGTCATCTTCCTGTTCTTCTCCTTCGCGATCCCGATCACGCTCGGCCTCTTCGCCTGGGGGACTTCGAAGTGGGACAAGATGGGTCCGTGGAACATCGGCGAGGGCATGTACAAGCTGTTCTCGGTGCTCACCATCCTGGCGATGATCCTGATCTTCGTTCTCGGCGTGCAGCCGCCGAACGGCCCGGCACTCTACGTGACCGTCGGCTTCCTGGTGCTGACCGCGATCGTCTGGTTCGGCTTCGAGAGCCGCCGCTTCAAGGGCCCGCCGATCGGCGAGGAAGTGGCACGCCGCCAGGCCGAGATCGCAGCTGCCGAAAAGGCTGTCGGCGAGGGCTGACATATTCTTCCAAGAAAGCGGGGCCGCGTCCGGCGGCCCTGCATTGCGGTTGACCGACATTAGACTGCGCAGTCCGGCGCGGCGTTGCCGCACGGAGCATGCCGTTTCGTTGGCCCGATTTCAGTTTAAATTTATGGGGAGGTCCATATGAGCATCTATACTCTCGACGATCTGAAGCGGGACGTTGCCGACGGACGCATCGATACCGTGCTGGCATGCCAGGTCGACATGCAGGGGCGGCTTATGGGCAAGCGTTTCCAGGCCGAATACTTCGTCGAAAGCGCCTGGAAGGAAACACACAGCTGCAACTATCTCGTCGCCACCGACATGGAGATGGAGACCGTCTCCGGCTACAAGGCGACCAGCTGGGAAAAGGGCTACGGCGACTACACGATGAAGCCGGATCTCTCGACGCTTCGGCGCATTCCTTGGCTTGAGGGGACAGCGCTTGTGCTCTGCGACCTGCTCGACCACCACACGCACGAGGAAGTGCCGCATTCGCCGCGCGCGATCCTGAAGAAGCAGGTGAAGCGGCTGGAAGACATGGGCATGAAGGCCTTCATGGCCTCGGAGCTCGAGTTTTTCCTGTTCGACCAGACCTACGAATCCGCGCAGGCATCCGGCTATCGCAACCTCAAGCTCGCCAGCGCCTATAACGAGGACTACCACATCTTCCAGACCACCAAGGAGGAAGAGGTGATGCGGGCGATCCGCACCGGGCTGCAGGGCGCCGGCATTCCCGTCGAGAACTCCAAGGGCGAGGCTTCGGCAGGCCAGGAGGAGATCAACGTGCGCTACGCCGACGCGCTCGCCATGGCCGATCGTCACTCGATCATCAAGAACGGCTGCAAGGAAATCGCCTGGGCCAAGGGCAAGGCCATCACCTTCCTCGCCAAGTGGCACTACAACGCCGCCGGCAGCTCGTCGCATATCCACCAGTCACTCTGGAGCGCCGACGGCAAGACGCCGTTGTTTGCCGACGACAAGGGCAAGTACGGGATGTCCAGCCTGATGGAAAACTACATCGCAGGCCTGCTCGCGCATGCCAGCGAGATCACCTATTTCCTGGCGCCCTACATCAACTCCTACAAGCGCTTCATGGCCGGCACGTTCGCGCCGACCAAGGCGATCTGGAGCAAGGACAACCGCACGGCCGGCTATCGCCTCTGCGGTGACGGCACCAAGGCGATCCGTATTGAATGCCGCGTCGGCGGCTCCGACCTCAACCCCTATCTCGCCTTCGCCGCGCTGCTGGCAGCAGGGATCGACGGGATCGAGAACAAGATGGAGCTGGAAGCGCCCTTCGTCGGCGACGCCTATGGTGCGCGAAAGGTGCGCGAGATTCCGCGGACGCTCCGGGCCGCGACCACGGCCATGACAAAGTCCAAGATGCTGCGCAATGCTTTCGGCGACGACGTCATCGACCACTACACGCGCGCAGCGGAATGGGAGCAGGAGGAGTATGACCGCAGGATCACGGACTGGGAGGTGGCGCGCGGTTTCGAGCGAGCATGAGATAATCGCAACACTCGCTCTGATTGTTGCGTTGGTCGCATTGTGCTAATGTGCTCCGGCGTTTCCAGAGGAGATCGACATGGGTGTGATCGACAGCGCATGGTTCTACGAAAAGCTTTCAGCGCGCGACGCGTCGCTTCGAGACATGGCCCGTTTCATGGGGCTTGATCCGAGTGCGGTCTCGCGCATGCTGAGCGGCGAACGGAAGATGAGCGCGGAAGAGCAGGACCAGATCGCGGATTATCTCAGCGTTCCGTTGGAAGAGGTAGCAGCGCATCGCCGTGGCAACGCGACCGGTTTCGCGGAGAAGAAGCAGGCGGGCTATGAGGGCGGAAGTGCCGCACCGGTTTTGCCTGACGAGCCGCCGGTCAAGATGTTTACGGAGGACGACGTCATCTACAAGGATGGCAAGCGCTGGATGGAGCTGGAGGATGGGACGCTGATCGAGGTGCACCCCGCCTGGGGATGCATGAAGGGGACGCTGACCATCATGCCGGGGGTCGATCTGACCGCGCCTGCCGATCCGGATTGGGGTAAAGTCTACGACGATGACTGACCGCTTCCTCCTCGATACCTGCACTGTTCTCTGGCTTGTCGAGGGAGCGCCACTCAGCAGAGATGCGAATGTTGCGCTTAGTAGTGGACGTGAAAAGCGCGGCCTGTTTGTTTCGTCGATGTCGGCGTGGGAGATTGGAATATTGATCAGCAAGGGGCGGCTGCCAACGACGAAGGATGCGATGTCCTGGTTCGAGGACGCTATCGACATGATCGGTGCGCAGACCGCCGACGTTTCTCTGCAGGCGCTTGTCGCGTCATCTTTTCTACCGCAGCCCGTTCACAACGATCCCGCAGACCGCATCCTGATCGCCACGGCGCGGGAGAACGACCTGACCATCATCACGCGCGACCGCGCGATCCTTTCCTATGGCGTCGCGGGGCATGTCCGCACGCTGGCCTGTTAATGACTGGAGTTTGGAAATGACTGTAATTCAATGCATATCGCCGATCGACGGATCGGTTTACGCCGAGCGTCCGGCGCTGCCGCTTGAGGCGGCGAAGGAGGTCGTGGCGCGGGCGCGAAAGGCGCAGAAGGCCTGGGCGAAGCGGCCGCTGGAAGATCGTGTCCAGCTGGTGCTGAAGGGTACTGCGCGGCTGAACGAGATGTCCGACGTCGTCGTTCCCGAGCTTGCCTGGCAGATGGGCCGGCCGATCCGCTATGGCGGCGAGTACAAGGGCTTCAACGAGCGCTCCAACTACGTGGCCTCGATCGCGGCCGATGCGCTGGCGCCGCTGGTTGTTGAAGAGAGCGACAAGTTCGCGCGCCGCATCGAGCGCGAGGCGCATGGTGTCGTCTTCGTCGTCGCGCCATGGAATTACCCCTACATGACCGCGATCAACACGATTGCGCCGGCGCTGATGGCGGGCAATACGGTTGTCTTGAAGCACGCCTCGCAGACGCTTCTCGTCGGCGAGCGGCTGGTGCAGGCCTTCGTGGAGGCCGGGGTTCCCGATGATGTATTCCAGAACGTGGTTCTCGACCATGAGACGACCTCGGCGCTGATCGCGGCCGGCAGCTTCAACTTCGTGAACTTCACCGGTTCTGTCGAAGGCGGGCGCTCGATGGAGCGGGCGGCTGCAGGCACGTTTACCGGTCTCGGCCTCGAACTCGGCGGCAAGGATCCTGGTTACGTCATGGAAGACGCCGATCTCGATGCGGCGGTCGATACGCTGATGGACGGCGCGACCTATAATTCTGGGCAGTGCTGCTGCGGGATCGAACGCATCTATGTGCATGAATCGCTCTATGACAGCTTCGTCGAGAAGTCGGTCGCATGGGTGTCGAACTACAAGCTCGGCAATCCCCTTGATCCGGAAACGTCGCTCGGCCCGATGGCGAACAAGCGTTTCGCCAAGGTCGTGCGCGAGCAGATCGCCGATGCGGTCGGGAAGGGCGCCAAGGCACTGGTCGATCCGAAGCTGTTCCCTCAGGATGATGGCGGCGCCTATCTCGCGCCGCAGATCCTTGTCAATGTCGATCACTCCATGGCCTTCATGCGCGAGGAAACCTTCGGTCCCGCCGTCGGCATCATGAAGGTGAAGAGCGACGACGAGGCGCTGGCGCTGATGAACGACAGCCAGTACGGGCTGACGGCCTCGCTCTGGACCAAGGATGCGGAACGGGCAGGGCGGCTTGGCCGCGAGATCGAAACCGGCACCGTGTTCATGAACCGCGCCGACTATCTCGATCCGGCACTGTGCTGGACCGGCGTCAAGGAAACCGGCCGCGGCGGCTCGCTGTCGATCATCGGCTTCCAGAACCTGACGCGTCCGAAATCCTACCATCTGAAGAAAGTGACAGCATGAGCGCGCATATCACAGCCAACTGGAGCTACCCGACTTCATTCAAGCTCGGCCGCGGCCGGATCAAGGAACTTGCGGACGCCGCCAAGAGCCTCGGCATGAAGAAGCCGCTCCTGATCACCGATCGCGGTCTGGCGTCGATGGCGATCACATCAAACGCGCTCGACATTCTCGAAGCGGCCGGGCTTGGCCGCGCGATCTTCGCCGATGTCGATCCGAACCCGAACGAGAAAAACCTTGCCGCCGGCGTCAAGGCGTTCAAGGATGGCGGCCATGACGGCGTCATCGCCTTTGGCGGCGGCTCGGGCCTCGATCTCGGCAAGTGCGTGGCCTTCATGGCCGGCCAGACGCGTCCCGTGTGGGACTTTGAGGACATCGGCGACTGGTGGACGCGCGCTTCGGTCGAGGGTATCGCGCCGATCATGGCGGTGCCGACGACGGCGGGCACCGGCTCGGAAGTCGGCCGCGCCAGCGTCATCACCAATTCCGAAACGCATGTGAAGAAGATCATCTTCCATCCGAAGTTCCTGCCCGGCGTCGTCATCGCCGATCCGGAACTGACTGTTGGTATGCCGAAGATCATCACGGCAGGCACCGGCATGGATGCCTTCGCGCATTGCCTGGAAGCCTATTCCTCGCCCTTCTACCACCCGATGTCTGCCGGCATCGCGCTTGAGGGGATGCGGCTGGTCAAGGAGTTCTTGCCGCGCGCATATAAGGAAGGCACGGATCTCGAAGCCCGCGCCAACATGATGTCGGCCGCCGCGATGGGCGCGGTCGCGTTCCAGAAGGGGCTCGGCGCCATCCATGCGCTGTCGCATCCGATCGGCGCCGTCTACAACACCCACCACGGCATGACCAATGCGGTCGTGATGCCTGCGGTACTGCGCTTCAACCGCGCCGTCATCGAAGATAAGATCGCGCGTGCGGCCGCCTATCTCGGCATCGCAGGCGGCTTCGACGGGTTCTATGATTACGTGCTGAAGCTGCGTTCCGAACTGGGCGTACCCGATAGCCTTTCGGCGATGGGGATCAAGCCGGATCGAATCGATGAACTCTCGGCGATGGCGATCGAAGACCCGAGCGCTGGCGGAAACCCTGTCGCGATGACGCTCGAGAACACCAAGGCGCTTTTCAAGGACTGCTTCTGATACAAAATGCGGACCTGAGATTTGGCCCGGAAAGCACTGCGCTTTCCGGGTCTTTTTCGTTGTGGCGCAGGGCGTTCAGGCGAAGTGGCGATGGCTGCTGCAAGAAATGCGGACCGGGATTTTGGATGCCTTGTTTAGATATTGTTAACCATGTTTGGAAAGGATGCAGTAACCGCACGATGCATCCCGATGTGCGCAACAGAGCGATCCCGGCTCGCGACATTTCCCCCGAGGAACGAACATGGCAGTCATCACATTTGCAAACACCAAGGGCGGCGCCGGGAAGACCACCGCTGTTCTGTTGCTGGCCACCGAGCTTGCCCGCAAGGGCTACCGGGTCACCATCCTCGATGCCGATCCGCAGCACTGGATTTCCCGCTGGCACGAAATCTCCGGCCACGTGCCGAACGTCTCCGTGATCGATTTCGTGACCTCGGCGTCCCTGCCGCAGCATATCTCCGAGAACAAGCACAACACCGACTATTTCATCATCGACCTGCCGGGCGCCCGCAATCCGATGCTGGCCACGGCAATCGGTCTCTCGGACCATGTTCTGATCCCGATCCAGGGATGCGCCATGGACGCGCGCGGTGGGGCGCAGGTGCTGGAACTGCTGCAGTATCTCGATGAGAAGGCGGGTATCCGCATCGGTCACTCCGTCGTGCTGACGCGCGTCAACTCGATGGTAACGACGCGGGCGCTCGCGATTGTGAAGACGCTTCTCAACCAGCGGCAGGTGCCGGTCCTCGATACCGCGATCATCGAGCGTTCGGCCTTCCGCGATATCTTCGATTGCGGCGGCACGCTGCATACGCTCGATCCGGCGCGTGCCAGCAACCTCGACAAGGCGCGCGAGAACGCGCTCTGTTTCGCCGAGGAGATCATGCGCAAGCTGCCGGTGAGACTGCCGGCCGCGGCGCGCATGACCGGTCCGCTGATCCGTTCGGCTGCCTGATCACTCATTCTGTGATTGAAAATGCGCCCCGGTCCGCTGGGGCGCATTTTCATTGATGCAAGGTCGGTCTCCTCGTTTCGACGCGACCATGTATCTCTGCATCAGTGCCTGTTTTTCCCCCGGGTGGGTATCACCCGAAAAGGGTAATTTTCGTTGTTTCCAGAAGCTTTACACTGGTATCCTCGCCTGCGGTGCGGGCGCTTGCCGGGGGAACAATGATCGTCGCTGAAGATACCTATGACAGTCTGGTCGACACCATCTACGGTGTCATTTTCGGCGAGGCGACCTGGGACATGTTTCTTGGCCGGTGGAACGAGATCGTTCCCGGCGGCAAGACCACGCTGTTCTACCACGACCCGATGCGGGCGGAGGGAGCGTCTCATATAGACAAGGGTTTCAGCGATGAATGGGTTGAAAGTTACTCCGATCATTTCGCGAGCATAAACCCCTGGGCGCCGGCCATGAGCGTGATGCCGATGTGGCGGGGCTTCCTGTCCGAGGAGTTGCTGCCGCGTGAACAGTTCGTGAAGACAGAGTTCTACAACGACTTCTGGAAGCAATGCGGCGAGACCGCCATCGGCATGGCGCTGGTCAAGCGAGACGGCCGGATGTTCAATATCTCGAGTTCGATCGCAAACGGCGGACCGGAGGACAACAGGGTTTACGCCGATACCTTCACCCGGCTTGCGCCGCATCTGCACCGGGCGGTGCGCTATTTCGAGGCTGGAAAGGGCGAGAAGAGCGCGGATGAGCTCGGTGGCCGTCTGTTCGACGCGATCGGCGTCGGCGTCCTATTGGTTGGGGACGGCGGCAAGCTGCTGTCGGCCAGCGCGGTTGGTGAGCAGGCACTGACCGAGGGGCGGTCCGTGCGGCTCGATCTGCAGGGAAAGGTCTGGCTCGCCGATGCCGACGCCAATGCGTGCCTTGGTCGATTGCTATCGCAATGGCGTGACGGCGAGCGGCAGCAGGTGCTTGATGTGAACGGCGTCAAGCTTACCCTCGTCCGTCTGCAGAAGAGTGCCCGCATTCAATTCTTCGATGCGCCGAGCATTGCGATCATCATCGAGCCATCAGCCAAGCCCGTGGCGATGGATGTGCCGGGGCTTGGAGGCAAGTTCGGGCTGACCAAAGCGGAGATCAAGATCATGCAGGGGTTGCTGCACGGATCGTCGATCACCGATATTGCCATTGAGAGCAATCGGTCGCGCGAGACGATCCGCAGTCAGCTGAAGTCGGTGTTTGCGAAGACAGGGGTCAATTCACAGTCTGAATTGTTGCGGCTCGTCTATTTCAGTGAGCAGGCGCGCCGCAACAACTAACGCTATCAGTCGACGAACTCGACCGTGACGCCGGGCTTGACCATCTTGGCGAGTTCGGTGGCATCCCAGTTGGTGAGGCGGATACAGCCGTGGCTCTGGGTGCGGCCGATCTTAGACGGTTCCGGCGTGCCGTGAATGCCGTAGGTCGGCTTCGACAGCGCCATCCACACGGTGCCGACAGGACCGTTCGGGCCCGGCGGGATGTTGAGGATCTTGTCGTTGGCGCCCTGCTGGAAGTTGATCTTCGGATTGTAGGTATAGCCCGGATTGAAGGCGACGCGCTCGACCGTCACCGTGCCCGAAGGCGAGGGCGTGTCGGTGGAGCCGATCGAGGCCGGGTAGGCGGAGATCAGGTTGCCGGAGGCGTCATAGGCGAAGACCTGCTTCTTGCCCTTGTCGGCGATGATGCGGGCCACACTGCCGGTCTTCACCTCACCTGGATTGACCACCTTGATGATGGTGCCGGGGACGGTGAAGTCGGCGCCTGCGTTCAATTCCTTCAGGAAGCCTTCGTCCATGTGGAAGCGTTCAGCGAGCGCCTCGGTTACCGAGGTGAAGGCAAGCGAGGTCATCTGCGACTTGTGCGCATAATCCTCGGGGATCTCGGCGACATAAGGGCCAGCCGCGTCTGCGGGTGTGATGGTGTAGCTGACGACAGGCAGGCCGCCGGACATGCGCAGCTGCTCGAGGATCGCGTCGGTATTGTTCGGATCGAGCGTCTCGCCGGTCATCTGCTCATAGGCGTAGACCGCCTTGGTGACGTTGGCGCCCATGTGGCCATCGATGGCGCCGGGCGAAACGCCAGCGCGGTCGAGGAAGACCTGCAGGGCGACGATCTCGGATTTCGACTTGTTCTTCAGCGTGATGACGGGATCGGCCGGACGGGTCGGCTGGGTGACCTGCGGCTGCTGCTGGTCAGGATCGATCGATGCGTAGTCGCCATCGTTCTGCGGGTAGGGCTGATCCAGCTGCTGGCGGTCGATCGATGCCTCGCGCGGGATGGCGCCCGTGACCGCGCCGCGCTCTGAATAGCGCGTGTCGCCGTACTGGTCTTCACTGTAATAGGGATCGTTGTTGTAGGCATCGCGGCCGTAGACCTGGCGCGAGGGCGGCGGCGGATAGTAGCCGCGCGAACGCGCTTCGGTGGCGATGATGTTGCCGTAGCCGTCGACCAGCACGCGGTTGCCGGCGCGATCGCGCGTGTAGCCGCTGCCTTGAGGCATGTAATCGAGAATCTCGCCGTTCGGCGTGACGAAGACGACGCTGCCCTGGCGGCGATATTGTTGCGCGGACGCATCGTGAACCGCAGCCGACATGGCCAGCACGATAACGGTCCCAGATAATGCCGATTTCAGAAAGCGATTCACGTCTTCGTATCCTTCAGTGACTTGGCGACACACACCCGCGAATTTTGACGCTAGTGTGGAATTTATGAAATCGTGCTGAACAAAAAATGAAAAAACCAATAAATTTCCCTTTACTCATAAACATTTGAGAGGGCCAGCTGGTTCCAATCAAAATCTCGTTGGCGGTGGCGACACCTTGGATTGACGAAACAGCGGGTGCCGCCTAACCCTACGGAAGTTCATTTTGAGGGGGAGACGGGATCATGATGGAATTCGCCGCAGCGACCGGGCCGAAGCTGATGCTGGACGAGACGTCGCTGATGGATATCTGCGGCTGCGTGGTCGAGGGCATCGATATCGCGCCGAAGGAAGCCGTTCCCGATGACGGAGATGCGCGCATCTCGCATTCGGTTCAGGGGTTCCTGTTTACCTGCGGCCCTGACCACATCCGCCATCGCGAACCGATCCCCGGCCGGTCCGACGGAAAGGTGTTTCCGCTGCACGGCTCGGCCGCCGGCCATGCCGCCAAGGTGGTCTGGACGAAGTTCGAAAACGGCAATGCCGAATGCCGCGCCGATATCGATATCGTGATCGTCGAAGGGCTGCCTGCCCGGATCGAGCGCCACTGGTTCATCGACGGCACGACCGGCGAGGCGCATCTGAAGGACAAGGTGATCAACACCAGCGACAAGACCGTGCCGACGTTCCTGATGTATCATATGAATATCGGCGGCAAATGGTTCGACGAGAGCACGCGGCTCGAAGGCGCGATGCTTGAGGGTGGCGGCTTCCCCTGGCGCTTCGGCAAGGATGGCGGCGATATCTTCTGCGTGGAAGCGCCGGCGACACGCGATGGCCTGGCGGAAGTGCGTCTCGGGCCGATGGCCGCAATATCAGGCAAGACGCTGCGGGTGCGGGTGAAGGTCGATACGCTGCCGCATCTGCAGGTCTGGCGCAACCAGACGGCGCCTGCCGATGTGCTCGGCATCGAGCCGGTCTCGCATCGCTGGGTGCCGCGCGCGGAGCTTCAGGAAGCCGGCGAATTCAACATGCTCAAGCCCGGCGAAAGCCGCGAGTATGGGCTCAGCTTTGCTTTCGTCTAAGTGGCGGTTTTCACAGTGATCCGCGGTTGACGGCATTGATCGGGCGGCGTAGTCATTCAGCCCATAATTTCAGGAGTATTTGCGATGGACATCCGCCAGATCGACGACGAATATTCGGTTTCCGGCCAGATCACGGTCGATGAGCTCGACGAGATCAAGGCCATGGGCTTCAAGTCCATCGTCTGCCATCGTCCGGACCAGGAAAGCATGGACCAGACCCCGTTCGCCGATATCGCCGCGCGGGCCAAGGAGCTCGGTCTCGAGATCGCCCACGTTCCCGTCGGCCCCATGGGCGTGACGGAAGAGGCTGTCGCCGGCATGGTCGACGCGCTCGACGAATTCCCGCGCCCGATGCTCGGCTACTGCCGCTCCGGCGCCCGCTCTACGGCGATCTACCAGAAGACCCATCACATCCGCACCTGATCCAAGGCGCGGGCTGTAAAGTCCGGCGCTGCGCTTGAGGTGCGGCGCCTCTTTCATATCATGACAAGGAGAATACCATGAGCATCAAGCGTATCGACGCCGGCGCCCGCATGAGCGGCGCGGTCATCCACGGCAACACCGTTTACCTCGCCGGCCAGGTTGGCGAAGGCGCAACCGTGACCGACCAGTGCAAGGACGCGCTCGGCGAAGTCGATCGCCTGCTGGCCGCTGCCGGCTCCGACAAGTCGAAGATCCTGCAGACGCTGATCTACCTCTCCGACATCTCGGACTTCGCTGAAATGAACGCTGCCTGGGAAGCCTGGGTCGACCCGGCCAACACGCCGGCCCGCGCCACCAGCGAAGCCAAGCTGGCCGCTCCGAAGTACAAGGTCGAGTTCATCGTCACGGCTGCGATCTAAGATCGTTTCCATTGCGGTTTGAGAGCCGGTGAGCATGTGAACTGCCCCGGACGCTGGATCTTTCCAGCGTCCGGGGACAGCTCACGGTCTCACCGGCTTTTTGTTTGCGCGATTTCTGAGAGCGTGCGCGTCGGCGTGATCGCCTCGGGATCGAGTTTGATATCGATGATAGCGGGCAGGCCGCTTTCGCGGGCGCGCTGGAAGGCGGGCGCGAAGTCCTCGGTCTTTTCCACCGTCTCGCCATGGCCGCCATAGGCGCGGGCAAGGGCCGCGAAATCGGGGTTGGTGAGGCCGGTGCCGCTGACCCGGCCGGGATATTCGCGCTCCTGATGCATGCGGATCGTGCCGTACATGCCGTTGTTGATCAGAAGCGTGATGAACGGCAGCTTGTAGCGGATGGCGGTGGCGAATTCCTGGCCATGCATGAGAAAGCAGCCGTCTCCGGCAAAGCAGATCACCTCGCGATCCGGAAACAGCGCCTTGGCGGCCACGGCTGAGGGGACGCTGTAGCCCATGGAGCCCGAGGTCGGGGCCGCCTGGGTGTTGAACTGGCGGAAGCGGTGGTAGCGATGCTGCCAGGTTGCGTAGTTGCCGGCGCCGTTGGTGAAGATGGCATCGGGCCGCGTGTTCTCTTCGATCCACGCCATGATCGGGCCCATGTGGACGTCGCCCGGTCCCGTTTGCGGCGGTGTCGACCAGGCGAGATAGGATTGATGCATGCGCTCGGTGCGGTCCGCCCATCGCGCTTGCGTGGGTGCTTCGAGATCGGCAAGTGCTGCGACGAAGTCCTGCGGGCTGGCTGATATGGCGAGATCCGGGCGATAGACACGGCCGAGCTCGGACGGGTCTGGATGGATGTGGACGAGCTGCTGCTGCGGGTAGGGGATATCGATCAGCGTATAGCCCGAGGATGGCATTTCGGACATGCGGCAGCCGAGCAGGATCAGCAGATCGCTTTCCTTGATCTCCCGCGCCAGCTCGGGATTGATGCCGACGCCGATATCGCCGGCATAGCCGGGGTGCAGATGATCGAACAGCATCTGGCGGCGGAAGGAGCAGCCGACCGGGAGACTGAAGCGTTCGGCGAAGGTCTTGAAGTCGGCCACCGCATCGGCATCCCAGCGCGAGCCGCCGAGGATCACCATGGGGCGCTCGGCCTTCAGCAGACGCAGATAGAAGTCGTCGACCTGGCTGCGGCCGGGATGGGCTTCGACGCGCGAGTAGCGCCTGGCGCGGGGCGCCTCGACCGTGTCGCGCAGCATGTCCTCGGGTAGTGACAGGACGACGGGGCCGGGCCGGCCGGAGGTGGCAAGCGCGAAGGCGCGGGTGACGAATTCGGGAATGCGGGCCGCGTCGTCGATCTCGCCGACCCACTTGGCGTATTCAGTGAGCGCGCGGCGAAACTCGACTTCCTGGAAAGCTTCGCGCTCGCGGGCATCGCGCTGGACCTGGCCGATGAAGAGGATCATCGGGATCGAATCCTGCCGTGATATATGCAGGCCAGCCGTCGCGTTGGTGGCGCCGGGGCCGCGGGTGACCATGCAGATGCCGGGTTCGCCGGTGAGCCGGCCCCAGGTGTCGGCCATCATCGCGGCACCACCCTCCTGGCGGCAGACGATGACCTCGATGTCGCTGTCATGGAGCGCGTCGAGGACGGCGAGGAAACTCTCGCCGGGAACGCAGGAGAGGCGTTTCACCCCATTTGCCTTCAATGCCTCGACGATCAGTTCTCCGCCTGTCCGTTTCATTTGTTCCCCTCCCATTGGATGAGTTCCGCGAGCACCTCCTCCTGGTGCTCTCCCAGTCTCGGACTGGGCCTTTCATAGCTGAGCGGCGTCCGCGAGAGGACGACCGGCGTCCTCACGCCGGGAATGACGGTGCCGGCGCTATCCTCGAGATCGATGCGCAGGCCGCGCGCGACAATCTGCGGATCGTTGAACATGTCCTCGATGGTGTTGATCGCGCCTGACGGGACCGCGTTCGCCTCGCAGGCTGAGAGAAGATCGGACTTCGCCCATTTCAGCGTTTCGGTCGAGACCAGCCGCCGGACTTCGTCGCGATTGGCGACGCGGGCCTTGTTGGTGGCGAAGCGTTCGTCGTCGGCGATGCCAGGAAGATCAAGAATGGCGCAGAGGCGGCGGAACTGGCCGTCATTACCGATGGCGAGGATGAGGTAGCCGTCGGCGGTCGGGACGACCTCGTAGGGCGAGATGTTGGGATGGGCATTGCCGAGGCGCGTCGGCGGGCGGCCGGATATGAGGTAGTTCATGTTCTGGTTGGCAAGCACGGCCGACTGCACATCGAGCAGCGCCATGTCGACCAGCTGGCCTTCGCCCGTCTTCAGCGCGTGGATGAGGGCCGCCTCGATCGCCGAGACCGCGTAGATGCCGGTGAAGATATCGGCGATGGCAACGCCCGCCTTCATCGGCTGTCCATCGGGCTCGCCTGTTATCGACATGAAGCCCGACATGCCCTGGACGATGTAGTCGTAGCCGGCGAGGCTGGCGTAAGGGCCCGTCTGGCCAAAGCCGGTTATCGAGCAATAGACGAGCTTGGGATTGATCTGGCGCAGGCTCTCGTAGTCGAGCCCGTATTTGACGAGGCCGCCGAGCTTGAAGTTCTCGATGACGACATCGGCGGTGGCGACCAGCCGGCGGACCAGCGCCTGGCCTTCCTCGCTGCGGAGATCCGCTGTGATCGAGCGCTTGCCGCGATTGGCGGCGTGGTAATAGGCGGCCGAGAGGTTCTCTCCATCGGCACCCTCGACGAAGGGGGGACCCCAGTGTCTGGTATCATCCCCGCCATCCGGGTTTTCGACCTTGATGACATCGGCGCCGAGATCGGCCAGCATCTGGCCGGCCCAGGGGCCAGCAAGAACGCGCGCGAGTTCGATGACACGAATGCCTGCGAGCGGCGCTCTGTTAGGCTGGGTCTGCGTCATGTTCCTCCCACGATCAGATCAGGGTGCCCGCGTCTCCTCAGATGTATCGGATACGGGCTTGGATGCAAAGCGGCGCTCGCGCCAGATGATGTAGAAGCCGGAGCCCATGATGATGGATATGCCGAGCCATTTCAGCGCATCCGGGAAGTCGCCGAAGACCAGCCAGGCGAAGGCCGTGGCCGAGACGATCTCGAAATATTGCAGCGGGGCCAGCGTCGAGGCCGGCGCCGAGCGGTAGGCATAGACGCCGAAGATGCCGGCGATCGCGGCTGTGACGCCGACGCCGAGAAGATAGAGCCAGGCGCGGGTGTCGGGGATGACGGGGTCGAGGATATCGGAGCCGCTGCCATGGCCGAGATAGAGCAGGACGGTGCAGATGAGCAGGCCCCAGAGGCTCATGTGGAACTGCATGACCCATGGGTCTTCGCGCTGCGCCAGCGCCCGGTTCATCATCGCGGAGATGGCGATGCAGACCGCGCAGACGACGGGCAGAAGCGCGACATAGCCGACTTCCTGGAAGCTCGGCTGAATGATGAGGATCGCGCCGAAAAAGCCGACGCCGCAGGCCGTATATCTGCGCCAGCCGATCTTTTCCTTGAGGAAGATGCTGCTCAGGATCGTCAGGATGATCGGCTCGACGAAGAAGATGGCGATGGCATCGGCGACCGCCATGTATTTCAGCGCGGTGACGAAGGAGATCATCGAGACGGTGATGATGGCGCCGCGGATGGCGTGGAAGAAGCTCTGCTTCCAGGTGATGTCGGTGAGGTTTCCGCGCCAGAGCACGATGGGCAGCATGCAGAGCGCCTGCACGCCGAAGCGCGCCGCGGTGATCTGGGCGGAGGGGACCGTGCTGATCGCAAGCTTGGAGAAGATGTCGATGATGGGCGACAGCAGCACCGAGACGAACATCAGGATCAGCCCCATCATCACTTCCGATGGGGTGTTGCTGGTGCCGGGTGCCGCGTTGCTGCTCATGACGGAATTCTCTGATTAGGGTAGGGGACCGGGATCAGCCGTTCACGGGCCGAGCGGTTGCCTGATCGCACCAATCGGCGAATGCCGATATGGCCGCGTCGGCGCCGATCTCGTTCAAGGTCTCGTGGCGCATGTCCTGATATATCTCAGTGCTAATACGGGAGAAGCCATGCGTTTTCAAATGGTTTGAGAGCCAGAGGATGGCTTTTCCATTCTCCGTCGCCGGATCCTGGCCGCCGCCGACCAGATGGATCGGCGTCTCGGTCGGCAGGCGGGCGAGATGTTCTTTCTGCGGCGCGCGGAAGGTGAGTTCGAAGACGTCGAGCCAGAGCGAGACGGAGGCACCGAAGCCGCAGAGCGGATCGGCCACATACTTGTCGACCTCTTCGGGATCGCGCGACAACCAGTCGAAATCCGTGCGGCGGTTGGCGACCGATTTCGCCCAGGTGCCGAAGGTGAGCTTCGGCAACAGGTCGCTCGGGACGTCGGAGCCTTTCAGGGCGCGCTCGATCAAGAGGATCGCCTGCGCGGCGCGGCCGGCGAGGCCGGGATTGAAGTTCGAGTTCCAAACGGCGACGGCATCGAATTTTCGCGGGTAGGTGACGGCTGCGTTGAGCGCGATCAGCCCGCCCATGGAGTGGCCGAAGAGGATGATCGGCAGGCCCGGATGCTCGGTCGCCGCTTCGTCGCGGATCGCCTCGATATCGCCGATGACAAGGTTCGCGCCATTACGCCTTGCGAAGCGACCGATCGGCGCGTCCGGTGCGGTGGTCTCGCCATGGCCGCGATGGTCGTGGGCGTAGACGTGATAGCCGCGCGCGGCCATCGCTTCCGCGAAGCGCTGGTAGCGTTTCGAGTGCTCGGCCAATCCGTGGCTGATCAACAGAATGCCGCGCTCGGCACCTTCGGGCTGCTGATAGTGATAGGCCAGTGAAGCGCCTGTATGATCGAGGCGCCGGGTTTCTGAAAACATGATTTCCTCCGTGGCGGGAGAAGACCAGAACATCCGCCAAATGCAACAGCCGGAGCGGGTTGTGCCGGAGATTTTCGCTTGCCTCGTTTTGCCGCTTGCCTGTCGAAGCGCCGCATGCTTTGATGTTCATGAATTGTTCCTTGTGGGGATGGGTATGGGCAATCTCGGTTTTCGCGTCATCGCATTGTTCTTGCTGTCGATCATGGCCGGCTCCGCTTTTGCGCAGGAGGGCGGCGGGCGCACGCGCTTCATTCTCGCGGCCAGCTGGCAACCGGCCTTCTGCCAGACCAACCAGCGCAAGGCCGAATGCGCCAGCCAAGGCAGCGACCGCTACGACGCCAAGAACTTCTCGCTGCACGGGCTCTGGCCGATGCGCAAGGATTACTGCGGTGTTTCCGACGCGGATCGCTCCGCCGACAAGGATGGCGACTGGAGGGATCTGCCGGAGGTGAAACTCTCGGCCGAGACGAAGGCATCGCTCGACAAGGTGATGCCCGGCACGCAATCGGCGCTCGAGCGGCATGAATGGATCAAGCACGGCACCTGCACCGGCATGAGCGCCGACGCCTATTTCGGCGATGCCGTGCGGCTGATCGAGGACCTGAACGGATCCGCCGTGCAGGAACTGTTCGCCGCCAATATCGGCAAGTCACTATCAGGAGACGCGATCAAGGCGGCATTCGACAAGAGCTTCGGCCCCGGCGCCGGCGACCGGGTGAAGATGAGCTGCCGCCGCGCCGGCAACAGCCGCGTCATCAGCGAACTGACGATCGGTCTTTCAGCGGATGCGAGGGATGGGAAGGGCAAGGATCTCGGCGATCTCATCCAGGGAGCGGGCCGGACATCCTTTGGCTGCAACGAGGGGATCGTCGACGCTGCGGGATTTTGAGGTCGTAGGATAATCTCAATTTTTGACGTCTATCGTCTCGGGCTGGTGGTGACCAATAGCATGAGTGGCGACTGATGTCCGAGATGGTGGCATGTGAAAGCGATCAGACTGCTGCAGGCGAGATGCCGTTATGGCGCATGTTCCTGATCGTTTACGCGACCGCCCTGGCAATGGTGCTGTTCGATCTCGTTGATGGGATAAGGTTCGTCAGCGATATCGACGATCAGTTGCGCGAACTCCAGATCCGGCACCTGCTGTCCCCGCAGGGGCATTGGTTCGATCTGTCGCTTCCCTTCATCTCGATGCCGACGACTTACGTGTCGCCCTGGTCACGGCTGGTCGATCTCCCTTATGTCGCAATCGCCTGGTTGCTGCAGCCTTTCATGCCGACCGCGCAGGCGCTCTCCGTTGCCTTCCAGGTCTGGCCGCCGATATTGCTCTCGCTCTGCTGCCTGCTGGTCGCAACGACCGCACGGCGCCTGCTTGCGGGGTTTTCGCTGACGGAAACGACGCTCACGCTGTCGTTGATGCTCGCCACCGTTCTCATGAGCATGGGCGTGCTGGAGTTCACGCCGGGACGCATTGATCACCATAACGTCCAGATCGTCGCTCTCATGATGATCACCGCGGGGCTGGTGCGATGGGATCGGGCAGGGGGGCTGATGATCGGTGCCGGTGCTGCGATCTCGACGGTGATCGGGCTTGAGTGTCTTCCGCTCGTCGTGATCGCCTATGCCGGGCTCGTTGTCTGCTACATCGGAAATGTCGCCGGGGTGCGCACCGTCCTTGTCGCCGCATCCGTCTCGATGGTGATCGTCACGCTTATGTCCGCCATGGCGTTCCTCGGCCCCGCCGCTGCCGTTTCGACGCAATGCGACGCCTTCTCCGCCCCTTACATTTTCCTGCTGTCGGCATTTTCCGTCGTTCTCGGTGCGGGCGTGGCGATCCAGAGTGATCGCGCGGGGCCTTTCATGCGGCTCGTTGGCCTGGCAATTCCGGCCGTTGCCGTCCTGATCGTGGCCGCCTACCTCTTTCCATCCTGCATTTCTGGGCCTTACGGCATCATAGACCCGGTGTCGCGGGAGCTGTGGTTCGACCGGGTATGGCAGGAAAAAAGCATCCGGTATTTCTACGAGAACGGTCAATATGATCTGTTGCTCCTCCTGGCATTGACGGCTGCCGTCGGCGCCTATGTCGGTCCGCTGGTGTGGTTCAAAATGCGGGAGCGGTCGTTTGGACCAGCAATCGCCTATCTCATGGCGTTGGGCGCCCTCGTTCTCACCTTATTCGTGACGCGCAACATTCGCTTTCCGATCGCGCTAATGCCGGTGTTCCTTCCCGTCGTCATCGCGACGATGACGATGAAATCACAGGCGTTCGACAAAATGTACCGGTTTTCCGCGGTTGCCGCTGCTGCGGTTGCGGCCGCGCTTTGTGTCTTCTTCGTGCTGGTGCCGTCGGTTCAGCATAAATTCGACGAGGTCGACTATATGGTGGCGAGCGAGTGCGAGCGGCAGGATTTCTCCGTGCTTCAAACCGTCCCGCCGGGCCGTGTCGCCGCGCCGCAAGGGATCGCCATGCCTCTGATCCTGGCGGCGCCATCGGGCTTTTCGGTCGCCGCCATGCCGTTCCATCGTGCATCTCCCGGAATGAAGCGGATCTTCCAGGCGTTCATGACCTCGGACCCGCAGCTGCGCCGCGAAGCGCTGGCGCCTTTCGACTATGTCGCCGTCTGCCGCTTTCCCCTCGAAGCCGATCCGAAGCAGGCGCCGCTTTATGCCGCATTGGCGCGTGGGGATGGCTGGCCGGGGTTGGAGCGGGTCAATCCGCCCACACGCAGCGATTTCCAGCTTTTCCGGATCGATCATGCCGCGCTGCGGTAGAGCGGGCTGATTTTCAGCCTCAAACTGCGGGTGATCTGCGACAAAGCGGTTGGATTTTGCCGCTGGCGCGTTGCCCCCGGGCGCCAATTCGCCTACATAGCGGCAAACCAATTTCCCCCGGAGCAGAATTACCGATGGCACGTCAGTTCATCTACCACATGTCGGGACTGAACAAGTCCTACGGCGCCAAGAAGATCCTCGAAAACGTCAACCTGTCGTTCTACCCGGATGCCAAGATCGGTATCCTCGGCCCGAACGGCGCCGGTAAGTCGACCGTGCTGCGTATTATCGCCGGCCAGGACAAGGAATTCACCGGGGAAGCCTGGCTCGCGGAGGGTGCGACCGTCGGCTACCTCGAGCAGGAGCCGCATCTCGATCCTGCCAAGAACGCCTTTGAAAACGTCATGGAAGGCGTGGCCGACAAGCAGGCCGTGCTCGACCGCTACAACGAACTGATGATGAACTATTCCGACGAGACCGCTGACGAAGGCGCCAAGCTCCAGGACATCATCGACAGCCAGAACCTCTGGGACCTCGAACAGCAGGTCGAGATGGCGATGGAAGCACTGCGCTGCCCGCCGAAGGACGCCGACGTCACGCTGCTTTCGGGTGGTGAGCGTCGCCGTATCGCGCTTTGCCGGCTGCTGCTCTCGCAGCCGGACCTGCTGCTCCTCGACGAACCGACCAATCACCTCGACGCCGAGACGATCGCCTGGCTTGAAAAGCACCTGCGCGACTATCCGGGCGCCGTGATGATGATTACCCACGATCGCTACTTCCTCGACAACGTCACGGGCTGGATTCTCGAGCTCGACCGCGGCCGTGGCATTCCTTACGAAGGCAACTACTCCGCCTACCTGCAGGCGAAGGCCAAGCGCATGCAGCAGGAAGCCCGCGAAGAAGCCGGCCGCCAGAAGGCGCTGTCGCGTGAACAGGAGTGGATCGCCTCCAGCCCGAAAGCCCGTCAGGCGAAGTCGAAGGCCCGTATCAAGGCCTACGAACAGCTGGTCGACGCGGCCGAAAACATCCGCCCCGGCGATGCGCAGATCATCATCCCTGTGTCCGAGCGTCTCGGCCAGGTGGTCATCGAGCTCGAAGGCATCAACAAGGGCTTCGAAGGCCGCACGCTGATCAACGATCTCACGATCAAGCTGCCGCCGGGTGGTATCGTCGGCATCATCGGCCCGAACGGCGCCGGCAAGTCGACGCTGTTCAAGATGATCACCGGCCAGGAAAAGCCGGATGCCGGCTCGATCCGCATCGGTGACACCGTTCATCTCGGCTATGTCGACCAGAGCCGCGATGCGCTTGACGGTAACAAGACCGTCTGGGAAGAAATCTCGGGCGGCGCCGAAGTCATCAAGCTCGGCAAGTTCGACATGAACTCGCGTGCTTATTGCGGCGCCTTTAACTTCAAGGGCGGCGATCAGCAGCAGAAGGTCGGCAATCTCTCGGGTGGTCAGCGCAACCGCGTTCACCTCGCCAAGATGCTTAAGGCCGGCGGCAACGTTCTGCTGCTCGACGAACCCACCAACGACCTCGATACGGAAACGCTCGGTGCGCTGGAAAGCGCGCTCGAAGCCTTCGCCGGTTGCGCCATCATCATCAGCCACGATCGCATGTTCCTCGACCGCCTGGCGACGCATATCCTCGCCTTTGAAGGCGACGGCCATGTCGAATGGTTCGAAGGCAACTTCGAGGACTATGAAGAAGACAAGGTTCGCCGCCTCGGCCCCGACGCGCTGAACCCAGGCAGCCAGGCCTACAAGCGCCTGACGCGATAAGGTTTGTTCAGAAGAGCAACTCGAGAAAAGCCCCGGTTCGCCGGGGCTTTTTTGTAAGGAGAGATGTCGCGATTTGCGCAGGGAATTTCGTGAACCGATCGAAATCCCGCTTGCACGACCAAATCATTTCACATAAAGATATCTTTATATGTTGATTGGATCGGATATGGGTGAACCCGTCAGGCTAGGTTTGGATGCGTTGGTGGACGTGCTGCGGGCGGCGGGTGAGCCGACGCGCTTACGTCTTCTGGCGCTGCTTGCCGCCGGCGACGTGACCGTGACCGATCTTACCGAAATTCTCGGACAATCCCAACCGCGTATCTCGCGCCATCTCAAGCTGCTTGGCGAAGCCGATCTCATCGATCGCTATCAGGAGGGCGCCTGGGCCTATTTCCGGCTGCGGCAGGAGGGGAAGGCGGCGAGCTTCGTTCGCAATCTTCTGGCGCATGCATCCGACAACGATCCTGTCATTCTGCGCGATGGAGAGCGGCTCGATGCCGTCAAGCGTCAGCGCTCGGAGCGGGCGCAGGCCTATTTCAGCCGCAATGCCGCCGAGTGGGACGAGCTTCGCCGCCTGCACGCCGCCGACGAGGAGGTCGATGCCGCCGTGATCCGGCTGCTCGGCAGCCAGCCGATCGATTCGCTGCTCGATCTCGGAACCGGCACCGGCCGCATCCTGGAGCTTCTTTCAGGCCTCTACCGCCGCGCGATCGGCGTCGATGCCAGCCGCGACATGCTGAGCGTCGCCCGTGCCAATCTCGACCGGACAGGCATCACCAAGGCTTCGGTGCGCCATGCCGATATCCTGAACCTGCCTTTCGAGGCGCAGGATTTCGATCTGGTGACGATCCATCAGGTTCTGCACTTCTTCGACCAGCCGGAAATCGCCATTGGGGAAGCGGCACGCATGTTGCGCCCGGGCGGACGGCTCGTCATCATCGATCTGGCGCCTCACACGCTGGAATATCTTCGTGACGACCACGCGCATGTGCGTCTCGGCTTCTCGCACCAGTCGATGACCGACTGGCTGCGCAAGGCGGGGCTCGATATCGAGCAGGTCGTCGATCTTCATCCGGGGCACGAGAGCGGGCAGGGGCTTACAGTCACCATCTGGCTCGCGCGCGACCCCAGGCGCCTGATGGCCTCCGCCGAGAGCGATCACGCCGCACCCACATTTGCCGGGAGAGACTGACATGGCTTTGAACCAGGACGCGCGCAACAGGATCGGCATCTCGTTCGAGTTCTTTCCGCCCAAGTCGGAAGAGGCCGAGGGCCAGCTCTGGAAGACGGTCAGCGAGTTGCAGGACTGGAACCCCGACTTCGTGTCGGTGACCTACGGCGCTGGCGGTACGACCAAGGCGCCGACGCTGGCGACCGTGTCGCGCTTCATCAGCTCCACGCCGCTTGCCACCGCCTCGCACCTCACCTGCGTGGGCGCCACCAAGGAAGAGACGCACAGCGTCGTCGAGAGCTTCCGCAAGGCTGGCGTGAAGCACTTCGTGGCGCTGCGTGGCGACACACCCGATGGCGTCGGTGCGCCCTACACGCCGCATCCGGGTGGCTACGCCAACGCCTCCGAGCTGGTCGCTGGCCTGCGCGAGCTCGGTGATTTCGAAATCTCGGTTTCGGCCTATCCGGAAAAGCATCCCGAGAGCCGCGACGTCGCCGCCGATATCGACATGCTGAAGCGCAAGGCCGACAATGGCGCCAACCGGGCGCTGACGCAGTTCTTCTTCGACAACGACAATTTCGAGCGCTACCTGGAAAAGGTGCGGGCGGCCGGGATCACCATTCCCGTCGTTCCCGGCATCATGCCGATCATGAACCTGACGCAGCTGAAGCGCTTCGCGGGCGCCTGCGGCACGGTCATTCCGGCGTTTCTCGACGAGCGCTTCGACGGTTATGACGACAAGCCGGAAGAGCGCGCCAAGGTCGCGGCCGATGTCGCCGCCGAGCAGATCGAGGACCTGGCCCGTCGTGGTATCTCGGATTTCCATCTCTATACGATGAACCGCGCGCCGCTCGTCTCGGCGGTTCTGACGAACCTCGGCTTCAAGCGCAATGCCGCCAAGAGCGCGGGTGCTGCCGCCTGATCAAGGCGAAGTTTACAGTCTATAGAACTGAAAAAGCGCAGACCGCGATGGCCTGCGCTTTTTCTGTTTCATGAACTCTGCGCTATCTAGGAGTTTCGGCATAGTCCGTTTGAAGCGGCATCCTGTGTCAGATGAAAAGCATCGACAGCACGAAAAGAAACGCCGCACCGATCAAAAGGACATTCAAGGATCGTGTCAGTCCCATGTCTGTCTCCTCGCGTTAACGAGCTGATAATATGTCGGGACTGTGGCAGTTGGAAAGCGCTTTTTTTGCTGCGATGCGGCGAAAATGTCACATCTCTCCCTGGTGACAAAAGCTAGTTCGCTGAATCCTCACGACAAAATCGCTCGGAAAAATATTCACACATTTTAACGGAGCGTAAAAAAGGGCGACCCGCCATTTACGCCTGTGGCGGATTGCAGGCGCAGTACAGGCCGCTGAAAACGCTCACGAAATCGGAAAACGAAAAAGCCGTGCGCTTGGCCCGGCTCTTGTCGTCGTTTTTCAGCTTTCTCGCGGGCGCTCAGAGCGCGTTGAGGAGGGCGGGCGTTGCCCAGCCGTCGGCCGGCATGCCGAGGCGCTGCTGCTGCTTCTGGATGGCGACGCGGGTGCCGGAGCCGAGGATGCCGTCGATGGCGCCGACGTCGTGGCCCATCGTGTCGAGCTTGGTCTGCAGTTCCTTCATCTGGTCGTTGGTCAGGCCCTGCTCAGGCGTGCCCTTGAGATAGGGCTCGGCGCCGGAGAGGCGGGTCGCGAAATAGGCGGCCGAGGTCGTGTAGATGAAGGACTTGTTCCACTCGAGATAGATGCCGAAGTTCGGATAGGCGATGAAGGCCGGTCCTAGGCGGCCCTGCGGCAGGACGAGATCGCCGCGCAGCGTGCCGAAGCTTACGTCGCCGTTGCGCGGCTTGACGCCGAGCGCGAACCATTCGCCCGCCGTCATGGTGCCGCCGAGGCCCGACTTCTCGAAGGGCAGGTCCTGCGGGATGGTGACTTCCTGCAGCCAGGGCTGGCCCTTCTGGAAGCCGAGGTGCTGGATGAACTTGGCGGCGGTCAGAATGGCGTCCGGGCCGCTCTGCTTCAGGCGCACATGGCCGTCGCCGTCGCCGTCCATGCCGTAGGCGATGATATCGCGCGGCAGCATCTGCACCTGGCCGATTTCACCGGCCCAGGCACCCGTGTTGGTTTCAGGGTCGAGGTCGCCGTGCTGGACCATCTCGATCAGCGCGATCAGCTGCGGGCGGAAGAGTTCCGGACGGCGGCAATCATGAGCCAGCGTCACGAGCGCGTTGCGGGTGTTGAAATCGCCCTGCACGGCGCCGAAATCGGTCTCCATCGCCCAGAAGGCGGTGATGACGCCCGGGGGAACGCCGTATTCCTGTTCGGCGCGAGCAAAGACGTCGGCGAACTGCTTCATCTTCTGGCGGCCGATGTCGAGGCGGGCCTGGCTGACGGTGCGCTGCGAGAACTCGAGGAAGGTCTGCTTGAACACGCCCTGGGCGCGGTCGCGGCTCAGCACCTTCGGGTCGATCTGGGCACCGGCAAGCGCCTTGTCGGCTGCTTCGGCGGAAGCGCCGGCTGCGATCGCTTCGGCCTTGACGCCGGCGAGGAAGGTGGAGAGATCGCCGTCACATGCGACAGCCGGGGCGGCGGGGGCCGCTGCCGTCGCGGGCGCCTGACCGGCCGGTGCGGCCGGGGCCGGTGTTTGCGCTGCCGCGCCGGTCGCCAGACCAGCGGCAAGGAGGAGAGCGAGCGCAGAACGGCTTGCAGGCGTGCGGTGCATGGAGTGTATCCTCGTCATTGCTTGAATTGCTGTCGATGTCCCAAATGATTGTGACAGAAGCAAGAAAGAAAACGGGACGTTACTAAGAATTCCTATCCTTGGATACGGCCGCGACCCAGTTATTCCAGTTCTTCGCCGAACCCGCGAACACGTTAATGTCAGTCGGGCCCTTGATCCCGGGGATCACGCCGGTCGAGGTGTACTGCCAGAAGGCCCAGCGACGGTTGGCGTAGGTGACCTCGGGGTGTTTCGCGACGGAACGGACCCAGAAGTGATAATCCTGGAAATAGCCGTCGAGATTTTCGCGGTGGAAATCGACCGAGGTGTAGATGATCGGGCGCTTGCCGTAATAGGCCTCGAGCCTGTCCATGAAGCGCTTGATCTCCGAGCGCACGGTCTCGGGATCGGGGCGCGTGCGGCATGTCTTCGATTCCCCGTTCCACTCGACATCGAGCACCGGCGGCAGCTTCATGGATTCCTTCGGCACGTTGCTGATGAACCAGTCCGCCTGTTCGTCGGCGGACGAGCAGAAATAATAGAAATGATAGGGGGCGTGCGGAATGCCGACCTGGCGGGCTTCCTGCCAGTATTCGCTGAAGCGCGGGTCGATGCGGTCCTTGCCTTCGGTCGCCTTGATGAAGGCGAAGTCGACGCCCGACTTGCGCACCGTCTGCCAGTCAATATCGCCCTGCCACTTGGAGATGTCGATGCCGTGGATGGCGTTTTGCTGCGGATGCTTAGGCCCGAAATCCTGCGGATCGGTGTCCTGGAAGCGCATCTTCGGCTTTATCGAGGCGGTGGAGAGATAGTCATAGCCCGAGGAGGTGCAGCCAGCGAGCATGAGGGCCAAGGGCAATACGCATAACAGAAGCCGGCGCATGGATGTTCCGTCGTGAACCGAATGATCTTTTTGCCCCACAGCCTGACCTTCGAATTGACGCGTCCAGCGCTTAGATGCCCTCTCTATTCACCATATCAACGTAAAAAATCGGTTAGTTTCAAGCTAAATATTAGCGGGCCTTAATTATTATCGCGCGCCAGGCATAGCCGCCGCCGATCGTCTTGAAGATCAGCTGCGCATTTTCCTGGTCAGCCTTGGCCTGCAGGACGTCTCGCAGCGTCGCGCGCGGCGTGACGTGGAACTTGTCGAGCCAGGAGCGCAGCAGGGCACGGAACCAGCCGGGCAGGCCTTCCTGCTGGCCGAAATCGACGATGTGCAGCTGGCCGCCGGGGGCGAGTGCCGCGAGCGATGCGTCGATCGCGCGCTCCCAATCGGGGATCATCGACAGCGCGTAGGAGATCATCACCCGGTCGAAACCATCGACGCCGAAATCCCCGGCGTCAAAAGCCGTGGCGTCGGCGACGCGGAAATCGGCCGAGGTGTTCAGCCCCGCGAAGGTCTTGCGGGCCGAGATCAGCATTTCCTGCGAGATGTCGAGGCCGTAAAGCCTGGCCTCAGGATAATGCCTGTGGGCCAGCGCCAGATTGCGACCGGTGCCGCAGCCGACCTCGAGCAGCGTGGCGCCCTTGATAAGATCGAGATTGCGGATCGTCTGGTCGCGGCCGAGGAGATAGTATTTGCGCGTCAGGTCATAGATATGGCGCTGGTAGCGATACATGCCGTCCATGAGGTCGGCATGTTTCTCCGAGGGCGCGTCCACCGGGCTCATATCCGTCCGGCTCATGGCTTCTTCACATAGATGTGGAAGCCGCCGTAGATGGCCGAGCGGTCGAGCGCGGTCAGTTCGAGCGAGCGGTCCTCGAGATAGGTCCACTGGTCGCGGATGGCGGGCGAAAGGCGGCCTTCGATGATGCTCTTTTCGGCGGCGGTGCGGAAGATGACGCGGGCGCCGTCGCGGGCGGTGCGCGAAATTTCCGACCAGACGTCGTTCAGCTGCTGATCCGTCATCCAGTCCTGCGCGTCGAGCAGGATGTAGCGGTCGCGCGAGGCGGCGGGCTCGCCGGCAAGCAGTTCGGTGAAGCTTGCATGGTGGACGCTGACGCGGTCGACATTGGCGCGGATCGCCTCGTAGTGCTCCGCCTTCAGGTAGGTCGGCAGCGGACCTTCGCCTTCATCGGCATAGCGGCGGGCGAAAGCCTGCCAGGCGAAGTAGTTTTCCTGCATCGGGAAATGACAGGTGAGCTTTTCCAGACGATGGCGCAGAACCGGCGCGATCGAATTGTCGGCGGCGAGGCTTGCGAGCTCGTCATATTGCTGCGGCGGGATGCCGAGGCCGAAGAGCGAGCTCTTGCGGCTGGTGATCCAGCGCACGACAGGCTTTTCGAACAGAGGCGCGATCTTCTCGTCGAAGAGCTGGCGCTGTTCTTCCATCGTCTTCGCCTTGGCGACGCCGGTGAGATCGATGCCATGGACGCGGGCGAGAAGGTGGGCGGCGCCGATGAAGCGGCCGAGCAGGCCCGTCTTGTAGATGTTGCGATCGAAGACGGTGACGCGGCGGCGGCCGAACTTGCGGCCGTTCCAGTAATTGCTCGTCGCTTCATCCAGATTGGCCGACAGGAAGCGATCGAAGGCCTGGCTGTTGGCGGACTGGTTCGGCCTTGCCAGGAAGCGAACGAGATCGGCGTGAGCGGGAAGGTGGCGGAAGGCGCCGAGCTTCAGCTTGTTCAGCGCGATATGGTGCGGGTTGAGATCGACGACGTCGATCGAAGCAGGGCTCTGCGAGAGATAGGCGAGCATGTTGCAGCCGCCGGAGCCGATGGTGACGATGCGGTGATGCGGCTCGAGCTCCATCGCCTTCATGTCGAGATCGGGATCTTCCCAGATCTGCGGATAGACGAGGCCGGAAAAGAGCAGCCCGAAAAGACGTTCGGACAGGCCCTCTTTCGAAAAGGCCTTGTGGCGGAGAAGAGCTGCCTTGAGTTTCCGGTTCTTGCGGAAGCCGGCATCCGGGGCAAATTCCGTCATAAGTGAGTCTCTCAACATTTAGCGTTCAGGGCGTTTAACGCGGCGGCGCTACAGTTTGATGACGTTGCCTGTGGGCGGCCTTGGCTGTGGACACCTCGCGCAATTGGGAATGGCGAGCACTTGACGGGGCTTTCTAAACGACAATTTTCCTGCTTCTCTATCGGTTCGGAGGGGCGCTTATGGGACGTGTTCTGCGTATCTTGAAGACGGCGGCTGCAGGCGTTGCCGTCATCGTCGTTGCGGGTGCGGGCTGGCTTTATGTCAGGCCGCCGGAGTTGCTGAGGATCGGCGACGGCTATGCGGCGAAGATCGTCTGCTCGAATGTCTTCCTGGCCGGACGCGACGCGAATGCCGTGCTTGCCGAAGACGTCCAGGCGCCCGGAAATCCCTTGCTGCGGTTGATTCGCGTGCATGTCGATGAGGCCGGCAAGCAGGTGACGGCGCGCATCCTCGGCCTGTTTGCCGCCAATTATGCGATCTACCGCGATGGCCTCGGCTGCACGGCCGTGCCGGATGGCGATTTCGCCGCCGCTAGGAAGGCGGTGCCCGAGCCCGTCGTCACGAAGCCTTCCGAGGACGCAACCGTGCTGCCGATCGAAAACGATGCGGCGATCTCAGCGCTGCTCGCCGATCCCCGTCTGACCGGTGAAAACATGCGCGCGGTCGTCGTCGTCCATGATGGCAAGATCGTCGCGGAGAGTTACGGCAAGGGGTTTTGTCCGCAAACGCCATTGATCGGCTGGTCGATGACGAAGACGGTCAACGCCGCGCTCGTCGGCCGGTTGATGCTCGACGGCAAGATCGATGCCGGTGATGCCGGGCTGTTTGCGCAATGGCGCGACGACAAGCGGTCGCAGATCACGCTTGGGCAACTGCTGGGGATGGAGAGCGGCCTCAGGTTCAACGAGAACTACGGCACGGTGGCTGACGTCACCCGGATGCTCTATCTCGACGCGGACCAGACGGCGCTGCCCGCAAGCCTTGATCTCGACGACGATCCCGGCACGCAGTTCAACTATTCCAGCGGAACATCCGTCCTGATCTCCCGCATCTGGATGGATCGCCTGGGCGACGAGAAGCAGGCGATCGATTATCCGAGGACGGCCCTGTTCGATCCGCTCGGCATGTCGAGCGCGGTGTTCGAGGTCGATGCGCGCGGCACTTTCGCCGGCAGCTCCTATCTCTATGCGACGGCGCGTGATTGGGTGCGGTTCGGGCAGTTCCTGTTGCAGGATGGGGTCTGGAATGGCGAGCGGCTGCTGCCCGAGAGCTTCATGAGCATGATGCGCACGCCGACGGCATCTTCCGGCGGCATGTATTCGCATGGTCAGGCCTGGCTTCGCCCGCCCGGCAGCGGCAGGAGCGGGGAGACCGGCATTCCGGCCGACGCCTTCTGGCTGGAAGGGCATGACGGGCAGAGCATGGTGATCGTGCCCTCGGCCAGTCTCGTCATGGTCAGGCTCGGCCTGACGCCGAGCTGGCTCAGATACCGGCCGGAAATTCTGCTGAAGGAGATACTGGCGACGCTGCCGTCGCCGACCCGATCGGCGTCGGCCGATCCCGCTCATTAGAGCCTTTGGGGCTGTAGGGCTTAGTAGTTGCCGTGGGCGATGTCGTCCATGCCCTTGCGCTTGGCGTCGTAGTAGTAGCCGCGGGCGTAGAGCCTGACGGCGTTGTCTTCGCTGTTGTCGGACACCAGCCATGCGCCGCGCAGATACTTCGCGGCATATTTGATGTTGGTTTCGGCGTCGAACAGGCCCTCAGGCTGGCCGTCGTAACCCATCGACTTGGCGGTGTTGTACTTGATCTGCATGAGGCCGAAGTAGCCGCGCTTGTTGTAGGCCTTCGGGTTGTACCGGCTTTCGCGATGAACGACGCGGTGAAGCAGCGTCGCGGGAACCTTGTAGATCTGCGAATATTTATCGATGATCTTGGTGATCGCGCTCTTTTCGACCGTCGGCGCGCCATCGTCGTCGCTGTCATTGTCGCTGAACATCGGCGGCGCGGTCGGCGGGTCCATCGGGCCCGATGTGTCGAAGCCGTAGTCCATCATCGAATGCGGCGTGGTGTCGATCGCCGAAAGGGCGGCAATGGCATTGTTCTGCGGGCTGGCGGCGAAAGCGAGCTCGGTCGACGGTGCGCCCGGTCGTGGTGTCGGCACCACGGACTGGATCGCGGTCATTTCAGGCGTCAGCGGGATCTGGCCGTAAGCGGCTGGCTGCAACTGCGCTGTCTGCTGTGCCGAATCGACTGCTGGCATTGCGGCGGTTGCGACGGACGCAGCGGTCTGGTCGCCGCCGATCTGTGTTTCCGGTGTGCCTTCGCCGGCTGGAATGGCCGCGAACATCGCGTCTTCGCCGGGCTTCGGGGTAGGGACGACGACCTGTTCGGCCATCAAATCCGCCTGGGATGTGTATTCGACGCTCGAGCAGCCAGCAGCAACGCAGCACAGCATCGTGGATACGATGAGATTGCGTTTCAAGCCGGAAAAACCGATCGCTGCCATACTCTCACTCTCGTGAAAACGCGCCACCCCGGCAGCGTCAAAAGTTACCAAAAACCTTAAGCCCTGAATTGCCAATTAACCTATTCGTTGCTTTGCGGCAACCCACGGAAAATTTCTTGAGCTTTTCGCGGTCGGTAACCTGAGATTTTCAGGCGGCGATGCGGCGATATCCGGCGGTCACGGCGCCGGCTGCAATGAGCAATGTGCCGCCAGTGCGATTGACCGCGCGCTGCACGGCGGCCTTGCGAATCAGGCCCCGCGCGGCGTGCGCGGCAAGGGCGTAAGTGGAGGCGTTGATGGTCGCGAGCACGAGGAAGGTGGCTTCCATGATCAGCATCTGGCCGAAGAAGGGAAGCGCAGGATTCAAGAACTGTGGCACGAAGGCGACGAAGAACACGATGCTCTTCGGGTTGAGCGCGGTCACCACATAGGCGTGGAGGAAAATCTTCAGCGATTTTTCCTCGGGCAGATTGTCATTGTCGGCCATCGGGCCGTCAATGATGGGTGCCCGCCAGAGCTTGATGCCGAGCCAGATCAGATAGGCGCCGCCGATGAACTTCAGGACGGTGAACAGCGTCGCCGATGCGGCCAGCAGCGCGCCGAGGCCGAACAGCGATGCCGTCATCGCGGTGAAGTCGCCGAGTGCCACGCCGCTCACGGTCGCAAAGGCTGTCTTGCGGCCGTGGCCGAGCGCATAAGATACGACGAGGAGAATCGTCGGCCCTGGGATAGCCAGCATGATTGCCGATGCGGCAGCAAATGCTAGCCAAGCTTCGAGCGACATGGAATCTCCTCCTCTTTCATTAGAGGACAAGCAAAGACATCATATCTCGCCTGCGTCAATCATGCGTCTTCGTATTTCTGGCCGATCTCGTCCATCAGTTCCCCGAACCACTTGACCGAGGTGTCGAAAGCCTTGCCGCCCTTGATGCGCGGGAATTCGATGGTGCGCAGCTTGCCGTTCTGGCCTTCGTCGTGGCCGGTCACGCCAGAGACCTTATTCAGCGCGCTCTCGACGGCGAGGTCGGTCATGCTCTGGATCAGACGCAGATCGTCGCCGTTTGCGGGTGCGGAGCGGGCGAAGTAGCCGGATTTCTGCACCAGCGAACGCTCGGCGTTCAACAGGCTCGCGAACTGCTTCTGGAACCAGCCGCCGACATTGATGGTGTCGATCTTCACGTGGCCAAAGGCGTCGCGCTTCACCGTTTCGCCGGCTGCCTCGCGCTCGGCGACGATGGCGTCCAGGCACGCACCTTCCGAGACGAAGACGGTCGCGTGGCCGGTGCGGTCCATGATCTCCTTCAGGCGCGCCGATTCTTCGTCGAGGTCGAACAGCGTTTCGGGGAGATAAACCGCGTCGATGCTCTTCATGCCGGCATTGGTCATCATGCCGTCTACATATTCATTGTTGCGGGTGCGCTTCAGATAGGCGCGGGCGGTTGCCGCCGTCAGCCAGCCGCAGTGGCGGCCCATGACTTCATGGATAATGAGCGTGCGCGGAGCGGCTGTCTGCTCGTTGCTGACGTTGTCGAAGAAGTGCGCGCCGACTTCGGCCGCCGTCCAGGCGCCGAGCGACTGGCGGATGGGGACAACGTCGTTGTCGACGGTCTTCGGCAGACCCACGACCGTCAGGTCGTAGCCGTTGGCGGCGAGATAGGCGGCGAGGTCGGCGGCCGTCGTGTTGGTGTCGTCGCCGCCGATCGTGTGGAGAATGCTGACGCCATCATTGGCGAGGCGCTCGGCTGCGACCCGCAGCGGGTTTTCGCCTTCCTTGACGAGGCCGCGCTTGACGCAGTCGGCGGCGTTGGTGAGCTTGACGCGGCTGTTGCCGATCGGCGAGCCGCCGTAGCGGTGCAGCAGATAGGCCTTCTCGCGCATCTCAGGCGTGATCTTGATGCTGTCGCCCTGAAGTACGCCCTGGTAGCCGGAGCGGTAGGCGATAAGTTCATGATCGGGAGCAATGTCGGTGTAGCGTTCGATCAACCCGCCGACGGCCGAAGAGAGGCAAGGCGCAAGGCCTCCTGCCGTGAGCATTGCGACTTTTTTCTTGGCCATGGGTGTCTCCGCTATCCGTGTCTAAACTTGGTTCGGTCGTGCATGGATGCGGCAGAGAAGGGATGGTGTAAAGTGTTGTTTCTGTGAAAAATGCGTGTTGCAGCGCGGTCAAGCAAGCAAGTCGCCCGTAGGCGCTGATCTAATCGGTTCAGGCAGCAATCACGGTTTGCATGGGATTGTGGAAATCGTCTGCGGGTCTGCCTGAAGGCGTCTCGATGCGGCGCGACAAAGCGTCACGAGGCCGTCGGGCTTGGGGGGCGGCAAAGAGCGCAAATGTTTCGGTTACATGCGACCATTACCGAATTGTGAAAGGTGTTTTCAACCCTGCGGCCAATCCCCGTCTTGCAAAGGCAACCTTTATTTGTTCAAGGTGTTTCTCCTTTTATTAGACGAGAGACCTGATGTCCTTCTGGGAAAAACTGCTGAACGCCATAGGCAACGCCGCGGGAAATGCGCTTTCCGCCGTGGTCGAGGCTGTTCGCACGGTCTTTGAAGGCGACCCCGAGACGCGGCGCAAGGTGGCGTTTTCGGTGGCCATCATCGCGCTGTCGGCGAAGATGGCGAAGGCCGACGGGATCGTCAGCGAGAAGGAGGTCCAGGCCTTCCGCGAGATTTTCGAATTCCCCGACGATCAGGCCGCCAACGTCGCGCGTCTCTATAATCTCGCTCGCCAGGACGTGGCCGGCTACGAGGCCTATGCGGAGCGGCTTTCGACGCTCTGCGTGACCTGTGCGGCCAACTGCCCGGTTCTGGAAGAAGTGCTCGACGGCCTGTTCCATATCGCCAAGGCCGACGGCGTCATCCACGAGAAGGAATTTGCGTTCCTGGCGCATGTGGCCGAAATCTTCCACATGAGCGAGCAGCGCTTCGAGCAGATCGCCGCGCGGCACGTGTCGATCGGCGGCGATCCCTACAAGGTGCTCGGCGTTTCGCCGTCGGACGATTTCCCGACGATCCGCCGCCGTTACCATGGTCTCGTGAGCGAGCATCATCCGGACCGGTTGATCTCACGCGGCGTGCCGGCCGAGTTTCATGCGATTGCCAATGAACGCATGGCGGCGCTCAATGCCGCCTACGAGGCGATCGAGAAGGAACGCCGCGCCGCATGACCGCCTTTGAGGCAGACTACGCCAAAGCCAGCGTACGGCCGTCGCCGAACCATGGCGAGCGCGTCGATGGGCGAAAGCCCGATATGATCATTCTCCACTATACCGGCATGCCGACCGCGGACGGAGCGCTGGACTGGCTCTGTCGCGAAGAGAGCCAGGTCTCGTGCCATTACTTCGTGCATGAGAATGGCGACGTCGTGCAGCTCGTTCCGGAGGCGCGGCGCGCCTGGCACGCCGGCAAGAGCATCTGGCAGGGCGAAACCGATATCAACTCGTCGTCGATCGGCATCGAGATCGCCAATGCGGGACATCCGGGCGGTTGCCCCGAGTATCCGCAGGCGCAGGTCGAGGCGGTGATCGAATTGTGTCGCGACTGCGGCGAACGTTGGTCCATCGTGCCGGAAAGGGTGCTCGGACACTCCGATGTCGCCCCTCGGCGCAAGCTTGATCCGGGTGAAAACTTCCCCTGGGGATTGTTGCACTCCAGGGGCGTCGGCCACTGGGTGGCGCCGGCCGCGATCACCGGCGGGCGCTTCTTCCAGCGCGGCGACCAGGGGCAGCCGGTCGAAGCCCTGCAGTCTATGCTGTCGCTCTACGGTTACGGCACTGAGATCACAGGCGAATTTTCCGACAAGATGGCCGGCGAGATCGAAGCCTTCCAGCGTCATTTCCGCCCGGAGAGGGTCGATGGGATCGCCGATTTCTCGACGATCGACACGCTGCATCGCCTGCTATCGGCCCTGCCGCGCTACGGCGCCTGAGACCGGGCGATTTGCCGGCATATACCCCTAGATTTTACGGGTTTGCCGCGCTGCCACATGTTTTCCCTATTATCTCCTCAATGCGATGGTCTAACCGCAGTCGCTAAACGGCGCCGGTTGTTTTGTTGTGTGTTGTCGACCGTCGTCAATTGAAACAGAAAAGAAATATCGCTGATACTTTGAGTATTGATGCGAATTTATGCTGCGTTCGGATTTCATTTATACGCAGCTTTTCTTTTGCTTGGAGTATCTGGACTACATGAGAAAGATTTTTTCTGCTGTGGTGTGCGCCAGCACACTGCTGATGGGATTCAATTGCGCAAACGCAGGCGAATGGGGCAATAGAGCGCAAGCGACAGAGACGACGCAGACACTCAAGACGCAAAAGACAGACAAGGCCAAAACGGCCGAAGTGGCCTCGAAGAAGGCTCCGAAAGTTCACAAGACCCAGAGGGTGCAGAAGGTCGCCAAGACCGATAATTCTCGGAAGACCGGGGCCCCGAAGACCGTGGCACTCAACACCGTCGACCGTACGTCCGGTTTCGCGATGCCCGACATGCCCGGCAGCAAGTATGCGGCGATCATCGTCAAGTACGCGAGAGAGTACAACGTTCCGGTCGAACTCGCGCATGCCGTGGTTCGTGTCGAGAGCAACTACAATCCGAATGCCCGCGGCAGCGCCGGCGAAATCGGCCTCATGCAGATCAAGCCGGCGACGGCTCGGATGATGGGTTACTCGGGTTCCAGCAAGGGTCTCTTCGATCCGGATACCAACATCAAGTACGGCATGAAGTATCTGGCGGCTGCCCACACGCTTGGTGGCGGCGAGACCTGCGATACCATCCTCAAGTACAATGCCGGCCACGCGGCGACCCGCATGAATCCGGTTTCCAAGGCCTATTGCGGCAAGGTGCTGGCGATGATCAACTGATCGCCAGCGTGGGATAGCCACGGGCGAAAGCGCTTGTGGCTGAATCACCTGAGGGCATGACTTAACAATATGATTCAACTTGCAGATCGTGCTATCTCACCGTGAAACGAGGTGAGACATGGCATGTGATTTCAAGGCGATCATAATCGGGCGCGGAATGATGGGCGCGGCTGCGGCCCGGCATCTCAGCGCGATGATCGAAGGGGTGGCGCTGATCGGCCCGAGCGAGCCTGTCGAGCGCAAGAGCCACCACGGCGTGTTCGCGAGCCACTATGACGAGGCGCGCATTACCCGCACCTTCGACGACAATATCGTCTGGGCGACGTTTGCCGCCCGTTCGCTCGACCGTTACGCCGAGATCGAGGCGAAGAGCGGCATCTCCTTCTTCACCGAAGCCGGGTGCCTGTTCGCAGGCCCGGTGCCGCAACCGGGGCAGGGCTATCTCGGACGCGCGATCGAGGTCTCCGATGGGCTCGGCGTCGAGTATGAGGTGCTGGATCCCTCTGCCTTGCGCCAGCGCTTTCCGGAGTTCACCCTGAGGAACAGCTTCAGCGGCTATTACGAGAAGCGCCGCGCCGGCCATGTCAATCCGCGCGCCCTGGTGCGCGCGCAGACGGCGCTTGCAGAGGTGGGCGGCGTCACCATCATCGATGCTGTAGTCACCAGCGTTCGGGATGCCGGCTCGCATGTCGAGGTGAGCGTCGGCGACCGCACCTATACGGCCGAGCGCGTGCTTGTCGCGGCCGGCGGTTTCAGCAATTTCAATCAGCTTCTTCCCGCGCCCGTGGACACCCGCGTCGCGGCGCGCACAGTCGTGTTCTACGAACTCGGCGAGCGCGAAAAGGCGATCTTCGGCGGCATGCCGTCGAGCATCGTCTTCGGCGATCGCGACGAGGACCATGTCTATATTCTTCCGCCGGTGCTTTATCCCGACGGCAAGACCTATCTGAAGCTTGGCGGCGATACCGAGACGCGCAGTTTCGATACGCTTCAGGATGCCGGGGCCTGGTTCCGGTCGGATGGCGACCCCGCCGAGCGCGATCTGCTGGTGGCAACTGCCCTGGAGTTGATGCCTGATCTCGCCGGTTGCCCGGTGACATCGGCGCCCTGCGTCGCGACCTTCACGCCGACCGCCTATCCCTATGCCGGTTTCACCTCCTCGCCACGCATCGCGGTGCTGACGGGCGGCAATTTCGTTGCCGCGAAGTCGTCGGACGAGCTTGGGCGGCTGGGTGCGGTGCTGCTTGCGGAAGGCGCGCTTGGCGAGGCCGATTTCGGCCCGCAGCTGACGCCTTCTTTTCAATAGATCGGGACGGTCATGAGCGTGGATTTCAAATATATCATCGTCGGCCGTGGCATGATGGGCGCTGCCGCCGCCCGGCATCTGGCGAAATCGACCGATGGCGTTGCCGTCATCGGCCCGGACGAGCCTGAGGATCGCAAGCGGCATGACGGCGTTTTCGCCAGCCATTACGACGAGGGCCGCATCACCCGCACCATCGATCCAGACCGCGACTGGGCCTTGCTCGCCAATCGCTCGATCGGCCGCTACGCCGAGATCGAGCGGGAGAGCGGCGTTTCCTTCTATTCGCCCGCCGGCTGCCTTGTGGTCGGTCCCAAGCGCGGCGGGGCGGACACCTATGTCGAGCGGACATCGTCTGCTGCCCGGTCGCTTGGTGTCGAGACGGCGCTGCTTGACGATGCCGGCCTGAAGGAGCGGTTTCCGTTCTTCGCCTTTGCCGACGGCACCGAGGGTGTTCATGAGCCGACGGGTGCCGGCTACATCAGCCCGCGCAATCTGGTCAGGGCGCAGTCGATCGCCGCCGAGAGGGCCGGGGCTTCCGTCATCCGCGAGGTCGCGGTGTCGATCCGCGACGAGGGCGGTCTGGTTGCCGTCGAGACGGCCGATGGGAGGATATACCGGGCCGAGAAGGTGCTGCTCGCCGCCGGCGGTTTTTCTATTGCGGAGAATCTCTTGCCGCAGCCTGTTGATCTGAAGGTTTATGCGCGCACCATCGCCTTCTACGAGGTCGATGAGGCGGCCGCCGCGCGGTTTGTCGGCATGCCGTCGCTGATCTCGCACGGCGTCGATGGTCTCGACGATTTCTACATGCTGCCGCCGATCCGCTATCCCGACGGCAGGTTCTACATGAAGATCGGCGGCGATCCCGATGATGTCAGGCTGGAGCGTGAGCCGGAGCTGCGGGACTGGTTCAAGACCGATGGGCGAGACAGCGTCCAGTCGCATTTGACGCGGCTGATCGAACAGGCTGTGCCGGAGCTGCGGCCGGTCTCGACATCAAGCGGCTCCTGCGTCGTCTCGTATACGCCGAGCGGGCATCCGATGATCGGCTATACCGCGTCGCCGCGCATCGGCGTTTTGACGGGCGGTTGCGGCACGGCCGCCAAGAGTTCGGACGAGATCGGCCGGCTCGGCGCGTTGCTGCTGCTCGAAGGTCGAATCAACGGACAGGGCTACGCGACGGATTTCAAACCGTATTTCCGCGAAGCCTGACGCGATATTTTGTTGGCATTCGCTCCCAGTCTCGGTTAAGGGAGCCGGGCCAGTTGGCCGGGCAGCCGCGCTTTACCAATGTCGAAAGACGGTAGGGTGAGGAAAGTCCGGGCTCCACGGAAACACGGTGCCGGATAACGTCCGGCGAGGGCGACCTCAGGGAAAGTGCCACAGAAAGCAAACCGCCTGCTTCGGCAGGTAAGGGTGAAAGGGTGGGGTAAGAGCCCACCGCGTCTCCGGCAACGGCGATGGCAAGGTAAACCCCACCGGGAGCAAGACCGAATAGGGATGACGCGGACGGCGCAAGCCGTCCGGCTGGTTTCCAGGCCAGTCATCCGGGTGGGTTGCGAGAGGCAACGTGCAAACGTTGTCCCAGAGGAATGGCTGCCACGTTCCGGTTTCGGCCGGAGCCATACAGAACCCGGCTTACAGGCCAACTGGCGATTGTCTTTTCATCGACGTCCATACGATTTCACTGGCCCTTTGGGGCTCAGTGAGACGTTGGCGGCTGGCGAAGGCACTCCTCGCAAACGGTGCTGCTCAGCGAAAGTGCCGACCATCGCTTGAGTAGTTTTCCACAGTTTACACACTGAATTTCAGAAGTCATGCCGACTTTCTTCAGTGGAGGCTGAGTATTCGGCGACTTCATTCCAGCCAACATTCCCTTGAAGCTAAAACTCGCCATGGATTTTCTCCGTGCTTTCTTAGTTTGTTCTGCAAATGGATATGTTTTTGTCTTTGTGTATGCATTATATCTAAAATACATTATTTTCCGTTAACGACATAGTAGGCATAACACGTCGGATGAACACATGCGGGTGAACGGGGAGGTGGCTCGAGGTATTCACGGCCAGATGTGCATTTAAAGTTGAGTTTTGTGATTTTCACCTGCGCGGCGTGTTCGAATTCATTTTCCGCAACCGGGGATGTTTTTCGCCACACGCTGCGGTGTCGCTCTAGGGCGCTTTGGACGCCGAGAATTCGGGCGTTCATAACCCTTTGTTAAACTTAACAGCTTATAAATTTTCGATACTGCGCTCATCGTGAGACGGGCGTTTCCCATTGACGCCCATATGGTCCCATGTTATCCCATTCCTGCACTGCGCAAGGGCAATCAAGTGCCCACCAATCGCAAAGTAAAGGCGTACTCCTCACCGGAGGCGCTGGATGGAATGTCGTCCATCCGGCTGGCGAAGCTGTGTCTGAGAAATGGGGTTCGGGGCGCCTAATCGCTGTCCGGGCTCTTTCGGGAACGGATGTTTCGTGTCATGGGCCGCTTCCTTTCACATGCGACCAACAGGATCGATTCCAAGGGCAGGGTCTCCGTGCCCGCGGCGTTTCGATCGGTGATGGCGCAGAGCAACATCCAGGATTTGTACTGCTTCCAGGATTTTGTGTTTCCGGCGATCAGCGTCGGCGGTTCGGACCTTCTCGAAAGGTTCGAGCGGCAGATCGCTGCGGAAGATCCGTTTTCGCCGGAAGCGAACGAGATGTCGCTTCTCATTCATGGGGGCGGGGTCTTCATGAAGCTCGACGCCGAGGGGCGGTTGATGGTCACGGATTTCATTCGCGACTTCACCGGTATCTCGGACGAAGTGACCTTCGTCGGTCGGGCGGATCATTTTCAGCTGTGGCAGCCGAAGGAATTTCAGGCGGTGCAGCAACGAGCACGAGAGGAGCGCAGGCTGGCGGGCAGGCGTTCTTCGTAACACGAGGGAACGGAATGGCGGCGAATCCTGACGAAGGTTCAACTGATGCCGGTGGCGGACCGGTTCGCCACATTCCGGTTCTTCTCAACGAGGTGCTGACGGCGCTCGAGCCTGCTGCCGGCAAGGTCATTCTCGACGGCACGTTTGGCGCGGGCGGCTATACGTCGGCCATTCTGTCCGCCGGTGCCGAGGTCATCGCGCTCGATCGCGATCCGACGGCGATCGCGGGCGGGCAGGCGCTGGTCGATGCACATGGCGGTCGCCTGAAGCTCATTCACTCGCAATTCTCGCGGTTGGCCGATCATGCGCCGGCCGGTGGCCTTGATGGTGTCGTGCTCGATATCGGCGTGTCGTCGATGCAGATCGACGAGGCCGATCGCGGCTTCTCGTTCCAGAAGAACGGGCCGCTCGACATGCGCATGTCGGCATCCGGCGTTTCGGCCGCAGACGTCGTCAATCGCGCCAAGGTGGCCGAGCTCATTCGCATCTTCCATTTCCTCGGCGAAGAGAGCCAGTCGCCGCGCATCGCGCATGCGATCGAAAAGCGCCGCGCCGAGAAGCCGTTCGAGACGACGCGCGATCTGGCGGGCCTGATCGAGATCGTCACGCCGCGCAAGATGAAAGACAAGATCCATCCGGCGACGCGGGTGTTCCAGGCGTTGCGCATCTTCGTCAATGACGAACTCGGCGAGCTGGCGCAGGCGCTGTTTGCGGCCGAGCAGGCGTTGAAGCCGGGCGGCCGTCTCGTGGTCGTCACCTTCCATTCGCTGGAAGACCGCATCGTCAAGACCTTCTTCTCCGATCGCGCCGGCAAGGCATCCGGCTCGCGCCACATGCCGATCGCTCACGAGCGCGCCGCGACCTTCGACCGGATCGGCAAGCCGATGGTGTCGGCGAGCGACGCGGAAGCGGAGATCAATCCGCGCGCGCGTTCCGCCAAGCTGCGTGCGGGTCTCAGAACCACGGCACCTGCGGAAGCCGCCGACATGTCGATCTTCGGACTGCCCAACCTCGCAAGCCTCGGAAAGCTCGGAGCCTGATATGCTGAGAACCTTCGACCTCGTACTTGTTGGCGTCATGACGGCCGCGGCCGCCGTGACCTATACGATCAAGCATCGGGCCGAACTCAAGCTCGAGGAGGTTCACCGCCTCGAAGCGGAGATCAAGCTCGAGAAGGACACGATCGACCTCCTGAAGGCCGACTGGGCGCTGCAATCGCAGCCGAACCGGCTGGAGCGGCTGGTCAACAACTACAATAGCGAGCTGCAGCTGCAGCCGACCGTCTCGACCTCGCTGGTGCACGCCAAGGAGCTGCCGATGCTGAAGGCGCAGGTGCCGGTGCCGGAGATTGCCGACGCCAAGACCGGCAAGCCGAAGCCGAAGGTCGTGGCGAAGCCTGTCGAGGAAGAAGACGAAATGACAACCGGATCTGTGGAGTAGAGATGTCCTTTCTTTCACGCATCATGGTTGCCAAGAGCCAGGCCCATTTCTCTTCCGGCGTCTACAGCCGGTTCGGCGGTCCATCAGGCAGCGTGTCGATCCAGGGCTCGCGCAAGAAGCGCAGCGGCCAGGCCAAGAGCCGCGTCGGCCTTCTGGCCTTCGCCTTCGTCTGCGTCTACTGCGTCATCGGCGGACGTCTCGTCGAATACGCCGTGCGCGATCCCGACGTCGTGTCCAGCATCCTGCCGCCCGATCGCCTGCTGGCGTCGCGTCCCGATATTCTCGATCGCAACGGTGAGGTGCTGGCGACCGACATTCGCACCGTCTCGCTGTTTGCCGAGCCGAACAAGATCGTCGATGCCGACGAGGCCGTCGAAAAGCTGACGACCGTTCTGCCCGATCTCGACATGAAGGGCACCTACAAGAAGCTCGCCAACCGCAATTCGCACTTCGCCTGGCTGCGCCGCCAGCTGTCGCCGAAGCAGCAGAGCCAGATCCTGGCGCTCGGCATTCCCGGTATCGGCTTCCGTCCGGAGAAGCGCCGCTTCTATCCCGGCGGTGCCACCGCCGCCCATATCCTCGGCTACGTCAACATCGACAATCGCGGCGTTGCCGGCATGGAGAAATATATCGACGACCAGGGGCTGGCCGATCTCGCCATGGTCGGCATGACCAGCGATCAGCCGCTGGAGCCGGTCAAGCTGTCGATCGATATCCGCGTCCAGAACATCGTGCGCGATATCGTCGTCAACGCGGTGAAGAATTACGAGGCCAAGGGTGCTGGCGCCGTCGTCCTCGACATCCACACGGGCGAAGTGCTCGCCATGGCATCGGCGCCGGATTTCGATCCGAACAACCCGCTCGAAGGCGCCAAGGAAGGCTGGCTGAACCGCATGTCGAACGGCACGTTCGAGATGGGCTCGACCTTCAAGACCTTCTCGCTCGCCATGGCGCTCGATACCGGCAAGGTCAACCTCAACTCCAGCTTCGACGCGACGCAGCCCTTGCATATCGGCGGCTTCACCATCCACGACTTCCACGGCCAGCGCCGCTGGCTGACGCTGCCTGAAGTCTTCCAGTATTCCTCCAACGTCGGCACGGCCCGCATCATCGACATCGTCGGCATCGATGCGCAGAAGGATTATCTGACGAAGCTTGGCCTGCTCACCAAGATGAAGACCGAGCTGCCCGAGGTGAAGATGCCGAGCCAGCCGAAGGTCTGGAAGAAGATCAACTCGGTGACCATCTCCTTCGGTCACGGTGTTTCGACGACGCCGCTGCAGACGGCTGTGGCCGGTGCCGCACTCGTCAATGGCGGCAAGCTGATCGAGCCGACCTTCCTGCCGCGCAATCGCGACCAGGCTGATGAAGTGGCCGAGGTGGTCGTCAAGAAGAGCACCAGCGACGACGTGCGCTATCTCTTCAAGGTCAACGGCGTGAAGGGCTCCGGCCGCAACGCCGATGTTCCCGGCTTCAACGTCGGCGGCAAGACCGGTACGGCCGACAAGGTCGTCAACGGCCGCTACGCCACCAACCTCAATTTCAACGCCTTCCTGGCGGCATTTCCGATCGAGAACCCGCAGTATGTCGTGCTGACCTTCTGCGACGAGCCGCACAATGGCGAAAAGGGCCAGAACATCGCGGCTTATACCGCCGCGCCGATGGTCAAGAACATCATCTCCCGTGCGGCGCCAATCCTCGGTGTGGAACCGAAGTTCGGTGACGACGGATCGGCCATGTTGGTGTCTTATTGAGTCTGGATGAATGTCGCAGCCGATTCGCCATGGGGGCTCGACGGCTCGAGAGAAAAGTGTGCGTTCGATGAAACTGAGGGACATCGCCGGAAATGCGTTTCCGGAATTGAAGGAAGAACTGAACGGCCCGGTGGGCGCGCTGGAGATTTCCGGCCTTTCCGCCGACAGCCGCAAGATCGCGCCCGGCATGGCCTTCGTCGCCGTCGCCGGCACCAAGGCTGACGGCGCGGGCTTTATCGCCGATGCCGCCGCGCGCGGTGCCGCGGTCGCGATCGCCTCGCATCCGACCGAAGCCTCCATTCCCGTTCTCGTCGTCAAAGAACCGCGCCGCTTCCTGTCGCTCGCAGCCGCGAATTTCTACGGCAAGCAGCCGGAGACCATGGTCGCGGTCACAGGAACAGCCGGCAAGACGTCGGTCGCCTCCTTCACCCGCCAGATCTGGGCCTTTGCCGGCCACCCGGCCGCGATGATCGGCACGACCGGCGTCGTCTCGCCGACCCGCAACGATTACGGCTCGCTCACCACGCCCGACCCGGTGTCGCTGCATGCGCTGCTGGCTGAGCTGACCGATGAAGGCGTGACGCATGCCTCGATGGAGGCGTCCAGCCATGGTCTCGACCAGTCGCGCCTCGATGGCGTGAAGCTTGCCGCTGCCGCCTTCACCAATCTCGGCCGCGATCACATGGATTATCATCCGACGATCGAGGACTACATGGCCGCCAAGATGCGGCTCTTCGATACGCTGCTGCCAAAGGGCAACCCCGCCGTGATCTTTGCCGACGACGCATGGTCGGAGCAGGCGATCAAGGCGGCGATCGATGCCGGCCATGTGGTGCGCACGGTCGGCCGTAAGGGCGAGTATCTGACGCTGAAGCGCGTCGAGCATTTCCGCCACAAGCAGGTCGCCGAAATCCACGCCGAGGGACAGATCTTCGAGGTCGACATTCCGCTTGCCGGCGATTTCCAGGTGGCCAATGCGCTTGTCGCCGCAGGTCTTGCCATGTCCACCGGCGTTCCGGCCAAGGTCGCCATGGCCGCGCTTGAAAAGCTGCAAGGCGCCTCAGGGCGCCTCGAGCTCGTCGGCCACACCAAGGACGGCGCGCTCGCCTATGTCGATTACGCCCATAAGCCGGACGCGCTGTCGAATGTGCTGGAATCCGTGCGTCCCTTCACGACGGGCCGCGTTATCGTCGTCTTCGGCTGCGGCGGAGATCGCGACCGCGGCAAGCGGCCGATCATGGGCGAGATCGCCTGCCGGCTCGCCGATGTCGTTGTCGTCACCGACGACAATCCGCGCTCGGAAGAGCCCGCATCGATCCGCGCCGAGATCATGGCGGCGGCTACGTGCGCCACCGAGATACCCGATCGCGCCCAGGCGATCCGCGAGGCGGTTGCCATGCTCAACTCCGGCGACACGCTGATCGTGGCCGGCAAGGGACATGAAGAGGGGCAGACGATCGGTGGCGTCACGCTGCCGTTTTCGGATCACGCCGAATTGCGCAAGGCTTTGGAGGAGCTGAAATCGTGAATTGGCTTTGGACAACGCAGGACATGATCACGGCCATGGCCGGGCGCCCGTTCGGCACCTTGCCTGAAGGGATTACCGGGATCGCGATCGACAGCCGCTCGATCCAGCCGGGTGAGGCCTTCTTCGCGATCAAGGGCGATCGGGTCGACGGTCATGACTACGCGTCGATGGCGATGGCCAATGGCGCTGCGCTGCTCGTCGTCAGCGAGGCGCGGCTGCCGGCGATGGGGCGCCTGACCGTGCCGATGATCGTCGTCGAGGACGTGCTGGTGGCACTCGGCAAGCTCGGGCTTGCGGCGCGGGCTCGGTCTCGTGCCCAGATCATCGCCGTTACCGGCTCCGTCGGCAAGACCACCACCAAGGAGATGCTGCGCCGGGTTCTGGCGCCATCTGGCAAGGTGCATGCGTCGGTCGCATCCTTCAACAATCACTGGGGCGTGCCGCTCACCTTGGCGCGCATGCCGCTCGACACCTATTTCGGTGTCTTCGAAGTCGGCATGAACCACCCGGACGAAATCCGTCCGCTGGTCAAGATGATCGAGCCGCATGTCGCGGTCATCACCACGATCGCGCCGGCGCATCTCGGCAATTTCAAGAGCATCAAGGAAATCGCGACCGCCAAGGCCGAGATCTTCGAGGGCGTCGTGCCCGGCGGCCATGCCGTGCTCAATCGCGACAACGACCAGTTCAATTTCCTCGACCGCACGGCGCAGGCCTGCGGCATCCAGCATATCCATTCCTTCGGGCAGCACGCCAAGGCCGATTTCCGCATGGCGGAGTTCAACGGCGGCGACCAGAGCTCGACCTTGTGGATCACCATCGACGGCGAAACCCATGAGGTCGCAATCGGCGCGCCCGGACGGCACATCGCCGAGAACGCGCTGGCGGCACTCGGCGTCGCCCGGATCGTCGGCGCAGACATGCAGTCGGCGATCGCGGCACTGGCAACGCTGCAGGCCGAAAAGGGCAGGGGGCGTCGCCACAAGCTCTCGATCGGCCATGGCAGCTTCACAGTCATCGACGAAAGCTACAACGCCAATCCGACATCGATGCGCGCGGCGATCGCGCTGCTTGCGAGCTCCATGCCGACAGGATCGGGACGGCGGATCGCCGTGCTCGGCGACATGCTCGAAATGGGCGACTATTCGCAGAAGGTCCACACCGATCTCGCCGGGCCGCTGCTTGCCGCCGGCATCGAACATGTCTGGCTCGCCGGCCACGAGATGCTGGCGCTGAAGGAATCACTTCCCGAGAGCGTTTCGGTCGTGCATCGCGCGCAGACCGACGAACTCATCGACCACGTACTGAACTCTGTCGCGGTAGGCGACGTGCTGATGGTAAAATCGTCATTGGGCATCGGTTTCGGCAAGATTATTGCCGCGCTCCTTGACAAGTTCCCGCCATTTGCCGACACGCAACGCGAATTTTGAGCGGGTAAACAAGGGGCCCTGAATGCTGATTTGGCTAGTCGAACTGTCGGAACACCTGAAATTTCTGAACCTGTTCAGATACATTACGTTCCGCACGGGCGCCTCTCTCTTCACCTCCGCGCTGATCGTTTTCCTGTTCGGACCGATGATCATCAATTCGCTGCGCATTCGCCAGGGCAAGGGTCAGCCGATCCGCGCCGACGGACCGCAGACGCACTTCAAGAAGGCCGGTACGCCGACCATGGGCGGCCTTATGATCCTGGCCGGTATCGTCGGTTCGTCGCTTCTGTGGGCGGATCTGTCGAACGTCTATGTCGTGGCGACGCTGCTCGTCACCCTCGGCTTCGGCGCGATTGGTTTCTATGACGACTATCTCAAGGTCAGCAAGCAGAGCCACAAGGGCTTCTCCGGCAAGGCGCGTCTCGGCATCGAATTCGTCATTGCCGGCATCGCCGTCTATTTCATGATGCGGGCGTCGCTGGCCTCGGGCCCTGCGGGCTCCACCTTCGGTTCGTCGATCGCATTCCCGTTCTTCAAGGATTTCCTGATCAACCTCGGCATCATGTTCGTGGTCTTCGGCGGCTTCGTCATCGTCGGCGCCGGCAATGCGGTCAATCTGACCGATGGTCTCGATGGTCTCGCCATCGTGCCCGTCATGATCGCGGCGGCCTCCTTCGGCGTCATCGCCTATCTCGCCGGTAACGCCGTCTTCGCGAACTACCTGCAGATCAACTTCGTCCCCGGCACGGGCGAGCTCTCCGTCGTCCTCGGTGCCGTCATCGGCGCCGGCCTCGGCTTCCTGTGGTTCAACGCGCCGCCCGCCGCCATCTTCATGGGCGACACCGGTTCGCTGGCGCTCGGCGGCACGATCGGCACGGTTGCCGTCGCCACCAAGCACGAGATCGTCATGGCGATCATCGGCGGCCTGTTCGTCATGGAAACGCTGTCCGTCATCATCCAGGTCGGCTTCTTCAAGATGACCGGACGCCGCGTGTTCCTGATGGCGCCGATCCACCACCATTTCGAGAAGAAGGGCTGGACCGAAAGCCAGGTCGTGATCCGCTTCTGGATCATCGCCGTCGGCCTTGCCATGCTTGGCCTCTCGACGCTGAAGCTGCGGTAAGACGATCATGATCCCGGTCACCACGCTCTCTGGAAAAAAGGTCGCGCTCTTCGGGCTCGGCGGTTCCGGCTTCGCCACGGCGCGCGCCCTGATCCTTGGGGGCGCGGAGGTGACGGCGTGGGACGACAATCCCGACAGCGTGACCAAGGCCGCGGCCGAGGGCATCCACACTGCCGATCTCAGGACGATCGACTGGAACGCGCAGTCGCTGTTCGTGCTGTCGCCGGGCGTTCCCTTGACGCATCCGAAGCCGCACTGGACGGTCGATCTGGCGCGTGCCGCCGGCGTCGATATCGTCGGCGATGTCGAGCTTTTCGTGCGCGAGCGCCGGGCGCATGCGCCCGATGCGCCGTTCATCGCCATCACCGGCACCAACGGAAAGTCGACCACCACGGCGCTGATCGCCCATATCCTTAAATCGAGCGGCCGCGACACGCAGCTCGGCGGCAATATCGGGACGGCGGTGCTGACGCTGGAGCCGCCGAAGGCTGGGCGCTTCTACGTCGTCGAGTGCTCGTCCTACCAGATCGATCTCGCGCCGACGCTCAATCCGTCGGCCGGTATCCTGCTCAACCTCACGCCCGACCATCTCGACCGCCATGGCACGATGCAGCACTATGCTGACGTCAAGGAGCGGCTGGTCGCCGGCAGCGACGTCGCCATCGTCGGCGTCGACGACAGCCATTGCGAAATGATCGCCGACCGCATCGAGCGGGCAGGCGGCAAGGTCACGCGCATCTCCCGCCGCCAGGTGCTTGCCGACGGCATTTATGCCGAGGGCACGAAGCTCATCCAGGCGCAGGCGGGTGCCGCACTGCCGATCGCCGACCTCGACGGTATCCCGACGCTTCGCGGCAGCCACAACGCGCAGAACGCGGCGGCAGCCGTGGCGGCCTGCCTTGCGGCCGGTGTCTCGGTCGAGGATATCCGCGAGGGGCTAGCGTCCTTCCCGGGGCTGAAGCACCGCATGCAGCCGGTTGGCCGGCGCGGTAATGTGGTGTTCGTCAACGATTCCAAGGCGACCAACGCCGATGCGGCTGCACCGGCTCTATCGAGCTACGATCGCATCTACTGGATCGCCGGCGGCCTGCCGAAGGCTGGCGGGATCACGACGCTCGCGCCGTTCTTCCCGCGCATCGCCAAGGCCTATCTGATCGGCGAGGCGGCCGCGGAATTCGCGGCCACGCTCGGCGAGGCGGTGCCCTACGAGATCTCGGGAACGCTGGACCAGGCGGTCGCGCATGCGGCCGAGGATGCGGCAAAGGACGAGAGCGGGCCATTGGCGGTCATGTTAGCACCGGCTTGCGCAAGCTTCGACCAATATAAGAACTTCGAAGTCAGGGGCGATGCATTTGTGAGCCATGTGGCAGCGCTCGACGGAATCACCATGCTGATCGGTTCGGCAACAGGAGAGAAGTGACATGGTAAGTCGTGCGGAACGCGGGGCATTGGCCGATTGGTTCTGGACCATCGACCGGTTCTTCCTGGCGATGTTCATCTTCCTGATGGGCATTGGCTTCATGCTGTCCTTCGCCGCATCGCCGGCGGTGGCCGAGCGCATCGGGCTTGAACCGTTCCACTTCGTCAAGCGCCACGCGGCCTTCATGATCCCGTCGCTGGCGGTGATGATCGGCCTGTCGTTCCTGACGCCGCGGCAGGTGCGCCGTACCGCGATCCTTCTCCTGATCGTCGCGATCGCCATGATGCTGCTCGCGCTGTTCTTCGGCGTCGAGGTCAAGGGTTCGCGCCGTTGGGTGACGCTGGCCGGTATCTCGATCCAGCCGTCGGAGTTCATGAAGCCGGCCTTCGTGGTGGTCTGCGCCTGGCTGTTTGCAGAGCATGCGCGCCAGCCGGAAATTCCGGGCAATCTCTTCGCCATCATCCTCTTCGGCATGGTCGCGGCGCTTCTCGTGGCGCAGCCCGACCTTGGTCAGACCATCCTGACGACAGCGGTGTGGGGCGGCATGTTCTTCATGGCCGGCATGCCGTGGCTTTGGATCATCGTGCTCGGCGCCGGTGGCGTCGGCGGTCTTGTCAGCGCCTATTACGTCTTCCCGCACGTGGCGCTGCGTATCGACAAGTTCATGACCGGTGAGGGCGATACGTTCCAGATCGACACGGCGCGCGAAGCGATCATCCGTGGCGACTGGTTCGGCCAGGGACCGGGCGAGGGCATCGTCAAGCGCATCATTCCGGACGCGCACACCGACTTCATCTTCTCGGTCGCGGCAGAGGAATTCGGCATCATCTTCTGCATCGCTCTGGTCTTGCTGTTTTCGGCGCTCGTTCTGCGCGGTCTGTCGCATGCCTACAAGGAGCGCAACGATTTCAACCGTTTCGCCGTCGCTGGCCTCGTGCTGCAGATCGGCATACAATCCATCATCAACGTGGGCGTCAATCTCGAGCTGCTGCCGGCGAAGGGCATGACCCTGCCGCTGATTTCCTACGGCGGTTCGTCGATGGTCGCCATCTGCGTCACGGCCGGGTTCATTCTCGCGCTGACGCGTCACAGACCGGAAAAGCGTGCGCAGGAGCGGAGCCTGTTCCGCGTCGCGCACGGCATTCCGGCGGAGTAAGACTATATGAGCAAAGGCATCGTTCTGCTTGCCGCCGGGGGAACCGGCGGCCACGTGTTTCCGGCGGAGGCCCTGGCCTACAAGCTGAAGGAACGCGGCTATTCCGTGCATCTGGTGACGGACAGCCGGGCGGAGCGCTATGCCGGCAAATTCCCGGCCGACGAGATCCATGTCGTGCCGTCAGCCACGATCGCCTCGAAGAACCCTGTTGCCGTCGCGCGTTCGCTGTGGACGCTGTGGAGCGGTATGCGGGCGGCCAAGCGCCTGATCGGGCGGTTGAAGCCTGTTGTGGTCGTGGGTTTCGGCGGCTATCCGACGGTGCCGCCGCTGCTCGCCGCCACGCGTCTCGGCGTGCCGACCATGATCCACGAGCAGAACGCCGTGATGGGCCGCGCCAACAAGGCGCTCGCCAATCGCGTCAAGGCGATCGCCGGCGGGTTCCTGCCTGAGAATGGCGGTGCCTTCCCCGAGAAGACGGTGACGACGGGCAATCCTGTCCGCCCTGCCGTCATCGAGGCGGCGAAGACGCCCTACACGCCGTCGCATGTCGGCGAGCCGTTCAATCTCGTCGTCTTCGGCGGCAGTCAGGGCGCGCAGTATTTTTCCAAGGCGATGCCGACGGCAATCAGCCTGCTCGACGACGATCTGCGCGCGCGGCTCCGGATCACCCAGCAGGTCCGTCCCGAGGACATGGACATGGTCGGCGATTGCGTCGCCAAGCTTCAGATGGGCGCCGCGTCCGACATCGCGCCCTTCTTCACCGATATGGCCGAACGGCTGGCCAAGGCGCATCTCGTCATCTGCCGCTCCGGTGCCTCGACGGTTTCCGAGATCTCGGTGATCGGCCGTCCGGCGATCCTGGTGCCTTATCCGCATGCGCTCGACCACGACCAGGCGGCCAATGCAGCGTCGCTGGCCGCTACCGGCGGCGCCAAGGTGATCGTGCAGGCCGAGCTCTCGTCCGAGAAGATCGCCTCGATCCTGACGCATACGATGAACGACCCGGAAAAGCTGGCGCGTATGGCCGCCGCCGCCAAGCAGGCGGGTAAACCTGACGCCGCGAACTTGCTTGCCGACATGGTAGAGGCTATTGCGGCGGGACGTACAATTGCAGAGTTCAAGGGGAAAAGCGCATGAAAATGCCGAAGGCCATCGGCCTCGTCCATTTCATCGGCATCGGCGGTATCGGCATGAGCGGGATCGCCGAGGTGCTGCACAATCTCGGCCATCGCGTCCAGGGATCCGACCAGGCCGATAGCGCCAACGTCCAGCGCCTGCGCGACAAAGGCATCGAGGTGTTCGTCGGTCACAAGGCCGAGAACCTTGGCGATGCCGAGGTCGTCGTCGTTTCGACCGCGATCAAGAAGGACAATCCCGAGCTCATCGCCGCGCGCGAAAAGCTGCTGCCCGTGGTGCGCCGCGCCGAAATGCTGGCCGAGCTGATGCGCTTCCGCAATGCGATCGCGATCGGCGGCACGCACGGCAAGACGACGACCACCTCGATGGTCGCGACGCTGCTCGAAGCCGGCGGGCTCGACCCGACCGTCATCAATGGCGGCATCATCAACGCCTACGGCACCAATGCCCGCATGGGTGAGGGCGAGTGGATGGTGGTCGAGGCCGACGAATCGGACGGCACCTTCCTGAAGCTTCCGGCCGACGTCGCCGTCGTCACCAATATCGATCCCGAGCATCTCGACCACTATGGCAATTTCGACGCCGTGCGCGCCGCGTTCCGCCAGTTCGTCGAGAACGTGCCGTTCTACGGCTTCGGCGTCATGTGCCTCGATCATCCCGAAGTGCAGGCGCTGGTCGGCCGCATCGAGGACCGCAAGGTCGTGACCTATGGCGAGAACCCGCAGGCCGACGTGCGCTTCATGAACGTGCGCATCGACGGCGCGCGCTCGACCTTCGACGTCGAGATCCGTCGCCGCCGCACCGGCCAGGTCATCAAGCTCGACAATCTCGTTCTGCCGATGCCCGGCCGCCACAATGTGTCGAATGCGACCGCCGCAATCGCGGTTGCCAATCGCCTGGGCATGTCGAGCGAGGATATCGCCAAGGGGCTTGCCTCCTTCGGCGGCGTCAAGCGTCGCTTCACGCTGACCGGCGAATGGAACGGCGTGCAGATCTTCGACGATTACGGTCACCATCCGGTCGAGATCAAGGCGGTGCTGAAGGCGGCGCGCGAGGCGTGCAAGGGCCGCGTCATCGCCGTGCACCAGCCGCACCGCTATTCGCGCCTTTCGAGCCTGTTTGCGGAATTCGCTGCCTGCTTCAACGACGCGGACAGCATTTTCCTGGCGCCGGTCTATGCCGCCGGCGAAGAGCCGATCGAAGGCGCCAATGCCGAAGCGCTTGTTTCGCTGATCAAATCGGGCGGGCATCGCGATGCGCGCTTCCTCGCCTCTCCCGAGTTGTTGCCTGAAATGGTCGCAGAGATTGCAAAGCCAGGCGATTTCGTGGTTCTGTTGGGGGCTGGGAGTATCACTTATTGGGCAGCAGCACTGCCCAAGCAACTGGAAGGCCTTTCGGGTAGATCCGCATGAAACAGGTGAATGGGCAAAAGCTTCTTGCGTCGCTGGGCGACGGTGTAAAGGACATCCGCGGGAGAATTACGCCGGATGCGCCGATGGACCGCGTCACCTGGTTCCATGCCGGTGGCCTCGCGGAACTGATGTTCCAGCCGCACGACGAAGAGGATCTGATCGCATTCCTGAAGATCCTGCCCGAGGATGTTCCGATGACCGTGGTCGGCGTCGGTTCGAACATCCTGGTGCGCGATGGCGGCATTCCCGGCGTGGTGCTGCGCCTTTCGGCCAAGGGCTTCGGCTCGGTTGAACTCGCGGGCGAAAACCGCGTGCGCGCCGGTGCCATCTGCCCGGACAAGCATGTCGCGGCCATGGCGATGGACAACGGCATCGGCGGTTTCCACTTCTACTACGGCATTCCCGGCAGCATCGGCGGCGCAGCGCGCATGAACGCCGGCGCCAATGGCGGCGAGACGCGTGATCGCGTCGTCGAGGTGACCGCGATCGACCGCAAGGGCAACAAGCACGTGCTGTCGAATGCCGACATGGGCTATGAGTATCGCCATTCGTCGGCCGCCAGCGACCTGATCTTCACCTCGGTGCTGTTCGAAGGCTATGCCGAGGACCGCGCCAAGATCCGCGCCGACATGGATGCCGTGCGCAGCCATCGCGAGACGGTGCAGCCGATCCGCGAGAAGACCGGTGGCTCGACCTTCAAGAACCCCGAGGGTCACTCCGCGTGGAAGCTGATCGACGAAGCGGGATGCCGCGGTCTAGTCATCGGCGGCGCGCAGATGTCGTCCTTGCATTGCAACTTCATGATCAACAACGGCCAGGCGACCGGCTACGACCTCGAATATCTCGGCGAGCAGGTTCGCCGCGAGGTGTTCGAGAATTCCGGTATCAAGCTGGAATGGGAAATCAAGCGCCTGGGCCTGTTCATGCCCGGCCGCGAAGTGCGTCCGTTCCAGGGCGTGACGAGCGAGTAGGCTTTTAAGCCCGTCGGTGCCGCAAGCTGCGGCGCCCCTTTGCACGCACGATGTGCTTTAGCCGAAATGTTTGGTGAAGGCGGTGGTGAAGGTCACCCCGCCGACATCGTCGCTTGCGTCGCCGATCGCCACATCCATGACATTCCCCTTGATACGCACGAGGCTGAAGCCGCCCATGAAGGCGGCGCGCGCCTTGAAGACATCGATGCCGCCGGCCTGGTAGGCCATGCGCGTGTCGTGCTCGTGGCCGTGGAAAATGCCGATTACGTTGTAACCTTGAAGGGTTGCGAGCAGTTGCTGACGTTCTGATTCACCCCACCAGTGCGGCGCGCCGCTGCCCTCAACGGTGAAGGTGCTCTTTGCCGGGTCCCAGCGTTCGAGCGAGAACTTGTCCCATCCATAGTGCTGGAAGATCACGACCGGGCGGCCGTCGGCGGCATAGGCTGCGAGGTCGCGCTTCATCCAGTCGAGGCTGTTGGCCGTGCCCTTGGTGTTGTCGCCGCCATAGCGCTGCGCCTGGATGAGGTGCAGTCCACCCCAGTTCCAGGAGTAGTTGTCGGAGGCCTCGTCGTAATTGTCGACGGGCACGACCGGCTTGAAGAAGACGCTCGGCTTGTGGTTCAGCTGCACGTAGTCGCGCAACTCGTCTCGGTACCAATCGACCTGCGGCGGATGGCCGTCCTGGTCGAGATCGTGATTGCCGAGTCCGACATAGACGGGGAAGTGGATGTGGTCGGCGCCCGGTCCCTGCTGATAGCGATGCGAGAACTGCAGCAGCTGCGACCCCTCCGCGAACTCCGCCATCTGGCCGCCGCCATCATCGGTCACGTCGCCGCAGACGATGACGCCCTGCGGCTTGGCGATCCGCTGGCCAGCGAGAGCAAAGCCGGTCGGCTTTCCCGATATCGCTTCCGGCCAGGTCTGGTGGTGGATGTTGTTGAGCGCCCTGATGTGGCGCAGCAGGTTGGCGTCGGTCTTGCCCTCTGCCTCGCAATTCGGGCTGAGGCCATCGCCGATGCGGCAGGCGTGGATGTCGTTGATGACGAGGAAGGTGACGTCGGTATCGGGGACGTCGGCAGCGCGGGCGAGGGGCGGGAGAGATAGCGACAGGCCGGCGCCCAGGCCATGCGTCAGCAGCGATCGTCGTGTCAGCATTCGTCTCTCCCCAACCTTTGATCGCATCGAAAATAGAGGCAGGGCGTTAACAGACAACAACGAAAAAGGCCGCGACGGTTTCCCGTCGCGGCCTCGAATTTGCGATCAGCGCTTCGATCAGACTTCGTCGCGGCCTGAGGCCAGGATGCAGATCAGCGTGATGACGGCGGAGAGGCCGAGATAGTAGCCGACGTAGAGCATGCCGTAGTTCGCCTGCAGCCAGGTGGCGATATAGGGCGCGAGCGATGCGCCGAAGATGCCTGCGAGGTTGAAGGTGATCGACGAGCCGGTGTAGCGAACGGCGGTCGGGAAGGGAGCTGCGAGCGCCGTGCCGATCAGGCCGTAGGTCATGCCCATCAGCGCCATGGCGACGATCGCGAAGACCAGGATGCTGCCTTCGCCGCCAGCCATCAGGCCGGGGAGCAGGAAGGAGAACAGGCCGATCAGCACCGTCGTCAGGATCAGCATTTCGCGGCGGCCGAAGCGCTCGGCGAGCTTGCCGATGATAGGGATGAAGATGCCGAAGGAGATCGAGCCGACGATCTGGATCTCGAGCGCGTCGAGGAACGGGATCTTCAGGACTTTGACGTTGTAGGAGAGCAGGTAGGCCGAGCCGATGTAGAACAGCACGAAGGTGGCGAGCGCCACGAAGGTGCCGAGGAACAGGCTGCGCTTGTGCTTGCGGAAGACTTCAGCAACCGGAACGGCGACGCGCTCCTGCTTGTCGATGGCCTTCTGGAAGTCAGGCGTTTCGGTGATCGAGAGACGGACCCACAGGCCGATGACGATCAGGACGATCGAGGCGATGAAGGGTACGCGCCAGCCCCAGGCCAGCAGCTGTTCCTGCGGCATGAATTGCAGCAGCACCCAGAAAATGCCCGAGGACAGGAAGAGGCCGAGCGGTGCGCCGAGCTGCGGGAACATGCCGTACCAGCTGCGCTTGCCCTCAGGCGCGTTTTCCGTTGCCAGCAGCACCGCGCCGCCCCATTCGCCGCCGAGGCCGAAGCCCTGGCCGAAACGGCAAAGCGCGAGAAGCAGAGGTGCTAGAACGCCGATCGATTCATAAGAGGGCAGCAGGCCGATGATGACGGTGGAGATACCCATCGTCAGCAGGGCCGCGACCAGCGTCGTCTTGCGGCCGATCCTGTCGCCGAAGTGGCCGAAGACCACGGCGCCAAGCGGGCGGGCGAAGAAAGCGATGGAGAAGGTCGCGAAGGAGGCGAGCAGCGCGGTGGTCGGATCGCTGTTCGGGAAGAACAGCGTCGGGAAGACCAGCACGGCGGCCGTCGCGTATACGTAGAAGTCGAAGAATTCGATGGTGGTGCCGACGACGCTTGCGATCAGAACGCGTGCCGGCGAGTTGAGCGGTGCACTGTTCGATGAAGCTGATGTCGGCGATACTGGAGATATCGCGTCTGACATTTTCATTCCAATCGGGATTTCGGTTGTATGCCTTTGGGAGGCTAGGGGCTCATAACGCAATTTTAGTTCGGCGCAAACGTTAATCGCGCAATAAACCGACAAAAACTAGGGTGCTTCCTTTTGGGGGCGTAAAGCCGGGCGCCCGATCGTGCTTCAATCCGTATTTCCAGTGGGTGCAGGCGCGATTTGAGACCAGATTTGCGCCGGCGCAATTCCTGCTGCGCCCGGCCTTCGCAGCCTGCTTGGCGCGATCGCTTAAACTTTTTGTTTCGCTTTGACATATCGGCCGTAGCGCTTGGCGCTGCGGGGTTTTCGCGTTTCGACAGTTGCGCCCGACTGTCGCAATTCATGCCACTGCAGCCAGGAAGTTAACAAAAGTAAACGCTTCGTTAACCATAATGACGCTCTAATACACGTGCGCCAGGCGAGCCAGATTCGGAAGAAAGCCAGCTTGGTGCAAGCCTTGGAATGCAAAGTACGGATTATTTTGGGGGTATCTATGAGTCGCAAGCATGTCGCTGTCCTTATGGGCGGATTTTCCTCGGAGAGGCCTGTCAGCCTTTCGTCCGGGGCGGCGTGCGCGGATGCTCTCGAGGCTGAAGGCTTCCAGGTTACCCGTATCGATGTCGATCGCGACGTCTCCGCCAAACTCTCCGCTCTCCGTCCCGATGTGGTGTTTAACGCGCTGCATGGGCCGTTCGGCGAGGACGGGCTGATCCAGGGCATCCTTGAATATCTCGAAATTCCCTACACCCACTCCGGTGTTCTGGCCTCGGCGCTTGCCATGGACAAGAGCAAGGCAAAGGGTGTCGCGGCCGCCGCCGGCATTCCTGTCGCGCAGTCGCAGGTGATCAATCGCTTCGATTTCCCCGCTGAGCATCCGATGAAGCCGCCTTATGTGGTCAAGCCGGTGCGCGAGGGTTCGAGCTTCGGCGTCGTCATCGTTCAGGAGGATCAGTCGCGCCCGCCGCAGATCATCGGTTCGGCCGAGTGGCGGTATGGCGAGGAGGTTCTGGTCGAGCGTTACGTGCATGGTCGCGAGCTCACCTGCGGCGTCATGGGTGATCAGGTGTTGGGTGTGACCGAGATCGTTCCGCAGGGTCACAGCTTCTACGACTATGATTCCAAGTATGTGGCCGGTGGTTCGAAACACGTCATTCCGGCGAAAATTTCACCGAATATTTACCAAAAAATACAATCATTGTCCCTAAGGGCGCATCAAGCAATTGGTTGCCGTGGAGTGAGTCGGTCGGATTTTCGGTACGACGATCGCTTCTCCGAAGACGGCGAAATCATCTGGCTGGAGATCAATACTCAGCCAGGCATGACTCCAACCTCGCTTGTGCCCGAAATGGCCGGTCATGCCGGCTACTCGTTTGGTGAATTTCTTCGTTGGATGGTGGAGGACGCTTCTTGTTCTCGGTAACGGTCAAAAGGATGGGGCGCCCAAGCCATCAAGCCGAGCCTTCCTATGCTGAAGGCGATGGGCGCATCGTGCTGTCGCGGCCTCTGCGTCGCGTCGTCCGCTTCCTTGTCAGCCTCGGCAGCGGCCGCATCTATATTCCTGCCCATACGGGCACGGTATCGGCGCTGGCGTTCTTCGCGGCGACGGGTCTCTACGGCATGTCTCTGGGTGGTCACACGGAAGTTGTCGCCCAGGCGACGACGGCCGCCGCCGGCTTTGCCGTCGAGGACGTGAAGGTATCCGGCAACTCCGAGACCTCCGAAATCGATATCCTCCAGCTGATCGGTCTCGACGGCACGACCTCGCTCGTGGCGCTCGATGTGGATGCGGCGCGTCAGAAGATCGCGAAGCTTCCCTGGGTCGAGAGCGTCGAGGTCCGCAAGGTCTATCCGAAGACGATCGAGGTGAAGCTCAAGGAGCGCGAAGCCTACGCGATCTGGCAGCATGGCGCCGAGCTCTCGCTGGTCGAGAAGGGCGGGGCGGTCATCGCGCCGCTTCGCGACAACAAGTTTTCGCAGCTTCCGCTGGTCGTCGGTCGCGGCGCCGAAGTGGCTGCCGCTTCGCTCGCGGACGAGTTCTCCAAGTGGCCCGATATCAAGGCGCGCGTGAAGGCCTATGTCTGGGTCTCCGGCCGTCGCTGGGACCTGCACATGGACAACGGCGTCGTCGTCAAGTTGCCGGAAGACGATGTCGACCAGGCGCTGGCGCGCCTTTCGAAATTCAACGGCGAGCAGGCGCTTCTCGATCGCGATATCGCGGCCGTCGATCTTCGCCTCTCCGACCGTATGGCCATCCAACTGACGCCTGAAGCCATGGAGCGCCGTCAGCTTGTTCTCGATCAGCGCACCAAGGATTTGAAGAAGGCGGGGCAGAATATATGAGCTTGTTCGGTTCGTCCCATTTTGGATTGCCGCGCCTGAAGCCGCTTTCGTCCAAGCGGTCGCATGTCGTTTCCGTGCTCGATATCGGTTCGACGAAAGTCGTCTGCATGATCGGCCGGCTGACGCCGCGCGAGGAGAGCCAGATCCTCCCCGGTCGCACGCATAACATCGAGATCATCGGCATCGGCCACCAGCGTTCGCGCGGTATCAAGACCGGCGCGATCTCGGATCTCGATGCGCTCGAAAGCGTCATCCGCCTCGCGGTCGATGCCGCCGAGCGCATGGCGGGTCTGACCGTCGAGAGCCTGATCGTCAACCTGACGGCCGGACGCCTCACCAGCGACATCTACACCGCCACCATCGATCTCGGCGGCCAGGAAGTCGAACTGAACGATCTGAAGAAGGTTTTGGCGGCAGCCTGCCAGCAGTCGCTGCGCCAGGATCGCGCCGTGCTGCACTCGCTGGCCACCGGTTTCTCGCTCGATGGCGAACGCGGCATTCGCGACCCGTTGTCCATGTACGGTGACGTTCTCGGCGTCGACATGCATGTCGTGACCGCCGAGCGCACGGCTCTGAAGAACCTCGAGCTCAGCGTCAACCGTGCGCATCTGTCGGTCGAGGGTATCGTTGCGACGCCTTACGCGTCCGGTCTTGCCGCTCTCGTCGACGACGAAGTCGAGCTCGGTTGCGCCGCGATCGACATGGGCGGCGGCACGACGACGATCTCGGTCTTTGCCGAAGGCAAGCTGGTACACACGGATGCCGTCGGTCTCGGCGGTCATCACGTAACAACCGATCTGGCCCGTGGCCTTTCGACCCGCATCGAGGACGCCGAGCGTCTGAAGGTGGTTCATGCCTCGGCCATGGGGAACTCTTCCGATGAGCGCGAGCTGATCTCGATCCCGCCGATCGGCGAGGACGACCGCGATCTGCCGACGCAGGTGCCGCGCGCACTGGTGTCGCGCATCGTCAGCGCCCGCATCGAGGAGACGATGGAACTCATTCGCGACCGCATTCAGCGCTCGGGCTTCAGCCCGATCGTCGGCAAGCGCGTCGTGCTGACAGGCGGCGCAAGCCAGCTGACCGGCCTTGCCGACGTTGCCCGCAAGATCCTTGCCCGCAACGTCCGTATCGGCCGCCCGATGGGCGTCTCGGGTCTCCCGACCGCTGCCAAGGGTCCGGCCTTTTCGACGGCGGTCGGCCTGATGATCTATCCGCAGGTTGCGGACCAGGAAACACATGCGTCACAGAGCGGTCTGCTCATGTCGCTTGGCGGAAATAGCAGCCGCTTCGCCCGGATGGGCCAGTGGCTGAAGGAAAGCTTCTAGAAATTGAGTGAATTGGCCGGCGTGGCGATGCGGCCATAAAGAGAAGGAACGGGTACCATGACTATCAAGCTGCATACGCCAGATATCACTGAGCTGAAGCCGCGCATCACCGTGTTCGGCGTCGGCGGTGGCGGTGGCAACGCTGTCAACAACATGATCTCCGCTGGTCTCCAGGGCGTCGACTTCGTCGTTGCCAACACGGATGCCCAGGCACTGACGATGACCAAGGCAGAGCGCATCATCCAGCTCGGCGCCAGCGTCACCGAAGGTCTCGGCGCGGGTTCGCAGCCGGAAGTCGGCCGTGCAGCTGCTGAAGAATGCATCGACGAAATCGTCGATCACCTGAACGGCACCCACATGTGCTTCGTCACCGCTGGCATGGGCGGCGGCACCGGCACCGGTGCGGCTCCTGTTGTTGCACAGGCCGCCCGCAACAAGGGCATCCTGACGGTTGGCGTCGTGACCAAGCCGTTCCACTTCGAAGGCGGCCGCCGCATGCGTCTGGCCGAAGCGGGCATCCAGGAACTGCAGAAGTCGGTCGACACGCTGATCGTCATTCCGAACCAGAACCTGTTCCGTATCGCAAACGACAAGACGACCTTCGCCGATGCATTCGCGATGGCCGACCAGGTTCTCTACTCGGGCGTTGCCTGCATCACCGACCTGATGGTGAAGGAAGGTCTCATCAACCTCGACTTCGCCGACGTCCGTTCGGTCATGCGCGAAATGGGCCGCGCGATGATGGGTACCGGCGAGGCTTCCGGCCAGGGCCGCGCGATGCAGGCTGCGGAAGCCGCGATCGCAAACCCGCTGCTCGACGAAACCTCGATGAAGGGCGCACAGGGCCTGCTGATCTCCATCACCGGCGGTCGCGACCTCACCCTCTTCGAAGTCGACGAAGCTGCTACCCGCATTCGCGAAGAAGTCGATCCGGATGCGAACATCATCCTCGGCGCGACCTTCGACGAATCGCTTGAAGGCATCATCCGCGTTTCCGTCGTCGCCACCGGCATCGACCGCGCGATGAACCAGGATGCCGGCAAGACCTTCCAGCCGGTCCAGAAGCCGATTATCCGTCCTTCGGCGGCCGTTGCTCCGGCTCCGGCCGCAGTCCAGCCTGCCCCTGTCATGCAGCAGGCACCGAAGGCCGACCAGATCGCGCAGACCATCCGCATGGCCGAAGCCGAAATGGAACGCGAACTCGACATCCACGCTCCGCGCGCGGCTGCCCCGGTTCACCAGCAGCCTGCTCCGCAGGAAACCTTCCGCCCGGCGAGCAAGATCTTCGCAGCTCCGGAAGCCGCACCGGTCATCCGTCCGGCTCCGGTCCAGCAGCAGGCACCCGTGATGCAGCAGCCGGCTCCGCAGCCTGTGATGCATCAGCCGGCGCCGGTCATGCAGCAGCCTGCTCCTGTCATGCAGCAGCAGCCGGTCCGCATGCCGAAGGTCGAGGACTTCCCGCCGGTCGTTCAGGCCGAGATCGATCATCGTTCGCAGCCGGCACCGGTGTCGCATGCGCATGAAGAGCGCGGTCCGATGGGCCTCCTGAAGCGGATCACCAACTCGCTTGGTCGCCGTGAAGAGGAAGTCGCTCCCGAGATGACGTCGGCTCCGGCAGCGTCCTCGCAGCAGCGTCGCCCGCTGTCTCCGGAAGCAAGCCTCTATGCTCCGCGTCGCGGAAACCTGGATGATCAGGGCCGTGCCGTACCGCAGGCCCGCATGATGCAGGAAGACGATCAGCTCGAAATTCCGGCCTTCCTTCGCCGCCAGTCGAACTGATAAAGACACGCAGAATCGCCACGCAACAGCCCGGGAGTTCGCTCCCGGGCATTGTTGTATCAGGCACTCCGATTTGCGCCTGATTGCCTTGTGATTTCAAATGCATGCTTTCGTAACAATGCGAAAGAAACAGTGATTTGGATTGCAGCGCGGGCACACGTATGTATGGGCTGACAAACCGTCTACGTGCGCCTTGACGCAGCACTGCGATGGAGAGAATAAGCCTTGGCGGATGAGTTTCGGCATACGGGTCGCAGCGGATCGCCAGGGATAATAAAGGCAAGATTAATGGTTATTGGCATGTTGGGTTTTCAAACGACGGTATCGCGTCCGGTCACTCTTTCGGGGATCGGCGTTCATTCTGGTGCCGACGTTTCGATTACCTTCAACCCCGCTGAAGCCGACACTGGTGTCGTATTCAATCGCATGCATGACAACGGCGAAGTCACCGAGCTTCGCGCTGTTTCCTCGCAGGTCGGCAATACCGACCTGTGCACCGTTCTCGGCTTTTCTCCGGCGCGCTCCGTCGCGACGGTCGAACATGTGATGGCCGCCGTCTACGCGCTTGGCCTCGACAACGTCGTCATCGAAGTCGATGGCGCCGAAATGCCGATCATGGACGGCAGCTCGATGCCGTTCATCGACGCCATCGAACAGGTGGGTCTGGTATCGCTCGGCGTCAAGCGCCGCTACATCCGCATCACCAAGCCGGTTCGCATCGAGCATGGCGGCTCCTGGAGCGAGTTCCGTCCCTATGACGGCATGCGCTTCGAAGTCGAGATCGATTTCGACACGCCGCTGATCGGCCGCCAGAAGTGGGAAGGCGATATGACCGCCGCCACCTTCAAGTCGGAACTGTCGCGCGCCCGTACCTTTGGCTTCATGCGCGACGTGGAACGTCTCTGGGCTTCGGGCCACGCGCTCGGTTCGTCGCTGGAAAACTCGGTCGTCATCTCCGACGATCACACCGTCATCAACGTCGAAGGCCTGCGTTACGCCAAGGACGAATTCGTGCGTCACAAGACGCTTGATGCCGTCGGCGACCTGTCGCTTGCCGGCGCTCCCTTCATCGGCTGCTACCGCTCCTATCGCGGCGGCCACAAGATGAACGCCAATGCGCTTAAGGCGCTGCTCAGCGATCCGACCGCCTATGAAGTGGTCGAGACCTCGGCACCGCGCCAGCGTGTTGCCCCGCGCGATTTCATTCGCGTCAACGCTCCTGAATTTGCTCCCTGGTCGGCTTGACCTCCGTCGCATTCTTTAGGCCAGGGCCGCCTCCTTCGGGAGGCGGTTTCTTTATGTGCAACAGCCAAGTGTGATTCCCGATAGACCTTTCGCGGCAGATATTTAGCTGGGCATAATCGAGAATTATCCGGACAAAACAGACGATTATGGGCGGGGTCGCCACAAAAATGCGTTAATGCATCATCAATGCGTTGCTCTGGCCATGCATTTGTGGCTAGAAACGCCAGCGAGGCGTGGCTGCCGTTGAGGGATGGCGGCTCTTGGGATGTTCCGATGGGTTATGCAGGGTCTGAAAGTATGATGAAGACAGCGCGTGCTTTGTTCGCATCGCTCCTGGTGCTGAGCGCAGGTGCCTTGATTTCCGGATGCCAATCGGACCCCGATATCGATATTACCAAGCTTGGCCTGCAGAGCGATCCGCCTGATGTTCTCTACAATCAGGGTCTGGCCAACATGAAGGCCGGCAACATGGCGGAAGCCGCGCGCAAGTTCGATTCGATCGACCGCGAAAATCCGTTCTCGGAATGGGCCCGCAAGGGTCTGGTGATGAGCACCTTCGTGAAGTACCGCCAGGGCCGCCTCGACGAAGCGCTGGCCTCGGGCAACCGCTACATGGCGCAGTATCCGAAGTCCAAGGATGCCGCCTATGTGCAGTATCTGATCGGTCTTACCTATTCCAAGCAGATCGTCGACGTGACGCAGGACCAGCGCGCTGCGTCGAGAACCGTCGAGGCCATGCAGGCCGTGATCGACAACTATCCAGACTCCGAATATGTCGACGACGCGCAGGCGAAGATCCGCTTTGCCCGCGACCAGCTCGCCGGCAAGGAAATGCAGATCGGCCGCTACTACATGGAGCGCAAGGAATACCTTGCCGCGATCTCCCGCTTCCGCATCGTCGTCGAGAAGTACCCGAACACGAACCAGGTCGAAGAGGCGCTCGCGCGTCTGGTCGAGGCCTATTACGCGATGGGTATCGTCGAGGAAGCCCAGACGGCCGCCGCCGTTCTCGGCCACAACTACCCCGACAGCCAGTGGTACGCGGATTCCTACAAGCTGCTGAAGAGCAACGGCGCAGAGCCGCGTGAAAATCAGGGCTCGTGGATTTCGCAGGCCGGCAAGAAACTCCTCGGTACTTAAAGCCGATGCTGATCCAGCTTTCGATCCGCGATATCGTCCTGATCGAGCGGCTGGATCTTGCCTTCGAGGCGGGTCTCTCCGTTCTGACGGGGGAGACCGGCGCCGGCAAATCCATCCTGCTCGACAGCCTGTCGCTCGCCCTTGGCGGGCGCGGCGATGGCGGTCTGGTCCGCCACGGCGAGGACAAGGGACAGGTGACGGCCGTTTTCGACGTCGGCCCCGATCACCGGGCGCGCGTGCTGTTGCGCGACAACGGTATCGACGATGACGGCGACCTGATCTTCCGTCGCGTACAGAGCGCCGATGGCCGCACCAAGGCCTATGTCAACGACCAGCCGATCAGCGTGCAGCTGATGCGCCAGGCCGGCCAGATGCTGGTCGAGATCCACGGACAGCATGACGACCGCGCTCTGGTCGACACCCACGCCCACCGCATCCTTCTCGACGCCTTCGCCGGCATCGCCGACGAGGTGGCCGGCGTCTCGCAGCTCTACCGCGTCTGGCGCGACACCGAGCGGACGCTGAAGAAGCATCGTGAGAAGGTCGAGGCGGCGGCGCGCGAGGCGGATTACATCCGCTCCTCCGTCGAGGAGCTCGACAAGCTGGCGCCACAGGACGGCGAAGAGGATGAGCTCGCCGAACGCCGCCAGAAGATGATGAAGGCCGAGCGGATCGCCGGCGATATCGCCGAAGCCTCCGAGTTCCTCAACGGCAATGCCTCGCCCGTGCCCCATATCGCCTCGCTGGTGCGCCGGCTGGAGCGAAAGAGCCATGAGGCGCCGGGCCTGCTTGAGGACACCGTGGCGCTGCTCGACGCGGCGTTGGACCAGCTGTCCAACGCGCAGATGGAAGTCGAAGCCGCACTTCGCAAGACGGAATACGACCCCAAGGAACTCGAGCGCGTCGAGGAGCGGCTTTTCGCGCTGCGCGGCGCCTCGCGCAAATATTCGGTGCCGGTCACCGAACTGCCGGCGCTGGCGATCCGCATGAGCAACGATCTGGCCGATCTCGACGCCGGCGAGGAAAAGCTTGCCAAGCTCGAGGCCGAGGTCGGCGTCGCGAAGGTCGCCTATGAGGCGGCCGCGCAGGTGGTCTCGGCCAAGCGCCACCAGGCCGGCGAGGCGCTTGCCGCAGCCGTCATGGCCGAACTTCCGGCACTGAAGCTTGAGCGCGCCCGCTTCATGGTGGAGATCGCCTCCAACCCGGAAGAGGCCGCCGCCGAGGGCATCGACGTCGTCGAATTCCACGTCCAGACCAACCCCGGCACGCGCCCCGGCTCGATCATGAAAGTCGCATCCGGCGGCGAGCTGTCGCGCTTTTTGCTGGCGCTCAAGGTGGCGCTTGCCGATCGCGGCTCGGCGCCGACGCTTGTTTTCGACGAAATCGACACCGGCGTCGGTGGCGCTGTCGCCGATGCGATCGGCCAGCGGCTGAAGCGGCTGTCGGCCAAGGTGCAGGTGCTGTCCGTCACCCACGCGCCGCAGGTGGCCGCACGGGCCGCGACGCATCTCTTGATCTCCAAGGGACCGGCTTCCGAGGGCTCCGAAAAGATCGCCACCCGCGTGGCGACGATGGAGCCGCACGACCGCACCGAAGAGATCGCCCGCATGCTGGCCGGCGCTTCCGTAACGGAAGAGGCGAGGGCGGCCGCCAAGCGGCTGTTGACGGCGGGCGAGTAGGCTGCGGGCGAGAGCGTCGGCAATGGCGATCCGTCCAGTCGATCATCGGACCGACCTGTAACCAGTTGCTGACAACCGAAAAGCGGCGCTTTTTCCTTCGTGAAAATTGCTCTAGAAAACGACTCCTCAAAGGGAGTCTGCCATGTCCGCCGCCAACCAAACGCCCGTCGAAACCCTGAGCGAAGAACAGGCCGCCGCAGAGCTTGCCTTTCTGGCAGCCGAGATCGCCAGCAATGACGAGCTCTATCATGGCAAGGACCAGCCGGCGATTTCGGATGCGGAGTACGACGCGCTGAAGCGGCGCAACGATGCGATCGAGCAGCGCTTTCCCGAACTCGTCCGCGATGACAGCCCATCGCGCCGGGTCGGCGCCGCACCGCTGCCGACTTTCGCGCCGATCACCCATTCGCGGCCGATGCTGTCGCTCGACAACACGTTTTCCGACGAGGACGTGCAGGACTTCATCGGCTCGGTCTATCGCTTCCTCGGGCAGCTGCCTGACGGCTCCATCGCGTTTACCGCCGAGCCGAAGATCGACGGCCTGTCGATGTCGATCCGCTACGAGAACCGCAAGCTGGTGAGCGCCGCCACGCGCGGCGACGGCACGACGGGCGAGAACGTCACCGCAAATGTGAAGACCATCAAGCAGATCCCGAACACGCTGCCTGCGGACGCGCCTGATATCGTCGAGGTGCGCGGCGAGGTCTATATGGCCAAGAGCGATTTTCTTGCGCTCAACGCGCAGATGGAGGCCGAGGGCAAGCAGACCTATGTCAACCCGCGCAACACGGCGGCGGGATCGCTGCGCCAGCTCGACGCCAAGGTGACCGAGAGCCGTAAGCTGCGCTTCTTCGCCTATGCCTGGGGCGAAATCTCCGAGATGCCGTCGGATACGCAGATGGGCATGGTCGAGACCTTCGGCAAATGGGGTTTTCCCATCAATCCGCTGATGAAGCGGCTGTCCTCGGTCGAGGACATTCTCGGCCATTACCGTGAGATCGGTCTTCAGCGCCCCGATCTCGACTACGATATCGACGGCGTCGTCTACAAGGTCGACCGGCTCGACCTGCAGCAGCGCCTCGGCTTCCGCTCGCGCAGCCCGCGCTGGGCGACTGCACACAAGTTCCCGGCCGAGCAGGCGTTCACGACGGTCGAGAACATCGACATCCAGGTCGGCCGTACCGGCGCGCTGACGCCGGTGGCGCGGCTGACGCCCGTGACCGTCGGCGGCGTCGTCGTTACCAATGCGACGCTGCACAACGAGGACTACATCAAGGGCATTGGCAATTCCGGCGAGCGCATCCGCGAGGACGACCACGATATCCGCATCGGCGATACCGTCATCGTGCAGCGGGCGGGCGACGTCATTCCGCAGGTGCTCGACGTGGTGATGGAGAAGCGACCGGCGGGGGCTGAGGCCTATGTGTTTCCGAAAACGTGTCCGGTTTGCGGATCGCATGCGGTGCGGGAGCGCAACGAGAAGACCGGCAAGCTTGATTCCGTCACCCGCTGCACCGGCGGGTTCGTCTGCCGCGCACAGGCGACCGAGCACCTGAAGCATTTCGTCTCGCGCAACGCCTTCGATATCGAGGGCTTCGGGACCAAGCAGGTCGATTTCTTCTTCGAGAGCGAGGACGAGGCGCTGAAGATCCGCACGGCGCCCGATATCTTCACGCTGAAGAAGCGGCAGGAGGCCTCGACGCTCACCAAGCTCGAGAATATCGACGGCTTCGGCAAGGTGAGCGTCAAGAAGCTGTTCGACGCCATCGACGAGCGCCGCTCGATCGCGCTCAACCGCTTCATCTACGCGCTTGGCATCCGCCATGTCGGCGAGACCACCGCCAAGCTGCTCGCCCGCCACTACGGCACCTACGAGGCCTTCGAGACCGCGATGAAAGAGGCCTCGTCACTTAGCGGTGACGCGTGGCAGGACCTGAACAATGTCGAGGGCATCGGCGAGATCGTCGCCCGCGCCATCGTCGAGTTCTACAAGGAGCCGCGCAATCTCGACGTCGTCGGCCGCCTGCTGGACGAGGTGATGCCCGAGGCCGCCGAGCAGATCGCCGCTTCCGACAGCCCCGTCGCCGGCAAGACCGTCGTCTTCACCGGCAGCCTGGAAAAATTCACCCGCGACGAGGCCAAGGCGCGCGCCGAAAGCCTCGGCGCCAAGGTCGCCGGCTCGGTCTCGAAGAAGACCGACATCCTGGTCGCCGGCCCCGGCGCCGGATCGAAGCTCGACAAGGCAAGGGAACTCGGCGTCCAGACGATGGACGAGGATGAGTGGCTGGCGTTGATCGGTGGGTGAGGTTTCAGGCGTTTGGTAGACGGTGATCGGTTGATTGCCGACCACCGTGCACTCATCGCAACCGCCCCATGGCATAGGCGTCGACGTATTCGCCGGCGCGATACCCGAAGGATTTCAGCAGTCCTTCCTGCTCGAAGCCGAATTTTCGGTAGAGCGCGATGGCGGGTTCGTTGTCGGTGTAGACGGTGAGCTCAAGGCGTTTGATGTCGAGCCAGTCATCCGCCGCCTCGACCATCGCCGCCAGCAGCCTTCTGCCGAAACCGCGGCCCACGAAATCATCATGCACGCCCATGCCGATGCTGGCGACGTGCTGCCGGCGCCCGGAAAAGCGGTTGAGACCTCCGCTGGCGACGATCTTGTCATCGAGCGTCACGACGAGATTGAGTGCGCCGGGCGAAGGGTTCTCCGCGCGCTTGCGAACCTCGGTCACCGATGGGTAGGGCAGACGCAGCGTGCCGGCGCGAAAACCGGGAAGGTTCGTCAACTCGGCGATTGCTTCGGCGTCCGATGAAAGCAGGGCGCGCACGCGGATGTCTCCGGCCGGTGCGGCTTTATCAGGCTGCGGATTTTCAGGGTCTCTGGGCATTCTGGCTCTCCTTTGTCGATACGAGGAGAGCCGGTTCCCAAAACCCTGCTCGCCTCGGCAGGGTTCTCGGGATGATCGCTATGCGTTCAACACAGCACAGCACCCGCGCACCCTTGATGGGGCGTGGTGATATGAAGGGTCATCATGGTTGCGTTGGCGATCATGGTGCGAGGTTGCGATATGTCGCCATTTTTGTCAACCCATCCGAGTATTTGCCTCACCGGCCGGCTGCCGGTATGTCTTGGAGATACTAGAGAATCGGACCCACTCCTTGAAAACCATCGCCATCGATTTCGAAACCGCCAACGAGAGCCGCGGCAGCGCGTGCTCGGTCGGGCTTGCCTGGATCGAGGATGGGGTGGTGACAAGGGTGGAGGAGCGGTTGATCCGGCCTCGCGAGATGCGGTTTTCCGGCATGAACATCGCCATCCATGGTATTCGGCCTGAACATGTCGAGGATGCGCCGGAGTTTCCTGAAGTGATGGACGAGTTCGTCGATGACTTCAGGGGCGCGACGATGATCGCGCACAACGCTTCCTTCGATTTCAGCGTCTGGCGCGCCTGTCTCGATGGCTACCGGCAGGCCTATCCCGAGCTCACTTATCTCTGCAGCCTGAAGATGTCGCAGCGGATCTGGCCGCATTTCCTGTCGCATCGGCTGAATATTCTGGCCGATCATCTCGGTCTGCGTTTCGTGCACCACAATGCCGCCGAGGATGCCGCCGTCTGCGCGCAGGCGGCGATTGCCATGGCGCGGCATGTGGGGGCTGCGGCGGTGCATGCGATCCCCGAATTCATTGGCATGAAGCCGGGGCGGCTGACGTCGCGCGGCTATGAGCCCTGCACCTGCCGCAAGGGCTAGCGGCGCGGGTTCCTGCTGGCGGTGAAGCCGGCGCGGTATGCCTCGCTTCCTGGGCTCGATTCATGGGCATGGGGTTTCTTGCCATGCGGCAGGCCCCGCCTATCTTAGCTTGCGCAACATTGAAGCGCCGCTGAGGGAATACCGCCATGTCCAGACTTCGCAATCTCGTCCTTTCCGCAGCCATTCTGGCTGGTGTGTCCGCAGGTGCCGCGTACGCGGATGTCGTCGGCAAGGTGGGGGTCGACTGGATCGGCAATGATATCCTTGTCGATGCGGTGGCCGATCCCGAGGTCAAGGGCGTCACCTGTCATGTGAGCTATTTCGACCGCAGCGTCATTGATCGCGTCAAGAACGGCAACTGGTTCGAGGATCCTTCGAACAGCGCTATTTCCTGCCATCAGACCGGGCCGATCGAGATCGGTGACATCGACCTCTCGAAGGGCGGGGACGAGGTGTTCAAGTCGGGCATCTCGCTGGTCTGGAAGAAGCTCGTCGTAACCCGCATCTACGACAAGCAGAACGACACGCTGATCTATCTGGCGCATTCGCGCGAGCTCACCAACGGATCGGCGAAGATGGCGATTTCCACCGTGTCGCTCTACGGGCAGACGGTGACCTGGAAAAATGGCAAGCCGCAATAGGGCGCGCAACTTTCGGTGAAGCCTGTTCTTGTCGTCTCGTGCGATATGGCAATCGTCATGCGGCGCGGATAAGGTCCGCGCCGGAGATCACATGGAAGAGGACTGACGATGGCTGGTAACTACAGGATAGCAAACGAGTTTCTGAGCGTCGACGTGTCGTCGCTGGGTGCCGAGATGCAGGCGCTTGATACCAGCGATGGGCGTTCGCTGCTGTGGAACGGCGATGCTGCCTTCTGGAGCGGGCGGTCGCCGATCCTGTTTCCGATCGTCGGCAAGGCGCCTGACGATGCGGTCGAGATCGAGGGCAAGAGCTATCCGATGAACCAGCATGGCTTTGCCCGCCGGTCGGAGTTCGCGCTTGCCGCGTCCAGCGATACGATGTGCCGCTACGAACTTGCGGCGTCCGAGGCCACCAAGGCGGTCTATCCGTTCGATTTCGTTCTGGCAGTCGAGCACAGCCTTGAGGGCCGCAGGCTGACGGTCGCCGCAGAAGTGACCAATCGCGACACGCGGCCGATGCCGTTCGGGCTCGGTTTTCACTCCGCCTTCGTCTGGCCGCTGCCGGGTGCCGAGGGGAGCGATCATGTGATCACGCTCGACAATGGCGCCGAGCCGGCGCTCATCCGCCTGTCCGGCGGGCTGTTGTCGTTCGCCAAGCATCCTTCGCCGTTCAAGGACGGGCGGCTGGTGCTTGATCACAGGATGTTCGATGAGGATGCGATGGTCTTTCCCGAGGGAGCGGGCGAGGGGCTGCGCTATAGTGCCGAGGGTGGGCCGACGCTGCATTTCAGCTTCGAGAACCTGCCAAATCTGGCGCTCTGGCAGAAGCCCGGCGCGCCCTTCATCTGCATCGAGCCCTGGCATGGCATGGCGGCCGAGAATGGCGGCTCCAAGGCGCTTGCCGAGCGGCCCTCCAGCCAGACGCTCGAAGCGGGCAAGACCGCGCGCTTTGCCTTCTCCGTCGAGATTTCGGGCTAGGCTGAGGCTGGCTGCCGATTGAAATGAAAACAGCCCGCGACGGATGCCGTCGCCGGCTGTTTCGTGTCGAGGTGCTCGATCCGGCTTACGCGGCTTCGCGGGCCAGTTCGTCGGCGATGACGGTGTCGAGATTGAGGAAGCAGACCATGGTCTTTTCCAGGGCCACGATGCCGCGGCAGAAGGCGCGCTGCTCTTCCGGGATGATTTCCGGCGCCGGCTGCAGGTCTTCGCTCTTGATGGTCATCATGTCGGAAACCTGCTCGACCAGAAGGCCGACCAGCTTGCCGGCGATGTCGGTGACGATGATGGCGGAGCGCTCGGAAGGCTCGGTCATCTTCATGCCGAGGCGGCAGGCCATGTCGATGACCGGGATGACGGCGCCGCGCAGGTTGATCAGGCCGAGAACGTAAGGCGGCGTGTGCGGCATCGGGGTCACCGGCGCCCAGCCGCGGATTTCGCGGATCGCCATGATGTCGATGCAGAATTCCTGCTCGCCGAGATGGAAGGACACGATCTCTAAATGAGAACCGGTCTGGTTGATGACAGTGCTATTCATGATCAAAATTCTTCCCAGTTGTCTCCGGCCGGAGCGGCCATGGCTCGTGCGGCGCTGCCGCCGCTGAATGCGCCCGCGACCTTGCCGATGAGGGCTCGGGCGGGAGATGATTTCGGATGCGAGGCTGCTGATGCTTCCCGCGGCGTGTGACGGGCATTCATGCCCTCGCCGATATTGAACGTGCCGATCAGCTGGATCAGGTGGTCGGCGTCGGTGGCAAGCGTATGGCTTGCCGCGTTCGTCTCTTCCACCATGGCCGCGTTTTTCTGCGTGACCTGGTCCATCTGGCTGATGGCTGTATTGATCTCGTTCAGTCCTACCGATTGTTCGCGTGCAGAGGTTACGATTGATTTAACATGTTCATCGATCCGCGAAACATCTTCGCCGATTTCGCGCAAAGCCTGTCCCGCGGCCGTCACCAGCTCGCCGCCGGTCTTCACTTCGGCGCCGGATTTGCCGATCAGCGTCTTGATGTCCTTGGCGGCGTTGGCGGCGCGCACGGCGAGTTCCCGCACTTCCTGGGCCACGACTGCGAATCCCTTGCCGGCCTCGCCGGCACGCGCCGCCTCGACGCCTGCGTTCAGCGCGAGCAGGTTGGTCTGGAAAGCGATCTCGTCGATGACGTTGATGATCTGGCCGATTTCGCGCGAGGCCGTCTCGATGCGTTCCATCGCAGCCATCGCGTCGTTGACGACGATGTCGGACTTGGCGGTGTTCTCCCGGGTGTGGGCAACCATCTGGCCGACGCTCTCGGCACGGTTGGTGGCGTTGCGCACGGTGGTGGTGATCTGGTCGAGTGCCGCCGATGTCTGTTCCAGCGAGGCTGCCTGCTGCTCGGTGCGCTTGGCGAGGTCGTCGGCGGCCGAACGCATCTGCCGGCCGTTGGCCTGGATAGAGGTGCCGTTGCGGGTGATCTCGGTCATCGTCTGGCGCAGCGTCGCGGTGGTCTGGTTGAAGTCGGCGCGCAGGCCCTCCAGCTCCGGCTTGAAGGCGTTTACGATCGTCGCGGTCACATCGCCGGCGGCAAGGCGCTTCAGGCCCTGGCCGAGCGCTGTGACGGCGGTGTTGAGCGCTTCGGTGTCGGCGAGCTTGGCGGCGTCGCGGCTGCGGCGCTCGGCGTCCGATTGCTGGCGCTCGCTTTCGCTGCGCTGTTCGAGCGCGCGCTTGTCGATCGCCGCCTGCCTAAATCCTTCGGCGGCGCGGGCCATGTCGCCGATCTCGTCGCCACGTAGGGTGGCGGGCACGGGGCTGTCGAGATCGCCATTGGTGATCCGCTGCATGCTGGCGCGAACGCTCTCGATGCCGCGGCGGATCGAGCCGCCATGGATATACTGGAGGCCGGCCATGCAGAGCATGGCGATGATGCCGAGGCCGATCTGGATGTAGACGGCATCCTCGGAGATCGCGTTTGCCTGTTCGATGCGTTTCTTGGCGATGGCGCCGCCGTCGATGGCGAGCTTGTCCAGCGTCGTGGTCAGCTTGTCGCCGCCGCTGTCGATGGCGTCGTCCAGCTGGTCGAAGGCGGCTTCAGGCGCGCCGGTCTCGACGGCATTCTTGAGGTCGCCGAGAATGCTCTGCTTGAGGGCGGCGACATCGCCGTCATAATTCGAGACGAGGGCGGCGGCGTTCATTTCGTCGGCGAGCAGGCGCATCTGGCTGGCGCCGCTCGAGAGCTGCGCGATCGAATCGTTCATCAGCTTCAGGCGTTCCGCCGTGACCACCTTGCTGTCGCGATCGACGATGGTGTCCATCGCCGCCAGAATGAGCGTGAGGTTGGCGGTGCGCATCTCGTTGATGTAGTCGACGCTTGCCTGGATTTCGTTGGCCCGATCGAGCGCCTTGCGCACCGTGATGTTTTCATACCATCCGATGCCCATCATCGCGCCGAAGCCGATCAATGCCGCGCCGGCGAGCGTTCCGAGCCTCTGGCTGACGGAAAGGCTCTTACGCACTGTCATGTCTGTCATGTGAAGACTTGTCCCCTCCCGCGATGAGCGCGGTCATGTTCTCATTCGCCAGCAAGCGGATATGCGGGAACAAGCTCCAGCCGGACATCATGTCAGTCGAACGGCGAGCGTCCTATCCGGGGCTAAATATGCCAATGACTTTTTAAGTATTTGCTAACGATAAACGGCCGGTCTGCGATTGCGATCAGCATGGGGTGAGGCAATTCATCACGGCCCGAAAAACGTGTTGTTGAATTGCGCGGCTGCCGGCGACGCGATATCAGGCAAGGGGACGGGATTGCTTTCCCGGGCGAGGAAATTATCGATGAAAACAGTGCGTATCGCCGTGTGGGTTGCCGTGTTTCTGATGGCCGGTATCCTGGGATGGCTGACCTTGAACGTGACGCAGACCAAGGAGGTCGCCTCCGACGGTCCGTTCGGCGTGCCGTTCACGCTTGTCGCCCAGGATGGCAAGCCGATCACCGAGCAGGCGTTTCGCGGCAAGCCGTCGGCGGTGTTCTTCGGCTTCACCCATTGCCCCGAGGTCTGCCCGACGACGCTGTTCGAGCTGGATGGCTGGCTGAAGCAGGTCGATCCCAATGGCGACAAGCTGCACGCCTATTTCGTCAGCGTCGATCCGGAGCGCGATACGCCCGATGTGATGAACCAGTATGTGTCGAACGTCTCCAAGCGGATCGTCGGCATTTCGGGGGCGCCCGACAAGGTGGCCGAGGTGATCAAGGGTTACCGCGTCTACGCCAAGAAGGTGCCGGTCGACGAAAACAACCCCAATGGCGACTACACGATGGATCACACGGCCTCGGTGTTCCTGCTCGATTCCCAAGGGCGTTTCGCTGGAACGATCGCCTATGGCGAAAATCCCGATACGGCGGTAAAAAAGCTGGAGAACCTCGCCAACAAGGGATGAGATCATGGCGCCGGGGCATCGCAGCATTCTGATTGCAGGCGCCGGCACGACCGGTCTCACCGTTGCCATCGAGCTCGCCCGACGCGGCTTTAGGCCGCGTGTCGTCGACAATGACGTCGGTCCCGTTCCGCTTGCCGAAAGCCGAGCTCTCGGCGTCAATGCCCGTACGCTGACGCTGCTTGGTCCATCGCGGGTGACGGATGCCATCCTGCAGGAGGCGCAGCAGATCGCGCAGTTTCGCGCGACGTCCGAGGGGAAAGGCCTGGCGACGGTCGACACCACGAAGCTGCCGGGGCGCTTCAGCGCCATTTACGCGCTCGCGCAGGGCCACACCGAACGACTGCTCTTAAGCAAGCTCGATGATTACGAGGTCGATCCCGAGTGGCAGACTGCGATCGAGAAGGTATCCGGCGATGCCAAGCCCGTCGTCACGCTGCGCAAGCCTGACGGGACGGTCGAAACCGCGACGTTCGACATCGTCATCGGGGCGGATGGCGCGCATTCGGTGGTGCGCAAGGCTGTCGGCATCGGCTTTCCGGGCGAGGCGATGGAGAGCAGCTTCTATCTCGCCGACTTTCGCTACAAAAAGGAAATCGATCCGCATTTCATCGAGATGCAGCTGGTCGATCCCGGGATGATCGGCCGGATCCCGGTCGAGCGCGATGTGCTGCGGTTCATTTCGACGCTGCCGGATTTCGAGACGAAGATCGTCCATCCCGGGCCGGTGGCGGAGCGCCTCTGGGCCTCGGAGTTTCGTATTCATTTCCGCCATGTCGAAGAAATGGCCAAGGGCAATGTGTTTCTGGCCGGCGATGCCGCCCATATCCATTCGCCGGCCGGCGCCCGCGGCATGAATCTCGGGATCGAGGATGCCTGCTGGCTCGCCTATCTGATTTCCGAGGGGCGGGAGAGCGAGTACAGCCGCCTGCGGCTGCCGGCGGTGAAGACGGTGCTGAAGCAGACGCGGCAGCTGACAAGGCTGATTGCGATGCGCAATCGACTGGCTATTTCGATCCGGAACCTTGCGGTGCCGGTGCTTTTTAGACTACCTGCATTCCAACGAAGATTGCTGACCGGCGTTGCGGGATACGACACGCCGCCGCCGCCGTGGATCGACGGCGCGTTGTAACGGGAAAGACCGACCTTGAGTGAAATCCGCCTCTATGTGACGACGACAGAAGTGCTGGCTGGGGAAGTGCTCGACCTTTTGTCCGAGGTGTTCGGCGAAGAAGACTTCGCCATCGCCACCACCGAAATCGACGAGAAGAAGGACATCTGGGAAGCCTCCGTCTACATGATGCAGGTCGATGAGGATGACGTCCGCGTCCGCGTCGAGGCGGCGCTTTCCGAAGCTTTCCCGGATATGACCGTCGAGCGCGAGGTCATTCCCGATGTCGACTGGGTGGCGAAATCGCTCGAGGGGCTGAAGCCTGTGCGGGCAGGGCGCTTCCTGGTGCATGGCTCGCACGACCGCGACAAGGTGCGCTCCGGCGATATCGCCATCGAGATCGATGCCGGCCAGGCCTTCGGCACCGGCCATCACGGCACGACGGCGGGCTGCCTCGAAGTCATCGATCGCGTGGTGCGTTCGCGCCGGGTCCGCAACGCGCTCGATCTCGGCACGGGCAGCGGCGTTCTGGCGATCGCTGTGCGCAAGCTGAAGAACATTCCGGTTCTCGCCACCGATATCGATCCGATCGCTACCCGTGTTGCGGCCGAGAACGTGCGCCGCAACGGCATCGCGTCGGGTATCGTCACGGAGACGGCGCCGGGGTTCCATTCGACGGCGTTTTCGAACCATGGTCCGTTCGATCTCATCATTGCCAACATCCTGGCGCGGCCTCTGATCAAGATGGCGCCGCAGCTCGTCACGCATCTGGCGCCGGGCGGATCGGTGATCCTGTCGGGCATTCTGGCATCGCAGCGCTGGAAGGTGCTGGCGGCCTATAATGGCGCGCATATGAGGCATGTGCGCACCATCTGGCGCAATGGCTGGGTGACCATCCATCTCGATCGGCCGTAAGGTCCGGAGCTGGGTCCGTAATAAAAAAGCCCCGAGCGCCTGATGGCCTCGGGGCTTTTGCGTTCTGGCGCTTCACATCGCGACAAAAAGAAAAGGCGGCGCCAATGGCACCGCCTTGCGACCGGTTTCCCGATCATGTCTGCGAGCTTGATGAGGAGGAGTGCTCAAGCAGACGTCTACTTATTCTGATCGCCGTTCCGGTGAGGGAGGAGGAGAGCGGAGCGGCGCGTTGCTCAGAATGCGTAGCTTCTTGCGGCGCCCGCGAGAATGGTGCGGGGGCCTTCGTTCAGCGGGCGACGAGCGCCGATGATATGACGGACAGTCTGGCGCTCGCCAGCCTGTACCGGGCTGCTGTAAGCGGAGCGCGACAGAGAGGCAGTCATTTCAAAATTCCTTTTGTTTCCGGTTCACTTTGAACCATTCGATGAGCGCCTTATAACCGATTGAAAAAATCGAGGCAGAGGGTTTGTCTCATGGGAGCCATGCAGCCAATGCATAAAGCGTGCCAAGCCGGTGAATTGCGCCTCATTTCCGCCCAAATATTACGCGGCTTTCGGTCATCGGCGAGACGCGGTTTTTCTCCCGTTCGCGTGATTTTCCGATAACATAGCGGCATTCCGCCTGCCGGATTCGTGTTGAATGTCGGACCAAACATCAGGTTTTTGAGCATGTACCAGTCTTTCGAAGTCACCTCCACGCCACAATTCGGCCGCGATCGCACCTCTGCGCTGCGTGCAAGTTTCGACGAACTTGCGATTGACGCCTTTCTTGTCCCCAGGGCGGACGAGTTCAACGGCGAATATGTGCCGGCCTGTTCGGAGCGGCTGGCGTGGCTGACGGGCTTCACCGGCTCGGCCGGCATGGCGCTGGTGACGCGCGTTGAGGCGATCGTGTTCGTCGACGGACGCTATGTGACGCAGCTTGCCGAGCAGGTGGACGGTTCGGTGTTTAAGGGTGGCGATCTCGTCAACGAGCCGCCGCATCTGTGGCTCGGCAATCACGGCGCCAAGGGGCTCCGCCTCGGGATCGACCCGTGGCTGCATTCCGGCGCTGAGGTCAAGCGGCTGGAGAAGGCGCTGGACGCAATCGGTGGCTCGCTGGTCATCCTTCCGCACAATCCGCTCGACAGGCTCTGGGCCGACCGGCCGCAGGAGCCGCTGGGTGCCGTGGCCATCCAGAACGTGGCGCAGGCCGGTATTCTCGCCGATGAGAAGATCGCCAAGATCGCGGCCGATCTTAAAGCCAAGGATATCAAGGCGGTGCTGATCGCCGATCCCTCTTCGGTTGCCTGGATCTTCAACATTCGCGGCGCCGACGTGCCGCACACGCCGCATCCGCTGGCGCGCGCCATCATCTATGCCGACGGCAAGGCCGACCTGTTTCTCGACAAGCGCAAGACGGGGATCGAGCAGGAGGCTTACCTAGCTCAGATGTGCGTGCAGCTGCCGCCATCGGCGCTTGAGGAAAAGCTTTCGGCGGTCTCCAGGGATGGCGACCGGGTGCTCGTCGATCCCGATCTCACCTCCTACGGGCTCGCCAGCATCATTCGCGCGGCTGGCGGTGTCGTGGTCGAGGGCAATGATCCGGCAAAGCTGCCGCGGGCTGTGAAGAACAGCGTCGAGATCAACGGGTCGGCGGCAGCGCACCTGCAGGATGGTGCGGCGATGGTCGAGTTCCTGTGCTGGCTGGCGCAGACCAAGCCCGGCACGGTGACCGAGATCGAAGTCGCCGAGAAGCTTGAGGCGGCGCGCGCCAAGGTCGGGCAAAGCATGCAGAACCCGCTGAAGGACATCTCCTTCGACACGATTTCCGGTGCCGGACCGCACGCGGCGATCATGCACTACCGGGTGACGACCGAGAGCAACCGCAAGCTTGAGGCGGGCGAGCTGTTCCTGATCGATTCCGGCGCGCAGTATATCAACGGCACCACCGATATCACCCGCACGGTGGGCGTCGGCACGGTCTCGGAAGAGCAGAAGCGGTTCTTCACGCTGGTGCTGAAGGGGATGATCCAGATCAGCACGGCGCGGTTCCCGAAGGGGACGCGCGGCTGCGATCTCGATCCGCTGGCGCGCATCGCGCTGTGGCGGGCAGGGGCCGATTTCGGCCATGGCACGGGTCACGGCGTCGGCTCGTATCTCTCGGTGCATGAAGGGCCGCAGCGTATCTCCCGGATGTCGACGCAGGAGCTTCTGCCGGGAATGATCCTCTCCAACGAGCCGGGCTACTACCGGCCGGGCGCGTTCGGGATCCGCATCGAGAACCTGATCTACGTGCGCGATGCCGAGCCCGTCGATGGTGGCGACATGCCGGTGCTGAGCTTCGAGACGCTGACCTTCTGCCCGATCGACCGCAGCCTCGTCATTCCGGAGCTTCTCACCCATGACGAGCTGCACTGGTTCAACGACTATCACGTGAAGACGCGTGAAGCGCTGATGCCGCTGATCCATGACCACGAGGTCAAGGCGTGGCTGGAAAACGCGACGCTGCCGCTGGAATATTGAGAACTATTGAAACTGTGGGGGCGGCGACCGTTTGATCGGTCGCCGCGTCAGCCGCCGATCGTGTGGCGCCAGGCCATGACGACCGCCCAGGCGGCGACCAGCATCCATGTGTGCGAGACGCGCAGGCCGACCAGAAGGGCGACGACCAGTGCCAGCTTGGTTTCCCAGCCGCCGGTGAAGAAGGCGGGGGCGACGAGCGTGGTCAGAACCGCTGCCGGCACGGCGGCAAGGGCCGCTTCCATCCTCGGCGGAATGCGCTTCATCGTGGTGATCAGGATATAGCCGCCGATGCGCGTCGCATAGGTTGCGACGGCGGCCGCCAGGATGATCAGCAACATGTGGGGATCGAAGGTCACGTCACACCTCGTGCAGATCGGATTCGAGTTCCTGCGCCGTCGGCGGCGGCGGGAACAAGGCGGCAAGCAGGATGCCGGCGGCAGCGCCAAGGCTCACATGCCAGGGCGAGCCGACATAGTGATAGGCGACGACCGAGGCGACGGCGCTGACGGCTGCCACGGGGATGAAGTTGTCGCGGTGGCGGAAATCGAGAACGATGCCGAGGAAATAGGCCGGCAGCAGGATATCCAGCCCGATCGACTTCGGATCGCCGATATAGCGGCCAAGTGTGCCGCCGAGCAGGCTGACCAGCGTCCACGGGACGTAGATGATCAGGCCAAAACCGAGATACCAGGAGAAGGTCACCGGCTTTCCGGCTTCGCCGCGCTTCACCGTTTCGGCGAACTGCGGGTCGACAAGCAGGAAGAAGGTGAAGAACTTCTGCAGCTTGGTGAAATGCTTGATGTAAGGCGCGATCGCCGCCGAATAGAGCACGTGGCGGAAATTGACGGCGAGGATGGAGGCGACGATCAGCCATGCCTGGACGTCATGGCCGAAAAGCTCGAGACCGACCATCTGGCTGGCGCCGGCATAGACGGTGGCGCTCATGAAGGTGAGTTCGAACAGCGACATGCCGTGATCGGCGGCCAGCGCGCCGAACAGCGCGCCAAACGGGGCGGAGGCCAGCGCAATCGGGAAACCGCCGCGCAGGCCGTCGATAAAATTCGCGCGTGACATCGGCGATCATCCTCCTGGAATTTGGAACCCCTCTAAGGGGAGGCGGCTATGGCCGCAAGCGAATTTCCTTGATTGACCGATCGATTTCGCTGAACGGTGCCAATGCAGTAGCCGTGAAGCAAAAGAGGGGATGATGAAGCCGATCGAATTTTCCAAGGACGAGAAGGCGGCGCTGATCGCGCGCATCCAGCACCACTTCGACCGTGAGCTCGACCAGCCGATCGGCCTGTTGAAGGCCGAGCTGGTGCTTGATTTCTTCGCCAAGGAAGTGGGGGCCGCCTATTATCGAAAGGGTATCGACGATGCACAGGCGGCGTTGGCGCGGCGCATCGATGATTTCTCGGATGATGTCTATCAGTTGCAGCGCGAGGCGGGAGATTAGAGCATTTGTTATTACGCAATTCCGGACGCAAAACCGCGCTGCACTTTTGCTGGAATTGCTCTAGGCTTCGCCGATCAGCTGCTCGCTGGTGACGATGTCGATGCCGCTTTCGCGCATTTCCTTGATCGCTGCCGTCACACCTTCCGGCGTGATGCCGCGGCTGGCGTCCTCGATGAAGCGCACCTTGACGCCGGGGAGCATTTCGAGCGCATCGAGCGCCGAGAACTTGACGCAGTAATCGGTGGCGAGGCCGCAGAGGTCGAGCTCGGTGACGCCTTGTTCCTTCAGATAGTCGTCAAGGCCGGTGATGGCGTCCTGGTCATTGTCGCGGAAGGCGGAGTAGCTGTCGACGTGGTGTTTCTCGCCCTTCTGGAAGATCACATCGATCTCGGGCACCCTGAGCTCGGGATGAAGCTCGGCGTCTTTCGTGCCCTGTACGCAATGGTCCGGCCACATCATCTGCGGCTTGCCTGAGAGTTCGTGGAGTTCGAAGGGTTGTTTGCCTTCATGAGAGGAGGCGAAGCTGCCGTGGCCTTCCGGATGCCAGTCCTGCGAGGCGACGATCAGGTCGTATCGGTCGCTCGCGATCAGCCGGTTGGCGATCGGGACCACCTTGTCGCCATCGGGAACCGCGAGGTTTCCGCCGGGGCAGAACCCGTTCTGGATGTCGATCAGCAGCAAGGCCTTCATTGGCAGTTTCTCCACCTATTGTTGCGCGGCAACATGCCAAGACGTGTGTGATGGCGCAAGAGTGGAAACGCCCCGCCAGTGCGGCGGGGCGCGATTTTATCGATCAGGCGTGACGCGCGATCTGGTGCGATACCGGGCGGTGACCCTTCAGGCCGTAGAAGACGATGTATGCGTAGCACACGATCGGCATCAGGAAGGCGAGGTGGATGCCGATGGTGTCGGCAAGAACGCCCTGGAGGACAGGCAGGAGCGCGCCGCCGACGATCGCCAGGCACAGGATGCCAGAGCCCTGGCTGGTAAACTTGCCGAGGCCATAGAGGCCGAGCGAGAAGATCGTCGGGAACATGATCGAGTTGAACAGGCCAACCGCGAGGATCGCCCACATGGCGGTGTGACCGGTCGTGAACACGGTGACGAGCAGCAGGATGATGACGGCGGCCGCGTTGAAGGCGAGCGCCTTGCCATCGTCGACATAGCGCATGGCGACCGCGCCGATGAAGCGACCGACCATGGCGCCACCCCAGAAATAGGAGACGTAATGGGCGGCGTCGGCTTCCGAGAAGCCGGCGATGTCGGGCTGGCTCATGAAGTTGACGAGGAAGCTGCCGATGCTGACTTCGGCGCCGACATAGACGAAGATGCCGATGGCGCCGAGGACGAGGTGGCGGAACTGCCAGGCAGAACCACCGCCGACGATCGGTTCGATCTCCTCATCGCCTTCGACCTGCGGCAGCTTGAGGGCCGCGAATACGGCTGATAGCACCAGGAAGGCGGCTGCAAGCAGCATGTAGGGGAACTTCACGGCGCCGGCTTCAGCGACCCTGATCGCGTCGAGCTGTTCGGGCGTGGCGCCGGAAACGGCAGCGGTGGCCGCCGACAGGATCAGGAAGGCACCGAAGATCGGCGCGACCGTCGTGCCGAGCGCGTTGAAGGCCTGGGTCATAGTCAGGCGGCTTGCGGCGGTATCCGGCGGGCCGAGAACGGTGACGTATGGGTTGGCCGCGACCTGCAGCAGCGTGACGCCGCATGCGAGCACGAAGAGTGCGCCGAGGAAGAGGCCGTAGACGCGGTAGCTTGCGGCCGGAACGAAGAGCGCGCAGCCGATGGCGGCGACGATCAGGCCGAGCACGATGCCCCACTTATAGCCGATACGCTTGACGATCGCGCCCGATGGCAGCGAGGCGATGAAATAGGCGCCGAAGAAGCAGAGCTGAATGAGCATCGACTGCGTGTAGTTCAGCTGGAAGACGTTCTTCAGATGCGGAACGAGAATGTCGTTCAGGCAGGTGATGAAACCCCACATGAAGAACAGCGATGTCAGGGCAATGAGCGCAAACTGATAATTGGCTGCCGGAGACGACGCGGACGTCTTCGCAGCATTGCTTGTTGTTATACTGGCCACTTTGGTACCTCCTGTTGTGGACGCCGGGTATTTTCCTTTGAATGCCGTTGTCAAAACGGGCCGGCGGTGGCTCGGCGGGGCGCTCTGGGAGAAAGCGTACAGCAAGCCACGATGCGTCATATACGCGCAATTCTCAGATTTCGATAGTATTCAAAGTATTTTGTTGTGCTTTGCGGTAAAATGTTTCGCATTTGCGAGATGAGGGGTGGGGAGAGGGTGGTTTTGGGTGTTTTGTCGCGAGCTACCTCTCGGTTGTGCCGCGTGTTACCCCCCTCTGTCCTGCCGGACATCTCCCCCACAAGGGGGGAGATCGACTCGTGGCGACGGCATCCCCAAACAATGAGCGTGGAGCGAGCGGGCACGCCCAGCCAATCTCCCCACCTGTGGGGGAGAGGCCCGGCAGGGCAGAGGGGGGTATCACACGGCAGAACGCCAACCGTCATTAAACACCACGCACGCCAAACCCGCGCGCGAGGCAAAACCTCGCGACGGTCGGCGTCATGAAACGGGAAGGGCAGGCGGGTTGTGGTCGGTGGTATTGGTTGTCAGGCTGTCCGCCTGCCCGATCACCTCGGTTTCCGGTTCGCCCGACCCGACAGGAGCGTCTCTCGGATCGGTCTTGCCGGTGGATCATCGGCCCTGACGGCGTCTAATCCCCTTGGCAACCATCACCGCACGCCGGATTTCGAGCGGTACGGGCTTCCGGTTCGCGACCCGGCTCCCTGTGCGGTGACGAGGGAAGTATGGCGGGGCGGCGCGGGGTGGGGATGAGAAAAGCGTGGGGTTGGCGGTAGGGTGTTGAGTGGGTTGAGGGATTTGTTTTGTGGGGTGGGTAGTTGTGCCCGTGAGGTGGGGTGGTGGTATGGGGAGGGTTCGATGTCGCTGATGTCGGTGCCGCCGAGCCATACCCCCCTCTGTCCTGCCGGACATCTCCCCCACAAGGGGGGAGATCGACTCGCG